>JBNLGG010000092.1:0-13385 GCA_050305935.1 Cyclobacteriaceae bacterium | reverse complement strand
GATCCAAAAAGAAGGCAGCCTTAAAATCAAGGTAGAAACCTGGAATAAGGATTTACCGCCTCCCGGCATGAATTAAAGATTCTTTGGACTAAAAAAAAGGGGATGGTAATTTTCCATCCCCTTTTTTTTTAACTCAAAGCCGAATCAATTCCCGATTAATGATCCAGGCGGTTGGGTTTTCCTGTCTAACCACAGTCAACTGTCGAAGCGCTTCCGATTTATCACCAATATTCTCGTAGCCTACATGGTAATAGTCATATTTGCCTGGAAACTTAATCACCTTCAAACCCTTTGACTGGAGTGTTTTCAGGTAGTTATCTGCATTGCTCTCCACCCTGAAACTACCGAGGATCAGGCTGTATGATTTTCCGTACCCTGTTGATGATATGCCAGGATTTTGTTTGCTTTCTGCTACTTCATATTTCACACTTGCTAAATTATTGGAATCTTCAGATGTGCTTGAAGCGGGTGTTGACGTGCTTCCCTTCGATGGTTCCTCTGCTTTTGTCTGCGTTTCTGGCTTTGTCTGCGTTTCTGCTTTCATGGTATCTTCCTGCGCTTCGGTTTTCGCTACTTTGTCCTCTTTGGCTGGTGTTGGAATGGTAGTGATCAGTGATGATTTCTCAGATCTATCATCAGGCTGATCATTCCAATGAAAAAAGTAATAATATCCGGCCGCCAGCACCAATAATAAGGGAAGGGCAATCAGCAATATCGTCCTGGCCGGATTCTTTTTTTCAGGCTCGTCGTAATGATACACCGGCCGGTCTTCTTCCTCAAAAAACTCTTCCGCCCCCTCACCTTCGGATTCAAGTTCGATATCTTCGCCATGAATAAAAGTGCTGCCATAGTGAGTTCCCTCTTCCGCAACTGTAGTTTCTCTCTTTTCTGTCTCTTCCGGCTCAATCTCTGATGATTCAACTTCTTCCAAATCTTCCTCCTCCGCTTCGATTTGAATTTCGTCTTCCTGTTCCACGTTAACTTCAACAGGCTCTTCCACTTTTTCCTCTTCCTCTTTCATTGCGGCTGGCGTCGGCGTTTCCTCTTTCTCTACTTTCGTTTCTTCTTTTTCCTCCACTACCGGCTCGGAAATAGTTCCCGTTTTCTGAATGACGATTGAGCCATCTTCATCCCTTGACATGTACCCGATCCCTTCAATTAACACCGTCTTGCCGTTATCTATTTGTTTTGAAATATTGTCTACAAATTTTTCCAGTGTAGCGGTTGCTTCTTCTTCGGAGAGTTTCATCTGTTTTTGCATCTCACCCGCCACCTTGCCATCATCAAAATTCAGATAGGCATTAAAGTCTGCTTCGTCGGAGTAATCGGAATAAATAATGGCGCCAAATTCGGGGATGATCACCCGCTCATCCCGTTTATATACATCATAAATACATTTTTCAATCATTGCAAAAGGTCTTTTGTGCTGGTTTTATTTGCTTCAATTTGTGTTGCTTGTACTAATTTAATGAATAAAGCCCTTAAAATCAGTAATTTTTGGAATACTAACGATGCAGGTAAGAAATTGCCCGGATTGGGAGGTTTGAGGCAGTTGTAAGTGTATTTTTTCAAATGCAAAAAAACGACGTAGACGGCAAACCTGTTGATTGTGATGATCAATGCCTGATAAGCACGTTTAACAAAACCAATACTGATATATTCCTCGAAGTCCATTTATTTCGGAAAAATGTCGATCGTATGTTCTGCCTCCATTTACCCAATTGAGTACCAATGATCCGCGATGAGGACTTCAAGGAACTTTTCTTCATGCCATGATGCAAAAGCCGGGTGTTAATATTCTCCGCGGAGAAGACCTGACCCATGATTCCATGCTGGTGGTATTTACCCAGTTGTGGAAAAAGAGAAATCGACTCATTTTTACAGTAACTCCGTAAGCGTTTTTGAAGAAAGCGGTGGTCAATGCGTCCATGAACCTGTTGAAAAAAAAAGGTTTGTTCCAATGGATCACAAATCCGAAGCCGTTATGGAACAAACCCGGAATATCACCGAAAGAAGACATTACCTTACCGATGATTATTACGAATACCTGCGGACCGTTTTGCTGAAACCGAATGGTGCAGGGTAAATATCCTTCGTTCGGACCCAGCCAATATCCTTACCAATTTCAGCAATAGTGCACTGGGATACTTCTATGCACTCGACAGCAATGAGGTGGTGAGTCTTGTGGAGGAGTAAAAACCATCCTGTTATCATTTTTACAGGTAAATTTCTCACTTTTTCGTCTGGTAAAATTTAGATAAAATAATATTTTTCGTAGTTTACGGCTAACACACACAATAGAGACGCAATTATTTTATTTCAATGACTACAACAAATCCTAATCCATTTAGCCTGAAAGTCATTACAGATGATTTTTTAGAAGAAAAAAGGAAGCACACCGACCCGATTGCCGATGAGGTGATTGCTCAAATCATAGCCAAAGGCTATGAAAAGAACGTAAACGAAATTTTTCTGACCCTGGTCACTAATGACAGCTACCACCCTGAACTGTTTAAAAAATTTCCAGATGACCTGGCAAACATTATCACCAGCTATTTTGACAGAACAAGCATCCTCCCCAAATGGGCCGACAACGAGAAGCTACGAACCGGAGAAGTGGTGTTCAGTCTGTTTGGCCCGGAGATTTTTTTGCTTCTGAATGTCCTCTCATTGCCCATGTGCTACACATGTGCCAAGGGTGCGAAAGTACTATACGCCACCGGTCGAACGTCATACAGGGGCGGAAGTATCGACCCACTGATCAGAAGGCTAATGGAAACAGCCCAGATGGTAGTAAACACCATGTCGCCTGGAGGCCTGAAAGCAAAAGGCAATGGTGTTGTTACCATTCAGAAAGTACGGCTAATCCACGCATCTATTCGCTATTTTCTAAAACATGCCAAATACAACCCTAAAGGCTGGGATGTTGACGCCTACGGAGAGCCTATCAACCAAGAGGACATGGCGGGAACACTCATGTCTTTTGGCCCTATTATTCTTAATGGCCTCAAAAACCTGAATGTCGAATTAACGGAAAATCAAAAAGAGGCGTACATACATTGCTGGCAGGTTATCGGATATTTAATGGGTGTAGATGGCAGTCTGCTACCAGGCACCGAAAAAGACAGTTGGGAACTGGCAACAAAAATCCTGAAGCATCAATCCGCCCCCTCCCAGGAAGGGGTAGAACTGACGCAATCTGCCATCGATTTTATCGACGCTATTATTCCGGGTACCATTTTTAATGGAGTCTCGGAATACATGATGTGGTTTTTCTTTCAGGACATGTCAGCCGCGACAGGAGTCGATCTGGCCGCTACTATAGGACTTAAGGAAATTCAGGGCATAAAAGAAAGAGTGGTGATGTTGATCAGCAAGTTCCTATCAAAGAAAATAAGTCATGTGCAGGAACATTCGCATATCGTTCAGGCAATCTCCGGTTTATTCAATAAACTTCTGTTGCGAGGTTATCTGAAACATTATAACGACGGAAAAAACATTCACTTTTTTATTCCTCCAAGTTTGTGCAAGGATTGGAACCTTCACGATGAGTGGGAAAACAAACTCCAACTTACCCCCGATATTCTCGGCAACAGGTTAGTATGGCAAAAGCAAACTACTAACAAACTGTCATTATGAACAATCAAGGTATTTTTTCGGGTGTTAGCAAGAGCACGACATGGTTTATCGTAGGTTCCCAGGCACTTATGATGATCTGGGCCTTGGGCAGCTCAATTTTAAAGGCCGGGGCTTTATCTGCTTCAATTATTACCTACCTGTGCTTTGTGGCCTTTATCATCTATGCCATTGTCAGAAACAGCCGCTTGATATATCTTCTTTTGGTTTTCGGCTTGATGGGCGGTATCCTTGAACTCTGGGCCGATCATTATTCTGTGGCCGGGATCCATGCACTCATCTATCCAAAAAATGAGCCCATGATAATAAGTTCTCCCTTGTACATGCCTTTTGCCTGGGCAAATGTTTTTGTTCAGTTGGGGTATTATTGTTTGCTGCTGATCCGATGGAAAGGGGTACTCACCTCTTCGATCATAATGGCCATAGCTGGTGGTTTGTATATTCCCTTTTATGAAAATTTTGCAAAAGATGCCGGATGGTGGTGGTATCAACATGTTTCGATGATCTGGAACGCACCATATTATATCATTATTTGTGAGGCGTTAATCTCCTTGCTTCTGCCGGTATGCATTTACCTGATAGCTAGCAAGAGAAACTATGTATTGGCGATTGTTTTGGGAATACTTGAAGGGCTTTGGATTATGGGAAGCGCTGTGCTTGCCTATGCCATAGCTCCTTAATGTGTATATCATGGATGATGTTTTACAATTGGCGGAAAATGAAGTCAGAAAGGTAGCGGAAGGGAAAAATTCACTCATTTATTACCAGGAGGAAAGTGAATTCAACCACCCGGTATTGATTAAGGTGATCAGGGAAGAAAGGAATTTCTACCCCTACTCTACCCAAATACTCAATGAGGATTTTATCTTAAAAAACCTGGAAATAGAAGGGGTGAGAAAATCACTGGGGCAGGTCACCTTAAATGGCAGGCCCGCCGTCAGGCTGGAGTATGTAGACGGAATGACATTAAAAGGATTCATTCTTAAGGAAACAGTTCCCTTTATAGAAAAGCTGAAGATTGCTATATCGATCTGTGAAATCCTTGATCAAGTCCATCATGACGACATTATCCACAAGGACATCAATTCTCACAATATCCTGATCACACCCTCCTATGAAGTTCACCTCATCGACTTCGGCCTCGCAACCCGGTTAAATACAAAGTCAGAGATACGGACTGTGTCGAATTACGTAGCCGGAACCTTGGGCTATATTTCACCCGAGCAGACGGGCAGAGTGAACCATGTCGTTGATCTGCGGTCTGATCTGTACTCATTGGGTGTGGTGTTATACGAATTGTTTTCCGGACAATTGCCCTTTAGTTCCCAGGATTCTATGGAACTCATCCATGCACATCTTGCCATCGAGCCAACGCCCCTCGTAGAGTTGAATCCCGGAATTCCACAGGTCATTTCTGAAATCGTCAAAAAGCTGCTCTCCAAAAACATGGAAAGGAGGTATCAAACCTCCACTGGTGTCCTGGCTGACCTACAGGACTGCTACAGCCAATTGAGCCTTCAGATAAATATTGAAGAATTTAAAATTGGTAAGAGAGACAGGCCGGATAAATTTCTCATCCCGTCCAAATTATATGGCAGGGTGGATGAATCAAAAGCCCTGTTGAATTCAATAAGCCGATCCGGGAACGGTAAGGAAGCAACCTTCATCACCGGAAATTCCGGGGCGGGTAAGACTACTTTGATCTATGAGGTGCATAAACCACTCACAAAAAAGAATGGCTATTTCATCCAGGGAAAGTTTGAACAGTTTCAAAAAGACATTCCATATTATGCCCTCGTGGATGCCATCACTCACCTGGTGAACCTCCTGCTATCGGAGCCGGAAGAAAAGCTGGACTATTGGAAAACTACATTGCAGGATACACTGGGTCGCGAAGGGAAACTCATTGCAGACCTTATCCCCAATCTTGAACTGATAATTGGCAAACAAAGAACACCGGACAAATTAGGAATCAATGAGGCTCAAAATAGCTTTGACTATACCTTCCTGAAATTTGTCAAGGCGCTGGCTACGAAGGAGCACCCTATCATATTGTTTATTGACGATATGCAATGGGCTGACGCTTCATCGCTGCATCTGCTGAAAAAAATAATTTGCGATGATGAAATAAACAATTTTTACTTCATCGGAGCCTACCGGCAAAATGAGGTGGATCAGACACATCCTACGGCCATGATGGTGCAGGAATTGAAAAGTGCCATACAGGTAAATAACATTTATCTTGGAGAGCTGACACTAAAAGACATCAGTGAACTGGTTAGCGACACCCTGCTACTCGAAAAGGAACAATGTGCAGCCCTGGCGAAAATTGTCCTTGCAAAAACAGCAGGAAATCCCTTTTTCATTAATCAGTTTCTCCAATCCATCTATGAAAATAAGCTGATCAGTTTTCAATGGGATGGATCAGAAGGTAACTGGTTAATCGATTGGGACGGGATGAAAAAGATGACCTTCACCGACAATGTGGTGGAATTCATGATTTCCAAAATTGAAAGGATTGACGAACGTCAAAAAGAAGTATTGATCCTTGGGGCATGTGTGGGGGATTCTTTTGACCTGGAAACGCTCAGCTATATTAGCAACAGGAAATGGAAAGATGTGGAAGAAAGCCTCTATCACCTGGTGAAACACCAATATATTTTCGCCATGAGTGACAATCCTGACTACATACACTTACAGTACAATTTTAACAGAAACGGGAAGGGTAAAAATATCCGGTATAAGTTTTCTCACGACAGGATCAGGCAGGCTTCCTATTTGATGGTACCTGAAGACATGAAGCCCATGCTCCACCTGAAGGTCGGAAGGAAAATGCTGGAAAATATAACCCCTGCAAAATTACCGGAACACATTTTTGATGTTGTCTTTCATCTGAACAATGGGGCTCCCCAGATACCCGATGACATGTTAAGAGGGCAGCTCATTGACCTCAATTACAAAGCCGCCTGCAAAGCCAAAGCATCGGCAGCTTATCAAAATGCCCTATTCCACTATGAACGTTCCATCGCCTACATCCAATTAGATTCTTCGGTTGAAGGTCACCCGGCACACATCAATGTGTTTACAGAAACTATGGAATGCGCCTACCTCACGGGCAATTACCATCGCATGGAAGAGTTGGGCAAGCAGGTCTTTGCGATGACGGATGATATATATGAGCGGCTGGGTGCCTACCGGGTGACGATCTATTCGCTCATCGCCCGCAATAAATACAAGGACGCCACCCGGCTGGGCCTGGACGTTTTAAAGAACTTCAACGTTAGATTTCCCGAGCAACCGGCGAAACCTCAGATCATTGCCAGCTTTATCAACACTGCCTTGAGACTGGGAAATAAAAAAGCTAGTTACTTTAGGCAGCTCCCCCCTATTACAGACAAAAAAGCACTGGCTATACTGGAAATCATTTTGAGTTTTGCGTCAGCAGCTTACCATGTAACTCCGGAACTTTTTCCCGTCATCATACTAAAAATGATTCGGTTGTCTCTGAAGTATGGGGCTTCGGGAGATCTGGTGGCCACCTATGGAAGCCTGGGCATCATTTTTTGTGGCATCGTGGACAAAATAGACGATGGCTATGCTTTTGGTACAGAGTCCATTAAAATGCTGGATGAGTTCCCTAATACACGCCATGTTCGATCCAGAACGAAGTTAATCTTTGCCACGTTTATCAACCATTGGAAAGATCACCTGAAGAAATCGCTCCCTATACTGCTGGAATCCTACCGGGATGGTTTGGAGACCGGTGATCAGGAGTTTGCGGCCGGGTCGATTTTTGTGCATTCCTACCACTCATTTCTATTGGGCGAGCCCTTACGCGCTATTCTTGATAGGCAGGCAGATTTCCATCGGAAAATAGGCCAGCTCAACCAAAAATCCTATGAGTACTATAACTCTATAGACTACCAGACCATCATAAATTTGTCGCAAAAAACCGATAATCCTGCCAAACTATCGGGAGAAGTCTTTGACGAATCCTGCTTTCTGGAAAACGAAGATGGCCAGGACATGAGAAATGATAAAACGGCGCTGTTCCATTATCATTTCTGTAAAATGTGCCTGCACTATTTTAGCGACGAGTTTGAAAAAGCGCTCGCACACAGCGACCAGCTCAAGAAACTGGATGTCGCCATAAGCTCCCCCTTTATTCCTCAGCACTTATTTTACGACGCCTTGATTGGTCTGGAAATCTGCCAAAACACCGTCTTTAAATCAACGAGAAGAACCTGGCTAAAAAGGATTAAGGCTAACCATGCAAAACTGAAAAAATGGATGGGCCATGCCCCGATGAACTTCCGCCACAAGGTGAGTATCATAGAAGCGGGAATTCATTTTGTATTCAAGAAAGACCACCAAAAAACGAGGAACCTCTTCGAAGAAGGCATCCTGGAAGCTTCTGTAAATGGATATACCAATGACCTGGCGGTGGCCTGTGAGATGGCTGGTAATTATTACTGGTCGCTGGGTGATACCACACAAAAGACAGAATATCTTAAAAAAGCATATGCGGCCTATCAGAAATGGGGCATTGCCATTAAGTTGAAGAAATTGAGCAACTACTCCGGTGAACAGGTCAAATCATTTGAACAAAATGACATCACCTCCTCTACCTTTATGGAGCTCAAAAGCAATATTTCGCAGTTGGATGTTTCGACGATTATCAAAGCATCGTCAGCTATAACCGGTGAAATCAAGCTCAAAAAACTAGTACACCAGCTCCTCAAGATCGTCACCCAAAATGCTGGTGCACAATGCGGTGCATTTGTTTTGAACACTGACAACCAAATGCAGGTACAGGCGACCATTGACGAAAAGGGGAAAATTACCGAGCCGCAAGACGGCTCCCATTATTCCCCTGACTGCTATTCTGACAGGATCGTTCAATACGTGGACCGAACCGGTGAAAGCCTGGTAATAGAAGATGCTCTCGCCGATGATCGTTTTTTGGATGACGAATACATCCAGGCAAAAAAATGCAGGTCTGTTCTTTGTTTTCCTATTGTCAGCAAGAAAAAAAGGAACGGATTCATTTTCCTGGAAAACAACCTGACGACTGGCGTATTTGACGAAAAACGGGTAGAAATATTGAAGTTATTGTCCGGTCAAATGGCGGTATCACTGGAAAATGCGCTCCTTTATGATAGCCTGGAGCAAAAGGTGGAAGAACGTACCTATGAGTTGGAACAACAGCGAAACGAACTCCGAAATAAAAACAATGAGCTAACAAACCTCAACCAGGAAAAAGATGACCTTATTAACGTCGTTTCCCACGACCTGCGAAGCCCTCTGAACCAGATTAAAGGTTTGGCCCAGTTGACCTTAATGGAAATCACAAATGAAAGGGTCGTAGACTATACCGGAAAAATGATCGAAGCGGCAGATCGCCTGAACAATATGATATCCAGGATACTGGACATCAGCGCCATAGAAGCTCAGAAAATCGAGCTGAAACCTGAGCGGGTTGATGTTGTTTCCCTTGTCCGCCAGGTGGTTGACTCATTTTCTCAGACAGCGAAAAAGAAACAAATTGAACTCGTGGCCAACTCAAATGTGACAGAAGGAAATATTCGCATCGATAAAAACTATTTTATCCAGATCCTGGAAAACCTGATGTCCAATGCCATCAAATTTTCCAACCTCAACGGCAACGTGGAAGTAAGCATTAACTATGGAAAAGAGCTTGTGACTATTGAAGTAAAAGACCAGGGACCTGGAATCAGCGAAGCGGACCAGAAGATACTATTCAATAAATTCCAGCGACTTTCCGCTAAACCTACGGCAGGAGAAAAATCAACTGGTCTTGGTTTGGCGATCGTCAAGAGATATGTGGACGCCATGGAAGGAAAACTATGGTGCGAAAGTGAACAGGGCAAAGGAGCTTCGTTCATCCTTGAGTTTCCTGTGAAATAATTTTGTCTGGTGATTTAAAGAGAATCTGATTAAATTTTCCCTCAGCCATTACTTTAAGAAAACATAAAATTACGATCATGTCTAAACGGCTATTTACCCCCGAACAGCAGGAAGATATTTTCAATTTATTGGAAACACGCTTTGAGAAAAATAAGCAACGCCATAAAGGAATCGAATGGGTGATGGTGAGGGCAAGGCTGGAAGCCCACATGTATAAGCTTTGGTCCCTGGATGAAATGGAGATGACCGGTGGCGAGCCGGATGTGGTGGGTCAGGATCCAACTACCGGCGAATACATTTTCTACGACTGCTCCGAAGAAAGTCCCAAAGGACGCAGGAGTTTGTGCTACGACCGAGCCGCTTTGGATGCCAGAAAAGAACACAAGCCAAAAAACAATGCGCTGGACATGGCTGCTATAATGGGTATTGAGATATTAACAGAAACACAATACCGAGAACTTCAGACGCTGGGGAAATTTGACCGGAAAACTTCAAGCTGGGTAAAAACCCCTCCTGACATCAGAAAGCTCGGCGGCGCCATCTTCTGCGATCGACGCTATGACCACGTCTTTACTTACCATAATGGCGCTGACTCATATTATGCTGCCAGGGGGTTTCGCGGGGTGTTGAGGGTGTGATCTTTGGTTGCGCGCTAATTATCCATCCAACTAACTTAATTTTAAAAGGACTTCTTGCAAGATCACCAAAACAAGTGTAGAACCTAACACATTTGCCCTCCTCTCCTCCTGTTTTGATTTACTCATCATTATTTTTTTAAGGGAAACACAAAAAAAGGCTGAGGCATTGAATGGATAGATCGAAGTAAAGAGCACTGTTGACAAAAGCACAACTCTTACGATCTCCATTCCTCAATAAGGCAAGGATGCATCTAAAATCCCAGGTCTAGCTGACCGGTGGTATTTTCTTCATTTTCCACAAAGTTGGACAACGTCAAACCGAGCAAACGTATGCCTCGGTCATCTTCCGGCATTTGAAGGAAAAGTTCTTTGGCCACCTCCCTGATCAAAGCATCGTCAAACTGCTGGTGGATCAATGTTTTGCTACGGGTGATGGTCTGAAAATCTCCATATCTAAGCTTTAACGTAAGCGTACGGGCTTTAACAGCATACTTTTCCAGGTCCCGGATCAATAAATCTGCGATCTGTGTCAACCGTTCCAATTGCTGGTCTCTTCCATATACATCTGCATCAAATGTGCGCTCGTTGCCCAGTGATTTGCGCTTGCGGTTAGCCTTTACCTCCCGGTCATCTATGCCTCTGCAAATCTGGTAGAAATAATGACCAGTCTTGCCAAAATGAAGGGCAAGCCAGGCTTCATCGTATTGCAAGAGATCTTTACCATAAAAAATTCCCATGGAGTGCATCTTCTCGGCAGTCTTTTTCCCGATCCCAAAGAATTTTTCTATGGCAAGTTTTTCCACATAGCGGGGTCCTTTGGCGGGTGTAATTACATACAGACCGTTAGGCTTATTCACGTCGCTTGCTGTCTTGGCCAGAAATTTATTGTAGGAAACCCCGGCAGAGGCAGTCAGATGCGTAATAGTCCGAATTTTTTCCTTGATCTCTTTGGCGATATCCGTTGCAAGTTCAATTCCCTTTTTATTTTCTGTCACATCCAGAAAGGCTTCGTCCAATGATAAGGGCTCTACTTTATCAGTGTATTCGTGGAAAACAGACCGTATCTGCCGGGAAACTTCCTTGTACACTTCAAATCGTGGCTTCACAAAGATCAGCTCCGGGCAACGTGCATGTGCAATTTTCGACGGCATGGCCGACCGAACACCAAACTTCCTTGCCTCGTAACTGGCAGCAGCCACTACGCCCCTCTCCCGGCTACCTCCTACCGCCACCGGCTTGCCCTTGAGTTCCGGGTTGTCACGCTGCTCAATGGAAGCGAAAAAGGCATCCATATCGACGTGAATAATTTTCCTGATGGGTATTTGGTAGTCCACGATCTAACATACGGAATTTAAGCATCAGATGTAAAAAAAGCACTGATGACCTGCTGATCCAGAGGGACCTAAGCTGGTTGGATGTTAACTACCGGGTGCTATTGGAGGTAAAAGATCCCACCGTTCCATTTTATAACTAAATCCAGTTTTTAGCTATTTTTTCCTCTAACCTGGATGAATTCTTTCGCGTGAGGGTAGCCTACTGGCGAAGTTTAGACAGGATTGACAAGAAAAAGCTAAAAAAAAGAATTGAAGGAAAACCTTTCCGAGACCCCTAATAGAATTCAGGAAAAGGTTAATGATGAGCTTGACGAGGATGGATAACGTTTTGGAAAAACAGACAATAGGGAATTGAAGGGCGAAGGGATACACTTGTACCGGGATGAACCCCTGACGGATCAGCATGAAATCAAGCGTAACATCTGCAGGAACCGAAATCTATACCATCGCATTGAAGTGGCATTTCCAATCTATTACCCCAGAGCGCAGTAAGAAATAGACAAGGTACTGACAATGCAATTGCAGGACAATAGCAAGGCTTTTCAAATCACAAAAGGGAATGTTCAGCTTCGCGTGGAACAAAATGAGGTAGAGAAGATCCTGGTACAGGCATCTCTCTACGAATTCCTACGAAAAAGGTCACAACAATAAATCGTGCTTCCTGACGCCAACGAAAATTCGACAATACTCGCGCTTTACTTTTAAAAAAGCTCCCCCAATTTTATCGTCATCCACAACGATTATCCGATTTAAAAGTGTACATTCCACACCTTTTTTTTTAAAACCATAGGGCATTTTTAAACAAGTCGTATTTTTTTGACAGAAAACAAATGAAAGAAACCATTAGTATTGAAACCAAAAGAGTCATTAACCCGAGTTTGTATAACATATTTCGGCAAAGCGAGCACAACTGGCAGGTTAGTTTTGTTTGGGAACAAGCGAGGCCTCAAGATGGTTTTAGATCCTACGAAGATGCTAAAAAATTTGCTGTGAAAGTCACGGAAGAGAAATGCCCACCCAATTTTCAAGGTCTGCTTTGGGTGGAATTTTAATTCATCATCTCCCTTCCTAATCACGCCATCGCATTTGGTCCAAACCGTGATCCCTATTGGGGTCTCCAATTTAGTCGGGAAGCTTCTATTTTTTATCGATGTGCGAACGAAGCATAAACGCACTCCAGGAACTTAGCTCAAATTCAATATCTGAATTTATTTGGCCTCATTCCTTTAGCAGCCAATTTTTTCGGCTCTTTGGACAATATGTTTCCATCTCGTTTTTAGGCATTCTGTTGTTCCAGCCATTTTAATATCGCCTGGTTTGTTTCTTCCGGAAGTTCTTGCTGAATCCAATGGCCACAATCCAAACTAACGACTTCTACATGAGGCACAAAATCTAGGAGTTTTTCAGACTTCGGGATCAAATCACGTTCGCCATAGATCATGAGTGTGGGCTGTTGGATAATTGGGTTCACTTCCGCCAACAAATGCCAGTTGCGGTCAAGATTCCTGTACCAATTAATACTGCCTGTAAACCCTGCTGATTCGAAGGCGGAGACGAAAACAGCCAGCTCGCTGTCGCTCATTATGGGCTCGCCGAGGGGTGTTTCTGCTCTGGCAAGATTGATCATCTGCATACCTGGCTGAGGCGGTGCGGGGGGCACGTTCTTGCGGAACATATTGTGAAGGAACCGGTGTGTATTTTCCTCCAGTATGGCATCCGCGACGCCTGGCCGTCGATTAAAGTGGACAAAATAGTAGTCCTCGCCAAGTATCTCCTCCATGAACTCCAGCCAGGGTTTTTCACCGCGCTCCTGGTAAGGCAATGCCAGGTTGATAATTTTGTTTACACG
>JBNLGG010000091.1:0-13418 GCA_050305935.1 Cyclobacteriaceae bacterium | reverse complement strand
AGGGTTGGCCCTGGATCGAAAAAGACGAAAGTCTACCGGAGTGAAAGCTGCAATCATTCGCGAGAAAGGAGTAAACAGTGATCGCGAGATGGCGTGGATGATGTACCTGGCGGGGATGGACGTAAAAGATGTCCACATGACAGATTTGATTTCCGGTCGCGAAAATTTGGAAGATGTAAACATGATTGTGTTTGTTGGAGGATTTTCGAATTCCGATGTCCTGGGTTCGGCAAAAGGATGGGCGGGAGCTTTCTTGTTTAATCCAAAAGCAAAACAGGCGCTTGACAATTTTTATAAACGAAAAGACACGCTCAGCCTGGGCGTTTGCAATGGCTGCCAATTGATGATCGAATTGGGAGTAGTGACACCTGAGCACGATCAAAAACCTAAAATGCTCCACAACGAATCTCATAAATTTGAATGCGGATTTATCAATGTGGATATTCAGGAAAACAAAGCTGTCATGCTACAGTCGCTCGCAGGGGCGAGGCTCGGGATCTGGGCGGCCCACGGGGAGGGAAAATTCAGTCTTCCAAAGTCAGAAGATGCTTACCACATCCCAATGAAATATTCCTACAATGAATATCCAGCTAACCCCAATGGTTCTGATTTCAATACAGCGGCGCTGGTAAATGAAGACGGAAGGCATTTAGTGATGATGCCCCACCTGGAACGCAGCATCCTTCCTTCTAACTGGGCATACTATCCGGAAGAAAGAAAATCGGATGAAATTTCGCCATGGATTTTAGCATTCATCGATGCCGCTCGTTGGATAAAGGAACATTCGAAAAACTAGAATCAGTACTTTTTTTAGGAATTTTTTTTTATTCCGCCAGTCGGAAAACAGGTAGCCTTTACTTTCCTAAAAAAGCGCAACCGGTTGTTTAAACTCTCCTTTTGAAAATTGAATACCGTAATAAAATGGTAAATTCATGCCATCAATTCTAATTTTAGTCAGGAATTGGGACAAAAAATTGAAAAATCTTTAATCAGGTTATAGTCATATTGACTATTTTTAGCATCTTTAGTAAAGGATACTACTCATTTCAATTTGTTTGCATTAAAAGAACAACGACCATGAATGCCAATTCACAAAAATTATCGGTGGGGGAGAAGATAGGCTACAGTCTGGGAGATTTAGCCGCAAACCTTATTTTCCAAACACTCATCACCTACCTTGCTTTCTTTTACACGGATGTTTTTGGTTTAGAACAAGACACTGCTTCCGCAGTGATTTTTTGGGTGGGGATGATTGCAGCGTTTGCTTTCAACCCATTGATTGGGGCGTTGGCTGACCGGACAAATACAAAATGGGGAAAATTCAGGCCTTGGATTCTTTGGACAGCAGTCCCTTTAGGAATAGCATCCTTGATGACATTTACTACCCCTGGATTTAGTGATTCCGGCAAGATAATCTATGCAGTAATTACTTACTCCCTCCTGCTTTTGCTCTATGCTGCCAACAACCTACCTTACTCATCATTGAGTGGTGTTATCACCGGGGATATGGGCGAGCGAAATAGTTTATCTTCTTATCGTTTTGTCGCAGTAATGTTCGCGCAGTTTGTGGTACAGGTTTTCATGTATCCAATTATTGAGTATGTAGGAGGTGGAGACAGAGTAGAAGGCTTTTCAAAAGTAAATACATTCCTGGCATTAACAGGAACAGTATTAATGTTAATCACTTTTATTACCACCAGGGAGAGAATCATTCCCAAACCAGAACAAAAATCTACAGTAAAGGAGGACGTTAGCGACCTGGTGAAAAACAGACCATGGGTAATCATGCTCTTGTTGACAATCCTGGTGTTCATCACGCTGGCGATGAAAGGAGGAAGTTATTTGTATTTTTTCCAAAGCTACGTTGACCAGGCAAGCCTTACAACATTTCTTGCACCTTTAGCAAAAGGACTTTCCTCAATGGGACTTACTTTCGATTCAGCGGCTTCCATGGGATTTGCCATTTTCAATGCTGGAGGAATTTTATTAATGATAGTAGGGATTTCGCTTTCAAAAAGGTTGGCAGATAAATATGGGAAGCGAGATATTTTTAGACTTTTTCTTTTCATATCCACCCTTCCCATCTTGATGTTTTATTTTTATAACCCTCGATCGATAGGTTTGATATTTATTTCCCAAATATTGCATGGCTTCTTTTATGGGATCACTATTCCGATTTTGTGGGCAATGATTGCCGATGTTGCTGACTATTCCGAATGGAAGAATAATCGTCGGGCTACCGCCATCATTTTTTCGGCAATGCTGATGGGCTTAAAAATCGGGCTTACCATCGGTGGAGCGCTCATTCCAAAAATCAACAAAGCCTACGGTTACATTCCTAATGCAGAATCCCAATCCGAAAGTGCCTTGACTGGTATTAAGATGCTGGTAAGCGTATATCCGTCGATTCCGTTTTTAATGGGCTGTGGAATTTTATTCCTTTATGAAATCAACAAAAAAATGGAATCGCAGATCGAAAAAGATTTGCTAACAAGAAGATAATTTGCATTACGTTAAAAATAAACACATTCCAATGGCTGAAAATATCAATTACGACGAACTGAATAAGAAGGCAATTTCACAGCCAATTGTTAATCACATTTATACCGCTGATCCCTCGGCGCATGTTTTTGATGGGAAAATTTATATTTACCCATCGCACGACATGGATGCCGGGCTTCCCGAAGACGACTGGGGTGGGCATTTTGGCATGGAAGATTATCATGTGATTTCCATGGATTCTCCTACCAGTGAAGCAACGGATCACGGCGTCGCACTACACATCAAAGACGTTCCCTGGGCGAAAAGTCAAATGTGGGCTCCAGATGCCGCTACAAAAAATGGCAAATATTATTTATACTTTCCTGCCAAAGACCATGAAGGAATATTCCGAATAGGTGTAGCCGTAGGAGATCATCCAGCGGGTCCATTCAAAGCACAACCGGAAGCAATCAAGGGCAGCTTTAGTATCGACCCGGCTGTATTCGTGGACGACGCCCGCCGGCCGGACGGGCAGGGGAAAGCCTACATGTATTTTGGTGGGATATGGGGCGGACAGCTACAGCGATGGCAGACCGGCAAGTTTATTCATGACGCTAAGACCCCCTACGATCTGGAGCCTGCAGATGATCAACCGGCCCTATGCCCAAAAGTTGCTCGTATGACCGACGATATGCTTGAGTTTTCCGAAACGCCTAAAGATTTGGTTATTCTTGATGAGAATGGAAAGCCTTTGACAGCAGGCGACCATGACCGGCGGTTTTTCGAGGCATCATGGATGCACAAATACAATGGGAAATATTATTTCTCCTATTCAACTGGCGATACACATTTCATTTGCTATGCCATTGGCGATAATCCTTACGGGCCATTTACCTATCAGGGTAAAATTTTGACCCCTGTGGTGGGATGGACTACCCATCATTCTATTTGTGAGTTTAAAAATAAGTGGTATTTGTTTTACCATGACTCCATTTTGTCAAAAGGGATCACCCATTTGCGATGTGCAAAGGTGGCTGAAATCACCTATGATGAAAATGGAAAGATAAAAACCCTGGATCCCTATCTCGACTAACCCTAATCCATACATATACTTTAAAAGGCAAAACCACACCGGTTTTGCTTTTTTTGTTATAATTAAAAGTGTGTTTTTATTCGTGCCACCACTTTTTTGAATTTAGATTCTGATTTGCTTGGATTGAATCGAGTGGTGGCACGAATTTGAGGTTTGTTAGTATTTCAAAAGACCGGTACGATTTCAATATTTTCTGCCAATAAATTTCTCTGCCAAATCAATACTGACATAAGGCTGTCACTACTTCCATTTTCCTTTGATAAATGTTTAATCAAAAAAACTTATTATCATGGAAACCAACATTGATTTGAATTCAGTTCCCGTAATCAATTCTGACATTCTTTTAAACCACTGGCAAGGTCACCGAAGGCTGACTCGGAGAACCATCGAAAAATTTCCCGAGGACAAACTGTTTAATCATTCGATAGGTGGCATGAGAACATTCTCTGAATTGGCCTTGGAAATGATCAAGATGGCCGGCCCAGGTATGCATGGAATTTTGCATCGCGAGTGGCTAAACTATGGCGACCTCAAACAATTTGCTGACAACGCGGAACCGACTACAAAAGAAGATCTTTTGAAACTTTGGGACGATATCACCCAATACATCGATGATAATTGGGCGAAAATCCCGGCCGAAAGGTTTATGGAAAACGATGTGGCATTTGGCCAATGGGAAGGGCCTATTCATTGGTTTATAATGTATTTCATCGATAATGAAATCCACCATCGTGGCCAGGGCTATGTATACCTGCGCTCATTGAATATTGAACCGCCATTTTTCTGGGAGAGGTAATAGGTTGCAGATCTCCCATACTGTTAAAATCATTTCAATCTGTGAGTGAATCTTTTCCCATCCTTCGCCTCGTGGAGCCGCTTCGGTGGAGCAAGGCAAGGAGGGGAATTTTCCTTTTTCTTTTTGGTTCATCCGGGTTTCGATTTTCCTTCCCTTTTTTATCCTCCAATTTTTAGCTGTATATTATCGTCCATGTGGCGGAGAATTTTTTGGTCGGTTGTATTGCTTGCAATTTTTTGGTCGCAAAAGGGAGAGGCTCAATATTGGCTTGGGTATTCTTCCATGAAAAATGCCGGAGTAAACAAACTTCATATTCAACCCGCATCGTCCATCAGCAATGATTTCAAATATGAAATCCTGATCGCCGGTATCGAATCTTATTCCATTACACCTGACCACTTTCCCCTGACATTTGAAATCTTAAAAAATGAACCTGCTAATTTCCTGGCCGAAAACCATCAGGAAATTGTAGGCGAGACTTTAGCATTTCCTTCCTTCATTTGGAAGATCGATCAGAAGAATGCCGTGGGACTAGATCTGAAACTAAGATCCGTTTTTGCGATTGATCCCATCGAGTCCTCCCTCATTCAGCTTCTGACCGACTACATATTTTTAGGACAAAGTCAGTCCGTTCAGTCAGATGAGCTACTGGTCACGAAGTCTGCGGCTTGGATGGAGGTTGGCATTAATTATTCCAGGAACCTTTTCCGGAATGACCACCATGAACTAAATCTGGGTGTTACACCGAAAATTATTTTCGGTGAGGGCACGGCAAATTTGATGGTTGAAAATGTAAACATCAAGCAGGATATCGCCAATGGAACAGTAGATTTGACGGGCGTTGTTGGATTGCAATACAGTAAGACGGTAGATGATTGGAAGGTTGATGAGTTCACTTTTTTTGGAAGGACAACGATGGCATTTTCCGGGGGCATTGAGTATATCTACCGGAAAAGTACCGATGATTTACATACATTAAAAGCAGGGTTTTCCATTCTTGATATTGGTAAAATGAAATATGACCGGTCTATGTATGCTGGCGATTTCGTAGCGCAGAATTTAGAGGTGCCCCTGGAAACCTTTAACCAGGTGGATATCCTGAAAGCCTGGGCGGATGTAGTGAGGGGCTTGTTCGATAAGGTACCCGAAGAAGAGGAACATATTGCGATCAAGTTGCCCACCAAGCTTAGCGTTCAACTGGACTATCGGCTGAAAAAGAATTTCTATCTAAATTTTTCCAGCTTCATTGCTTTGACAGCTGATCACAAAAATATTTATCAAAGCCCCAATTTCAACACATTCGTATTGACGCCCCGTTATGAAAAAAAGAAATGGGGCATCGCCCTGCCCTTGATCTACAACGAATACCGGGGCTATTCAACCGGGATCAGTGGTTCCTGGGGCCCGGTCTTCCTTGGTCTAACCAACGTCGTTCAGTCGATTACTTCAAAACACGAAAGCGAAAATTTGGGGGGGTATTTTGGGTTTAAGGTGCACAAGTTTTAGGCATAAATCAACCTACCTTTAGGCTTGGGAATTTTTCTTCCTTTTAGTTTTGCAGTTTCTATCCACTCGTCGATGATGATCTCAACATTTGATAATGCTTCCTGATATGTTAATCCATCAGCCAAACATCCAGCCAATTCCGGAACTTCAGCAATAAATGATTCATCTTCCTGACTCCAGTATATTATGATTTCGTATTTATGATTTTTCATTATCATCCAATTTTATTTGATACTTTACAATAATTATTCTTACCTGTTTGACTTGATAAGGTTTTGCTTTTCCAGATTTGTTTTGCAGGTTCAATATTTCATCAATACCATCCCTGGTCAATATATGATGGCTTCCCTTAATCCTTTCTTCAAATCCCAAATGATTAAGCAGACTAAGCAACTGTTTAAAGTCAATATTCTTATCTGAAGTGCCTCTGAGAATTTTTATAAGAAGCTTTTCATATTTACCCATACTAACAAAGCTAAAAAAAATGCCAAAATATTAAATCTCTTTGTGCCTGATGGTAGTTAAGCAAGGGTCTGTTTTCCCGTCTTTCTTTTTACTCCAACACCCCCACCAAAACATAAAAATTCTCATCCACCTCAAATGCCTTGATTTTCTTTTTGGAGATAAATGTTTTCCACTCGCTGGTTGGGAAAATCCATTCCTCGTCGCCATTGATAAACACCCTGATCGGCATATCAAAATCTTCCACGATTTCCACATAGCGGAACTCAATTTCTCTTTTACCGAGCCGGTATTCCAGTTTAGGGATTCGGGTATCACGAAGGTATTGGTTAAAAAAAGCTGAAAGATCTTTATTGGATTCGCGGCTTAGAAAATCTTCCACCTGCTTGCTGGTGACGGTTTGGTGGTAAAATTCCTTGTTCATTTTGACCAATATCCTTCGCCACTCTTCATCGTCTTCGATGAGTTGCCGTAGGGTGTGAAGCAGATTTGCCCCCTTGGCATAAATGTCCCCGCTGCTCATGTGGTTCACATCGTATGGCCCAATGAGCGGAACCTGATTTTGGATGTTGCGACGTTCACCAATGATGTATTCATTAGCAGCCTCAGTACCAAAATGATAGTCGAGGTAAAGGCTTTCCGAATAGTTGGTAAAACCCTCGTGAACCCACATATCGGCGATGTCTTTGGTGGTGATGTTATTGCCAAACCACTCATGTCCGGATTCGTGGATAATGATAAAGTCAAATTTTAAGCCCCACCCCGTCCCGCTCAGGTCGGTGCCCCAGTAGCCGTTGGTGTACAAATTGCCATAGGTCACCGCGCTTTGATGCTCCATGCCCAGGTAGGGCGCTTCCACCAATTTGTAGCTGTCTTCATAAAACGGATAGGGTCCAAACCAGTGCTCGAACGCTTCCAGCATCATGGGCACTTGCTTGAATTGTTTTTTGGCTTTCTCAAGGTTGTAGCTCAACACATAGTAATCGCAGTCCAGCTTCCCATTCAAGCCTTCATAGGTTTCGCCGAAATGAACATAGTCACCAATGTTCACACTTACACTATAATTATTGATGGGATTGGAAACAAACCAATGGGAGGTATTGGTACTGTCGTCATTGTTGGTAATTCCTCTCAGCCGCCCGTTCGAAACATTTGTCAGGGGTTCAGGCACGGTGACACTAATTAACACACTGTCCGGCTCATCGTATTGATGGTCCTTGCAAGGCCACCAGAGGCTGGCGCCTTCTCCCTGGCAAGAGGTAGCTATAAATGGATTTCCGTTATTGTCCCTTGACCATGTAAAACCGCCATCCCAGGGAGGACGACTGCCGACATAGGGTTTTCCGCTAAATCGAATGAGCACACTATTAATATCTCCTGCTTTTTGTTGTGTGGGAAGTTCGAGAAAAAATGCATTGCCGTCGCGTATAAAGAACACAGTGTCTTCGCCCTGGGTAATAACACTAATCTCCATGGGAGGCTGCAGGTCAATTTGCATTCTCTGGGAAGGGGCTAGTACTTTGTAGCTAATTAAATTGCTTCCCGAAATGGTGCTATCCAACGGATTGACTTTTACATTTAAATGATAATACAACAGGTCCCACCACTCCCTTTCTTTCGTAATACTACCCCTCAAGGAATCTTGTCGCGTAAAGGAGTTTTCCTGAGAATAGCCGGTCATCATCGAAAAAACAGCAATGGCAAAAAAGAGCAACTTATACATAGATCGTCACTTTATTGTTTTCTGAAAGCAATAAAAATAAGCATATAAAACAAAACCCAAACTCCTACATTGAATATTGTAAAAGCTGTTCGATTAATTTGTTAAATTACATAATTGAGAAATCCACAAACTATGTAGTACGAAGATGAAAAAGGAGAGAATTCTTTCTGTCGATATGTTGCGCGGCCTGGTAATGGTGACCATGGCGCTGGACCATATGAGGGACTATAGCACGATGTACCACTTTGATCCGGAGGATCTTTCCCAATCCAATTTTCTACTCTTTCTTACCAGGTGGGTTACGCACTACTGTGCCCCTGTTTTCATGTTTGTTGCAGGTGTGGGAACAGGGCTGGGTGAGATTGGTGGAAAATCAAAACAGCAAATTTCACATTTTTTATGGACGCGGGGCTTGTGGCTGATCATTCTGGAATTTACTGTGATTCGCTTTTCCTGGTATTTTAACTTCGATTATTCCCATATTTTTTTACTGGTTATCTGGGCATTGGGAATATGCATGGTATTTTTGGCAGCAATCATTTACCTTCCCAAAAAGGTAATTCTGATCGGTGGCCTGATCATGGTTTTTGGCCATAATTTATTGGACCCAATCGACCCCGAATCATTGGGCAGATGGGGCTCACTCTGGAAAATACTTCACAGCCGTTCCGATATTCAAATAGGCTCTTTCAATATTGGGGTGATATACCCGCTTGTTCCATGGATCGGGGTGATGGCTTTGGGATATGTATTCGGCGAATACATTTATCGCCAGGAAGAGAAAACCCGGCATAAGTATTTGCTGGTCCTCGGATCGGGTTTAACGGCTCTTTTTATCCTGATTCGGGGAATCAATGTTTATGGCGATATGAACCCCTGGTCTGTTCAACCCACTTTCGCCATGACCATTGCCTCCTTCCTGAATGCCACCAAATACCCTCCATCGCTGATTTATTTGTTGATGACGATAGGCCCGGCCATTTTGACCTTATATCTTTTTGAAAAAGTGAAAGGGTCTGTAGCGGATTTTCTAATTGTGTTTGGGCGCGTTCCCATGTTTTATTATGTGCTCCATCTTTACCTGATTCACCTATTTAGCGTTTTACTTGGTCTCTATCAGGGATACAGTTTGTCAGAGATGATGATGCCGTTTTTTATGTATCCACAAGATTTCGGTTTTGGACTGCCGGTATCGTATGCGCTTTGGATCATTGTCGTCGCGATCCTCTATCCGCTGTGTAGGTGGTACATGAATTTAAAGAAACGAAAAAGCCATCCCTTGTTTTCTTATATTTAAAGTAACTATTCGTGCCACCACTATTTGCTTTTGAAACTTTATGTTATTCGAATATTTTAAGTGGCGACACGAATAATTGATGGTCTTTTAAAAGTTAAAAGATCAGGCGAATTATGTTGGTAGGCAAAGAAAGTAAAAAAGCCAAAGACAAAATTGTCAAGTATCTGAGTAGGCGACAGCGAGTTTTACGAACCCCTTCTTTTCTGATTTTTAATAATTACCATCAAAGCGCCAACCAGTACAAATCCGCCACCAATAATACCCATGGTCGATATATGTTCATGATCTATCCAGGTAACATCAAAGGAGGCCAGGATCGTCATCACAATGAAAGTGATCAATGGATTCACCGTAAAAACAATGCTTACCTTGTTGGCTTCGGCATATTTTAGCGCCAGCGCCATTCCACCGTACGCAGCAAATGTATTGAAACCCAGAAAGAGCATCAGCCATTTGTAATTGGTGGAAAGGTCAAGGATGGAAGATACATCGGCCATCGGAATAAAAACAAGGGCGGAAAAACCAAAAACAAAAAGGTTAAGCTGTTGCGAATGATACCTGGCGGAAAGCCGCTTTTGCATCACAGCGTAAACCGCCCAGCTCAGCGCACCAAACAATACCCACAAGACTCCCTTAAAGTAATCTTTATTGATCACCACCGGGTTTTCATTCTGATCTGTGTAGAATAAATAAAAGCCGACAACCGCGACGACAAATCCCATCATCTGCCGAATGGATAGCTTTTCTTTAAAAATGACGATTCCCGCAATCGCCAAAAGAACGGGTCCCATCTGGATAAATACCTGGGCATTGCTGGGAGAAGTGTAGGAGATGCCCATCGCATAGCCGGAGTAATTGGCAGCAAGACCTATGGCCGCCACGATAAAACCGATGGGCTCCTTAAATATCCCTAAAATTTTGTGACGATCGGTGAAGAGAAAAAAAATCAATAGCATCAAAAACGCCAGGAAGAAACGAACCCAAACGACCGTGATAGGATCTACTTTATTGACGGCCACTTTGATGGCGATCGGCAGGAATCCCCACAGAAATGCCGGGATGCAAGCGAAGAGAATTCCTTTTGTGTTATTTAATTTGGAGGTCGAAATACAGTTCGTGTTTAGTTGAAGCAAAAGTAAAAAATTAGTCTCAGTGTGAACTATTTATTCTTTTGTAATCTTTTTGGACCTCACCACTTATCACTTCAATAACCAATCTGAAAAAACAACGACAACCCAATCCGGTATTTATTTGTAAATTATTAGTATGAAAAGCTTTACCTGGCTGCTCATCTTACTGCCGCTGATCTCTCAGGCGCAGTTTTATACCATTGGAACCGCTCAGCCGATGGAAGGCGGGTGCATCATGCTTACCCCAGATTATCCTTATGCCGAAGGGATTGCATATAGTACTTCTTACCTTGACTTGAATTTTAATTTTGAAATAGAATTTGATATTTACCTCGGCGATAAAAATGATTTTGGCGCTGACGGGATCACCTTTGTGATCCACAATGATCCACGCCAGTTTGAAGCTTTTGGAACTTTTGGCGAATGTTTGGGTTATGGAAGGTGGTCCCCCGAGGCAGTGTACAGCGCACATATATCCCCATCGGTAGCGGTGGAATTTGACACCTATCAAAATTTGAATCAAAATGATCCCGAGTCGGATCACGTCGCTTTTTTAATGAACGGCCTTTCCCGACATGCTGCCTATTGGAATGCAAATAATGCTTACTACAATTTAGAAGACGGGATGCTCCACACCTTCATGTTTAAATGGGATGCGACGAATAAAAAAATCGCCGTATACCTCGATGACAATGTAGTGTACCAGGGAAACCAAGATCTAAAAAATGACATTTTTAAAGGCCACAACCAGGTCATCTGGGGGTTTACCGCTTCCACTGGCAGGAAATACAACCTCCAGTATTTTTGTTTGAAGCGATTGGCGTATATGATGGAGGGAAGTTTAGATAGTTTTGATAATGGAGAGTAGATAAACAGTTTGAATATTTCCCTTTACCAGATTTAAAACATTAACTATATTTATACGTGTTTTTATTTGACAAAAAAGACGTGTTATGAATACAAAATTGACATTGACAATCGAACAGTCAATTATTGACAAGGCAAAAAAATACGCAAAAGTTCAGGGAAGAAGTTTGTCAGATATTGTTGAAAACTATTTAAAAGCTATAACTAAGGAAGAAAATAGAGGGTCAATTGATACTACTCCCATTGCAACGTCATTGAGAGGATCCTTCAAAGCTCCAAAAGAATTCGACTATAAAAAGGAGTTAACTAAAGGACTAACTGAGAAGTATCTCAAAAATGAATAGGGTATTAATCGATTCAGATGTCCTTTTGGATTACTTTTTTGACAGGCTACCTCATTCGGATTTTGCCTTTCAGGTTATCGGTTTGTGTGAAAAAGATAAGATAAAAGGGTTTTTGACTCCGGTTATTATTAGCAATGTCTATTACTTGTTACGGCGTACGGCAACTCATGAAAAAGTCATTGAAAAACTTAAACAACTATTGACAATTATTAATGTCTTGACGATGGATAAAGAAGTAGTAAGCAATGCGTTGAATTCAGGTTTTAAGGATTTCGAAGATGGACTACAAAATTTTGCGGCAATAAAATCTGGTAAAATTGATATGATACTTACCAGAAATGTTAAAGATTATAATAAAAGCGAAATTGCTGTAACGACACCAGAATTCTTTATTAAATCGCTTAAAGTTTAGCCTCCATCCCAAACAACTCCACAATTTTATCCACCAGCACTTTAGCAACTTCCTCCGTATTTATTTCCCTTTTCAATTCCAGATGCATAGAGGTTACCGCCTTGTCATCGATTCCACAGGGGATAATGTGGTTGAAATAATTGAGATCAGCATTCACATTCAGTGCCAGGCCATGCATGGTGACCCACCGGCTGGTCTTTACGCCCATAGCACAGATTTTACGGGGATTGGGTTTGTTATCAAAGTCAATCCAAACGCCCGTCAGACCATCTATTCTGCCAGCGGAAATCCCATATTCACCCAGCGTTAAAATGACGGCTTCTTCCAGAAGCCGGAGGTATTTATGGATGTCGGTAAAAAAATTATCAAGGTCGAGAATAGGATAGACCACTAATTGACCCGGGCCATGGTAGGTGATGTCCCCACCGCGATTGATTTTATAGAATTGTGCATGTTCTTTTTCAAGTCCTGCTTCATCCAATAGCAGATTTTCTTCCTTGCCACTTTTTCCCAGGGTATACACATGCGGGTGCTCACAAAATAAAAGATAATTAGGGGTGGGAATTTGATCTTGTTTGTCCCGCTTACGGTTTTCTATTTTCAGGTCGACCGTTTTACGAAAAAGATCTTCCTGGTAATCCCAAGCCTCCTTATAGTCCATAAGGCCGAGGTGCCTTACTTCTACTTTTTTATTTAAAAGGGTATTCAAAGTTTCTACGCTATGTATGATTCCAATACCTTAAACTCTCCATCAGGGATTAAGTTATAGGAGGTAATTGCTGCAGGAACCAGAACAGCCTCTCCTTTTTTCAAGGAAAGTTCCCCACCGTCATAAGAAACCGTCAAGCCACCGTCTACGCAAATAATGACTTTAAAGCAATCTAATGAAGAATGATCCCTGGCTACAGCCTGGTTGAAATGCAATTTATTGGTAGTAAAATACTGGCAACTCACCATCCGGACCACCTCATTCAATTTTCTCGAATAGTTGGTTTTGTATTCGTCGTAGTAATTGTAGTCGATCGCATCCAATGCCTCTTCCACGTGTAGCTCCCGTTTGTTGCCCTGATCATCCACCCGGTCAAAGTCATAAATGCGGTAGGTGATATCGGAAGTCTGCTGGATTTCAGCGATCATTAGTCCCTTGCCAATGGTATGAACCCTGCCGGCAGGAAGAAAAAATACATCTTCATCAAATACCTGCTCTTTGTTCAGGATATCTGTCAGCTTCCCGGAGTTAAATGATTCCAAATATTTTTCCCGGCTCACTTCCTGGTTAAAGCCAGAAATTAATGTCGACCCGGGAT
>JBNLGG010000090.1:0-13590 GCA_050305935.1 Cyclobacteriaceae bacterium | reverse complement strand
CATAGCCGTGGCACACGTGATATCAGCGACCACCGGCCTTAGTGTATCTTCCATTGCAACTGACAAGAAAGTGAAAGCGGGGGGAACTTATTACATGATTTCCAGGAGCCTTGGGCTACCCATTGGGGGAACCCTTGGCCTGGCTCTGTTTGTAGGATTGTCGTTTAGTGTGAGCCTGTATATCATCGGGTTTTCCGAAAGCTTTTTGAATGCGCTTGGAATGAGCACCGACCTCAATTCTATCAGGATTACTGGAACAATAGCATTGCTGGCTGTCACAACGGTCACCTTTATAAGCACCTCCCTCGCCATGAAAACACAGTATTTTATCATGGCGGCGATAGGCCTCTCGCTCATATCAATATTCTTTGGCAACCATTCTTTCGCACCTGAAGCACCATCCTTAACTGAAATGCCTGGCGAGTATGACTTTCTGCTCTTGTTTGGGATTTTCTTCCCGGCTGTTACTGGATTTGAAGCGGGCGTATCGATGTCGGGCGACTTACAGGATCCAAAGAAATCGATACCTACAGGCTCGATCATGGCGATCGTGGTGGGTTTAGTGGTATATATTCTACTGGCTGTTTTTTTGTCCTATACGGTCGATCGCGAAGTACTGGCCAACGATCCTAAAGTGTTGATGAAGATATCTCTTGTTGGAGTTGTCGTCATCGCCGGTATTTGGGGAGCCACAGTTTCTAGTGCGTTGGGAAGTATTCTCGGAGCGCCGAGGATATTGCAGGCTACAGCTACAGACAAAATCACGCCCCGCTTTTTTGCCAAAGGGTACGGGTCAACGAATGAACCGAGAAATGCATTGATGTTGACCTTTGTAATTGCCTGGGCGGGGATAATGATTGGTGAGTTGGACGTGATCGCGCGAATTGTCTCTATATTTTTTATCACCACCTATGGCTTTCTTAACCTTAGCTGTGCTTTTGAAGCATGGACGAGCGCTGACTTTCGACCAAGTTTCAAGACACCTGTTTGGGTGAGTTTGCTCGGTTCTGTAGCATGTTTTATGGTGATGATCTACCTCGATTTGCTGGCGACTGTAGGGGCTACCATCATTCTTGGATTGTTATTCCTTTATTTAAAAAGAAAAGAACTGACGCTTCAGTCGGGAGATGCCTGGAGTGGGGTGTGGGCTTCCCTGGTCAAATCCGGGCTGGAGAGACTCAATAAGGAAAAACTAGCCACCCGAAACTGGCGACCTAATACGATTTTGTTTAGCGGTGGCGAAAATGACCGGCCCTACCTTTCAGAAATGGGCCTGGCGCTTTCCGGGAAACTGGGTATGCTTTCGTCCTTTGAATTAGTGGAATCAGATAAGCCATTGCTTATAAAAGCTTCATCTGAAACGGCTATTGACAAAGATGAAAACAGGTATTTCCACCATAAACTTGAGTGTAGGGACGTCTACACAGGAATGAGTGAGATTTCCCGTGTGTATGGATTTGCTGGTATAGAGCCCAATACCATCCTGATGGGATGGAGCAAACGGGAAAAGAACAGAAAGGAATTTGTCAATTTGATAAAAAGCTACCACCGGAGCGATTTCAATTCTATTTTTCTGAGCTATGATGTGGAAAAGAAATACGGTGAAAACAAATCCATTGACATCTGGTGGAGTGGAAAGGGAAGAAATATTTCTCTGGCAATAAACCTTCTGCGTCACATTACCTCTTCCAGTCTATGGAAAGAAGCGCGCATCCGACTGTTGGTGATCAATCCGGATAATACCCAGCAGGAGAGGGTCTATAACTCACTGGAAAGGATCATCAATCAGTTCAGGATTAACCTGGTCATCAAAGTGATTAACAACGGTATCGATCAGCTATCGCCCAGTGAAATTATCACACAAGAGTCTGACCTGACTGATTTAACCGTCATTGGAATTGAAGATGAGGACTATGATGATTTGAGTGCGACCATTGATTTTATTAATGGCTTATCACAGGGATTACGAACCAGCCTATTTATAAATGCTTCCAGAACCTTCGAAGACTTTGAAATCAACCTGACGCCAGCCAAGGAGTCAAGAGAAGCAAAAGAAAATATTGTAGCTCTACCGGATTTAAAATTCTCCAAATACCACGAAATAGCAGAAGATATAAGTAAGATCGATGAGCATGGAAGAAAGCAAATCGAACTCTTCAACCAAAAAACTTTTACAGAATATTTTTCTGTCACTAAGTCAATCGTGGAAGAACTTCGATCCACAAGTAAATCAGTCATTTCAGGCCTGGAAAAAATAAATACCGGTGACGACCGGGTTAAAAATCTACGGGCGCTTTCGCGCATCAGGAGTGACTTTTATTTCAAGACCAAAGTGACCTATGAAAAATGGCTTGAATCAAGAATAGAAGAGCAGGCCTCTGTAATGGAATCCGGCATCAGCTGGTACATTGAACAGATCGATCAAAATATCACAAGATTCCCGAAGCGGCTTAAGATCAGGTATTTTATCCAGGACCTCAAACCAAAGAAAGGTGATACCGGAAAGTTAAGGTGGAAAAAGTTAAAAAAGCGGTTTTTCCATCCATTCGCAAAGACTTCTATAACTGGTTATATCAACTACCGGGAGATCGCTCAGTATTTCCTGAGGGATAACAGATACCATTTTCTCCACTCTTTGCTTGAACAATTTAAGATCAGTACCAACAATATCAATAACCAATTTCAGGCAGTTGTTTCGACCATCGAAGATAACTTCGATAAGTTGGAAAAGGGACTCGAAGATAAAAACCTTGAACATGCCTCAGTTTCTTCAAGCGTTCAAACGATCGAAGGCAAGGTGAAACAATTATTGGCTGACCTGGATAGGATAGAGGAACTTTATAAACACCGCCTACAGCTTGAATTCAGAAAAAACGTCCAATACCTGAACAACGAACTTGAAAAGGTTAACATTAACTCCATCATCAAAAATACCCGCCGGGGAAAAAAATATTATGCAGACCTGAGATCACAAAACCTGGATTTTGCCCAGGTATGGAAATCAGATAACACGCTGGCAGTAAATAAAAGCTATTTGGAGTTGATCTTATTTGCATTCAGGGACCGTGTGTATCATGAAGCAAAAGCTTTTGATGATACCTTGTCCATGGAAACCGAGGTCAGGTTTAGCAGGGTGTTGGATGAGTTAAAGAAAAAGCTTGAAAAGATTCCTGGTGACCCTTCGAAAATAACAGGAATAAAAGTTCAAAAGCTAGCCGGAAATGGTGATTTTATGATGCAGGATTTCGAAGAGCGAAGTAAAAAACTGCACAAAGCCGCCGCCGAACTTCCTGAAAAGATCCAGATTTCGCATATGCGCCATGACGACGATGGTCGTGAGCCGGAAAAAGAAATTATTGAGGTTCCGGTGAGCAGAATTGTCCAGCATTTTCTCGAATCCGAATACCTGGGGCCGGTGACGGAGGAGCTTCAGCGCTCTGCAGAGACAATCAAAAACCTGATCTTTAACGTCAATGATCTGCTGAGCTTGACAAAATTCAACCTCGATAATATCAATGGTGAAAAACCGGATGTCGCAACGGAAGTGAAATCTGTAGTGAATTCGTCCATTGTCCAAATCGAAAAGGAGCAGGAGCGGGTTAATGAAACGACGAATAGAATCATCGCGAAGAACGAAGAGTTGATGGATGAATTGTTTGGATTCCTCTCAGCCTACAAAATGCCGGAAAGCACCAAAGACCTGACGTATCTGCTGCGGGGATATCAGAGTAAAAAGGTCATGTCGCGTTTTGGTACGGTTACTGGTCGCGTGGGCAAATTCTTCAAAAACAACCTGGTGCAGCTCCTGTTTAGCCGTAGCCAGGGAATATTATTTGCCCAGAAAATAGCGGAAGAAGACAAGGTGAAATCGATCAATGAAAAGGTATTGGATATTGTCGATAGAGTCACGCCGGATTTTGATTTGCTAGATCGATTACCTCATTATTACCAGAATTTATTCAGCGGGCGATCCAGCATAGGGGAGAATTTTTGGATAAAACGACCGGTGGAAGAAGGCCTGTTTAAAAAAGCATTGACCCGGTATAAAAATGGTTATCAGGGTGCCATTCTTTTTGTGGGTGAACGTAATTCGGGCAAGACATCGCTTTGTTTACACTTTACCAAAAAGTATTTCCTGAGTGACCGGGTGTACCAGATTTTCCCCGGGGCGCCGGGCTCCAGCAATGAAGAAGATCTGGTAAATGAAATCCGAAAGGTCACCATGATGTCTGGTAATATTAACCAGATAATGGAGGCATTGCCTAACCAAAGCGTGATGGTGATCCATGATATGGAGCTCTGGTGGCAGCGAACTTCCGACGGGTTGGCAAATATCAACATGATCGAATGGATGATCAACGAGTATTCTCATAAGTGTTTGTTTATTTTTAACATCAATCCCTTTGCCTATCAGTTGATCAATAAGCTGCACCCTATCGAGAAGCTGTTTATCAGTTCCATCAAGTGCCAGCCCTTCAGTTCAGACGAGCTGATGGAATTGATTATCTCACGGCACCGGTCCAGCGGCATGCAGTTTATCCTCGGCAAAAAGACCGAAAGTAGCATGGCGGATATCCGGCTGGCGAGATTGTTCAACAGTTATTTTAACTATTCCGAAGGAAATCCCGGAGTGGCGCTCAATGCCTGGCTTGCTAATATTGAAAGTGTAACTTCGAAAGACATCCAGATAAAAGACCCTGCCATCCCAGGTCTGAAGGCATTGGACAGTATGCCAGACGACTGGAAGGTGGCATTGATACAGTTCATCATCCACAAGCGGCTTTCGTTTGAAAACCTGGCGGAGATATTGGGCGAGGACAAGGTGGTAACAGGAGACATCCTCTTATCGCTTTCCAGGAGCGGACTGATCAAGGAACGATCGAATAGCATCTACTATGTCAATCCATATGTGGAGCCGTTTATCATCAAGTCATTTAAACAGAAGAATTGGTTATAGCGATGGATATTAAAACCTTAAAATTGGAGCATCTATGAAATACCTGTTTGTACTGATAGGCGGATTTTTACTGTTCCTTTTGTTTAAAGGATTGCGCTTGCTGATCAGGAAAATTTCTTCCGACAAGAGGTATTTTAAAGACTTCTGGACGGCACTGACGATCGCTGAGTTCATTTGCTGGATCGTCTATGTGTTTTGGTCATTTGACCGGATGCTCGGGACTAAGTCGTATTATCAGTACATCCTGATGGCGGAAATCGTCATCATTGTTTTACTGCTGGGCTATTACTTCATCAATGATCTGGTGGCGGGAGCCATTTTCAGGATACAGCACCATCCACAGAAAGGGAAGTATTATGATTTCAAAAAGTATTCCGGGAAGATCCTGAAAGTAGGGTCAACGAGTTTGCTGCTCGAAACGAGTGATGGCCAGGAGCTGGAGGTACCTTTTTCGGAAATAAAAGGGCCAGTCTTTGTGCGGAAGGAGCTGAAAGCCCAAAGCAATATCATCCTGAAATTAAAAGTACCAAAAACAAAGCCGAAAGATGTCATCCTGGCGAATATACACAATGCTGTACTCACCTCGGCCTATACCTCTTTTAAGGATGATCCGGTAATAAAAATGGTGAATGAGGATGATGAATTCCTTTTCTTCGAAATCCTGATCAATACTTTGAATAGTAAGCACCAGGCTTTAATAGAGAAGGAAATTTATCAGGTGCTGGAGGCTTGATGTTGGCATTCATTGTTATGCGTTTTATACAATTAAATGATGAAAATAGTAGTCATTTTTAATTTGAATTAGAGATGATTCTGGTTGAAGTTGACTCGTCGTTTCTTTAAACTCGACTTCATGTCCAGCTTCCTTTGAAAATGAATATTTATAATAATATACCACCGTCAAGAGCAATGCTCCTACCGCATTTATTGTGTTATTTAAATTTGCTTCGTTAAAATGATCATTTCTTTGGTGTTTTACATTGTTGTAACTTTTCCACCAATTTGGGTTTAGCGTCCCAGTCCAATTTTCCCAAGGTTTATATGAAAGACCAAATCTATCAATTGAGATTTCTTCGACAATAAATTGTGGTGTCTTTTTTAATGATTTCCTTATAGTCATTTATATTGTTTGTTGTCTTGGAGGGATTGATTAACGTGCATAATTGCTTCATGATTACATCAATTTCCGAAGATGCAGAAAGTAAAATGTGGGTCAGCTCTATTGAATATGTTCCTAAATTATCTTTAGCGAATTCAATATAACGTGAGAGGTGTTCTAAGTCCTTTTCTATTGCTAAAAAATAATTCCAATGATGTTTAGGTGTTCCAAATTTTATCATTGTTCATTTGTTTAAATGGGCATAACTCTCAACTATCATCCGTAACTGGACCTTTCAAATTTCGTCTAAAGTATCGAATTACACTAGCCTTTGCAAATAGCTCTGCTAGTTTATGGATGACAGTGTTTTTTGGCATCTGTTTTTTGATTTTTGTTAAATCTTGTTCAAAAATGGTGTTAAATTGTAATGTGTTTAAATGTTAATTGTGTATATATCATATATTAAGTATATATAATTGATATACAGGTAAATATATGTTTACTTGTTAATTGTTGTTTTAGGTAATTGTTAAATTTTAAATGGTCGGATGTCAAAAGATTTTAAATTAGAATTAGTTGAACCAGATTTTGGATCAAATCTCACAAGATTAATTCTTGAGTTGGATCATCTACGTAAAAAGAGGTTAGGGGGATCAACTCACCCGCAAGTGTTTTTTCAGTTGAAGCATATATTTCACACTTTAGAAAGTATTGGATCAGCTCGAATTGAAGGAAATAATACAACAATAGCAGAATATATAGAAACCAAGTTGGAGGAGAATGAATCCCCAACGGAACAGGGTATAATTGAGATTAGAAATATTGAAAAGGCTATGGCCTTTATTGAGGATAATGTGGAAGATTATAACATAAATCACATGTTCGTTAGTGAGATGCATAAGCGAATAGTTGATGGGTTAATTCCACCTCCAGATGGAGAGGGTGATCACACTCCAGGATATTATAGAAAATCAAATGTAAAAATTGCAAAGTCTAATCATATTCCGCCCGACTGGTCAAGAATTGATGAATTCATGGATGAACTTTTCGGATTCATTAGGAAAGATGATGAACCACAGTATGATTTATTGAAAGTAGCAATTGCTCACCATCGGTTCGTTTGGGCTCACCCGTTTGGCAATGGTAATGGTAGAACAGTTAGACTTTTTACATATGCTATGCTGGTCAAGCTAGGATTTAATGTTAATGTTGGTCGCATACTTAACCCAACGGCTGTGTTTTGTAGTAATAGGGATGACTATTATCGATATCTATCGGCAGCCGATAAAGGATCAAAAGAAGGGATTTTGTCTTGGTGTGAGTATGTTTTGGGAGGTTTGCGAGATGAAATAGAGAAAATTGACAACTTATTGGATTATGAATATCTGAAAACAGAGATACTTGTTCCGACAATTAATTACTCCGTTGAAAGAGAATTCGTAACAGAGATGGAATCCAAAATATTGAAAAGAGTCGTTGAGAAACAAAAAATTCAGGCTAGCGATTTGAAAGATATTTTCAAAGGGAAAGTTCCGGCTGAAATCTCTCGTCAAATAAGAAAGTTGATAGACAAGAAGATGCTTGTTCCAATTAGGGAAGGTAAACGAACTTATGTATTGCGTTTCGACAATAACTATTTGCTTAGAGGGGTTATAAATTCGCTCGGCGATAAAGGCTTTTTACCCGTCCGTGACGAGTAATAGAGAGACACAACATACTTGTAGTAGCAAGAGGCACAGTTTTATCTACTACATCAAAACTCTCAAGTTAATCAATCCAGTGGATTCTCGCCTGCCAAATCCCTTTAATTGATCACCTATCGCAGGTTTTCCAAACCTGTGAATCCAGTGGGAACGGGGACTCTGTCCGCCAAATTAGCAAAGGACTTCGGTTTATAGGTATCGCTTGAAGCGAGCTTGGGGTTTTGTCTTGGTAAATTGCGTGGTGATGTTTTTCTCGATTGGAGGTTGAATTCAGGCGATTCAATAAGCCTTTTAGCCAGGCACCGGACGGAGTCCTACTATCCATACTCATCTCAGGTTTAGAAAACTTGCGATAGGACATTCTATGCAAGGGGCCTGCTCACTTGCGTATGATAGTGTTTTTACACCCTTTTTTAAATTTTGGGATGCTTGTCCTTAAATTTAAATTTTATAATTTTGGGATAGCTATCCTTAAAATTGAAATATGGCCTTCGACAAAAATATTTTAGCAAATAGAATCAAAGACGATAATTCATGGTGGGAGGAAGGAAAGATTCCTTTTTATGATGAATTCAGTAAAAGAAGGTACTATAGAGGTTTTTATGAGCTTGTTACTCAAAAATTTCCACATCGGGCTGTAGTACTTATGGGGCCAAGGAGGATTGGTAAAACCGTAATTATGTACCAGGCGATTCAGGATTTAATCGATTCCGGTGTTGATGCTAAGAAGATTTTTTACTTCAGTTTAGATACCCCAATTTATACGAACCTGCCTCTTGAAGAATTAATAAGTGACGGTTTGCTTGTCAATGGTGAAACAGCAGATGAATCATATTTTTTCTTTGACGAGATCCAATACTTGAAAGATTGGGAAATACATTTAAAATCACTTGTTGATAAAAACAGGAAGTCTAAATTCATCGCCAGTGGAAGTGCTGCTGCGGCGTTGAGAATGAAGAGTATAGAAAGCGGAGCAGGAAGATTTACTGATTATTTCTTACCTCCTCTTACATTCTCCGAATATATTGACCTCAATGGTTACAATAGTCTTTTGGTTGAAACGGAAGTTGATTTTAATGGTCCAAGGAGGTTCTTTAAAACCAAGGAAATCGAAAAGTTTAATAATCATTTTGTCGACTACATAAACTTTGGTGGTTTTCCAGAGATAGCTCTTAATTCGGAAAAAGTGAAGAATCCGGAGAGGGTAATTCAGAAGGATATTACCGATAAGGTAATTATGAAAGATTTACCCGGACTCTTTGGTGTTGAAAATACGTTGGAATTACAGCAATTTTTTAATGTGTTGTCCTATCGAACTGGGGAAGTGCTTGACTACAAGAAGGTATCCCAAGAAACAAAGACTGATAATAAGACTATAAAAAAATACATCAAATATCTCGAAGCAGCATTTTTAATTAAAGTATTGCATAGAGTTGATGTGACAGCAAAAAGATTCAAGAATATCACCCAGTTTAAGGTCTATTTAACCAATCCGAGTCTTTATACGGGGCTATTTGGGCGCATAGACGACTCGGATGAACGGTTTCCGCATTTGGTTGAAACGGCGGTTTATGCCCAATATCTCCATCGGGAGCACGAGTATTTGCGATATGCCAATTGGAAAGTTGGTAAGGATGCAGGTGAAGTTGACTTGATTCAAATTGGCAAGAATTTTCAGGAAGTCCATTGGGCGGTAGAAGTTAAATGGTCTGATAGCCCAAAGGCAGGCAAGCTTAAATACTTCATGGCTAAAAATGATCTTAGTAAGGGAATAGTTACAAGTAAAACCAAGTTTGAAGACTTTGACGATTTGTTGATTGTTCCAAATAGCATTTATGCTTATGTCGTTAGTAAAAATGCCTTGGATAAATTGGACGAAGAATTACTTTATTGATCCAAACAACCGGGTGTGAGCACATATATGCTTATACTTCAACTGGTTTGTAGTTCCGAAGATAATGAATACGGTGAACTCCAGCCTGTTAAATCCCATTATTTGCAATATAAACCTACAACAAGAAGCCAGCCCAAACTGTCACCAAACTCCATGTTAGTTACTCTTCTTTGCTTTTTCAGAATCAAACAGCACTTTGTCATCCTTTTTAATGTAGAATGAAGGCAAGAATGTGAAGTGCTCACATATTATTCTCTTCTTAAAGTATTCGGTCATGCTCAACACTTCATTGTTAGAAAAATCTGCCCCCAATAGCTTTATGATCATTTTTTTATTTTTGATGGTATCATTAGAAAGTTCGTAATACCTGTCATTGGATATAATGAAGACTTGGTGGAAATACCCACATCTAAAACGGACAGCCCTCCTGGCCTTTGGATCTAATTCCCAAACCCGCTTAGCATAAACTCCATTAAAAGTGGACATGTTTATAAAAAGCGGCTCAACAACATGGCTTTCAGATGGAACTAGGTCTTTAGGCTTGTCCTTATCTTTATCTTTGGCGGGTAAGTTCTTAATGTTAGTGTTGCAGAAATATTCAGAGACTGGCCCAGTAAGTAAGGAGTCCAAGAACACACTGTGCTTTTTATCAATAAAAAGCTCCTCGGAGTAGGTTGCCATCGAATACTCAATGTCCCCTTTAACACATTTTTGTCCCAGTGCAGAATTTGACATCAAGAATAGAATACCGAGAATTGTCTGGAATCTCATTTTATTTCAACTGCTCAACTGTCTAGAATGGTCTACAATATAATTCTAACTGTTACTGTTATCAATGCTCTTAAGTTAATGAATCCTGTAGTTTCTTGCCTGTTAAAACCCATTATTGGTACCCTTGCTTAAGCGATTATTTTTATTTCATTCCTGATATTTCTCACCCAATTGAATTTTCTGAAAGCTTTTAAAAAGATAGGCCAGCAGGGGGATAATGATTAAAACTCCAGCTACTAAAGCAATCGTAAGCGATCTGAGTGTTGGCTCAGGAGCAGCGGTGTTAAAAAAGGTGAGGTGATCCCCATTTTTCATCAGGATGATGTTTGGGAATAAGGCAGCCTCCCATGCAAGTAAAATGGCTGTTACCTGGAAGGCAGCCACCAGCCTGGACAGCCATCTTCTTCTGAAGCGAAGGAACATCCACAAAAACGGAAGGGCCACCGTGGACAAGGCAAAGCAAGCGATACTAAAGAAATTAAAAAAGGAGTGGTAGAATTCCAGGTCATTCAATCCGGCAATGATAAAAACTATTCCACCGGCAATAATGGTAAATATGTTCGCATTCCGGGCCCGTCTTACAAACCTGCCTCGGAGGTTTTCATCTGTAGCCTCGCCGATCATATAGACAGCGGCAAGGTAGGAGACAATACAAACCGTAAACAAGCCCACGGCAAAGGAAAAGGGATTCAACCATCCGGCCATGAATCGGCCATAGAAATCCGGCGCCTGGTTGTCCAGTTGTCCCGAGGCGACTGCACCAGCACACACTCCCAGGAAGAAAGGGGTGAAGAAAGAGGAGTAGGCAAATACCTTGGTATATAACTCTTGCGATTTGTCTTTTATGGCATCGTAATGACGAAAGGTAAAGGCTGTGCCCCTGGCAATAATTCCGATGAGCATTAATAAAATCGGGATATGCAAAACGGTCGAGAATACAGCGTAAATCTTTGGGAAGCCCATGAAAAAGATGACGATTACCAGAATGATCCAGATGTGATTAGCCTCCCAGATGGGCCCAATTGCCTGGTAGGTCAGGTTTCTGAGTTTACCAAAATCCTTTTTTGAACTGAATAGTTCCAATACACCGGCTCCGAAATCGGCGCCTGCCATCAGCAAGTAAAGAAGCAGGGATATTCCCAGCACCAGAATAATAAACCAAAGCATAGGCTAATATTTTTTGAGTGTCTTTATTTGCCGTTTCATTAACCAAAATACAATTAATGTCAGGAATAAATAGATGATCGTGATGCTTGCAAATGAGTATTGCAATCCGGGCATCGGACTGACCGCATCCTTGGTTTTCATGATGCCATAGATGATCCAGGGTTGCCTGCCAACCTCCGTCACAGTCCACCCGGCCTCCACTGCCAAAAATCCCAGGGGTGAGCAAATTCCCAACAATAGTAAAAACCACTTCTTGTATACCCATTTCTTCTTTTTCCATTTGAAGAATACGTACAGGAGCGAGGTGATCAGCAGCAAACTGCCAATACCCACCATTATTTGAAAAGCGAAATGGGTAACCAGTACAGGTGGCCATTCGTCCCGTGGGAATTCCTTAAGCCCTTTTACGTCCGCATTAAAATCTCCAAAAGCCAGGAAGCTCAAAAAGCCCGGCAGATGAATCGCGTACTCCACTTTTTCCTCTTTCTCATTTGGAATACCTCCGACGATTAAATCCGCCGGTGCTGATGTTTCAAAATGAGATTCCATCGCCGCGAGTTTAACAGGTTGCCGTTTGGCAACATCTTTAGCGGAAAAGTCACCGCTAAGTGGCTGCAAAATCGCCGCAACTACAGCAAACACCATGGCAATATGAATGGCTTTTTTGTGGAATTTATTGCTTGGATCTTTAATCAGCAAGAGCGCGTGGATCCCAGCTACACCCATTCCGGTGGAGAGGAAAGCTGCGATGGTCATGTGGATGGATTGTGAAAGCCATGCGTCATTAAACATTGCGGCTGCCGGGTCAATATTTTCAGCCACTCCATTCACCCAATCAAAGCCTGATGGGCTATTCATCCAAGAGTTTGCAGCTACAACCAGGATACCGGAAACTACTCCGGATACTCCTACTAATACCCCCATATAAAAATGCACCCACTTGTTAATGCGGTCCCAGCCGTACAGGAAAAAGCCAAGCGCAATGGCTTCCACAAAAAAGGCTGTTCCTTCCCAGGAAAATGGAAGTCCGATAATGGGGCCGGCGTGTTCCATGAATGTGGGCCAAAGCAAGCCTAGTTCAAAGGAAAGCATGGTGCCTGATACCGCACCGACGGCAAAGAAGATGGCAACACCCTTTGACCAGGATTTGGTCAGATCTTTATAGATTTCCTCACCCGTTTTCAGCCATTTAAAATGAGAAAATGCCATCAAAAATGGCATTACCATACCAATACACGCAAAGATGATATGAAACCCAAGGGATACCGCCATTTGCAGGCGGGCAGACAGAAGATCTTCCATACAGCTAGGTCAAAAATTCAAGGGATGAATTTAATGGGCAATGTTTAATTTGGAAAGGAATTGTTCATTAATAAACATTACTGCCAAAAACGTTTTGAACAGACTGGATAAATTATGAAATTAATGTTTTTGTATTGTACCCGGAAAATCAAATGGGTAATTTTTACAATAAAAAGAAATAAGCTAAATTATTACATATTCAGAAACCGGTGACATGTTGGGTGACGCGATAAGGTTATGAGGATTTCACCGCATATATGGCAATTCGAACTATCTAGCAATGAAACCCTGAAACGTTAGTTAGCAAAAATCGGAGCCAATTCTTGAAATGAGCAAATTACACTATTTTTTATTTATCCTTGTTTTTTGTCTGCAAGCATCTTTATTGGTCGCTCAGTCATCACTGGAAAAGGTGAATTTCATAAGACCGGGAGAAGGTACAGAACTTTATAACTCGACCATCAATTGCATTCTCCAGGATTCCAGGGAATTTATGTGGATAGGTACCTTCGATGGACTGGCTCGGTTTGACGGATATGAATACAGGGTATATCGCAACGACCCAAATGACTCCTGCACCCTATTAAAAAATTCAATTTCATACCTTTATGAGGACAGCGAAGGCATTCTGTGGGTGAGCACCTTCAACGGCGGCTTGCAAACCTATGACAGGGAACATGACCGATTTATCCGGATC
>JBNLGG010000089.1:0-13716 GCA_050305935.1 Cyclobacteriaceae bacterium | reverse complement strand
CTTCCATCTGCATCTTTAGGCCTCATCCACCCTGAAACAGAATCATAGACATTTTTATAGTTGTCTGACCTGCGAATGAAATAATTGTAATCATCATCTCGTCCGGTGGCTTTGGCCAGTTGCGCCAGTGTCCAATCCTGATAGGCATATTCCATCGTAAGGCTGGGTCCATCCTGGTGAAAGCCAAATTCACCTTCAGGCAATGGCCAGGGAACATACCCTTTCTCTATGTAGTGCTCCAGGCCACCACCCTGTGAAGTCTCATGCTCATAGCCTGCTTTGGACATCAGTCCTCCTGGCATATGGTTCTTTTTCATTCCTTCATAGACCAGGTCAACGTCAAATCCCCGGATGCCTTTTTGATACGCACTCACGATAAAAGGCGTAGTAGTGGCCCCGGTCATGACAAAGGTATAATTACCTCCTGATGGACCCCTGGGAATCAAACCACCATCTTTGTAGTAGAGCAGTAATGAATTGATGAATTCCTCAGATATTTCTGGATAAACCAAGTGCCACAAGGTATTTAAGGTCCACTGTGCTCCCCAGAAAGAATCGGAATTAAAATGCCGGAATTCGGGTTGTCCACTTTCATTCAAAGGTATCTGCTTTATGCTCAATTTTTCTCCTGTATAATCGGCATAGCTACCATCCACATCGCTGATGGTTCTTCTGCCCTGCAGGGCATGCCACAGGTCTGTATAAAATCTTCGTCTATCCTCAAGATTGGCTCCCTCCACATAAATTCTGCTCAAGAGGTCATTCCATTCTTCTTGCGAATCACTAACCACCTTATCAAAATCCCAATGGGGTAGTTCCATTGATGCATTTTTCTTCGCTCCTGAAGCGGAAGTATAGGAAATTCCTACTTTCATTTTTACGGTATCTTGATCACCGGACAGGATGACCAAGGCCTTGGTAATATCCTTTACATCATCTTTAAAAAATATATCCTTGATATCGCTGTCAAACCGGACATAAAAAAAGACCTCTGCCGGTTTGGGTCGTCGAATGGTAGGGAGATTTGTGATCTTACCGGAGAGTTCATTGCTACTGATTTTTTCCATTTGACCATTGGCAATGTCAGATGGCCCCAGCCTTCCGGAAAGGTTAAACATGACGGCATGGTCAGATTTTTCAGGAAAAACATACCGGTGAAATCCAACCCTGGCAGTGCTGGTGAGCTCGGCCTTTATATTGTATCTATTGAGCAGGACGGAATGATATCCTGGCTTGACAATTTCCTCTTTATGGTCAAATGTTGAATTGTAATCATCAAACAGGTAATCCGCATTATCGCCCATAACGGTCACTGGTAAAACCGATACCCCTGCCAATTGCCAGGCGTGGATATGGCTAAATCCCCTGATGGTATCATTGTCATACCTATAACCACTGCCCCAGGCACCTTCCGTTTGTGTGTCAGGACTGAGGTTAACCATACCGAAGGGTCGGCATGCCGATGAAAAGAAAAACCATCGGGAGTTTGAGGTGTCCAGGTAGGGATAAACCAAATCTACCGGACGCTCTCTCTGAACCTGGTGAGACGGTGCCCTACAACAGGAAATAAAGACTGTAGTCAAGATCAGCGTCGCTAGTATAATTTTATTTCCATATGGATACTTTAAAATCATCATCTCCTACTCAATAATCCGAACAGCTTTCCCGTCTATATAAAACTCATCAATTGATATGTCGGTACAGTCTTTCATGACCATACTTTCCCTGAGCTTGTTTTCAGGTATCTCTATATCACTGATGTTTAAATTTTTCACGTCATCAAACACAAATGCAGGTCTGTAATCTTTATCCATAAGCTTCAGTGTGACGTTTTTCAGTGAAATACCATTTACGTGACGGAAATAAAAACCCCAGGCCGGCAACTCCCCGAACATTGTAAACTCAGGATATTCATCTTCTTTTTCAGGTACCTGATCCAGGCGGGTAACAGGGATATAAGCCATTCCTTTGCTCGCCCTTCCGGGATATGATATTTCGATATTTTCCATAAAGACATTTTCCACCTCGTGGCCGGGAATACCTGTGATAGATGCAGGAAACGGATTATGAAAAAACGATAATGCCGGGCCTCTCAGATCATAATCTATGTCGGGCCTACCAAATGGGATCTGCACTTTTACGTTTTTTATTGTCACATTTTTTAAGGAGCCTACGCTGCCTTCTGTGTTTCGGTGCCCCAAGCGAATGAAAATCGCATTACCGGTATTCCTTGCATCGACCCCTGTCACCTCTATATTTTCAAGTATGCCTCCATCCACCGACTCGATAGCAATGGCTGAGCGATAGGTATCGTACACTTTAATATTTTCAATTTTCACATTTTTAAAACCACCGAAGGAAGCTGTCCCAAATTTTACAGCGCTGGCACTGGATCGGATAGTACAATTAGCTATGTAAATACTGTCATTAAAATGATTTTGATGGTGCGATTTCAAACAAATGCCGTCATCCGCTGAATTAACGAGACAATTGGTGATCCTTACATTTTTGCAGTCGCTGATGTCTATTCCATCATTGTTCCAAAATGCCACGCTCTCCACCCTAATGCCATCAATGATTACATTTTCACATAGATCATAATTTTGCACCCATGAGGCTGAATTCATTAAGGTAACACCTTCAATTCGTACATTTTTACATTTTGCAAACTCTATAAGTTTTGGCCGGACTCCCGGTCTCATGCGATAGTAATTGTAGGCAGTATCTGTTCTGATACCTGCATGATGAAGGCTATCAATAACGAGAGCGAGATCACGACCCTGACCATCTATGATGCCCTTACCTGTGACAGATATGTTTTTCTCACCGGAAGCGACAATAAAAGACCATCGGTTATCCAAAGGCTGATAATCATAGGGACTGATACTACCCAGCAAAACCGCTCCTTCATTAAGGTGTAGCTCGACTCCCGACCTCAATATGATCCCGCCTGACAGGAATACTCCCTCCGGAACAATTACTACTCCACCACCCTTCTCGTGGGCCTGATCAACTGCCTTCTGTATTTCCTTTGTGTTGAGCTTTAATCCATCTCCGAGGGCTCCATATTTTTCAATGTTGAATTCATTTTTCTGAGCCCATATAGTTGTATTCACCAAGAACGTCAAGATAAAAAATATCGATTTCCTGTAGCTCATCACTCGTCGTCTACTGATTGGCTCAAACATTCTAAATCTTGATATATATCTTTCTTTTATCCAGCCACCACCCTACAAGCCAACACACCATCATAAACCAAATTGCGGTAACAAAGGCCCCAAACGCCCCTGGGAAAATCTGCTGAAAAAGGGAAATACTTATCCACTCAAAGACCGATTGACCACCTGGCAACCTGATAAAGTCCAGTGTAATCAGTAAAAGCTCAGAAAACAGGTAAATGAACAATGGATTTTTACCGACGATATTGAAAAACTCAACCCCTACTTTCCATTTCTTAAACTCAATGAAATAGATCAGAAAAGACAGCATCAGAACATCGATTCCTATGGTATAAATTACAAAAGAGCTGGTCCATAACTTTTTCGAAATTGGAAAAACCTGGCCCCACCATAGTGCGGCAGTGACCATTATCAGGCCGATAATCAGAAGCCGGGTGAGCGCCTGATAGCTCTTTCCTTGCTCCCTGATAAATATCCCCGCCCAGTAACCCGCCAATACATTAACAATAGCAGGCAGGGTGCTTAAGAGGCCTTCCGGGTCAAAAACAGCGACATCTTTTTTATACACATGCCCTTCACCAAAAAGGAACAAGTCAAGTCGTACAATAGCGTTGCCTCCCATGGTAAGCTCCTTTCCTGTCTCGCCAAACAAATATAAAATTGCCCAATACAACAGAAGCAAGCATGCGGAAATGATAATAGTTGCATTCTTCGACAAGTAGCGAATCATCAGCGCCGCAGAAAAATAACACAATGCAATCCGCTGAAGCACACCCATGATACGCGTCTCTCCGATGGGTTTTAATGACCATTCTCCTCCGGCGTCAAACCGGAAGAACGGAAACCAGTACATGAGATACCCGATCAAAAAGATCAATATCGTTCTTTTGATAACTTTCCTGAAAAACAATCCATCGTCACTTTTGCCAAATTTTCCCATAGAAAAGCTCATGGAATTGCCTACAGCAAAAAGGAATGAGGGGAAAACCAAATCTGCCAGGGTAAATCCAAACCAGGGCGCATGTACCAGGTAAGAATACATATCGGCACCTTTACCCGGACTGTTCACGATGATCATCAAACAGATGGTCAGTCCCCGAAAAACATCCAAAGAGAGAAATCTCCCGGAAGTCCCGCCTTTTAAGGAAGAAGGATTGTCATTCTGTACATGCTCTATAGTAGCTTCCATTTTAATGCTAATAATTATATGCTTTTCCGATTTCTTTTCTGTATTTCTTGTAGGTCTCCGAAACAATTTTCATCGGATCACCCTGAGCTTTTGACGGAAAATCTTTTCTGTTATTTACCCACTCCCACTCCCAATCGCGGATCTGATTTTCAAAAGCTTCCATATCCATCTCTTTTTCGTTATTAAGCGCTGATTCAGCGACCTGAAAAAACTGTTGCCATCTTGGCTTGTAAAAATCACTTAACAATCCGCTCCATTGCCGACAGGCATATTCATTAAGCGGACTATCCTTGTCACCCCATAAGGTAATGAGGTCTTTTGCATTCCGCTCGTAGATTGCTTTTTCCTCCTCAGTCTCTCCCCAGCTTCTGGCATCGCGAACCCAGGGACCCAGCAGAAAATCCTTACGGGTGGCCAGTAACCGGTCCATATCATCTATTAAAATAAGGAATCGCTTGCTGTAATCTGAGAATGCCTCTTTGTCTTTTTGCTCGTAAGCCTTTACCATCCTGTCATGCAGCGAGAGGGCATAATTGGCCAGTACCTGCCTGGTAACATCCACCAGGTCGTATTGAAAACCGTCATAACTACTACATTGCTTCGATGCTTTACGCAACTCATCCCAGGCTGGAAGCAGGTCTTCAGGCTTGTAATTAAGCTTTGTTCTGGCCCATCGCCTGCCGGATTCAAATGTCGGCCGGGCTGCGATGATGGACTCTGCCCCATCACGAATTTCCTGGCCATTGTAAACGGTATTTCGCAATACTTCCCATGCCGCAAGGGCATGTTCATTTTTGCTGCCATATCTGTTCTCGGCATAACTTTCTATCCAGCTATCAAGATCAATGGAAGTATCGCGCCAGGTATGATCAGTCATCAGCTCATAGAGAACAGGATTTTGCTCCAGCCCCTCCATTGTGAGCCCTAATCCTGAAAGACTCCCCGAAGACGGGTCATTCAGTGCGTCGGCCGGTCCTTTGGCGACACCTTCTATCCTACCAAACAAGCTGATATTCCCTCCGAAGTTGTGAAGCATATTCCATATCCATGGCTTTCCGTAAAAAGCTTCCGTTCTCTTCCACACCGGCTCTATTTCCGTCGCCAGGTCCAGTATGATCATTTTGTCATCGGGTACAGCATGTAGCATTGCCTGTATCTGCGGCGCCTTCCAAAATTCTCTGTGGCTATAAAAAAGCCATCCCTGCATGACCCATACAGCATCCGGGTCCGCAGCCACCATTCCATCATAAACACGTCTGCTCATATCCGCGATATATTCAGGCTCATCCGAAGGCGGTTCATTTTCATTGAAAGTATCTGCTGAATAGAGATGGTCGGTGCCATAGATGTGCGTTTGTGCTTCTATGAATTTTTTTCCTATCTCTGCAAACATGGGGTCATTGGCATCTAGGATGTAGGTGTCTTCAAAACCATTCCCCCAGTTGGTTTGCTTGAGCTTTGCTTCTGGAAATAGCTTTTGAAACGAAGGTGGAACATGTCCTGTAAATGCCGGCAGTACGGGTTTCATTCCTAACGCCCTTTGCCTGTTTAATATCTTTTGCTGAAGCTCCTTATGGCTTTCCATCCAGTGCCTGGATAAGGGGCCACCCCATGCATCAAGGTTTCCCATCCAAAACCAGGCGAAATAAGCCGGTCCGCTGAAAAAGCCTTCGAGGTCTTCATCTGTAAAGCCCATCGACTTATATACCTCCTGCCAGACAAATTCCTGCCCGGTAATGGCCAATGGCATATTGATACCATGGAGGGCCATCCAGTCAATTTCTTTTTCCCACCGGTCCCAATCCCACCAGCTCATGGTGTAGTTGAAGGTGCAATAGTTCAGGTAGTACCGGTATTGGTATGGGCTTGTTTTTCTGACCTTTGTTGCTACTTCGGGCAGTGTTGCGGGTAGATTTAGGTTGGTGCCGTTCCAGGTGATCTGGCAATGGGCGTTTTCTTTCAGATAATGATATAATGCCGAGCCAATGGCAACGCCATTGTTACCTCTTAATACAATTTTCTCACCCTTGCTTTCAATTTCAAAGACATCATCGCCTTCTTCATCAGAGAGCAGCTCTACAAGAAAATTATCCGCATGGTCAGGGACGACTCGTTTGATCAATGCTACTGCGGATGCTTTTTTTTCCGATTGTGCCAAACATGTTGTCTGCAAAGTAAAAATCACGCAACAGAATGCTAATACCCCTTTATATGACATTTTAAAAATTTTAGACTTTACCATCTATTTTACAAAAAAAGAATTATCGGAAACCCATATTCGTAAAAGAACCTTCCGGGTTATTGCTCTCCCGGAAGGTTACTTGTTCTAAAATTGTCCAACACTAACCTAGCCCAAAATCTATATTTGTAAGTGACATACTTTTAATTGAATCCTGTGTTCTGAGTAATTGTTCCACCTGACACATTAATTTCAGATTGAGGCACAGGTCTTAAGTAGTGCTTATCAGACAATGTGTTGTTGAGAGCGGTATGCGGATTGTGAGCTAGTGTTCGTTCAATCAACTTGCTAGTCCTTTTCAGATCCATCCAACGATTCACTTCGCCGGCAAGTTCCCTTGCTCTTTCATCCAAAATAAAATCGAGATCAACATCATTTTCGTCTACTGCTGTTGTCAAACCCGATCTTGATCGCAATGTTGTCAGATGCTCTGCCGCTTTGCTGGTGTTACCGGCTTTGAGATAAGCTTCTGCAGCAATCAGATAGGCTTCACCCGATCTCATCATGACCATGTCCCTGACACCTAGCGAAGGTTGATCAGGCTGGGTAAAGGGTACTCCAGGGTCATCAAACTTCCTGAACATCGGATAATGCGTGTCAGTAGTCCCATCATTGGTAAAATATGTTCCAGGATTGATTACTGCATAAGGTACTGCGTCGATAGCAGCTTGACCCCACGCTGTCTCAGGGAAATAAATTGCTGTATCACCGGCCTGTATGGTACCATCTTCAGATGCTGTTTCTGCATAAATCACCCTTCTAAAAGTAGCAGCAGCTCTCTCGTCTCCGGCTTCAAAGAGTGAATAATAAAATGGAGTTGGTGCAGGGCCTAACCCTTTTTGATAATTGTCTCCACGCGTCATACCAGGATAGTCAAAATACCTGAACTTGTACATCATATGACGGGAATTACCCCAACCTTTACTCACAGAATTGTCTCCGAATAAATAAGCGAACACTACTTCAGAATTTCGTTGATTGTCAACGTCAACCAAGTCTGAAAACGATGTTACCAAAGGATAGCTGCTAATGATCGTCTCAGCTAATGAAGCGGCTTCTGTAAAGTCAGATGACGAACCAAACGATTTGTAACCTCGCGTGAGAAGCACTTTTGACTTCAGATGTCTCACTGCATCTTTTGATACACGACCGTAAGCATCCGGAGACGCTTCTACACCAGCCAACGCATCATCCAGATCTGCAACTATTTGAGTGTAAATCTCCTCCTCAGATGTTCTGTTGAATTCGGTTTGCGCCGTTTTTACCTGGTTAACTATTAACGGTACTTCTCCGTAATTTTCTACCAAATTAAAGTATGACCAAGCTCTGAAAAATTTGGATTCACCAACGCCAATGGCTTTCATATTGTCATCCAAACCCTCAATTAGATCTGCATTGTCGATCGCCGTATTCGCAGCTGCAATAATTGAATATTGATCAGCCCAGTACTTGCCAAAAACCCAATTACTGGCATTCATGTTCACATAGTCATTGATCTCATCTGCACCTGAGACAGCCCCTCCACGGGTAACGATGTCAGTACCCAAGTCTTCAAGTACATAGTACATGTCTCCGCCAGAATAGGCGTTATAACAGGTGGTAAAGTCGCGGGCCCTTTCGTATACTGAGGCCACCAACTGATCAAAAGTTTCGGCATTTTTTATGGCGGTTTCTACGGTTACTGATGAGTGGTTTTCTTCTTCGAGGAAATCACTACAGCTTGTGATAGCTATAACTGTAACCACCGTTATTGCTATTGATTTATAATTAATGAATTTCATTGCTCTTTTATTTTATTTTGGATGAATTAGAAACTCAAATTAAGCCCTGCAACATAGGAGCGTGACATAAACGCGGCACCCCAGTCGTTTCGCGCAGCATTTTCAGGATCCCATCCGTCATATTTCGTGAATATAAATGGATTTTGTAAGGTGGTATAAACCCTTAGATTACCTAAGCCTAATCTTTCAAGTGTCGAAGAAGGTAATGTGTACCCAAGTGTGACATATCCTACTTTAGTGAAGGAAACATCACGGTACTTGATGGCCTGTTGATATTGGCCGCCATTTCCAGGCTGATACCAATCTGTAACAGGATCTTCCGGAGTCCAATAATGTACTTTGTAAGCATTGAATGCCCTTGAAGGATCGATATCCCAGGGGAAAGAAAAGCTGCGATGGAAATTGCTCATCACCATGTTGCCCTGGCTGGTGTGAATAAAAAATGAGAAATCTAAATTCTTATAGCTCAGCGTACTGGTCACGCCTCCGGTCCATTTTGGCGTAACGTTGCCTATTATCGTCTTATCGTCATCGGTGATCTGGCCATCGCCGGTGATGTCTTTCACCCTTACCTGGCCGGGACGCTGACCAAATTCAGCTGCTTCAGCAGCTTCATCTAATTGCCAGATGCCATCATACTGGTAGTCGTAGACTGATCCTATCGATTCTCCAACACGGTGTATCAAGCTGGTTCCCTGTCCCCAAAAGGGGATATCTTCCAAATCGTTGTAGAGCTTGTCAATTTTGTTATTGTTTGTGGCAAAGTTGAAGGCGGTTGTCCATTTGACTGAACCATTATCAACGTTTACTGTATTTAAAGCTAGCTCCAGACCTTTGTTTGTAGATTCGCCAATGTTGTCAAATGTTCCGTAAAATCCGGTAACTGATGGCAGAGGTCGGTAAAATATAATGTCGGTGTTTTTACGTTTATAAACATCCAATGAACCATAAATTCTGTTGTTCAGGAAGCCAAAGTCAAATCCAAGGTTGATCTCTGTAGTTCTTTCCCAAGAAAGGTTTTCATTCGCCAGATCTGTTATGTATGCCGTTGGTACCGCCGCGTCTCCAATATTGGTTGCGCTGGTGCCAAGTAATGATTGAGAGCGCAGAGGAACTAAACCTCCTCCTTGTCCGTTGTTACCAGTTTGACCATAGCTCAAACGAAGCTTGGCATCAGAAACTACGTCTATTCCTTTAAAGAAACTCTCTTCGGACAATCTCCATGCTAATGCAGCCGATGGGAAAAACGCCCATTTGTTTTTTTCCGACAGGATGGAGGCGCCATCATAACGGCCTGTAACTGTAAAAAGGTATTTATCATTCAAATTATAGTTGATCCTGGCCGTGTAGGATTGCAGCGTTTGCTTGGAAAAGTCACCGGATAAATCCCGAATGCTTGTACCTGCATCAATATTATAAAACAGGAAATCGTCGGTTGTATAATTACGTACCTGAGAGTAGTAATATTCCGCCCTTTCAAGATATTGTGAATATACCAGGGTAGCATTCAGGTGATGAATACCTGCTGTATAATCATAATTTATAATGTTATCCCAAGTGTAGGAAAAATAGTTTTGATGATTTACCTGTGCTCTCCTATTAGACGGATTGCCGTTTACACTTTTAGAATAAAGTCCTCTATATTCCCCGTAACGAGTGAATTTAATATTTGGAGAAAATTTGGTAGTGACTGATAGCCCCTCAACAGGTTTGAAGGTCAAGGCTAAATCACCCAGATATTGAAGATACTTCGTTTCCTTTGTAATATTATCAGGATCAAAAAGTGGATTAGTGATCTGCGTTTCTTTTTCAGTTGGGAAGAACCTTAATGAACCATCTTCGTTGTATGGCCTTCCGATTGGTTTTAGCCTGTAGGCGCTTCTAAATGCCTCCCAGCTCCCTGTGTTTTGAATAGCTACAGTAGCATAGTTGCTGTAGCTTAGATTCAACCATTTTGTCAGGTCACTGCTAAGATTACCTCGCATGTTGTAACGCGTAAACTCTTCATTCTTGATATTCCCATTGTCTTTGGTATAGCCAAAACCGATCCCGTAAGTGGTGGTCTCATTGCCACCGCTTAAATCAAGTGTATGGTTGGTTTGAAAACCATTTCTTAGAATCAGGTCTACCCAGTCTGTGTTTATGCCATCTGCCACGTTTTGAAGTTCTTCGTTACTGAACCAATCGGCTAGGTTAACATCTGATGCCCGAAAGTTCAGATCTCCGGTTGGTGAGGTAAAGACGTTTCCAACAACCAAGTCCTTTACATATTGAACATAACCTGGACCATCTTGAACAGAAGGCAAATGATAAGCCTGCTTGGTACCCACGTAATTATTATATCGCACACTAAGTTTGCCGCTTTCACCCTTCTTGGTTTTGATGATTACAACTCCATTACTACCTCTTGATCCATAGATAGCTGTTGCGGAGGCATCTTTCAAAACATCCATTCTTTCAATATCAGCGGGGTTCAGGAAGGAAATATCAGATACGAAAATTCCATCTACAATGAAAAGCGGATTCTGTCCAGGGTTGTAGCCGGCTTGTTCAGCGGTCTCGTTGGTGTTAATGGTGCTGGCGCCCCGTATTCTTATGTTAAACCCACCATCTCCAGGTTTGTTATTGGTCCTTTGAATTACCACACCTGGCACCTGTCCCTGTAGGGCTGAGACAGCATCAACCTTGTTGACTTTTTCAAGCTGCTTTGAATCCATCGAAACTACAGAACCTGTAAGATCCGATCTTTTCACCTCGCCGTAGCCGATTACTACTATCTCATCCAGCGAAGTCACATCAGAATTGAGTGAAACATCTATCACTGACTGGTTTCCTACGACTACCTCTTCACTCACATAGCCCACAAAGCTAAAAATCAACTTAGCCTTTTCTCCAACACTAATATTATAATTACCATCAACATCTGTGATTGTACCTGAAGTAGTACCTTCTATTGATACGGAAACACCAGGAAGCCCCTGATTGTTTTCTCCGTCAGTAACCGTTCCGGTCACCACCTTTTCGCTGTCCTGGGCAAACCCAGGCAATGCCAGAAGAATACATGCTAAAAACATCGGGACAGCCATCCCGTCGATTAGCTTTCTTCTCATCCTTGTTGTAAAGTTTTCATTCATAATTTTAGATTAAAGTGAAACTCTAGTAGTTCAATGCAATACTTTGCTTTTATAAATGTGTCTAATTACAAAATTATTATAATGTTTAAATGTAGTACATATATACAATACATGCAAATATTTCATAACAATCATTTCTATTCATAACTCTTTTAAAGAATTTGTCTTCCTGAAATCACTTTATTGAAGAAATGGCAAATCCAAATCTTTTTTTTACTCTATCTTTTTAGGATTTGACTTAGAGGGTGGTGCAAGTTCAGCACTCCATTCAGTGGGTGTATTTCCCATTTTTAAAATCAATTCACCACCATTTATTATATCCTGATGTTCGATCCAGGCATTCTTGTGTTCCTTTCCGTTCAACGATGCCGACTGTATGTATTTGTTTTCCTTTGAAAGGTTTTTAGCCAGAATCTTAAAATCACTTTGCTCATGGTGTATCGTCACTTCCCTAAAATAAGGAGTATTAATGAGATAGTATGACTGCCCAGCATTAGGGAATAATCCTATCATATGAAATGCCAGCCAGGAGGACATAGCTCCGGAGTCGTCGTTGCCAGGAATCCCACTTTTTGAATCGTCGTAATTATTGTCTATGATCTGATGGATGCGCTCCGAACTCAGGTCCGGTCTTCCTATCCAATGGTAAAGGTTTGGCGTCAAAAAGGAGGGCTCGTTCCCCACGTTATAGTATTTGTTTTCAAACAAAACATCCAGGCGTTTCCTGAAAGCTTCTCTTCCTCCGGATTTTGCAATGAGGGAAGCTACATCGTGAGGCACATAAAGGGAGTATTCCCAGGAACTGGCTTCATAAAAGAAACCACACCACCAACAAACACAATTAGGCCAATCCTGGGCCAACGGTGTATAGGGAACATAGGTTATTCTCCCCTCTGATCTATCACATTGGATGCTGTCAACCCATTTTCCGGCTTTGTCCTTTGGCATGATAAAACCTTTGGCACCATGATCTTCTATGTCACGCCATAAGTTTTGCCAATTGTCAGATTGATTTAAAAAACGGTAATATTCACCCATACGGTGTAAGCCCTTTGCCACCATCGCAAGGCAATAGTCATTATAGGCATATTCCAAAGTCCTGTTGCCTGCCCTCACAAAATTCGTAGAAACATACCCCAGCTCATTATAGTCGTTCAGTCCACCCCTGCCCTCTTTTTCTTCGTTTCCTCCCGGAGGAATAGTGGCATCTTTGATCATTGCCTTTAAGGCTGCATGATAGTTTACCCCTTTTAAATTCTTGGCAAAAGCATCGGCAATTACCACTTCTGCATTGGATCCTCCCTGCGTTCTCCCGTTGCAATTCCCACTTCTGGCGTCAGGCAGGTAGCCATCATATTTATAAATATTAAGCAGGGCATTGATGATATCCGCCTGCCGTGAAGGGTCAATCAGGGTAATGAGCGGCGATGAAGAACGAAAGGTATCCCAAATGGCATAAAAGTCATCGTAATAGGGCGTTGCTGTCCAGAGTGGGTTCTCACCGGATCTGTCTACCGGCATGAGCATGGTGTGGTATAATGCCGTGTAAAACATCCGTTTTTCTGATTCTGAAGCAGACGAGCCCACTTCTATCCTACTGATCAATGATTCCCATTTAGCCTGATTATTTTCCAAAACTTCGGAAAATTCCCAACCAGGTACTTCGGAAAGTATATTTTGCCTGGCCTTTCCCGTGCTGATAAAAGAAATGCCTACCTTAACCTTGACAACTTTATTAGCATGATTTTTAAAATAACAAATAGCTCCCGTCTTATCCCCTGAGTCAAACTGACTCACTGCTCCGGGCTTTAACTCTCCACCCTTCCAGGTAGAAAAGTTTTCAAAAGGCTGGTCGAAAACCGCATAATAATAGACTGTATAGGCACTGCCGTTATTCCACCCTCCTCTGATGCGGCTATACCCTCTTAATTCCGTATCAGACACTACTTCCACTTCAGATCCCACGAACTGCTGCGCCTCCCTGGAATCAGGTATAGGGTTTTCTCCAAGAAAAAATCCTCCATCTATTTTGACGGCATTCATTTCAGTATCTGCGAAAGTGTACCTGTGAAAAGCTACTCTTTCTGTAGTTGTAAGCTCAGCTTTGATATTCCACTTCTTTAAATGTACACTGTAGTAACCGGCGGCGGCTTTTTCTTCTGCTCGCAAGGAGCTTTGATCAATGGTATTAAAA
>JBNLGG010000088.1:3251-13842 GCA_050305935.1 Cyclobacteriaceae bacterium | reverse complement strand
TCCATCACCTGTCCCGGCGACCAGGAACTGGCCTGCGATGCCACCACTATTCCCGACTACACCTCGATGGCCACCGCCACCGATAACAAGGACGCCAACCCATCTATAACACAATCCCCGTCATCGGGCAGTGCATTTACCGATGGCATGACAATCACGCTGACAGCAAAGGACAACGCCGGAAATACCAGCAACTGCACCTTTGCAGTTAACAAAGCTGCCGACGCGGAAAGTCCTGTGATAACTTGCCCTGGCGACCAGGTTTTATCCACCGGTTCCACCACCATTCCCGACTTTACGTCGATGGCTACCGTAACTGACAATTGCGATGGTTCGCCGACAGTGACCCAGTCGCCATTGGCGGGGAGCGCCTTTACTGCCACCACCACGGTAACATTGACTGCCAAAGATGCAAGCGGAAACACCCAGACCTGCACGTTTCAGGTCAGCGAAGCACCCGACACCGAAGCGCCTTCCATCACCTGTCCCGGCGACCAGGAACTGGCCTGCGATGCCACCACCATTCCCGACTACACCTCGATGGCCACCGCTACCGATAACAAGGACGCCAACCCGTCCATAACACAATCCCCTGCACCGGGGAGCGCCTTTACCGATGGCATGACGATAACGATGACAGCAGAAGATGCTACTGGCAACAAGGCGAATTGTTCTTTTAAATTAGTTAAATCTGCCAACGCCAATTTTACAGTCGAATGTCCCGGAGACCAGGAGGTAGAGGTAACTTCAGATTGTCAGGCTATTGTACCTGATATTACAGGCCTGGTATCAGTAAACAACGGCTGTGCTGCAAATGTCAACATAACACAATCCCCGGTAGCAGGAACTGCCATTTCACATTCAACCGATGTAACGATCACAGCAAATGATGACTTAGGAAACAGCAAATCATGTGTCGTCAACCTAATCCTAAAAGGAGATCTCACGCCGACCATAGATGCCGGAAATGACGTTGCAATTACCGCAGGCGAAAATATTCAACTCAATATCAACTCTTCATCCGCAGGTACATTTGCATGGTCTCCTGCCATAGGGCTGGATGATGCAAATGTCAAAAACCCTGTTGCTAGTCCTGAAGTCACTACCACTTATACTGTCATCTTCACTACCCCGGAAGGATGCTTCGCAGAAGATAAAATCACAGTAATCATAGAAGATATAAGGATTGTACAAGGGTTCTCACCCGACAACGACGGCGTCAATGATACCTGGATTATTCGCGGAATAGAAAAATATCCCGGCAACAGTGTCGCAATTTATAACAGATGGGGAAACCTGGTTTACGCTCAGCATGGATATGACAATTCTTCACATGTTTTCACCGGAAAGGCAAACAGGCTCACCTCCCTGGGTGCAGGTGATCTTCCCGAAGGCACTTATTTCTATGTCATTCAACTTGATGATGGCGAAGAGCCGATAAAGGGATTTTTAGTTTTGAAAAAATAAGTTTGATTTTATTAACAATGAAGATGACACAAATAGGCAAAAAGTTATTTTTCGTTCTTGCTGCCTCAGCAATAAGCATATTAACGAAAGCTCAGCAAGATCCGGCCCGCAGTAATTATATATTCGATCCACTTTCTATAAATCCTGCCTATGCGGGATACTATCTGGATCCGATACTTAATTTTTCCGCCAAAGGCTTTCTGCAGAGTATGGAGGGGTCACCGCAAACGCTATCCTTTTCCGCTCATGGCAAGGCCCTGAATCCCAAAGTTGGCTTAGGTATTAATCTAATCCACGATGAAATCGGCGTAACAAGTAACACAGGCATATACGGGAACTACTCCTATAAGCTGGTATCCAGAAACCACAATTCATACACTTCCTGGGGCTTTCATCCCCATGTTCTGGCATTTGGAATAAGCGCCGGCGTATCTTTCTACAATGAAGACCTTCAAAGTCTGGGTATCGATGATGATCCTAATTTTGCGCAAAATGCAAGTCTTGTTCTCCCCAATTTTGGGGTAGGTATTTACTACAGCAAAAACAAATTCTTCGCTGGCCTTTCAATTCCGAAAATATTGAATAATTATTGGGAAGGTAAAGATTTTACGCTTAGCCGACATGTTTACCTGAATTCCGGTTATCAATTCATTACCGGACAGTTTACAAAGCTCGAGTTGAGCACCCTGATAAAATATGTGAATGGAGCCCCGCTACAGGCCGACGGAAACGTGGTATTTGACTTTGACGATAAAGTGAATATAGGTGTGGGATATAGAACAACTTCACAATTGAACTTCTTGCTGGGTATAGGCCTGGCGAAAAACTTTCAACTCAGGTATTGTTATGAAGTGATGCTGGACGGAACGTCTGAAAAAATCAATTTCAATAACCATGAGATCATGATCAGTTACAGGTTTGCGAAGTAAGATCAAAGCGACCCGTTCTCCGGAGACATTTTGGCAAGAGAATAGCAGTTTATACAAAGGAAAAAGGAGAGAAAGCGTTGGAGGCTGCAAGTTTGATAACAGCTTCAAGGATTGAAGAAAACAATGTCGCAGTTAATATGGTAAGAAGACATCACCGGCCTGAATGCAGTCTTGAAGATCAGAACAACTGAACTTGATTGTTTTTCTAATCGACACGGTGATCGCGCAAGCCTTCAGCCGCCCACCTTCATTATCTATTGTCTGCAAAACATTGAATTACATCCCTATGAATAATTACGGAGTTACTTTCCTTCATCCGGAACATCCGCAAGTCCTTGAGCTTTTCCCGCTGCAATACAATTTTTCTAAAGCCGTAGTGGTGGTATGTTTTCGTCGCCTTCCATGATTATATCATATTCGGAAAGTTCACAATCCGCAGCCCAGACCACGCCTATCACATTGAAAGCAAAATAGGATTTCCAGCTATTTGTTTTTTGTGAGCAGAAGTAAGGGAAAAGTAGGGTAGTGATGCAATCCAGCATCCCGTTAAACTTAAAACCACAAGCGAGTGGTTGAGAAACAAGGAACGAATTCATGAATATCGTTGAGAAAACAACGGAATAAACTGCCTTTGTTACTGAGTGTCGTCCGTTAGCAGGGCGTCCGGGATGCAGTGGCCCCACCATGTCGGGAAAAATAGTGAGACCTGTCTTGCCGGAGAGATGTGCTCCTTTAGTCATTGCTGGTGGAGATGTCTGCTTGATGTCGATATTTTCAGCCACCGATGTTTTTATATGCTTCATTAATCAGTTGCTTTGTTTCTTCAAAGTCAGTTAAGTCTTTTATTGTCATTTCAAAGTCGCCTGTTCCAAAATGACCGATATTTCTAACATCACGAGCTTGCTTTGGCATAGGATCTACTTCTTCTGGATTCAGTTTTAGATACAGGGTCAGTTTCTTTTTGTAGGTCTGAAGGCAAACAAAGTTCTGACTGGTCTTATACGCTATATAATATTTCTTGGGTGTTTCTTCAATGGAACTGTCGAGAGAAATGATATAATCCCTTACCGTATTGAACAACTCCAGAATTGTATCGTCAAGATTTTCGTTGTGTTCATTCAGGGTATATGTTGCCGTTTTTCTGGTCAATGCAGCTTTTTTTCCAGCTTCAACCATTACCGGATTTTTCCCATTAAAGTCTTCTATTTCTTGATGTGAGCTTGGCGTCATTCGCCTGTAAACTTCTTCAATGTTAAGTATTCCGTTTTCATAGATTTTATATTGCCACAATTCAATATTAGCTCCCATTACTTGAACAGCGTGTAAGTCGTACTTCTTATACTCAGGAGCGAGACAAATCACCCTAATGTCTGACCAATCCACGTTTATTTCCTTGCTCAAAGCTTTATTTGCTGCAACCTGAAAATCTCCTTTGTGGTCCCTTATCCAATGCAGATAGTAAAGACTTTGATTTATCAGTTCTGACGAAGCAACTTTCTTGTATTCAATAATTACCGGATTTAAATCCTCAGAAATGGCCAATGTGTCGATTCGTCCGGAATGGATATTCCCTGTTGAAAATTCAGTTGCAATTAATCGGCAGTTAAAAATTGTTTCCAGGCTCCCCTCCACCAATCTTTGAAGATCCTTTTCAATTTTGAATTCACTTAAACGAACTCGTTTCGCTTTTCCATTATCTATCTCAAATATTGCCATTTCCGATGTTTTCTATAATGCACTATAATAACGTGATGTAAAAATAGTAGCTTGGTTTTGTGTTGCAAGGCCTTGCGGGGCTCAAATTGTTATGTAAGCATCACTTCGGAACAGGTACTCTGTAGTGAATAAACCGACTTCGCTACAGTATTTGGTCCCGATAGCGGGTGTATCGGGATACGGTGGTCCCGCCATATCGGGATAAATAGTGAAATCTGCCTTGCCTTTAGATTTATAGAAGAGAATTATTCATAGATACTATTACTGTTACAAGGTTTTATTTTTTGGTTTTTTCTGCCGCCTGCAGCAAAACAAGATTGTCAAATGAACGTTTCCCAACCCATTTGTCTGGGAAATCCTCAGTAGAAAGCAGATACAAGCATGTAACCACCTCCCGCAATCAGTCCTGCAATTCCTGTTTTGCTTTGTAGCAACGAAAGTCTCTCGATCAACTGATCTCTTTTTCGAAGGGCTGTTTCATCGCCCGAAAATACATACTCTATGACCAGTCCGTAAGCCATAAGGTATCCAATAGCGATCTGCAGTACATTCACGATGAGCAGACCCGTCCACAAGAATGCTCCGTCCCTCCAGGCCTCACTTTTTAGCAGTCCGTTATACATGAAACTGTAAATACCCCACAAACAAAACATCAGTCCCGGCCATCCGTAGCGAGGCACCACAGACTTTAAAAAATTTCTGCCGTTAACAGTGGTTTTCAGCAGCAGGGAACTCGTCGCCACGAGACTCAATAAAAAAAGCGCTGTTCCCTGCATCATGATTTCTTCGGTTGGTTTTTTTTTAACTAACACAAAGCTAGACGCTTACCAAAACCCGCACATCACTATAAAGGTGTAAAAGAGAAAATAGCCAGAAATAATGATAGGAAATCAGGCACTAATAATTATTTATGCAAAAATTTTGGATACGAAAAGCTGAGAAGAACGTGAGAATATCTGTCATTTTTTGTTTTCTGGTTTTTGTATTAAGCAGTGTCAATGCCCAGGTACAGCCTTCTGGCGGGAAGGCTTTAGTGAAAGTGAGGTCGTTGATCCGGGATTATGACAGCACGTACAAAAAGGAACCTGAGCTGGCGAAGGCATTAATACTACAGGCCCTCACTACCAGCAAAAGCAACGGATTTTCCAGGGAATATGCCGACAGCTATTTCAGGCTGGGAAATCTGATGTTCGATATTGGTACTTATGATTCAGCAAGGTACTGCCTTGAGCAGGCGCTTGCCGAATACCAGAGCCTGAAAGATACGGAGCAAGTAGCTTTCTGTTACAAAAGCCTGGGCAATGTGGATATGGAAAGTGGTGCCATGGAGTCAGGTTTTGACTACTATACCAAAGGTCTTGAATTGGCCCGCAACAATCATTTTGATGAGCTGGAAGTACTTTTCATAAATAATATTGGTGTCCTTTACCAAATACAGGGGCATTACGATGAGGCCTTTGAGCACTTTCAAAAATGTGCGTCAATATGGGAAAAAGGAGATAAGTATGCTATCTGTATGTATAATATGGGCGTAGTGAGGGAAAAACAGGAAAACTACGACGAAGCCATCTACTACTACAGGCAAAGTTTGAAAGCCTGTGAAGAAGTAAACGATGAATTCTGCGCCCTCACGCCTCTGGGTGGACTGGCAGGAGCTTATCTATACAAAGAAGATGCGGATCATTCGCTCGAATACAATGAAAAAATAATAAAAATACAGGAGAAGCTGGGGCTGGATAAGGAGTTATTTGTGAGCTACAATCGCATGGGCCTGATCTATAATCAGATGGGGAAGTTTGAAGAAGCCCTGGCCTACTACAACAAGAGCCTGGCAATAGGCCTTCAAATCAGGTCTAACCTGGTCCCCTATGTTCACTCAAATTTGTCGGATGTTTATGCCAACAAAGGCGATTATAAAGAGGCCTTGAATCACACCGTGCAATTTTACGAAATGAAAGACAGCATCTACAACCTGGACTATAAAGTAAAAACCGAGGAACTGCTGACGAAGTATGAGGCTGAAAACAAGGAAAAGGAAATAGCTCTGCTGAAGAAAGACCGCAGGCTTCGCGAGATTGAAGTGGAAAAGCAACAGGCACTTTATACCGAGGAGTTGCTGAAAAAGATTTTGGAAGAAGAAAAAAGCAAGTACAAGTTGCTGCATAAAAACCGCGAAATAGGACTGCTGAAGAAAGACAAAGAATTGCAGCAGGCAAAGATCATCAATAAGCAAAATGAACTGGACCGCCAAACCCTGATCCGTAATGTAGCTATCATCGGCGCTATCCTCATTTTTATTCCTACTTTTATATTGATGATCGTCTACCAGCAGAAAGTACGCAATAAAGAATTACTAGCAGCAAAAACGGAAGAAGTAAACAAACAAAAGACCCTGGAACTGCTCCGATCCTTTGAGATAAAAACGATAAAGGCAAACATTGAAGGCCAGGAAAAGGAAAAACAACGGGTGGCAAAAGAACTGCATGATGGAGTGGCTGGAACACTGGCTGGTATAAAAATGAAATTTCAGTCGCTGGGAAATCTGCTTGAGGAAAACCTGCAAGTTAAAAACCTGATGAACAGCATAGACGACCTGTACAAGGAGGTACGCACCATTTCTCATCACCTTACTCCTCCCGGCATGCTACAGTATTCCTTTGTCGATTTCATAAAAAAGTACCTTAACGAAATCTCCGGCATGGGCAACCTGGAGGTCGAATATGTCTTTCATGGCGAGAGACAACTTAATTTACTGTCAGACGATGTTAAAGTGGAAGTCTATCGCATATTGCAGGAGCTGATAGGCAATGTGATCAAACATGCATGTGCAGACTGGGTCGAGGTGCAGGTGGTAAGGAACGACGACGGGTTGAACATGATCGTAGAAGACAGAGGCAAGGGGTTCGACGCTTCGGCAAAATCAGCAGGACTTGGCCTTACCAGCATCAGGTCGCGTATAGATGCCCTGGGAGGACAACTACTGATAGACTCAGTACTGAAGAGAGGAACCATCGTAAGTATAGATATTCCACTGGTATAGGACTTAGTGTTGAGATTTTTAATAACAGGTTATTAATAATGGAAAAAAGAATAAATATCCTAATTGTCGATGATCATCATATGTTTCTGGAAGGTATTTGTTCGCTGCTGCAGCATGAACCTGATGTTGAGATTGTCGATACGGCCCTGAATGGCAAAGAGGCTATCAATAAGATAAAAAACAAACAGATAGATATTGTGGTGACGGATATCAATATGCCCGAGATGGATGGCATAGGGCTTAGCAAGCACCTGAAAAAAAAACACCCGGAGATAAAGACGCTGATCCTCAGCACTCATAACGACGCCAACATGATAGCAAAGTGCATCAGCAATGATGTGGACGGCTACCTGCTGAAAAACGCTGAAAAGCAGGAGTTGCTGAAAGCGCTGAATGTTATTGCTGCCGGCGAGAAGTATTTCGCACAGGACGTGAAAGATGAATACATGAAGAATGTATTTTCAGTATCAAAAGAAAAAGAAGCCCCTTTTCAATTGAGTCGCCGGGAAAAAGAGATCCTGAAGTACATTTCTATGGAGTACACCACTCAGGAGATTGCCGACAAGCTGTTCATTAGCCAAAACACCGTAAACACCCACCGGAAAAATCTGCTGAGCAAGCTCAATGCAAAAAATACCGCCGGTTTGGTAAAATATGCATTCCAAAACGGCCTGATGACCGAGTAACTCGCCACTTTTTCAGATCAGACTTTAGTCGGATCGGATTTGCAAATCCAAAACAGTCCGTTGATATTTTTGAGGAGATGAGGTGCCATCAAAAACAGTAATGTCCTTCAGCAATTTTTTGCTTATCTACAGCGAGAAATGATTTTAGGTAGTCATTGAGAGTCGTCACACCTTGGTCATCTACTGTGGCCTGTTTTTTTTAGCTGCGAGCAAGATTTTTGGATGGATAATAGTTAAAAGAATACTGATACAATATAGAGGTCAATTTTTTTAAGGTTTGTACACTGTTTAGACTTGTCTTTAAAACAGAAAATGGAGGCGGAAAAATAAATTGCTTTGCAGGTATCTCTCCCTTTCAAAGCAGTATGGGGATAGAATTTTACTCACATATTATTGCTTTTCAATTTGTTTCAGTATGTAATCTAATTGACAATCCGTTCCGTTGATCAAATCCTCCTGCGTAAAGTTGATCTCAAAATCAGGTAAAATACCGCTTCCTTTTGCCACTGAGCTATCCCGGACGTAATGATTGATCTTGATCAGGGATATATTCATAAATATTTTAGAATTGGGTAATTCATACAAAACCGGAAATTGGCCTGTATGAAAATAATAGCCTCCCCCTGTTTCTTCTCCAATGAGCTTTATGTGGTCACTATTCTTTGCGTTTAAGGCAAATGCTGCACCGGCTGAAAACGTATTTCCGCCAGCCAGCACATAAATATTATTTTTGAATGGTTGGCGGTAAGGTTTCATTGCTTCCTCAGCCTTATCGGTAGTTAAAACCCAACAGCCACTTTTTCTTTCTGAATTGGCAAAATAGCGTTTATAAAACTCCGGGTAATTCGACATGGTATGTGCGACATATTTTTCTTCAATTAGGGTCGGCGTGATGGCACACTCTGAAATTCTTTGTTTAAATGGCTGGTCTGAAATAAATGAGAATAGAGTGATGGCATTCGCTCGATATCCTCCGTTATTTTGTCTTACGTCAATAATCAGTGATGTCGCTTTTTTGCGTTTTATTTCTTTAAAAACCTCAATGATCCTGGATTTGAATTCCTGAGGATCAACGCCAAATGAATTCACAGTGAGTACTGCTGTATTTATGGAGTCAACAAAATAGATAAAAGGTAATTTCTGGCTTATGGTATTTTTAAAATGCTCCAGCTTATCTGTTTTTTGATGATATGCAGAAAAATAGGAACTTCTTTTCGGGTTTCGCATACCAATACTTTTAAAAGGTTTGCTCTTGATATTCGATGTTTGGGTATGATGATCGGGAGTGCGATAAGTAACTGTATAATCATTCTTTGCTCCGAATTCATAATAATGCAGAATACCAAATTCTGACTCTATTTGTCGGTATTTTTTCGTGGTATTATAGCCATCGGATGGTGCATACTTGGCCATTCTTTTAATTATCTCCTGACTATTTAAACCATCAATTGTAACAATCTCTGAACCTAATGGGATACCAAAATCTTCCGTATCCGTATAGAGTTTTTCATCAATTATCTTTAACAGCAGGGGGAACATCGGTGGAATGGAATCCATTTTTGGATGATGAATTATGAGGTGGCCGTCCCTAACGTTGATTGCAACGGCGCTCATTGCTTTAAATAAGTCATCAGAATTTTTTATATGTTTTACTTGTGACTCAAAATTTGAAAAAATACTATCCCATTGAGAATTTGTAGTGTATTCATACAAGCTTGGGTGACTGGCTGTTAATACATTCTTGAAAATAGTATAGTCCTCCAAAATTTGTTTTTCCGTTAATTCCTGTTGAGCACATAATGCCGAGGGTAAGATTATTGCTAAAAAGAGAAGTTTAAAGTTCATCAAATGTCTTTTAGTATGTGTGGTGAAGGTTAGCAGAAAAATTGCAGCTAACATCTCTATTTTGCCAGTTCCTGAATATACTCCGGCATCAGAGGATCGCCTGCAAAGAAATCCCCTCTTTTGCTATTGCCAAGAACCAAACGGCGGCGGGAATGTGAATTCCTTGAATACCCGGCTGAGTCCGTTTGTGATGTCAAGCTTGATTTCATGCCCGGGGGCTCGGTATGGAACGGTTGGAAGGTCATCGACAGTGAGGCACATTTTTTTGTTCTGGGCATATGACTCGACGGAGAATATAATACCAATAAGGATAAACAGTTTGCTCATAATTACCTGTTTTTGAGTGTTTTAAAACTATTATAGGTAAGTGCCTTCCACATCATTTCCAGCGGACCTTGTTTGTGCTTTTTCATCCACAAGCTGCTTAGAAGTATCTGGACAATCCAGATCACTGCAACGATTCCCAGCAACTCAAATCTTGAAAAGCGGTTGAACATTGCTAATCCGTAGCCATAGAAGATCAGTCCGAGCAGGGTATTTTGAAAGATGTAGTTTGTGAGGGCCATTCTTCCTATGTTCGAGATCATTTTGAATCGCACCGAAGGAAGGAACTTTTGGAAGAGACCGTTCAATATCAGCACATAACCGATGCCTAGAATTTCTTTTGGGAAAGTAAAAAGCCATCCTTTCCAGACGTTGGTAACAGGATTGAAATACTCGTAGGTCCAGTGGTAATATCTTAAATAGTTGATGATCAATCCAACGGCAAGGACGCTAAGACTGATGATCCAATAATATTTCCAAACATGATAGTCGCTAAATATTCCCGACCTATAAAGGACGATGCCCAGGATCATTGCGATCAGCGACGGGAATAAAAGCCCCTGGTAATATACGAGCCCTTTGTG
>JBNLGG010000088.1:0-3072 GCA_050305935.1 Cyclobacteriaceae bacterium | reverse complement strand
GACGATCCTGCCACCTTACGGTTTGATCGTATGACTTAAGCAATTGCAGCACACACAAAAAGACCACAATCAGGGTTAAACTTCGCGACTTAATGGATCGGAAAGGGAACAATAAAAAACCACAGATAGCATAGTGATACAGCACGTCGCCGTCCCAGATTAGATAGGCATGGGCTATTCCGATCACAAAAAGCCAAAGCAATCTCCTGGCATAAATATCCATTGCCTTAAGTCCCAGACCCTTTTTCTCAAGTCTCTCGAGAAAGATGTAAAAGCCGATGCCAAACAGCAGGGCAAACATCGTATAGAATTTACCTTGTGTAAGAAAGTAGACCCAAAATCTTGCTGTGTGGTCGATTGAGCCCTTGAAGCCGTATTTCCACGGACTCCATGAGTCGGGATAGGCGAAGTTTTCTAAATTGATAAATAGTATTCCGAGAATGGCTATTCCTCTCAGGAAGTCGAGGGATGGGATCCGTTCGGATTGTTGTGTTGGCTTAATACGAATGCCAGACATTCCACTTCCCACATTCATTGCGTTAATTCAGTATAAAATGACGGGATTTCCACAAAACGAAGTTCTGCATTCAATCCAGGTCTTAATGGTTAAAACCCGAAAAGAAATGAGGTTGCTTATCCTGATCCCGTGCCCCGAGGTCTGATCCATCAAATATCAACCACAATGCCAGGATTAATTCCAAAAGCGCTGTAGGTACATTTAACAATAGGTAGGTAGATGTGATTACATCTAAGACCTGAAATAAAACAAGCAAACTGGCTACAACGGAAGACACAGTTCCTGCCAAGCCCGGCATAGAGATCCAACGAGGGACGAGTTTTGATTGAAGAAAAAGGATGTACATAAGAAAATTACCACACGATAGAATCAAAATCATAAAAACATGGTTGATATAGTCCCGGGTGGCCTTCAATACATTTCCAAATGAATAAAAAAACGGTATTTCTGAGGAAGAAGTATTAATGTATTCATTACTCAATTCTGAGGAAGAAGTATTAATGTATTCATTACTCAATGCCAGTATAGCTACTAACGCTACAGCGCCCAACACCACCATAGCCACAGCGACGATCCTTGAGCATAAAAAACCCAGGGCCAATTCTTTTCCAAAAGACTTTGTGAGCGAATACATTAAAATGGCAAAGGCCAAATAGGCAAAAGCCATCATCAGTTGAAACACAGCGGCGATGATCACCTGTCCCGAATGTCCGGTCGCTTCGGTGAGGTAGCTCGGAGAATCAACGGAAGGAGCTACACTAAATACACCCGCGACCATTCCAAGAATGATCAACACACCTGACCATCTTGCTTTGATTTTGATTGATTTCATGCTGGTATCTTTTAAAAATGGAAGGCACCTCAAACAGCTTTGAGATGTCTTCCTTTTTTAAGACAATATTCTGTTATAGACTAATGCTTTGTCAAAAATAAACTGCATAGGGGATACTTACATTGCTGGTGCTGTTGATACCCAACTGTCCGCTGTCATTTCTGCCTGTACCCCATACGGTATTATATTGTAAAAAGAAAGTACTATTAGCGCCCGTGAAGATGTCTGATACTTCACTTTTAATATTCTGAAAGTTAAATGCATAGCTACCACTACCCATGTATCCATCGCCTAGCTGACCGTTTTGTCTGAGTCCTGTAGTATAAGCACTATTGCCTGTAGATAAAGCCGCCGTATGGAATAGACCTGCTTGAACTTTCGCTACATTTCCAACAATAAATTCCGGCGTATGAATATCTCCGCCTCCCTTGCCCAACTGGCCAAAGTTATTACGTCCGCAACCCCACAGATTATTATCATCCTTCAGGATCATTGAATGATAATAGCCTGCGGCAACGTCTTTTACGCCCGTCATAACCTGTTTTGGTATACTTGTTTGGTTAGTTGTTCCATCCCCTAGCTGCCCGTAAGTATTATTGCCAGTCGTCCAAAGTGTGTTGTTGGTTTTCACGATCATGCTATGCGAATTGCCGGCAGCCATCGTTTTTACATCACTCATAACAAAGATAGGAGAGGATACAACTTCGACAGGTTCCCCTTTGCCAAGCTGTCCGCTGCTATTCCTTCCGCATGCCCATAATTCATTGTTATTAGTCAGGATCAGGGAGTAATAAGGCCCCGCAACAATACTCTTTACATCACTCATGATTTGCTGTGGCTTACTGTAGTCATCCGTTGTTCCTATACCCAATTGGCCATATAGATTGTGACCGCAAGCCCACAGCGTATTGTCGGTTTTCAAAATCAGCGTGTGATGTGAGCCTGCAGAAACATCCTTTACATCGTTCATGACAAGTCTGGGGATTTTTGTGAGAGCAATAGATGTTTCTCCATCACCTGACTGCCCATAATTATTAGCTCCCGCAGCCCATAAGGTGTTGTCATCCATCAGAAACATAGTGTGACCATCACCTGCAGCTATTTTTATAACTTTTGTAACAATCAATGTGAAATCATCGGCGCTTGTGGCGGTTTGTCCACCGGTCGTTACCGTAATTTTACTTGTGGCCGCCGTTAAGCTTGCGGGAACTACAGCCTCTATGGAGGTAGTAGTGGTGGATTTTACAGTTGCCTGAATGCCATTAAATTTCACCACATTTCCGCTCGGAACTTCACTGAAGTTTGTCCCGGTAATAGTGATTACATCGCCAGTATGCCCGCTGGTAGGTGAAAAGCTAGTGATCACTGGGGGATAAACAACAGTGAACTTATTCACTGATGTAGCTGTCTGTCCATCGACTGTCACGCTGATCGCTCCTGTTTCGGCCCCTTCCGGTACTGTGACGGTAAGCTGGGTAGTGGTAGCGGCTGTAACTGTAGCTTCCGAGTTGCCTATTTCCACCGTGTTTTCACCTGGAATGGTACTGAAGTTTGTTCCTGTAATAGTTACTGTAGCGCCTACTTCGCCGCTTGCCGGTGAGAAGCTGCTGACGGTGGGAGGAACAATGACAGTAAACTTATGTCCCAGGGCAGGGAGTTCTATCCCGATCCCGTTTACTGTTATATCTACCAACCCTGTGACTGCTCCTTCCGGTACTGTAAC
>JBNLGG010000087.1:0-14199 GCA_050305935.1 Cyclobacteriaceae bacterium | reverse complement strand
GGTTTTCATTGAGGAAATATCCCGGCCCTACAATATTTATGTGTTTACTGATTGTTACACTTCCGTGGCTGAAATTTGAACCTATTACATATATCGTATCTCCCGGTGAGCAGGCAGCATAGGCATCCGTCCAGGTGATAAATAGATTCTCGCCAATGTTTGCCTCAGGCAAATTATTGTTCAGGTACACAATCTTGGCGTTTGCGCTCCAGGCAAACAGAATGACTACGGTTATGGCTAATAAATTTTTCATGTTCGATTTCTTTTGATAGTTTAATAAATATTGTTTCCGGCCTACGCCGAATGTTGTTAGATGAGGTCACCCTGGTGAGCATTTGCCACAGCTATAATGCCAAGGGATAAAACTCGTATTAAGCAGAAAAAACGTGTTAACATATCAGTCAGGTTATTCAATTCTACTGCAAAAGAAAAGTGACGCCAATCCTGCCGCCTGAAAGAATATTGCCCCCACCAACTTCCAGATTCATGGCAACGTTGTCACTGAAAAAATACCTGGCGCCCGCCTGGAAGTAAATTCCCAAACCACCCGAGCCGCTGCCGCTGTATTCCGCTTCAAAATCACCGGTGTATTTCGTATTCCAGAACCAATATCCCAACGACAAGCCACCGTACAGATCCCACTCTTCCGATAAATCGAGCAGCTCATTGAAGTGATAATCTCCCCTGCCGCTTATACCGATAATAGTATGTTTCCATTCAAGCGTATAACCAAAATAGGATTGGCTTTCCTTTTTGCTCTGATAAGAAAGATTACCGCCAACTGTTATCGCTTCGTGTACCGGAAAGTCCACACCAACGTAAAGAGGCACCCCCCAACCGGAAATGCCAAGCCCGGCATTTACAGCCGGAGACTCCAGTGTGCCTTGCGCGTAGCTGAACGACGTGGCAAAAAGAAATAAAAACAGGTAGGCGCGTAAAAAACGTTTCATAGGTTTTTTTAATTGTGAATAAATGATTTAATGGTTTTGATAATCCTTAATTGCACGCTTATCAAAAGGTCACTACCCCCGTATAATTTTTTTTAATCCCGTCCCAAAAAAAATCCTGTGCAAAAGCTGCAAATAAAAATGTGACCCGACGCTACATAATAAACTTCACGAACCCCAATTATCGTTTTGGTAACCCCCGGATCTTTCCCACGGACAAACTGCGAAACACAATTTGACTTTTTACTGAAACTACCTATTTTAGGTAATACACACCCTTCAAGCGGGCTTCTTCCCAGGGCCTTTGCCTCCCGTTAGACTTTCTTTCTACTTCATTTCGCGTATTCATAAAAATATCTTCGAGTCTCTGTGGCATTTGCAACTGCTTTACCAGTTCGCCGGTATACAACCCATTGCTTCCTGAACCATCGGAAGCCGTAGACCCCGGCGCCGTGGCAAACGCAATCAGCATGCCGCTTGGAGGTATCATTCTGGCTAACCCCCCATCATTTCCCGATCTCGATTTTGCCAGGCCACTTGGATAGGAACGGCATGCATCCAGGATAATAATATTCAGGTTTCCCTCATTTACAAGTTCCAATGGCTTCGTTATTTTGTCAGCCTCTATGGTTTGCGTGATGATATCTTGCTCCGTTTCAATTTTCGCGTCGACCGGTATAAGATAATTTGCCCCCTCCATTTCAAGTCCATGACCCGAATAATAAAACATAGCTATGTTATAGCCCTCAGCCTCATTCACAAATTCGTGAATCTTGGCTTTCATTGTTGTATAATCTGCGTTGAGAACCTTATTTACCTTAAACCCAAGGCCCTTTAGGGTCGCTGACATACTTTCCGCATCGTTTACCGCATTTCGTAAAGGGCTTCTTTCATACTCGTTGTTTCCAATAACCAGAGCAATTTTTTTTAGATCGTCGCTTGACGAATTGTCCGGTGAAGTAAATGTGGGCCTATTTTCGTCCGCTTGTTTTACGATTTCAAGCGTTTTGGAATATTTTTGCCCATTTTTATCCTCAACTTTAATTTCAACTTTATTTCTGACAGACTTAAGGGGTATTGTCCGGTTGAAAACGCCATCTGGTTGCCAGGATGTTTCAAGGCCATCGACAAATAATTTTTCCGCCAAAGAGACATTATCTATTATACCATACACTGAAACCTGGCTATCGTGAACAATAGCTTCGCTTGATCCGGATCTCGACAAGGGGCTAATCACCCTTACGTAAGGAACACTGTTTGACCCAGAATTGGCAATAACAACAGTCTGCTGATTAGAATTTCCACTATCATTTCCACCGTTTTCGCTTTCATTTAAATACTTGCCAGTGGCCACGGTTGCCATAGCTGCATACTTGGCTTTTAGTATCTCGGTATAGCTATCAAGCCTGTTGTCGGCATATTCCCAGATTTTATCATAGAAATCCTGGGTGACAGCTTTAATTTCATTTTTTATTGCTTCCGATTCAGGATAGCAGGTGGCGTCAGGATCGATTTGTGCCAGCGCATACGCGGCAGCTTCATAATGCCTCAAAGCCACTGCGTTTTGAGCTATATTAAGCAACTTTTGACAATCCTCATTTATTGAATTTATATACGAATCCTTAATCATAGCTGAGGCTTTTGAATAGCAGGATTCAGCATATGATGGAATGGTATTTAGCCTTAATATGGCTTCGTCGAACTTTTCCTGATGCTGAAGTGTAATGGCTTCACTGATGATTTTATCGCAGTTGGCCTCGTAGTAGGCTTTGATCTCCGTAGCAGCGTCCTGAAAAAACTGGCCCAAATCTGGTGAATTAGTTGGGATCTTTGTAATAATGTTATTGATCGCTAATTTTTCGTTGTTTCCACTGCCCCTTATCCTTTTGTCATAGGAGGCGAAGAATTCACCACTTTTTTGACCAATTTGCAAAGTAAATTCGGCATCGGTTATATAGATATTTCTCATCCCCTCGGCTACGCTTGTCTCGTAGATCTCAATGGAGGGAACAATGATAAAAGGTGAAAATTCCCCCAAAGAACCTATTCCATTTTTTGTGAGTATCCTTAATACCTTGTTCTCAAGTTTATCTTTGTGGCTCTGCGTCAACCCATTGATTCTTTCTGGAAAAACCAGGGTAAAAACCAGATCGGTCGATTGAGTAGCCTGCTCCTGGGCGTTACTTTTTAGCGCCGGGACAACCAGGGAGATAATAATTAAAAATGCGATGAAATGTGTATAACTTCTTTGCACGTTGAAATTTAGTTTATGCTTATGAGCAATTGGGTTCCATTTATTGTCGTCGTGGCTGCAAGGCCGAGCTCTTCAAAGAAATTGAACACCTCAAATTCAAACTCGTCAAGTTGATAATTTTCGCCATATTCATTTTTCAGGGGAATGCGAAAGTCGTCCACACTGATGTGGGTTTGGGAGCTACCCTTTAAATGATAATAGCCTTTGTATGACCTCTCTTTCAGCCACTTTCTGATGGCGAATTTTAGTGGTATTTCGTCATATCCAACCCTTGAGTCCATATTGTATTCAGAATCAAGGGATAGCGTGATATTAATGACGACCGTCCGTCCGTTTGCCACAATATCGCTGAATTTCTGGTTCATGATATTGAGAAAATCCTCAATACATGACTCAGTGGCTTGCTCGGCCAATATTCCCATTTTGTCTGTTTTGAATATTCTTGACCTTCCGGTAGCATTGGAAAGAGATTGTCCCGAAAACACGTCATATCCCTGTAATATTATTTCAACCATGTTTCCGGATGCGCTTTCGGTAAGAATATAATCTACCTCAACGTAGATATCAGCTCCTGAATTTTCAATGATTTGCTGCTTGATTGATGTCTGGTCTTCGCCCTGCATTATGCTGGTATTATTGGATGCTTTTAACCTGGCCCGGAAGTCGATCGTGGTGAAACCTCGTGAATCAAACCCCTGCTTTACGGAAGACATTGATATCCTTTTGTTGGGATCATCCTCAATGATTGTTCTGATATCTTCTCCTTCCTTTGTAAATGGAATAACCATTATGGTAGGCTGAACGGTCTGGTCAGGTTCCGAGCTCTGGGATTGGCCTAACGATGGTTGTAAGCAAAAACATGCAAAAAGAATATAAACTATAATTTTCATGGTTGGATTTTTTGTTTTAGAACCCGAATTTTCTGATCACCCCTGCGTTTTCCAGTTTTCTACGAAGGTTTCTTAAATTTAATTTTGCACGTACCTTTACTGCTTTCATGTCTTTACCGTGTGCGCTCGCGCTGACAACGGAACTGGACTGATAAAAGTCGTAAAGCATGGTTTTGCTATATAAGTCTTCAAAAAACTGCTTATTATTAGCCATAGCTGTTTGTTTATCTTCAACTAATGGATCTTTTACCGGAGATTCTTTTATTGTGCTGTTACCATTGATCTGAGGCAGGCCGTTAAACAATACCATATCCATAGCCCTTTTTAAAGCATCGTAAGTAGCATCGTCATCGTCCTTTCCGTATCCTGTGGAAGTGATGTCAAGGACGTCATTGGTGGTGGCTCCATTTAGAGATACAGTTGTTGTAACAGGCTTAGTGGAGGAGCAACCGGCAAACATCCCCAGTAACATTAGTGTCCCAAGGGCAAAAATTAATTTTAGTGATGTCATCGTTGAAAAATTTTACCTTATGTTTTTAATTTTCTTCACAAATAATTGTACCCCCATTGGCTAGCTCACTCATGATATCGTCTCCCCCGCTGATTATTTCACACAATGAAACACGGGCTCCGTTTACCTCATGCACTTTAGCGCTTCCAATTTGTGATTCAAGTCTTTGCGGGCCATCGCCGAAGTCCTTGTATTCTACCTTAAAAATTGTTATTGAAGTACCTTTTTCTACCTTATCAACTTTTCCCCCTTTCATATAAAATGATGCGAGTTTCCCCCCACTCTCTTCTACTACTTCTAAAAATTTGAATCGCTTGGGAATAAACTCATCAATGAATTCTTCTACCTCCGTCTCGATTCTTCCCTGCAGATTTTGCAACGCCATGTGACGGTCAGGCGCCCCAAAATCACCAGCAGACGGCTTGATCGAGAATGCTTTGCCTTCACCGATTACTCCGGTTTCCACATTCACAATTCGTAGAGTGAAATCTACATAAGCAACCACTTTATCTTTTGTGACAGCTCCTGCCGCATCTTTGTCCACATTAGCCTTTTTAAATAACAGATCTCCTGCGACATTCTTTTTTTTCTGTACCGACACTTTGCTTACACGGCCGAGTAACAAATATTTCGCCCCTAATAATTTACCTTGCTCGGGGAGATAGTCGCTCATAATGAACGCCTCCTCTTTATTGTCTTCCAATTCTCTGTTTATTTTGGAAAGCAAGCCTCTCTCAACCAAGGTAAACCTGCCACTGTTGACGAAGGCATTGGCTGCATACTCTTGAATTACAAGGATATCCTGTTTATTTGTGGCACCTTCTTCATCGCTTAGGTCAGCATCGTAGATGAAATCCGTGATCCCAATAACTGGTTTTTCATCCACCTGGCCACAGGTGTTAGAGTGAACCCCAATCGCGATGAGAAAAAGTGCAAGAACTTTAATGCTAAACTGTTTCATATATCAATCTGTGGTTTAATGAAAATTCAAAAACATCATCTCGCATCAGGGTCAACAACCCGCGCGTTTTTAATAATGGTGATTAAATTATTTACTTTTTTTTTGACAACCGTTAATTGCACTCTCTTCAAAAAGTCACTGCCCACGTATAATTTTTTTATACCATCCAAAAAATATCCAGTGCAAAGCCTGAATTTAAAAACGAAGGCCGACGCTGCATAATAAACTTCACGAACCCCATCATCTTTCTGGCAAGAGCACAGTTTCTTCGGATGAACAATATCCGAGTAGCTACCTAAACTGCGTAAGTCATACTATGACCTATTGATTCCCTGGGATTTACCGGGTTTAACCTGGATGAGTCATAGTATGACTAACTCCTTGAAAAAAAGATCGTTATCGATTTTCCTGTGAATTTCAGGTAGCTATTTATTTGGTGCGGATAATTGGAAGGAATTCCAGGAAATACGGCCTGTATTGTTTCCCTATCAGTATCTCATATTTTTGAATAGACAGGCTATTGCCATGCAGGGAATCAATATGCCTGAGATTTACCACGTGCTTTCGCGAAACTCTCACAAAACAGTCGTCATCGAGCTGCTCAAAAAATTGTTTGAGATGGATAGTGTGTTGGTATTTGCGTTCAGTAGTATAAATTTCGACATACCCCCCTGCTGCCTCTACAAACAAGATATCTGCTTTAGCGATTTTTACATAGCTATAATTGACAACAATGAAGATCACATCCGAAAGTATAGGGTGTACGTTACTGCTCATTGGTTCCGGTTTTAGGTTCTTGCCGCTTTATTACCGAAAGGCGAAAAAGTCACCGACTAAGAAAGCGAAAAAAACATGGTGATTTGTCAAATTTTTTCTGCCAGAAAAGAACCAGCCCCCCTTTGTTTTGTATAATTTTTGTCTGTTTTTTTGTCCGTAAGAGCCTCGATGGCTATATTAGAATTTCAACCAAACTCGACTTTTTTCGATGCACGCTCTCCTTTCTTTTTTTACAGGGATTATTTTTCTGGTCAGCCTGGTACCCGCGCAGGCACAAGAGCATTCCTGGAAACAGTTGTATGATAGTGCCACTTGGTATTATGCTGAACAAAATTATGCACAGGCCTTAACTAATGCGGAAAAAGCTCTGGGGAAGTCAAACATAGAAGACACCTCTTATGCTGCAAACCTACAGCTATTAAGACTGGTGCATAACAGGTTAGGACAATATCAATTAGCCGTTGACTACAATGTAAAGGAATGCGAAGCACGGGCAGAGTTACAAGGCGAAACCCACCCTATGTATTTGCATAGTCTAAATGATCTTGCTGGTAATTTTTTATTAAATGGCCAATACTCTGAAGCTGAGAAACATTGTCAGGATGCCCTTTCCCGATGCGAAGAAATATATGGCAAAGCTTCGTCAATGTACGGAACGTTCCTGGTAGATGCTGGGGCAATGTACCAGGCTTTAGATCGATATGAAGAAGCCGAACGAGCATATGTGGAGGCTTTACCTATTGTTCTTAATACACTTGGAGAAAAAAATCTTCCCTATGCTAAGAATCTTGCCGGATTAGCCGGCATATGCGAACAAAAGAGTTCGTTTGACAGATCAGAGAATTATTATAGGCAAGCGTTGAGGGTTTTAAAGGAAATAGAGGGCGACAATGGCTGGAACTATTTAAATTACCTGGCCAACATGGCACTGATGTATGATTACGCCGGAAAGTATGCCAAAGCAGAATTGCTCTATGAAGAATTGAGAAGGGGACTTCTTCGCACTTATGGTAACCAACATATTTCATACGCAGAATTTCTCAGCAATTTTGCTTCCTTACAAATTCTGATCGGACAATATGCAAAAGCGGAGGAATCCCTGTTAGAAGCAAGAAAAATCATTGTGAATACTGTTGGAAAGGAGCACCCTTATTATTTCACAATAATAAATAATACGGCCTCAGTATACAATAAAATGCAGAGACATGAGGAAGCCACTATTCTCTATGAGAAGGTCTTGGAAGGTCATAAAAGAAACTATGGGGACAGCAGTTTGCGTTATGCAAATGCTTTGCATAATCTGGGTGCCACCTATTTTTACCAAAAACAGTATGATGTAGCCGAAGTATATTACCACAAGGCATTAAAAATTTGCCGAACAGTGACAGGCGAGCATCATTCACTCTACACCGCTTACATGAAAAGCCTTGCAGGTGTTTACGCGTTACAAAATAAATACCAGCAAGCAGAAGAAGCCTGGAATAATGTGCTTGAGACAAGGAAGCAGTTGCTTGGTGAATCCCATCCCTCAACAAATGAAGTCAACTTCAACCTGGCTCGATTATACGTGGCCACCCATCAATACCATAAAGCTGAGAATTTGATGATGTTGGGAATAAATCAGTTGCACGAATATATTGATAAGGTATTTCCCGTAATGAGTGAACGGGAAAAATATCGGTTTTTTAAAATACCTGCTTATAACTTTGAATCTTTCAACACATTTGTATCGATGCGGATGAGGGAAAATCCGGAACTCATAGGACAAATGTATGACAATCAATTGACCACAAAAGCCATTTTGCTGAAGGCGACACGAAACATGAATGAACGGATTGCGAATAGCAGGGACAGCAGCCTCGCCGATTTGTACTCACAATGGCAAAAAATACGAAACCTGATCGCAACAACTTATCAAACTTCAAAAGCAAAAAACAGCCTTGACAGCCTTGAAAAACAGGCAAATCAGATGGAAAGGGAACTTTCTCACCGTTCGAACCTATTTGCCAGTATTGCAGATGCCAAGCAATATTTCTGGCAAGACATAAGATCAAAATTAAAACCCGGCGAAGCGGCTGTAGAAATGATCCGCTTTCGTCAATATGATTTTTCAGGTATCGGCAGCTTTACTGATTCGGTTTTCTATGCAGCCCTTATAATTACTCCTGAAACCGAAGATCACCCGCAATTGGTACTCATGAAAAACGGAAATGCCATTGAGAACGAATACCTCCGCGCTTACCGATATGATATAACCAATCAGACACATGAATTTGATACCTATCAATGGTTTTGGGAACCCATCGCCAATACTTTGCCAAATGTGCGAACCATTTATTTTTCTCCCGACGGGGCCTATCACCAGCTAAATCTCACCACTCTGTTTAATAAACAAACAAGAAAATATTTACTCGAAGAAATGGAAATTCGTGTCCTCGCAACTACTAAGGAACTTCTGGATAAATCGGTCGAAACACCTCAAGATAAATCCATGGCGCTTTTTGGTTTCCCTGACTATGACTTATCTGTAGAAGAAAGAAGGCACCAAAGAGATAGCTTGGAGGAACCGCAGGAAACTTTTGTGTTAAACTTAGAAAGGGGAAATAATGATTTTACGCCATTGCCAGGCACGAGAACGGAAGTTGAGAATATAGAACATTTAAGCAAACATACAGGTTGGCAAACAAATGTATTCCTCGGGAAGAGCGCAACGGAAGAACAGGTGAAAAAAGTGTCTAATCCTACTGTGCTACATATTGCTACCCATGGCTATTTCCTGGCAGACCTTAGCCCCGATGATCCGGCAGTCGAAAATCCTTTGCTCCGGTCCGGATTATTGATGGCTGGAGCCAAGATTTCATTATCTGATACGATCAATCGTGATCCTTTATCTGAAACCATTTTGGAAGATGGTATCCTGACGGCCTACGAAGTTATGAACCTGAATCTCTTCAACACTGAGCTTGTCGTACTCTCTGCCTGTGAAACAGGAGTTGGCGAAGTAAAAAACGGTGAGGGGGTATACAGCTTACAGAGGGCCTTCTCGGCAGCCGGGGCCGAATCTGTTTTAATGAGCCTTTGGAAAGTAAATGATGCGGTAACGCAGGAGATGATGCGTAGATTTTATGAAAAATGGTTGGGGGGCATGGAAAAACACGAAGCTTTACGAAAAGCGCAACTACAGATAAAAAAGCGATTTCCTCACCCATACTATTGGGGCGCTTTTGTGATGTCGGGAAAATAAGTGCCTGTTGTCCTGTTGTTAGATAGGAAACAATACTGTAAACATTGAAAAATGCTACACTAAATCATTTGTAAAAACCTTGGATGAATGAAATTTCTTATAACTTTTTTTCTTTGTTGTTTGGCCATTACCGGTTTCTGTCAGAGACAAGAGCTTCCCAATTTTGATTACAAATACAACAATACGCATGCTGTTCTTCAGAATATCGGTCTGGCATTCGGTAGCAATCGGCCAATTCCTGAATTGGTCATCACTAACAGCAACCAAACCATAGACAAAATCGCCTGGTTTGAGCCTGATCCTAAACCGGTCATTTTTATAGAACAAAGACTGTATGATATATGCACCACGTTAGGCAAGGATTCACTTAATGGCCTGGCGTGTGTTATCGGACATGAATTAGCTCACTACTACCGGGAGCACAAGTGGAGCGATGGTTTTATTGATCTTGCCATCCATGAATCAGAAACCAAACATGACGCTGAAAAAAATAAAATTACGATAGAAGCCGAAGCCGATTATTTCGGTCTGTTTTATGGATACCTGGCCGGGTATCAGACATTAGACGTCATGCCCGCCATTCTTACCAAAATATATGATGAGTACGACCTACCCTCCAAAGTAGACGGATATCTTCCATTACAGGACAGGATCAAAATCGCCACAGAAAAAACAGAAGCCCTGAAGCCATTAGCCTACGCGTTTGAAGCAGGCGAATTTCTATACCTTAAGAAGTATTATGCCGAAGCCGCCACATGTTTTCGATATGTTCTTCAGCTTTTTCCATCCAGTGAAATATATAATAACCTTGGTATAACTTTGCTTGCTGAAGCTGGAGAGTTGATGGATGATGACGGGATGTGTTTTGCTTATCCGTTTGAAGTTGATACGAGAAACCGGTTAATGAACAAAACTACCAGAAGCCAATCCATTGAGAGTCAAACGACAAGACAGAAACTTCTGGAAGCTGCTATCGATCATTTTGAGAAGGCCAAAACCCTCAACAGAAATTATAACCCAGCTTATATCAATCTGGCAATAGCGCAGTCATGGCTCGGCAACCAAGAGATAGCCGTTGGCATTATCAACGAGCTAGAGCGAATTAGCTCAAAAAATGGAGGATCCCTTTCTGGAAATGCACATCTGGTACGAGGCATTGCCATGCTGAAAAATGAGAGAGGGAAAGAAGCGGAAAAAGACTTCGATCAAATGCGTGAAAAAAAGGCTTTCATGTCTGATTACAATTACGAACTATACCTGCAATTTGACACATCATGGACAACTGCACTAATGGATGAGATCAATCAATGGATACAACAATATCTTTTTCCTGGTAGTAAAGAAAACTCAGATCAGCCAACCACGGTGGCAATGGATGCCACGGAATTGGCAAATGCCGAAGCGCTTTCTTTTTCACAGTTGGTAACACTTAATGATAACAATCACCCCGTAAGGATTGACTATTTCATGCCCGATGAGGACAATTGCAGCCTAGTTCTGAAAGTTAAAATCAAGGAATGTACTTTCTATCTGCTGAACAAAATACACTCAGATTACCCTAATGAAAAGGAGAGCAAATGTTCTGACTTTACTGTTGAAAACCTGCAAAATCGTTTCGGTCAACCAAAATACATCGTTGCAGGAGCTGCCAATACGCAATTCTACTTCTACGACAGGGACCATATTATTTTTGAGATCAATGATGATAAAGTGACCGGATGGACCACCTACAAAGCAAGTATTTTCTGAGCTAAAACCGATCAATCTACGGATTTTTTCAGCATGTCTAACCGGCCAAAACCCCGGTCAACCTCGTATGAAACATTGTTCCACAGCAACTGGTAAGTGTTGTTTGCCTTATCGTAGGTTACTGACAGTTCGTCGGCCATAGAAAATTGATTTAGGTATAGTTTTAACGTATCATCAAACTGGTAATGATGCTGATATTCTGTACCGGAAATTACGATCACATTGATCGAATCTGTCGCCGTTGCATCCGGTTTACCGGCAAAGCCTAAGCCATTGCCCTCGGTTGTATACAATGGCACTTTGACATGCATTCCATTTTCGGCTGGCCGCTGCGTCGGCTTTTGATTGGCAAGAAAAAATATTAGACCCGCAACAAATAGAAGAGCGACCGAAGCTGCCATACCTAACCAAAGTTTTCGAGACGAATGGTTGCGATCTTCACCAATGCTCTCTGTCGAATCCTCAGGGAAGTTCTGTTTATGCAATGTCTTTAGGTGTCCACGAAGTTTTTCCCGTCCCTCCCATTGAAGTTGGCCAACAAGCGCTTTTTGCAACTCCACCTCCATTTTGAAATCCGCGTCTTCCCGCATTTTATATTCCACTTCAGCAAGCATATCCACATCCAGAGTACCATTCAGGTAACCATCTATGATCTCGGTTTTATTTTCCTCAGTGATCATGTGAAATCGGTCTTTATAATTTCCCGGGCAATTTGCCTCGCCCTATTCATACATTTATTCTTTTTGCTTTTGGCTGAATTCATATCCTTGTATCCAAACGTTTGAGCAATCTGTTCCATGGATTGTCTGAAATAGTAGAAATCAAGCAAAATATCCCGACAAGGATTGCCTAACTTATTCAATACCTGATGAAGTTTCTCATCCCATTGCAATGATGTATTCTCCTCACTTTCTTCCAGGCTTTCGAAATTGATACCTTGGATATCTACCAAATATTCGGGATTTCTGTTCTGTCTTCTAAGGTGATAAAGCCACTTATTTCTGGCAATCTTATAGAGATAGGTGCTAACGCTTGCTTCAATTTTGTCAAGTTTTCCTTTCATAGCGTTTTCAAAAAGAATAATTACCGACTCCTGATAAACGTCCTCGGCATCATTAGCAGTTCCGCTATTTTTCAAGATAAAACTCCGTACTTGTCGGTAACATTTTATGTACACTTCGTCCAGCACTTTTTCATCGCCTTTCTTAAGTCGGTCTATAAGCTTACGGTCATTTTTATACTTATCGGCCATAGAGGGTTGTGGTATCTTCCAGCGATAATAACGAAAATATTTTTTCTTGAAAATATTTCTTACAACAACCCTTTGTTCGCTGTTGAACTTTATCGGTTTTATTGCAGAAAAGAGAAAAGGTAACCGGGGTTACAGAGAATTATAGTCGCCAATTCATCAACGAAGTCGTCAATTCTACTTTGACCCCAAAGATAAAGCCCCTTCCAATGGGATCAAAAGGCCAGTATCCACTTCCGGTCAGGCAGCATCCTGGAAAACACCATCCGAAATGCCACTTTCGGAAAGTTCAACACCTCCGTGGACTAACGCGTGGAAGCTCGATTCAACATCCAAGCCCGACAATCACTGGCCGAACTTCTTTCCGTGCTGTGGCTCGTTTCTCCACGAAACACCCCTTTGACTATTTCCCGGCCAACCTCATCATCGCCTCAATATAGTAATAATCGGCATAGCTCAACGGCACATCAACCTCACTATTCTGAGGCTTATGACCAACCGAATGCATCAATAAAAAGTTGTTATTCGTGCCCGGCTGCGCCCGGTATGCATCGTTGCTCAAAGAGTTTACTATTTGTTTGGCAACATCCAGGTAAATTTCGCCTTTTTCGCCCTCCACATAATCGCTTAATTCAATTAGTGCTGAACCCATGATCGCCCCGGCAGAAGCATCTCTCAATGCTTCAGGGATATCCGGCGCGTTATAATCCCAATAGGGAATTTTGTCCTCGGGCAGGTTTGGGTGATTTACCAGGAAGTCCGCAATTTTGATGGCATGGTCAAGGTATCTTTTTAGACCGGTTTCCCTGTAGCACATCACATAGCCATATAAACCCCATGACTGCCCACGCGCCCAGGCTGAATTATCCGCAAAGCCCTGGGCCGTTTTTTTGGTGGTTACGGTACCGGTCAGGGGATTGTAGTCCACCACATGCCAACTGCTTCCATCCGCCCGATAATGGTTTTTCAAGGTAGAATCGGCATGTGAAACCGCAATGTTATAAAAAGTGGAATCACCACTATATTTGGTCGCCCAGAATAGCAACTCCAGGTTCATCATATTATCCACAATGACCAGGTAATCGTCCTGGCCATCGTTAGCGCCCCAGGACCTGATCAGACCGACCTCCGACTTAAAACGCTGCGTCAGGGAGTTAGCCGAATTCATTAATATCTCTACGTACGACGAATCCTTCATTATGCGTAAGCCATTTCCATAGCTGCAAAACATTTTAAATCCTATGTCATGGTCATTGGTGTTCCATTGTTCGCCTTCGATGGCGTGGGTCCTTTTTCTCGCCAATTGGAGCACTTCTTCATCGCCGGAGTCTTCATACAAATACCATAAACTTCCCGGGAAAAATCCGCTTGTCCACCACCAGAATTCATTGGTCATCAGGCTGCCATCCGGATTCGTCGACCGGGGCATTAACGAATCAGAAACCGTCTTGTCCATGGCCTTATACTGAGCGATTGCCATATCTAAAGATTGGTCGATTGTCGAGGTCAGGTCATCTGGCGCGTTGGTTTCGTTGCCTGACTGGCATGCAAAAAACGATAGGGTGAGCGATAAAAAGAGGATGTGTTTCATCTGTTTATTTTGTCTGCTTTCAATGG
>JBNLGG010000086.1:0-14623 GCA_050305935.1 Cyclobacteriaceae bacterium | reverse complement strand
GAGATTGGCCGCCAATCCGCCGCCTGCGTCACCAGGATCGGCCAGTCGAGCGCGTTCCACGTCCCCAGGAAGGTAAAGAGCACGATAGTCACGATGGCCGCGCGCGAGATCGGCACGACGACCTGGAACAAAAAGCGCAGGTTTTCTTTTTCAGGTTTCTGAACGTTCAATTTTGTTTTGGCACCGGTGGCCGAAAACGCAGCTACAGCCAATCCTGCTGCCGACACGCGTTTAATGAAATTTCTGCGGTTGGAATCTTTTTTTATCATTTTACTCCTGCAATGATTATTTGTATCAATTAGCATTGTGTCAAATGAAATTTGTTGGATCATCAAAAAAACGGTCAGACGTGGGGTATTAAATATTTAGGGTTACAAAAAATTTATTCCGTACCATTTTGCTATTCACTTTGTGATCTTTCTTTGTGTCTTAGCGCCTTTGTGGCTAAAATTTCAACTATCGTAAGGCCACAAAGGCTCCAAGGCACTAAGATATTACTATGTAAAACGGAACGATAAAAAATCATCCTCATATTTAGATTTTTAACACCCCACGTCTGACCGTTATTACATGGTTGACAAAACTAAAGTTTACCGCACTTTCACGTCGACTTTACCTTTGATGTCGCGCGAGGAGCTTCCGAGTGAAAGCGTGTAAGCACCTGCCTCCACTTCCCAGTCACCTTTTGCTTCATTGTAGTAGGCAAAATCGCTTACCGGCACTTCCATGGTCACCACCTGGCTTTCTCCTGCTTCCAGGAACACCTTTTTGAATGCTTTAAGTTCCTTTGTTGCACGGGCTACCGTGGATTTTGATTTGCTCACATAGAGTTGTGCCGTTTCGGCGCCATTGGTTGAGCCGGTATTCGTTAGTGTGAACGATATTTTAACTGTTCCATCCACGGTCACCCCGGACGTTTCAACAGAAGGCTTCGACCATTCGAAAGAGGTATAGCTCATACCATAACCAAACGGGAACAAGGGCTCGATCTTTTTAGTGTCAAACCAACGGTATCCCACCAAAATGTCTTCTTTATAGTATTGATTCACGCTATCACCTGGATAAGACAGCTCCCCGAAGGCATGGGCGCCGTTGTCTTCCAGTTTTTTAGGATATGAGAAAGGTAACTTACCGGAAGGATTAACTTCTCCTGAAACAACATCTGCCAGCGCATTTCCCGCTTCAGAACCCAGGTACCAGCCCTGGATCACAGCAGGCGTTTTATCAAGCCAGGGCATGGCCACAGCATTTCCGCTCAGCAATATTACAGCGGTATTTTTGTTCACTTTTAACAGGTCTTCGATCAGCTTGTCCTGTCCGAAGGGAAGGTGAAGCGTCTTGCGGTCACCACCTTCACAATCCTGGTAATGGTTCTTGTTAAGCCCGCCAATAAAGATCACGATATCGGCATTCTTTGCAACTTCGATAGCCGCTGCTGACAATGAATCTGCATTTAATTTCGATGGCTCTGCACGCCCGTACAAAGAAGGGCCCGATGCATACCCCATGCTGTATATAACATGGTCTTCGCCGTATTTGGCTTTCAACCCTTTCAACGGCGACACCTCGTAGGCAACTTTCAACGAGGACGAACCACCGCCAATAACCAGGCTACGGCTGGCATTTTCGCCAATCACGGCAATCTTCTTGTATTTCTCTGCAGGTACCGGAAAAAACCGTCCTTCGTTTTTCAACAGCACAATTCCTTCCCGGGCTACTTTACGAGCAACCTCACTGTGTTCGGGCGAAACAAAACGGCCAAAAGGACGGTTAGCGCTCATGGTTGTTCGGAAAATCAACCGAAGAATACGACGGGCTTTGTCATTAAGCACTTCCATATCATAAGTGCCATCATTGATGCCTTTCAGGAACGGATTGGCCAGGAAATACTCCGAATAGGGAAAACGACCATTGGTGGTCAACCCATTGGTGTATGTCCCCATTTCTATATCAAGCCCGTTGTTGGCAGCCTCTTCGGTATTGTGCACTCCGCCCCAATCGCTGATCACCAACCCGTCAAACCCCCAATCTTTTTTAAGAATCTTATTCAAAAGCAAATCATTGTGACAGCAGTGTTCTCCCCTAAACTGGTTATATGCTCCCATGATAGACCAAACATCACCTTCCTGAACGGCCGCTTTGAATGCGGGGAGATAGATTTCGTGCAGCGCCCTGTCACTCAGATTGACATTAATATGGCCGCGCCACACTTCCTGGTTGTTCAGGGCAAAGTGTTTCACGCAAGCCGCCACCCCATTGAGTTGCACACCTTTGATATAAGGCACCACCATACGTGAAGCCAGGTAGGGATCTTCGCCCAAATATTCAAAGTTTCGCCCATTCAATGGTGTTCTGTAAATATTTACTCCTGGGGCCAACAATATGGCTTTATTGCGGTACCGGGCTTCTTCGCCAATCGCCTTTCCGTAAAGTGATGACAACTCCGGATTAAAAGTCGCGGCAAGACAAGTCAGTGCCGGGAATGCAGTGCAAGAGTCGTTTGTCCATTTAGCACTGCCCCAATCATCCCAAATCTTCTCATCACTAATACCATGTGGCCCATCGGCACTCCACACATCGGGTATCCCCAGTCGGGGAACACCCTTTGAGCTGAATTTGGACTGTGCATGACAAAGCGCCACTTTCTCTTCTGTTGTCATTCGCGAAAGCGCATCTTCTACACGCTCTTCGATAGGTTTGTTAACATCCAGGTAAACAGATGTTTTTTGTTGCGCAAAAACCTGCGCTGATAACAATAATACAAGGCTTAAAAGTACTTTAAATTTCATTTTCAAATTATTTGTTGTTTTTAAATTCATTCAACATTCCTTATCCTAATTTTTCGTATAGATTATAACCTCAATCTCTCGGTTCGATACCATGTCAATCGTTGCTGTTTGATCCTTTTTATTGAACTGAATAAGTTTTCCAATTTTACCATCCAGTGTAATACTTTGGGCTGTTTTTGGTAGCTGGAGTTTAATCCGCTGTTTCAGAGGAGAAACCAACCGAACAGTAACCTGAACGTTATCCCATTTCAACTCCTTAACCTCCACCTGGTTTCGGGCTAAAATCCCCGAAACAGAACCAGCTTCCCATACAGGAGGCTTAGCAGGGAGGATAGAAAGGTATCCCGGCTCTGAATAGATCAGCGCGCGAATGATAACAGACTGGAACCCCCCACTCAAATCCATATTGAACAAACCGTTTGGGTCGTGGAAAGTCGCCAGCGAATTGGACCAGTACTGCGCCGATAACCATGATATGATATCCTGGGCCAATTCCGGATCGCCCAGGTTTTCGGCAACCCAGGCCATTTGCACCAACCCGAAAACCATGACACCTCCCCTGTCGTTCCTTCGCACTTTCATGCGTTCTTCCACAGCCTTGCGTACACCGTTCCACAAAACCGGATCGGCTTTTAAATCGGGATCAATCATGTCGTACATCCCATACAGGTGTGACACATGCCGGTGATGATGGTTTTCGTCAATTCCTGGCCACAGCCATTCGCGAAGGGCACCTGTGGAATCGACCTTATATTCCGGCATTTTAGCCAGCATGGCATCCCATTTCCGCAACTGGTCTTTACTCTCGTTGAGTGTTTTCCCTGCCTTTACCAAATTTCGTAACAACTCTTTGGCAAGCATCACATCCATGGTGGCATTTACCACTGCTTGCGAAGGGTTGTTGGCAGGATTGTTCTCGGGTGAATACGAAGGGTTGAACACATATTTACCGTCGGTGCCAATGGTCAGGAAATCTTCGTAAAACAGAGCAGCTTCCTTCATAAAGGGGTAGGCTCTGTCTTGCAGGAAACCACGATCGTTAGTGTACAGCCAATAGTCGTAATAAAAATGTGCTGCCCAGGCCGCCCCTCCGGTCCAAAAATTCAAACACCACACCGGGCCATAATTTTGGTTCAGCCCGTGTGAGGAGCTGTGCGAGGGCACCATGATGCCCCTGCACCCAAAAAGGTTTTTCGCGTTAACCCGGTAATCATTCAGGCGTGCATCGTGATAGTCGAAATAAGGTTTCATTAACTCGGGCATATTCGCGCACAGGTAGGACGAAACAGCCACCGGTACGTTGCCATCGTGCGTATAATCCGACTGCCAGGGTGGAAGCCACGAACTACCCCATATTCCCTGAAGGTTGGGCGGATTTTTACCCGTGGCGCTTAATATGTTGTAACGTGCCGCGTAAAACTGCTTCTCAACAAATGCGGGCGAAAACCTGGTTTTGGCTTGTGTCATCATTATTTCGGCATCCATCCCTGCATCATCCATACTACCACCCAGGTTGAGTTGCACCCGGTTAAACAATTCGGAATGGACGCTGACATGGCCTGCCAGTGCCTTATCATAGTCATGCTCTTTCTCTTCGAGCATTGCCTTAATCTCATCCGTTTTAAAAGACTGTCCGGTTTTGTGCGTTTCAATTTTCACGATCAACATAGCCTCGGTAGTGCTGCTAACCACAACTGCATTGCCTTCTGTCTTTGTTACTCCATTTCGGGCAATTACTTCGCCAACCCCTTCATAGCTTGCGATATTACCTTCCCACTGGTGGGTGAACTCACTTTTGTAATACAAATAGTTTCCGTTTGCATTATACTCCGTCTGTTTTACATGTTCATTGATATAGTTCCATTGATCCCAGGGTACAGCCCTTCTATCGAACGCGAAACTGATGTCTATTGGCTTTTCTGACTTTATCCGAATCACCATTACACTGTCGGCCCTTGAGATAAACTGGGTGCGTTCAATGTCATTTCCGTCCTGGTTCCATCTCACATATGCCACTCCTTTTTCAAAATCAATGCCTCTCACATAGTCAGTTACATTGTATGCGGGGGCAGTTTTAATGTTAACATCGAAGGCCGGTATGTAGGGGTCAGTCGCTAACTTCCCGTTATAGCCTGCCTCCTTGCATAGTTCAAGGGGAATCTTCTCAGCTACAGCACCATTGCCTTCCAAAAGCAAGCCTTTAATTTCGGCCAAAACCTTATGTTGCTCAATAGGCTGTTCCGGAATACGTAACGGCATATACAAATCGGCATGGTTTAAAATAATCGTTTCATTGTGGGTCTGGCCATATACCATGGCACCCATTGTTCCATTACCGAGCAATAGTGCATTATCTGCCGATGCGGCGGGCAACCAACTGGTGAAACTTTTAGTATGGCCACTGTTGCTGTCGGGCTGACCCATGGTTACTGTAAAGCAGCAGCACACCAGTAAAACTAACAATGGTTTTTTCATGTGTATGATTCGATTTTAAGGGTCACATTCCGGGCTTACCTGCCGGGAACCCTTGATACTGGATATTCGCGGCATCCAGCCTCTTCAGCTTTGTCTCTGTAAACTTCACTATTCCACGTCTCCCAAAAAGCCATTTGTTTCCAGCCATTGGTGACAGGCCTCTGGCCAGTTGGATTTAGTATCGGATGATCGCCCCAAGCCATATCCATGCCCACCCTTCTCGTAAAGATGAAGCTCACAGGGTATATTGTTTCTTTTCAGTGCCAACCCATATTCAATACTGTTTTGCACGGGCACGGCATCATCGTCCATGGAATGCACCAGGAATGCGGGAGGAGTTTCGTTGTTCACCTGTAGCTCATTGGAAAACCGTTTCACTTGTTCCTGTGATGGGTTATCCCCCAGTAAATTATACCGGGATCCACCGTGGGTTATAGTCGTATCCATTGATATCACGGGATAGATCAGCAATGAAAAATCCGGACGTGCGCTGGTATTGTCAACCGGATCATATACTTTTTCATTATAATGCGTGGAAAGTGTTGATGCCAGGTGTCCTCCAGCGGAGAAACCCATGACCCCTATTTTGTGCGGATCGATCCCCCACTCTTTCGCATGTCGTCTAACATTTCGAATAGCTTCCTGACCGTCTTGCATAGGGCCAATGGATTTATCCACCATGATGGAGTTATCCGGCAACCTGTATTTCAATACAAAAGCTGTAATGCCCATACTGTTAAACCACTTGGCCACCTCTATCCCTTCATGAGCAAAGGCCAATCCCCAGTAACCTCCACCCGGACATATGATCACTGCCGTACCGTTAGCTTTCTCTACAGGTGCAGGATACATGTTCAGCGTGGGTTCGACGACAAACTGCTTCTCAATCCAATTATCCGGAACATCTACTTTCTGCTGATAACTTGAATTAGGAATAGCCCCGGGAACGTTTCCATCCCAAAGGTCGATTGATCTGGTTTGAGCAGAAAGACTGCCTGAAAGCATAACCAGGCAGATAATTATTAAGGCAACACATTTAAAATCTGATCTTTTCATTTTATATAATTAAACAACCAACATGTGTACTTGAACAACTAATGCATACATTGGCTCTACATGATAAATTCATTTCTGTTTGTAATAATTCAGGCTTGTTAAACTCCTGGATTGGACATTGGTCATCGCAGTTTGGTCATGCCTGCCACACGCCAACAGGAGAATGGCAAAAAAGAGTAATAGCCTTTGCTTTTTCCCACCTACGCTCCAGCTAAACTGATATCCGTATTGCGGAAAATCGGAACCAATCCTGCTGGAAACGGCAAAGCAACACCCATGTCCCAAAATGTGGTTTGGGCCTCCATTGCCCCCCCTGTTCCCATCCGTTATGGAATCTCCCCGGAACAAAAAGTGCAGGTTCATTTTTTCAGGTTTTTGAATTCCTGGCTTTACGGTCGCACCGCTTACCGAAAACCCGGCAACAGCAAATCCTGCTGTCGAAGTGGGTTTTATATAATCCCTGCAGGAAGATTTTAGTGCGGTCATTATTCTACTACTTGAAAATATGCTGCACGAAAAAATAAAGGTTGTTGGCCCACTCGACATCATCATGTGCATTGCCATCCACGTGCCATACGTGCGGAACCTCTTGTTCTTTGAGGTGCTGGTGTACACGCTGGCTGACGCTGATCAGACCGTCCTTGTTCCCACAGGCCAGCCACAAAACTTTTAGTTTCTTCCTGGCAGCAGCCAAATCAGGAATCAGTTTGGTATCAGAAAGCCCCCCAAATTCATTGGTATTCGGGGCCGATGAAAATCCACCGACATAGGCAAAGGCATCGATATGAGAAAGGCCGATGTTTAATGTTTGACCGCCACCCATAGATAGCCCTGCGAGTGCGCGGTGTTTGCGATCGGTATATACCGAATAGTGGGACTCAATGTAAGGAATAATATCCTTGAGTAAATCATTTTCGAAAGGCATGGCATAACCTTCAAATCCACCCTTTCTTTCCTCCTGCTCATCAGGCTTTGGATTATCCACCGTTATGTTTGCATTGCAATTTGGAAAAACCATGATCACCGGCTCAATTTTACCGTCTGCCACCAGGTTGTCGATGATATAGTTTGCACGAATCCAGTATGGCCATTGGCCGGCATCTGAATTCAGACCATGCAGCAAATAGAGTACTGGGTACTTCCGGTCTGCCGTATAACCAGGGGGCGTATAAACCAGCATCTGCCGACGCGTAGACAGCGTTTTTGAGTCATACTCAACAGTCGAAATTTTACCATGGGGAACATCGCGCTCATCCCTGAATCCGGCCGACGGATCATCAAAGGCGGGCTTATCGTCCGGCCCCAGCTCAATTGGTCCAAAGCTGATCCGGCGCGATGCTTGCTGGGTACCAGAAAGAAAGCCTCTTGTATCCAGCCATTGGTGACAGGCTTCGGGCCAGTTGGACTTGGTATCGGATGATCGCCCCAAACCATATCCATGCCCACCTTTCTCGTAAAGATGAAGCTCGCAGGGTATATTGTTTCTTTTCAAGGCCAGCCCATATTCAATACTGTTTTGCACGGGTACGACACCATCATCCATGGAATGTACCAGGAATGCGGGCGGGGTTTCACTACACACCTGGAGCTCGTTCGAAAAGCGTTTCACCTGTTCCGGAGATGGATTTTCTCCCAGCAATTTACTTCGGGAGCCGTTATGGGTTATGTTCTTATCCATTGATATCACAGGATAGATCAACAGTGAAAAATCAGGACGTGCACTGGTGCTGTCTATCGGCTCGTACACCTTTTCATTAAAATGAGTGGAAAGCGTGGATGCCAGGTGTCCTCCTGCGGAGAAGCCCATAATTCCTATTTTATTGGGACTAATACCCCACTCTTTTGCATTACGTCTGACCATGCGAATGGCCTCCTGTCCATCCTGCATGGGACCTATAGACTTGTCTTTCATAATGGCATCGTCGGGCAAACGATACTTCAATACAAAAGCCGTTATTCCCTGGCTGTTTAACCATTCAGCTATCTGTACTCCTTCATGCACGATGGCCAATCCCCAATAACCTCCCCCCGGACAAATAATCACTGCCGTTCCGTTTGCTTTATCAGCAGGAGCCGGGTACATATCGAGCGAGGGATCGGTGACAAACCGCATCTTGATCCAGTTGTCTGCTGAATCAACCTTCTGTTTAAAAGTGGTATTGGGTATAGCTTCTGGGACGTTTCCATTCCAAAGATTGATTGTCCTGGTCTGTGCGGAAAGACTTCCTGCTAATACTACCAGGCATGCAAATGTTAATAATGTTTGTCTTGTCATTAAGTACTTCATGATTTTGTAACTTTGTCTTACACGACAATAATTGATCAAAATGTTTATGTCGTTTCTTCTCGATTTATCCATGACCACAGCCAATAGATGAACCATGCGATCCCAACGGTGGAAACAATAATTACCAAAACTCCAACTGTTGCAATAACTCCACCTTCATGTGTTCCTTTCGGGTAATTGATGATTTTGCCGGTAAGAAAAAGCTGGATCATCAAACCTGCTAAACTACTTGATACTATTGGCAATAGTAATTGTTTTTTGTTTGCTTTCATCTTTTTAGTATAAGGGTGAAAAACAAGAAACTTTAATTAATATCATTCACACTTTCCATAACAAATCCGTAAGAATAAGCCGCATTTCCAGGCAAAGTATACTTGTCCAAAGTTCGCGCACCCCAGGCATCATTTCCTCCTACCCCGTGAATAGTCAAGTCGATATTCAGGTTAATAAAGTCTCTGATTGGCAACTCATATGGATGGCCCGCCTTTCCCAAATCCTCTTCTGAGTAAGGCCAAGCGCGAAAACATAGCGGCTGCAATCCTGTGATTTTAATACCTTTTCCATTTTGTTCTGAGAGCGAAAACCAACGAACATCACTGCGATTGGCATTGTCTTGTGGAGCTAAATAATCTGTTTTGAAATCATTTAGATTTAATTCGTACAGACCTACAGGGTAGCCGGTTTTTCGGTCTGGGTAGTTTTCCTGGGGTCCACGTCCATACCACTTTATGGCCGTAAGATCCGAAGGTACCCTCATTCTCATTCCAAACTTTGGCATCAGGGGAATCGAATCAGCTTCCGGTTGATAAGCTGCCTCCACCTGTAGTCTGGCGTCCCCATTTACTGAATAGGTCAAGGTATATGACGCTCCCGGATTTGCCAATTTCATGGTAAATGTGATTGCAACAAGCCCCTCATTTTTTTGAATTTGGACATTCTCCACCCTGCGAGTGTTTCCTGCATTTTTCCATTTCCCAAGCCGATCTTCATAGCCGTTTCGCTTCTGATTATCATTGGTGGGTTTCCAGAAATACGGCTCTAACTCACCCTTCAGCAATTCATTATCACCTGCTTTCCAACTGATCAATGCGCCTGTGGATTTATTGAAATTAAAAATGGAGGAACCTGCACGAACTTCGATAACTGCTGCTGTTTCGTTCACACCAGGCCAAGTCCCTTCAATACCTATTTTTTCCGGAGCTCCGGTCTTCAGCACAAACTGCTCCCTGGCCACCACAAAGCCGGCTTCCGCCCACAAAGTTGACTCTCTTAACCTGACATATACATTCAATATAATTTCACCATTCCAGTCGTCGTATTGCTTGGACTTTTCGATCAAAACATCCTGCGACTGACCCGGAAGTGCGTTCAGGCTTTTTAAAGTTCCTGTTTCCACAGACTTTCCATTAGCCAGAAATTCATAACCAAAATCAAAACTTTCAAGGGAGGTAAAATCATAGTGATTGATCACTTTCAACCTTAGCGGATTTGTGTCCTCCAGTTTGAAATCGACATACTGATACACCTTCTGAACTTCGTAATAATGTGGATGGGGGACCCGGTCAGGTCCAACGAGCCCATTGAGGCAGAATGCACCATCATTTGGTTGATCACCAAAATCTCCCCCGTAAGCCCAAAATTCGTCCTCCCTAAGGTTCAGGTTGGAGGAAAGTCGATCGTAGCTCAACTTCAAATCGTCCTTCTTTTTCGCGATTCCCTGATCTACCCAGTCCCAGATGGCAGCACCCAATATACTTTCGTCCGCTTCGATCACCTCCCAGTATTCCTTTAGATTTCCGACAGAGTTACCCATCGCATGGGCATATTCGCGCATAAAGAATGGCCTGTCACTTATCCTTTCTGCCTCCTCCTTAAATTTATCAGGATGCAGGTACCCGTCATCATAGATGTCAGAAACAGACCGGTCCGTATCGTTAAAAACAGGACGAGAAGGATCTAGTTTCCTGACTGTGTCCGCCATGGCTTTCAGGTTGATCCCCTTGCCTCCTTCGTTGCCCAGCGACCAAAAAGTAACACTTGGATGGTTCTTGTCACGCTGTACCAGCGAGACAGCCCGGTCTACATGAGCAGTGGTCCATCGGGGATTGTCGCCCAGCTCTGTATTTCCGAGCCAATATCCATGACTTTCCTGGTTTGCCTCGTCCATCACATAAAAACCATATTTATCACATAACTCATAAAAAATCGGAGTATTGGGATAATGCGATGTGCGGATCATATTGATATGGGCTTGTTTCATCAGGCGAAGGTCTTTTTCAATCGTTTCCCAATCCACAAACCGCCCGGTGCGTGGGTGATGCTCGTGCCGGTTCACGCCTTTCATCTTCACGGGTTTTCCATTCACCAGGAAAATCTCACCCCGAACCTCCCGTTTGCATACCCCTATATGATACTGGAATGTTTCGATCACTTCCTTCTTATCCCGAAGCCTGATCTCAACCGTGTATAAATAGGGTGTTTCAGCCGACCAAAGCATCGGATCGCTAAGCAAACAAGAAAGATTGCAAATACCTGTAGAACCGGCTGATAGTGTACTGGCAGGAGCCAACATCTTTTGTTCAACCTTTCCTCCCTTCATGTCTTCTCCGCTCAAAATGACCTCAATGGTCAGGTTCCTGGTTTTAACTGTTGCAGTATTTCGTAACCATACCTTTGCATTGAATTTTGCAGTAGAAAAATCGTCTGACAGATCTGTAGTGAGCATATAATCCTGAATGTGAACTTCGGGTCGTACCCAAAGTTCCACAGATCGGAAAATTCCGCTAAGCCTCCACATATCCTGGTCTTCCAGGTAGCTGCCATCACTCCAGCGGTACACCTCGACTGCCAGCCGGTTCCCCCCCTGCTTTACGTAATCCGTAATATCAAATTCTGCCGGTGACATGGAGTTCTGGCTATAACCGACTTTCTCACCATTTACCCAGATATACATGGCTGATTTGACTCCTTCGAAATGAACATAAAGCCGATTGTTTTTCATTTCCGGGGATACCTGAAAAGTCGTAACATAAGAGCCCACGGGGTTTCGGTTTTCATAACTGTAGTAGTTTTGAGGCGGCTCTCCAATTACCTTCGGCTGGTCCCTTTTAAATGGATAGATCCAGTTCGTATAGATGGGTTTCCCAAAACCCTGCATTTGCCAATTGCCGGGAACCACAATATTATCCCAGCCAGAAACATCATATCCGACCTCATAAAAGTCGACCGGACGTGCTTCCGGTTTCGGAGACCACTTGAATTTCCATGTACCGTCCAGTGAGACTATTTCCTTGCACTCACTTTTTTTTGAGGGCAGCATCAACGTACTATGGTACACTTCCTTGTTAATCCCTACTACATTGGGGTTTTCCCAGTCCACGGACTCCTGCGCATGACTCAAGCCTATGGTCAATAGAATAACAACTGTACAGAAAGATCCAACAATCAGGTATCCTTTCATAGAAATTCGTTTAACTATAAAAATAAATCTTATTGCAGTATGACTACTACTTATTTTCCAGGCCTAATAATAATTGAAAAGCCACCACCATTAGCCATATTTAATACCAGTTTATCAGTACTTGCCACCTCAACTATTTCTCGTTTATAATCTGTTGGATCTTTTTCTGCGTTCACCCCATCTTTAAAAACTTCTGCGGAGTATGTACCCTCGCCCAGGAAAGACAGGTCTATCGTCATTTCCCTTGCCGACCAATTGGTTAAACCACCAACATACCAATTATCATCCTTTCGTCTGGCCAGAGCAGCATATTCGCCCACTTTGCCATCGAGGGCAATTGTTTCGTCGAACGTGGTAGGGATCTGAGAAATAAAGGTAGTGCTTTCCTGTTCTTTCATATAGGCTGTGGGATTATCAGCCATCATTTGCAATGGTGATTCATAAATGACATACATAGCTAATTGGTGACACCTTGTTCCCTGACTCATCGGCATTGAAAAGCTTGGACGAAAATCTACTTTTGTTGCGTTACGCATTGCTCCCGGCGTATAATCCATAGGCCCCGCCAGCATTCTGATAAAAGGGATACAGGTTGCATAATATGGCATATCATCATCTGGTGTCCATTTGACATTCTCCAGGCCTTTAACTCCTTCAAAATTGAGAATATTCGGGTATGTTCGTTGAATACCGGTAGGTTTATACATACCATGATAATCCACAAGGAGTTTATAAGAGGCTGCCTTTTTCGCAATGTCATAAAGCGATTTCACCATTTTTTGATCATCACGATCTATAAAATCTATCTTAAAGCCCTTAACCCCCATTTTTGAATAATGTGAAAAAAACTTATCTAAATCCTGATTTATGGCATACCATGAAGCCCAGAGAATAATACCTACATTTTTTTGTTTTCCATAGTTGATGAGTTCTTCGATGTCCATACTTGGTGAAATCTTCAACATATCGGTTTCTTCACTCCAACCTTCATCCAGTACCACGTACTCAATATTGTTTTTTGAAGCAAAATCAATATAATATTTGTAGGTTTCCGTATTGATCCCTGCCTTAAAGTCCACTTTCGATATATTCCAGTCATTCCACCAGTCCCAGGCTACTTTTCCCGGTTTTATCCAGCTTACATCGGCAATTTGCGAGGGTGTAGCAAGCTTTTGAACCATGTCGTTGTTCAACAGATCCTTATCACTCTCACTTATTATTATTGCCCTCCAGGGAAAATTGCGAGTACCGCTTGTTTGAGCAATATATGGTTCCCGCTTCACCACCATGTAGTTCATATGGTTAAAACCACCCAAACTTTCTTCCTTCGGATAGTGCGCAAACGCACCCTTCAAACCTGGCTGCGTTTGATTGCCCCCTGTCAGGAACATTCCCGGATAATCCTCCAGGTCAGCCTCTATGATAGCCGCTTTTTTTCCATCTCCCAGATCAACAAGAAGAGGAGAAATTGCCAGTGAATCTTTCACAAATTTAGAAAGAGGAATTTCAGTATACATCACTTCGAAAGCAGATGAATACATATCATTTTCCCTTAGATCGCGCACGTAGGGAACAAAGGCTTTATAATCTTTGCTAAAGTTAAAATTAGCTTCTTCTGATTCAATAACTATTTGTCCCTTCTTACTCGTAAAAAAGCGGTAGGCTACACCATCATCATAGGCTCTTAAAATCAAACCGAAACCACCCTTAAACTTTACTATGACCTGATTGTACTCGTCGATCACCTTTTCCTTTTTATAGATAGGAGTGGTAAATGTGGTGCTAACGTTTGAATCTTTCGTACTAATGACCTTCGCATTTTTTCCTAACACCTCTCCGCTACCAAGCGTCAATGAGATGGTGGAAGGAGTGATAACTTCTGTATTTTCATGTTTGACAGACCATGAAATATTTTCACCACTTTCCAAAGCTATGTCAATCTTGCCATTGGGCGACTTTACATGGATTACCTGGGCCATACCAACACTCGTTGATAAAAATATAATGGCGACTACGTATAAAATAATTCTATTCATTTGACCTATTTATTATTATGACTATAATGATTACTATAATTATTACTTAACTGACTTGATCGTTATTGAATTTTCTTCCAAAAGAGGCGATGTAACGGTAAGTTTGATATCGCCAGCACTTCGGGTACTTCTAATTATCACCAAAGCACGTCCTTTCCATGCCTTCCGCGTATTGTTTACATACAATTCATAATCCTTCAAATCGGCATTGTCCACTCCGGCGATGACACCCGGCCCGTCTATTTTAAAATGCAGACGGTTTGTTGCATTTGGTTGGTGGATCCCGTCCTTGTCTGTGATTTCTATGGTAACATAAGACAAGTCCTGACCATCGGCCGATATTTCCTTCCGGTCTGCAGCTAATTCAATTTTCGCGGCATCATCCGAAGTTTGCAAAAAGGTCGATTCAACTTCTTTGTCATTTTCCACTCCAACGGCTTTTAGCTGACCCGACGAATAGGGTACGGTAAATGTGGCTTTGAATTCCTGCTCCTCCATGGTTGCCTTTTCACCAATGAGG
>JBNLGG010000085.1:8436-14699 GCA_050305935.1 Cyclobacteriaceae bacterium | reverse complement strand
AAGGACTATACCCTTATCTTGCTGGAAGATGAGCTGGCTTTTACAGAACGTTACATTGCCCTGCTTCATCTGCGGTTTGGCAATGCTTTGATTGTTAGGAAAAACTTTGAAGTTGGAGAATTAAAGAGATACCTCATTCCTCCCACATCCATCTTTATCGCTTTTGAAAATGCAGTGAAGCATAATGAGATCAGTGAAAAAAAGCCTTTAGACATCTGGATTGATATTATTGATAATCAATTGGTTATTATCAACACCATTCAAAAAAAAGGGAACATTCAAAGCTCCTCAGGAATTGGTTTACAAAATTTAAATGAACGTTTTAAATTAGTCACCGCCCGGTCGATTGTAACAAACCAAACAAAGGATAAATTTATGATTAGTTTACCATTGGCACCATTAACAAGCTATGAAAGTCATCATCATTGAAGACGAACTACCTGCCAGGGCGAAGCTGAAAGACATGCTAGCGGCTGTTGATCATACTATTGAAGTCGTGGCGATGCTGGGCAGTGTAAGCGAAACAATGGACTGGCTAAAAAATCATCCGGAGCCAGACCTTGGTTTTGTGGATATTCAGCTTTCGGATGACCATTCTTTTGAGATTTTCAAAAGACATCCGGTAAAGTTTCCGATCATTTTCACCACAGCATTTGACAAATATTTGCTGGACGCTTTCGAATACAATTCCATGGATTACCTTCTAAAGCCCATCACAGAGGAACGACTGAAACGATCACTCGATAAGGTTAAATCGCTTCAGGAGCATTTTGTGCAGGGAAATTTGCTAAAAATACTGAATCACATCCAATCCCCAACCACCACCCGTATCCTGGGAAAGAAAGGTACTGAGTTTGTGGCCCTGGAAATGGAGGATGTTGCCTATTTTTTTACGGAACACAAGATTGTTTTTGCGCGAGATTTTAAAGAAAGGCAGTTTATCGTTGATAAAACATTGGCTGAATTAGAGGAGATAGTTGATCGAACAAGGTTTTTCAGGTTAAATAGAAAGTACCTTTGCTCGCTTGCTGCGATCGAAAAATTCAGGTCTGAAAATGGTAGGATCAAGGTGCAGCTAAACCCGGATTGCAAAGACGATGTCTACATCAGTAAGGAAAATGCGCCTGCATTTAGAAGCTGGATAAGTTAACATGGCTTGCCCTCTACGTCTTTCATCTTTTAACCTCCTTGATACCGAAATATTTTTCCATCAGGTTAAAGGCTAAATCCCATCCCATTTGGTAAGTGCTGGCGATTATTTCCATTCCTTTTGGCTGAAGAACAGGTTGATCGCCGGGGGTTGAACTTGAAAATGTTTGAGTCATCGTATTGAATTTTTGGTATGATTGACTATTTTCTTTATAAGACAATTGTCCCGGCTAAAACCCCCATTCAAAAAGTAAAACAAAGGTTGCTTCGCCTGGATAATCCAGGCGAAGTTTTTAATTGATAGGTTGTACGTGAGTTTTGACCTATCCCTGAAAAATCAATTCCAAATAATTTTTATAGTGGATAAGTTGACTGGCTGTTATTTTGGCATCATTTAAAGCTTTGGAAGTAATGTAAGCGCCTTCGATGATGACGGTAAAATGGTCTGCTTGTGTTTGCATCGATTTCAATTTTAGGTGGAGACGCTTTGGAAGCGTCTTCTATTATTTGTACTAAAGCCTTTCTCCAACTAATAAAAGAAGTAGCTACCATATCCTTGATTTCCTGACTGAATTGCTCAGGTTCGTAAATATACGAGGCATATAGGCAACCCACGTACGGAGCATCCAAATCCTTGAAAACATCAATAAAATACTGCACAAATGCGATTAGTCGCTGTTTTGGGTTATCTTTATACTTCTCGGTTTCCTTTAAAACATGGCTAAGTTCAGATATATCATTCCGGGAAAAATTCTCCATCAAGCTAAAAGCCAGATCTGCTTTACTTTTGAAATGATAGAAAAATGCCCCTTTGGTTATCCGTGTGCGATCGAGAATATGATCGATCGTCGTACCTGCAAATCCATTCTCCAATACCAACTGAGTGGTTTCGTTCAGAATTTTCATTCGTGTTTTATTTCCATCTTTCGGCATAATTCAAAGATATTAAAAATTATTTTATACCAACTAGTTTGTTTAATTATTTATCGTCTTTATATTTGTACCAACTAGTTTGTTTAATTAAAATAACCATAAAAAAATGCCAACACCAATTGAAATCTTATTAGACCCGATATCCTTAATTGTTATCGGGATGTACGTCGCTCTCTTTATCTGGGAATCACTTTTTCCCAGACATAGAAATTTGCCATCGGTTAAATTTGCCACCTTACGAGGTTTAATTGCTTTTGCTGTGTTTTTCTATTTGAGTAGTTATTTGCCATTGCTGACAGACACCTATCTTTCCTCCTATCAATTGATGGATTTAAGTGGATTGCCACTAGGTGCCCAGATAGCCATTGGATTGTTCTTCTATCAATTCATGCTCTTTATCTGGCACTTTTCCATGCACAAATCGGATACCTTGTGGAAAATCTTTCATCAAATGCATCACAGCGCTGAGAAATTGGATATACCAAGTGCATTTTATTTCAGCCCGATGGACATGGTAGGTTTTACGTTATTGGGAAGCTTGGTATTTGCACTCATAATGGGCGTAAATCCATCGGCTGCCACCATTATTATATTGTCGCTCAATTTCCTGAGCATATTTCAACACGCCAATATTAAAACACCGGTTTGGCTGGGGTACATTATCCAACGGCCCGAACAGCACGCTATACATCACGGGAGGGGTATCCATGCGTATAATTACTCGGACTTCCCGGTGTATGATTTGATATTCGGAACGTTCAATAACCCAAAGGACTATCAGGGTGAATACGGGTTTTACGATGGTGGATCAGCCAGGGTGCTCGATATGATGTCGTTTAAAGATGTATCAAAACCCACTTTATCAGAAAAAGAAAAATCCCATACTGATATAAAAGAGTTTGCATAGTTGACCCATATGGGATAATTAGAGTGAAAATTTTCAACCGAAGGTAATTTTTAATGAGAAAGGGCAATCAAACATTGATTGCTCCTTTTGTGTTTGCCGTGCATATCGCACACAAAAAAACCGGCTTTAGGCCGGTTTTTGATATCTAATTAAACTTTTTTCAACCATTAAGGCTTTGCCTGAATATCTATTTTCATTTTGATATCGTCTGACAATATCATGTCTTTCATAAAATGTACCCAGCTTACATCAAAATCCTGACGATTAAACACTAAATCTGCAGAACCCGTCAATCCTTCCGCATCTGCTTCTAAAGAATTTAGCGTAGCAGTTACTTCTTTTGTAATCCCCCGAATCGTCAGATCTCCGGTAAGTTCACTTCCATTCTGTGATTTGATGACAAAACTTGCGGTTGGATATTCCTCTACCAGGAAGAAATCGCCAGTGGATAAATGGTTTACAAGGTCGATTGCCCGGCTACCTTCTTCATCCTTAAAGGAGGCAGAATCCATGGGAACGATAGTAGTCATATCGATGATCACTTTGCCGCCGGTGATAGAGTCTCCCATTGCGGTAATCTGACCTTCAGCAATTTTTATGATACCATTGTGACCATACACCCCCGCTACTTCGCCTGACCAAGCCACCTTTGACGCATCGGCATCCACAGTATACGCAATTTCTTCAGCAGGCATATCCGTTTTTTCTGCTGTCTCTTCTGTGGTTTTCTTTCCACCACATGCCGCAACCATCATTGCAGACATGATCATTGATAAATGGAATAATTTAGTTTGTATTTTCATATTTGTATTAATAATTGTTGTATCGACAAAATTATATCATTTTTGTCCGTAATTCAAACTGTTAGCACCTATTCTATTATTTGCTAACTTAAACCAAAAAATGAAATCCAATTTACTCTTATGGATGTTCTCATTGATTTTGATGACATCCTGCCATCACCAAACCAGGGAAACAGTATCATCGCCCGAAGAAATTGATATGGAAGTTGAAAAAGCTTCAATTCTGGAAGTTTTGGAAGGTGAATCCACAGCCTTTTGGGAAAAGGATTATGACAAATGGGCTTCGTACTGGGCGCATGAACCGTACATCAGAACCATGGGTTGGTGGGAAGCCGGTGGTGTGACGGTGGTAGAAGGATGGGAACAACGGGCTGAACGCTCCAGAAAAAATTTTGAAATAAGCCCCGAAGATAATCCCACTGCAACAACCGTAAGGCGTGAAAACATCAACATCAGGGTATTCGACGATGTGGCATGGCTAACCTTTGATCAGTACGGAGAAGATACCGGTGACACCCTTTTGGATATGCCTGGTCTCAGCAGGGAAACCAGAATATTGGAAAAGCATAGTGGCGAATGGAAAATTGTATATGTGGGATGGTTGCTTGAAGGGCAATAATTCAGTAGTCATGACATCGGAAAGTAGTTTTTAATTGCACTACTACTTCCACTTAAATGCAAAATATGAACTGAATTCATCCTGGGTATTACTTATTCAGTCTATTTCTTCTGAATTTGCTAAATGTAAGATTCTCCACATGACCCGGCTCGTGTTGATTGAGTTGTTTGATATGCATTTATAATCGCTCACACATAGCTGTTGTACGGTCGAAATACGCGATACTTTAGCTCCATAGCCCAGGGAATGCATCCATTGTGCATTAAAAAAACAACACTCTGCAGACCCAGCTCTCAGCTTTAGGCCTGGCATTCTGAATCTATTTGAGTCAAATGACTTTTAGATGGATAATTCTTTTTCAAAGTTTTGGAGTATCTTTAAAATTTTGGCCTGCTCTTTGTACTCAGTCAAACAACGAATAAATGTAAGATCATGAAAAGGCAAATAATAAATCGATTTTTCATACTGGCTATCATGATGATCGGTAGTTTTTCAGCATTTAGCCAATATAGAGCGGAAGTACCAGGTGACAATTTTAGTCTTGAAGGCGCACTGGAGTTATTTAAAAAATCTTCGTCACCCGAAGAATTTGAAAGGATGTTAAACGATCCGGAAGCCCGGGTAAATAATCTCGACCTGAATCGTGACGGATACATTGATTATATCAGGGTCATCGACTATATGGATGGAAATGTTCATGCCTTTGTAATTCAGGCGGTGATTTCCAGGAAAGAAAACCAGGATATCGCTGTGATTACATTGGAAAAACTAGCCAACGGAAAAGCTATTTTGCAGATCACCGGAGACGAAGACATCTATGGAATTGAAACCATCATTGAGCCTACTCAACAAGTTTATACCTATGGCGGGGCGGTTTCTTCTAGTGTGTACATTAATGTGTGGTCATGGCCAATGGTACAATATGTCTATGGACCTCACTACACTGTATGGGTTTCACCATGGGGATGGTATCACAGACCTCATTGGTGGTACACATGGAGACCTGTGGTTTATTACGACTATTATTACTACTGGAGGCCCTACACGGCGTATTACTCACATTGCTATACGCCACGTATCGTCCATGCGCACTATATTTACCGGCCGTATAGAACAACTTCGGTCGTCGTCCACAATCATCATAGACACCAGGTAGAGCGATATAGGTCGGAACATATAGACCGGGATGGTAATTATCGTGGCAGGAATGAGCGAGTTAGTGGATCGCGCTCTGACAATCAGGTTCGCTATAATTCCAATGGAAGGCTTATTACGGATGCAAGAACTGGCTCAAGAACTTCCGGTAGTTCAAACATGAGAGAAAGTACTTCGACCAATCGTGAGCGAATCGTACGTCCTCAAGTAAACAGGACCAATGAAAGTAATTCTTACAGGGAATCAAACAGAAATACAAGTAGTACAAATTCGAATAGAACGATGAATCGTCCTTCAAATAATTCTAACATGAGGACTTCATCTGAAACAGAGCGGACTTACAGGTCTTCTGGTCAGTCGAATGACAGGCGTTCGTCATCCGGAAATTCAAGCACCTATCGGCCTACAGAACGGTCTACCGGAAATAGCAGCGTGCAACGTTCGGCCGAAACTACTCATACTCAAAGGTCATCAGGCAGCCAAAATGTTCAACGGTCATCAAGGCAATCATCCGGCAATAGTGGAAACGTTCAACGGTCGTCAAGGCAATCGTCCGGCAATAGTGGGAACGTTCAACGATCGTCAAGGCAATCTTCAGGCAGTAGCGGTAACGTTCAACGATCATCCAGCCAATCTTCAGGTAATAGTGGAAACGTTCAGCGATCATCGCAAAGCTCTAACGTCAGACAATCGAGTA
>JBNLGG010000085.1:0-8338 GCA_050305935.1 Cyclobacteriaceae bacterium | reverse complement strand
CGATCATCCAGACAATCTTCAGGTAATAGTGGAAACGTTCAGCGATCATCGCAAAGCTCTAACGTCAGACAATCGAGTAGCCATTCCGGTTCGCAAAGATCCTCAGGTAGATCGTCTGGCAGCAGTTCAACAAATCAACGGTCATCAAGCCGTACCTCAGGAAGTTCAAATTCCCGGAGATAATTACGATGCGATACAAAGTAGTGAAAAAGGAAGGCGCTGGTCTTCCTTTTTTATTTACCTCAATCTGACGCATTTCTCCTCTACTCCGTCGTGTTTATGTTGTGGTCAGATCGCTGTCCAATTTTATACTTGCATGAGCGACGGATTTCATCAAACATAAAAAAAAGCTGTTTTTGTCATAATGGCTGTATCACAAAAGTCTATCCGGCCAGTCCATTTGATCCCTTTCGAAATGGCTGGCCATTATTCCATATCACATCAATGTTTTTCCGCCAGCCATTTTTCCAGCTCCTTTATAACTTCATTGAAGCTTTCTACACTCTTTTGATTGCCCGCTATTCTGATCAGGTAGTATAGTTGGTTGATAAATTTTCCCTCAATGATTTCAGTACTATCCTTTCTGTGAAATGCAAATGTCTCCCCTTTAATCTCAATATGTAGCCAGCCCTTTTTCTTAACTAATAAATGCTCATTTGCATGTCCATATTGATCCAAAAGACTATGAATGGCTTGATATTCATCCGGCAGTAGTTTCATCTTTTACGCCTAAACAGCTTTTGCCAGGTGACTGTTGTATTTGAATTTGTATTCGGCGGGAGAACAACCGGTAAATTTTTTAAACACCCCACGGAAGGCTTTGTTGTCCATGTAACCCACTTCCATCATGACGTCATTTACATTTTGATCTGTTCGCTCAAAAGCTTTTTTGGCGGCCTCGACTTTTACACGCTGAATATATTCGAAGGGAGTATTTTGCGTTGCCTTCTTAAACCTTCTAATAAAATTACGCTTGCTAAGAGCCACCAGATCAGCTAATTGTTCAATAGTCAATTGCTCTGTAAAGTGCTCTTCGATAAAAGCCTGAACCCGATGGATTAATTGGTCGCCGTGGCTTTTTTGGGATTCAAAAATGACAAATTCCGATTGGTTATACCTGTTAATGTCCACCTCAAACAGCTTACTCGAAAGGATGGCCATCTCCCGTCCATTGTATTTCTCGATTAGATAAATGAGCAAATTCAAAAAAGAATAAGCGCCACCACTGGTGTAGAGCCCACTTTCATCCGTAATCACCTTCTCGGGTTGAAAATCTACCTCAGGAAACATTTCCTGAAAGGCCTCGGTTCCAATCCAATGTGTGGTTGCACGCTTTCCATCCAGCAATCCTGTGGCTGCCAACAAAAAAGCCCCCATGCATGGGCTGGCCACTTCCGCTCCATTTTTGTACATGGATCGTATCCAGGGAATAAATGTTTTGTTCATTTCAAGGGATTTCTCCATATCCCCCATGATCGTGGTGACGACAATGAGGTCGGTCTTTTTAACCTGGTCAATGGTGACATTGGGATGGATGGAAAAAAGCCCATCATACAATTGTGTTTCCTTGCTCAGCCCCACTAATTTAATATTATAGCAGGGTGCCATGCCCTGGGCCTTTAAAAAACTATTAACCTGGCCAAATAATTTATATGCACCTACCACGCTGCTTAGCACAACCGGACCCTCAGGAACAATGATCGAGATATTCTTCATAGATACAAGTATTTTAAAGGAGTATAAAAATAGGTGGATATACTGTCACTATCAACCCCTTCGAATGGCAATAATACCCACATAAAAACCCGGATAAACAACTTAGATTTGTCTTGTTCACCAAAACTAATCACGACATGCCTGAAATTAATGTAAACATGGTAGCCATCCTCGTCGCAGTGGTGGTCAACTTCTTCTTTGGATTTTTATGGTATACACCATTGTTTGGAAAAACCTGGGCAAGGGAAATCGGTATGGATCCCGATGTAAAACCTCCTGCAAGTGCAATGATCAAAGGGATGATTGCCATGGTTATTGGCAATTTTCTTTTCGCCTGGGTACTGGCAAACAACATGGCCGCTTACAATCCTGTCACCTGGGGCTTTCCACCCTCCGAATTCCCACCCGCTGGTGTAGCTTTTATGGCGGCCTTTTTTACCTGGATGGGCTTTTATTTGCCAGTGGATATAGGGATCGTAACCTGGGAGCAAAAATCCTGGAAGTTGTTTTTCATAAATACAGGATATCATTTCTTTTCCTTGTTGATTGTGGCAGGTATTATTGCTTTCATGCCATAGGATCAAATAAATGAGAAAAGATACCTGCAAATAGTTTATTTCCTGACAGTACATTTGTAGCTGTACAAGTATTCGTTCCCATACATAAAGTGGAGGACAAATATCCCTCGTCGGTTAAATGCGTGGGTAATGGCATAGCTGGAATCTGAGATTTGCTGAATTTGCATCTTCGCAAAGGAAGATTGACCACCTGAAACGATCTGTACACATACACTATCGGGGTTTAATTCGGAAGCGGAAGCGGCTGACAACTGAAATTCGATGATCTCTCCTTTTTGGATGGTTTGCTCAAACTGCTTTGGGAAGCTGGGAATTATACCTTTTTCCAGGCAACTCTTGTAAACAAGTGGGGATGATTGGAACTCGGCAAAGCTAAATTGGTTTTCCAAAAACAACCACGAATGATCCTCCGGATAGTGATTTAAGGCAAACATTTCGGGTGGAGTAAGAAAATAGGCTGCGCTAAACTCTGGTACGAAAACATTCAACCCAGAATGAATCGAGCCACTTGACCAGGTGGGATCACACAAATACCATTGCCCATCGAGCATTACCGCATTCCATGAGTGGTTTGGTAATTTACTTTGATTCTTCTCATTGATAGAAGTAGTTGTCCTTCCAAAGCCATCGACCATCTCACATCGTATTCCAGCGTGATAGGACAATTCTTTCACCAGGGAAGCATAGCCGGTGCATACGGTTTTGTAGTCCTTTTTCAATTTTTCGAACACTTTGTGGCTGAATTCCTGGTTCCAGGATGCGAGCTTTTCCAGATTATTCTGGTACTTGTTCCGCTTGATCGTATGGATTTCAAAACTGCTGGGGTCATTTTGGATATTATCGCAAACCCATTTATAAATAGCTCTGAATTTTTCTGTTTCTGTAGGGAGTGAATTTGTCAACAGGTAGGATAGTCTTCGTGTGTCGTCAAGAGAATACCCCTCGAAACAGGCAGCTACACTGTCTGCCCTGGTAAAATCTATGGATTTCACCTGTCCAAACAAGGGACTCGTTAGGGACAACAGAAGGCAGATAAAGCGTAGCCTGAAAAAATAAATTGAACGCATTAAAAAATAGTTTTTACTTTTTGCCAGAATTGATTAATGGATGATTCCTTTTCCTCATAAGGTGCATCCACCTGCACTTTGCCCATCAAAACGTGATATTCAGTTAGTGCAATTTCCAAAAAGGGTGGAGTGTTTTCCACCACAGTGTATTCTACCGGCTCATAGCCAAGAAAACTGAAGATGATCTTGTCACCGGAATTAAAACTGCCAGTGAGTTGGAAGTTGCCATTGACATCGCTTACGGTACCCGTATATGAATTTTGAAAATAAATATTTACACCAGCCATGGGCTCATTGTTTTCATCCTTGACGATGCCGCTGATGGTCTGGCTGTCCTGGGTAGGATCTGGCCGTGAAACAACCTCATTTTCCACAATTTCAATTGCATTCCCTTCCGGTGGAATCACAGCAGAAACAGTATGGCCTGCCAACAAAAGTGACAGCCCGAGCAAGCCCACTTTCAATAAATGCCAGCTTGGATTAATCGTCGAAACTGACTGGGGATAGTAAGTTCTGAGCTGGTCATTTCTAAACCTGCCACAAATATTCGAGGGCTTTTCCTCAAAAAACCGAACGATTTCCCACTCGCTCATGTTGGAGAAATCGACTACAGTTTGGCGGCAGGAAGAACAAAAACCGCCATTCTTAACCGGTAAAAAAGTGTCCCATTGTTCTGAACAAGGGGAAGACACAGATAAGGTAAATTGTTTTTTCATAATACAATCATTTTACCCTATGATGCAGGGCGGATTGAATTTCCATAAAATTTCTTTGCTCTTATTTACAAATTCAGACACTACAAAAAATTAAAGCTTGTTTAACAAAGTTTTGATCAAATTGTCACATCCAAAAACCCTATTTCAAGTGAAAGGTCCGATCATCTTTGCCATTTTTATTTTTTTATCCGACCTGGGCATTGGCCAGGTTTCCCAAGCCGACAGGGATAGTATCAACAGGTTGAATTCGGAGGATCATGCACTCATGAAAAAGACGATTGGCATCACAGCGCCCAATCGACCGGGACCTTCCGGTAACCCAAATGATCCAAATGCCGCAAACTCGGACGAAAGCAAGGTAAATGATTATACCCTTCCCGATCCACTCCTATTAAGAAATGGAAAGCCTGTAACAACCAAAGATGATTGGATAAAAAAAAGGCGACCGGAAATTGTAGAAGATTTTGAAAGTGAGGTTTATGGACGACTGCCTGACAATATCCCTGCTGTCACCTGGGAAATTGTTTCCAAAAAAGACACGACGATTGGAAATTTTCCGGGGAAAGAGAAAACATTGAAAGGTGTTGTGGATCATTCCTCCTACCCTGAGATTTCAGTAGAAATAGAGTTACTGGTGGTCACGCCAGCTAATGCCAGCCAGCCTGTTCCGTTAGTGCTTGAATTCGGTTTTATCCATTGGCCATTTGGTAACATTCCCGAACCACCTACCCCTCCTATTTTTCGGGCGAATGAACCTGGGTGGAAAGAACAAGTAATATCCAGGAATTATGGCTTTGCTATTATCGTACCCGGTAGCATTCAGGCGGATAATGGTGCAGGGCTTCGGGAGGGTATAATTGGACTGGTAAACAAAGGCCAACCAAGAAAACCCGATGATTGGGGGGCATTACGGGCATGGGCCTGGGGCGCCAGCCGGGCGATTGATTATTTTGAAAAAGACGCGGCTATAGATGCCAATAGAATAGCTATAGAAGGCTTGTCAAGGTATGGAAAAGCGGCCATCGTCGCGATGGCATTTGATCCGCGAATTTCACTTGGATTCATAGGGTCTTCTGGCGCCGGTGGAACAAAAATCCTGCGAAGGGTTTTTGGCGAACAGGTGGAAAACCTCGCTTCATCAGGTGAATACCATTGGTTTTGCGGAAATTTTATTAAATATGCCAGCTCGTTGACACCTGATGACCTGCCGGTAGATGCCCATGAGTTGGTGGCGCTTTGTGCCCCTCGTCCGGTTTTTATCAGTTCGGGCTCTCCGGATGTGGAGGGCCAATGGGTAGATGCCAAAGGAATGTTTTTAGGTGGCGCGCATGCTGGATCGGTATATGAGCTATTTGGAAAAAAAGGACTGGGTACTATGGAATTTCCTATTCTTGGAACAGCCTTGACCGATGGCGAAATTGCATTCCGGCAACATGCAGGTGGTCACACAACCGGCCCGAATTGGAGTACCTGGCTGGCATGGGCATGTCGATATTGGAGTGATTGCTGGTATTAGCAGAATTGAGATAAAAGAATTAAGAATTAAAATTTGATAGCTATGATTAGTTTAAAGAAGAAAACACATTGGATTTACTTTACTGTATTATCGGTTTCTTTAATTGCCTGCCAGGCAAAGGAGGAGAAAATCAAAGTCGCATGCGTGGGGGACAGCATTACAGAAGGTGCGACCATTTACTCGGAAAGCACTAATGGATACCCGGTTAAACTCGATGGTCTTTTAGGGGACCACTATACCGTACAAAATGCTGGCAGAAGCGGAGCAACCTTACAAAAAGAGGGAGATTTTTCTTATTGGCACAGGAAAGAGTTTACCAATGTGATGAATTACCAGCCAGATATCATCGTACTGAAATTAGGCACAAATGATACCAAACCGCAAAACTGGAATGCTGATCGGTTTAAGCTTGATTACCAGGCTATGATAGATACATTTAACACCCTTCCTACTCATCCCAGTATTTTTCTTTGCCTCCCCGCGCCTGCCTTCGACGTAAAATGGGGCATCAATGATTCTATCATTGTGAATGGCGTTATCCCTATCGTTAAAGACATGGCGGAAACGAATCATTTAACTTTAATAGATTTATATCAAGGGCTTAAAGATCAAGAAGATAACTTCCCCGATGCCATTCATCCGAACGAGGCCGGTGCGAAACGCATGGCCGAGATTGTGGCCGATGCTATTGCTCCAAAATAACAATGAAATCGAATTTGAGAATAGGTTCAAACTTAAGGTAGCACTGGCAACAGATAAAATCTTATGAAATATGCAAAACTACTTTTAAGGGAAGTTCTTTTTGTAGCCCTGGTTTCTGTAACAATAAATGTGGAGGCATCGATAAGACTTCCGAAGTTGGTCAGTGATAACATGGTCATCCAGCGTGATGCGAAAGTAAACATTTGGGGCTGGGCCAATCCGGGTGAAAAAATCGCTGTGAAATTTAAAGGCAGGAAGTATACCTCCATCACCAATACGGATGGAAAATGGTCTATCGAGCTCTCTCCTATGAAAGCCGGTGGCCCATTTGACATGGAAATATTCGGAGACGATGATAAGATCACCATTCACAATATTCTCTTAGGTGATGTGTGGATGTGCTCCGGGCAGTCCAACATGGTGCACTATCTGGGTTATCAGAGTGTGTATCTGGACAAATATCCCGATGAAATAGCCAATGCCAATTATCCTGAAATCAGGCAATTCCTTGTACCTACCAATCCGAAATTGGAAGGCCCACAAGACGATCTACCAGAGGGCAATTGGCAGGAGGCGAATCCGGAGAACGTGCTTCGATTTTCCGTGGTCGCTTATTTCTTTGCAAAAAAAATATACAACAGGTACAAAGTTCCCATCGGATTGATCAATTCAAGCGTTGGTGGCACCCCCATCGAAGCCTGGACCAGCGAAGAAGGACTAAGCGAATTCCCAAATTTGGCCGAAACCATTGAGAAAAATAAAGATACGGCTTACGTTAATTCTGTTAATCGCGAGGCTGCACAGCGACGACGTGAGGTGGGCGCTGCAAAGTCGGAGGACAAAGGGCTCATCGGCGACGTAAAATGGTTTTCTCTGGAATATGAACCAAAAAACTGGGATCGCATAAATATTCCCGGGTACTGGGAAGATCAGGGCATCCGAGATTTGAACGGTTCGGTTTGGTTTAGGAAGGAAATCGAAGTGACTTCGACCATGGCTGGAAAACCGGCAAGAATCCATATGGGCAGGATCGTAGATGCCGATCACATTTATATCAATGGTCAACTGGTGGGCAACAAAACCTATCAATACCCGCAGCGGATCTATGAATTTGAATCGGGTGTACTGAAGGAAGGCAAAAACCTCATTGTCATTCAAGTGCAGAATTACGGAGGCAAGGGTGGGTTCGTTCCCGACAAGCCATACTACCTGTCAGCAGGGAAAGATACCATTGATTTGAAGGGCTATTGGGAATATAAGGTAGGCGAAGTGTATCTTCCTCGCGGAGGCGGCTTCCTTGGAGGCATTTCCGCTCAAAACTCACCCACTGCGCTGTACAACGGAATGATTGCTCCTTTTGTAGATTTTCCGATAAAGGGAGTTCTCTGGTACCAGGGAGAAAGCAATACCGGAAGACCTCAGGAATATGAGGCATTTCAAGAAGCCATTATTCTTGACTGGAGAAAGAAATGGAAAAATGATCAACTGCCATTTATTTATGCGCAATTACCCAATTTTATGGATGTAAATTATCTGCCAGAAGAAAGTAATTGGGCGGAATTACGAGAAGCGCAACGCAAGGCATTGAAAGTCCCCAATACAGCCATGGTTGTTTCACTAAATCTTGGAGAATGGAATGACATTCATCCGAATGAAAAAAAACCCATTGGCGATCGAATGGCGCTCGCAGCCATGAAATTAGCATATGGAGATGATGCCATTGTGTATTCCGGTCCACTCTACTCTTCTTATTCAATCAATGAAAATGAAGTTATCTTATCATTTGATCATACTGGTAGTGGCCTGGTTTCAAGTGACGGGGAGGCATTGCGATGGTTTTCCATTGCCGGGGAAGACAAACACTTCCAATGGGCCAAGGCAAAAATAGAAGGGGATAAAGTAGTGGTCTGGAATGAGGAGATACAACACCCGGCTTACGTGAGGTATGCCTGGGCGGATAATCCGGACAAAGCAAACCTTTTTAATAAGGAAGGCCTTCCTGCGTCTCCCTTTGAAGTAACATTATTTGACGAAAATGCTCTG
>JBNLGG010000084.1:0-15542 GCA_050305935.1 Cyclobacteriaceae bacterium | reverse complement strand
ATTAGCAGTAGACTTTTTCGTAGATATCAAGACCTTCATCCTCCCAATCATTTACACCGGAAAGCTTCGTTCTTAATTCCGAAATATGCTCGCTTGTAAGAGGTTTACCCAAATCTGGATAAGCGGCGTTTCTAAGAGTGGATTCCGCTTCTCTCAATAAATGATTTATCTGAGAAATCTGATTGAGAAATGGCATAAATAGGAAAGACAGTGATTCCTTCGGTCCCCCTTTCTGAATAGACAGGAAAACATCTCTCAATTTCTCAACATACAAATGGTTTTCTATTAATTCGATTTGACTCAATGAGCTGACTTGATTATAAAACGTCTTTATAGCAGCTTTGAGCTGCCATTTTAAAGTGAAAGTCAAAACGAAAAGGAGAACTGAAAGTATTGTGAAAAGAGGGATTGTAATTATTAAACCCATGGCTCCTAAAAGAAACCTAATTCCCTTTATAATGTAATCTGTATAATCCGAGAGCTTGGTTACGGCTTTGAAAAAATTCGAATTATCGATTTGATCGTTTATTTGAATACTAAGATTCATTGTGTCTATCGGCTCAATAGTTCTGTGAGAACGATGCAAAATGATCAAAAGTTTTTACATTTTCAATCAATTAATTGACAAATGGGTACATTTTGATATAAAATGATATTGATTATAATTTAGACAAAATGGAAGCATATGAATTATTAATTCAAAATATTGATGAAATTAAAGCAAAGCTTATTATTGGAGATGAATACTCCATGCTAAGAGCAGGCGCAATTTTATCCGGTCTGTTGATAGATCAAAATCCATTAGTCCATATTGTCAACAAAGATTTTAAAGCTAAGTTTAAATTTCCAGTTGTAGGGAGGCACCGAAAAAAACTAATACTAAAATTGGTAAATCTTGAATTTTATTTGTGCGAAAAAATTCATCCAAGCACAAGTTTGTTAAAAAATGAACCAGAGTTATTGTCTCTAGATGAATTCCTAGCGGAAACCATTTTTGTATCAAGTGGAAAAAAGATATCAGTTAGGGATTTAATAAGTCACTGTAGAAATTTTGAAGGAGGAGTACATTTTGGAAAATTTGGAAAAAAGAACGCGGTTGAAATTGCCACCGAATTTGCCAATTGGAAAACAATTATAGCTGGAAAGGAAAAAGCCTTTTCCCTTACCATTCTTAGACCCACGATACTAGTCGCTTTGGATGGTCTTCAAGAATTATATGACTTGATTAAAAAAATACATTACAATTAGAAAATTCTTCGCTCGATAAAGCCTAACAAGCTCTAGGTGGTTTACAATCCCTCCTCACTTTGAATTCTGGCACCTTTCTTGATTTCTGCAGCCCAGCAGCTAACTAAGCTGGAATTCACCCAAAAATTCAGTTTAGATGAAAACAAAAATTACCTACAAGACAAAATAAAAAAGCCAGCATCCTGCTGGCTTGATGTGCGCACGAGAAGAGTCGAACTTCCACGGGCTTTCGCCCACTACCCCCTCAAAGTAGCGTGTCTACCAATTCCACCACGTGCGCAGGAATATATCTTGGTAGTATTCGATTTCGGAGTGCAATATTAGTACTTTTCACCAACTATTGGAATAGTCTTTCCTAAAAACCTCACCTTTTTTCCCAAACGGAATCTACATAAAAATGCTTGCAGTCAAAGAGGTTTTCGACAACCCTAAAACCATTGCTTTCTGCAAATCCAGTTATACTTATTAGATCGTATTTTTGAGAGACCTCTGTAAAAATCGTTTCCCATTGATCAAAATGAACAAGTTCCCCAATTTTCTTCAATTCCACCGACTGCTTCCTGGTACTCATCAGGTAGCTCTTTGCCTCCCCGTTTTCGGGATTGTAGGTCGCCACATGTTTAAATGAGGTAAGGTCAAAATTAGCGCCAAGCTCTCTGTTAATCCTCGCAAGCAAATTCAGATTAAACGCCTTGGTAACACCCTGCGGGTCGTCGTAAGCTTGCCGGATAATGACGGGATCCTTTTTCAGGTCGAAACCGATGATTACCTTATCGCCGGTAGTCATCAGGCCTGACAATTGCCTAAGAAAATTGTGGGTATCCGCTGATGAAAAATTGCCAATGTTTGATCCCAGAAAAAGGATTACCTTTTTATTTGTGTCGTGTTTATTTAATTCGCGTAGGGCTTGAAAATACTCTCCGGCCAAAGGTTCGCATGTCAGGGATGGGAATTCACCTTCCAGCTCGGACTCGAGAGAAATAAGCACATTTTTTGAAATGTCAACCGGAATATATTTAAAATTGGCCCCATGGCCCAAAAAATGTCGAAGCAACACCTTGGTTTTAAATCCATCACCGGCGCCAAATTCTATGAGGTCAAACATTTGATTTTCCTCTGCCTGAATTAGGTCTAATATCTTTTGTTTGTAATGATCCAGAATTTCATATTCACATGCCGTGAGATAATACCCCGGCAACTTCATGATTTCCTGAAAAATCTCATCCCCATTTTTATCATAAAAATATTGTGAATTGAGAAATTTGGGGGATGCCGTCAGGCCTTCTGCCACATCGGAAGCAAAGGTTTTGAGTGTACTATTGATCATCAACGAATTCATTTTGCCAGCCGTATCCCTGTGAATTGCCACCGCAGGTGTGGATGAAAAAAATTACGATATGTATTTCTGATGTGGCCTACCGGCGTAGCCACAGACCCTCCCCGCAACACCTTTTGATTGGCCATAAATTTTCCGTTGTACTCACCCAGCGCTCCCTCCGCTTTTTTAAAACCGGGATAAGGCAGATAAGCACTGCTGGTCCACTCCCAAACATTTCCAATAAACTGAAAGCTATTCTTTTGATAGGACGGATGAAAACGGCTTCCATCAAACAAGACCGGGTTTACGCTATCCCGCAAAACGGACGACGCATATTCCCACTCAAATTCCGTCAGGAGGCGCATTCCTTTCCAATTAGCAAAAGCATCTGCCTCAAAAAAACTTGTATGTGTCAGAGGTGCACTCAAATCCAACTTTTCAAAACCGAATAAAGTGTATTCATACCACTCTCCCTTATAAAAATGCCAATACAAAGGCGCCCTTATACCATTCGTTTTAACCCATTCCCACCCATCGGAAAGCCAATATGAAAACTCAGAATATCCACCATCCTCGATAAATTCCAGGTATTCTCCATTGGAAATTACACGATTTGCAATGGAAAAACTTTCCAGATGGTATTTGTGCCTCCTCATCTCATTGTCATAGCAAAAACCTTCTCCATTGTGGCCTATTTCGACTAATCCTCCTTCTATTTTTAAAAAATCCAATCCGCCAGGTTTATCACTGATTCCAGGTAGCCCTTTTTTCACATAGGCGGGGAACATCGGGTTATGACCAAGAATGTATTTTATGTCTGTGACCAATAACTCCTGGTGCTGCTGTTCATGGTTAATACCAATTTCCAGCACATAGGCCAACTCATCGGAAATTCGGTCCATTGAACCGATGTATCCTACAATATGCTCATCGACATATTGCCGGTAGGCAAAAATTTCGTCCACAGTTGGTCTTGACATATTACCACGGTCGGCCCGTACGACCCTGTCTCCCACGGTATTGTAATAACTATTGAAAAAGAAGTTGTAGTCTTTATGAAACGGCCGATAGCCCTTTGTATTCAAAAGAATGAATGTCTCAAAAAACCACGTAGCGTGGGCGAGATGCCATTTGGGCGGACTTACAACCACCACCGGCTGCACTACATAATCTTCGGTTTTTAAAGGCTGGCATATCTTTTCACTTAATTTTCGCGTGTTTGAGAATTTCAGGAGAAGAGATTCTATGGAATGTCTTTCCTTCTGTGGCTGGTTTGCAATCAAAATGATCGGGGTTTGGTAACTTTTTTATATACGATTAAAGGCAGGGAAATATATATAAATAGGTCATTTTGTAAATACCCTGACAATTGCCAATGATGAATGAATCGATATATATATTACATAGTTTGGAATGATACTTTTTTTAGCCTTAAAAAAAAGTGTAAACAATATACCTTTGAGCTGATTCTGATGAATTTTTTAGTTTTAATTGCTAATATTAATTATTGAATTTAACCAGACTGGTCATGTACAGAATTTACCTTACTGCTTTATTGCTTATTTTTTCGACCTTGTTGCACGGGCAAAAGATATTTATGAGCGATGGCTTAATCTCCTACTATCCGTTCACGGAGGATGCATCGGACGCAATGGGAGACAACAATGGCACGGTCTACAATGCGACGCTGGAACCGGGCGCCCGGTGCGGGGACAATGCATATTTTTTTAATGGAGGGGACGCATACATCGACTGCGGTAATGACCGTTCACTCAATTACAATTTCTCTTCCTTTACAATAGCCGCATGGGTAAGACCAAACGAAATCGTACACAATGAGCTAAGCACCATCGTAGCAAAATGGGGCTTTAATGAACGCCGGGACCAGTTTGGTCTTTGGATCAACCCGACCTACAAAATCATTGCCGCTTTCAGTTATCCGGGCACCATGGAGGAGGGTGTCTTTTCCTCTGAAAGCATTGCTCCAGACAAATGGTACCACGTGGTAACTACCTGGAAAAGAAACGGTGAAATCAAAATTTACATCAATGGAAAGCTCGATAAGATAGGTCGTCAAAATGGCAGAGGAATCAATACCCGGTCGGACCTGTCGATGAAAATTGGCCGCCAATTGGTTCGTAAAAACCGAGCTTACAAGGGCTATATAGATGAAATGAGGATTTATGGCAGGGCGCTAAGTGATTCGGAAGTTTCGGCACTGTACAATAATGGAAGGACACAATGTGAGAAGATCACATTAAAAGGCGTAGTCTACAACAAACGCGACCGTGTGCCACTTCCCGCTGATGTAGTTGTTGAGAATATGCAGGACGGAACCATCGTAGGCACTACCAAATCTGCCAATGACGGTTCCTACGAAATTTATTTGCCAACCGGTGGTAAGTTTGCTTTTTATGCTAAAAAAGATGGCTTCTTATCGGAAAACAGAAACATTGACACTGACAAGTACGAGCCTAATTCCACGGTAACCCGAGACTTATTTCTGGTGCCCGTAGAGGTAGGCGAAACGCTTACGCTAAATAATATCTTTTTTGATTTCAATAAGTCCACTCTGCAAAAAGAATCATTTGCCGAACTAAACCGGATTTTGCCATTCTTTAAGCAATACCCAAATCTAAAAATCGAATTGGCTGGCCATACTGATAATGTGGGTTCGGATGAATACAATCAAAAACTCTCCCAGGAGCGGGCAAATTCTGTGAGGGATTACCTCCTTTCGCATGGTGTTCCCGAAAGCAGCATTACCGCCCAGGGATACGGTGAATCAGAGCCCGTCGCTACCAATGAAACCGACGAAGGGCGACAGGAAAACAGGCGGGTGGAATTCAGGATCGTAGGCAAATAGTCGCCTAGCAGGGAGCCACATTCGGCAGAATGATTTCAAATGTGGTTCCCTTGTTAAAAGAGCTTTGCATTTTTATTTCACCCTGAAGCTTTTCGACAGATAACTTGACGATGTACAGACCAAGGCCAGAGCCCTCCACTTTTTCATTGGCACGATAAAACATATTAAAAATGTAAGGCTGGAATTTCTTTTTTATGCCCACACCGTTATCCTGGATTATTATCCTGGAGTATTTTTTTGTGGTTTTGATTTCAATTTTTACAAATGCATCAGCCACATCTTTCTTGCTGTACTGAAAAGCATTGGATATCAGATTTCGCATGATCTCATGGACACGATGATAGTCAGAATAGAAAGGTTTGCCTTTGATGTTGATGATCCGGCTCACATTCAACTTCGAATCCTGGTAAACGATGTTGCCAACGCACTCGTCAATGAGTGATTGCAAATCTATTTTTTCAAATTTTAACTCAACGTTCAGGTTTTTAGAATGGCTCAACACATCACGAATAAAAAGATCCAGCCGTTCAATCCGCTCACTGATCATCTGTATGTATTGATAGAAAACCGCCGGGTCTTTTTCCAAGCGGATTAAATTAATGATCCCCTTGATAGATGTAAGGGGAGCACGCAGATCATGCGATACCTTATATACAAAATTGTTCAACTCATTATTTCGCACCATCAGGAGGTCCTCTGCTAACTTTCTCTTATGAATATCTATCAGGTGCATCAATATTTCACCCTCCCCTGTACCAAGATCGTTTAAATACACGCCCTGCACAATTACGTTTTTTGTACCAGTGGCGCCTATTTTTATTCTGCTTTCCAGTTGAAATTTCGATGTGTCGTTCGAAGTGAGCATTTGCTTTAACGCTTCCCCGATTAGTGGCTCCTCCTGCCTTTCAAATAGCTTCAGGATACTTTTCCCCATAAATTTTTCCACTCCCTCTCCTAACAAATCCACAAAAGACTGATTTCCCTGCTTGATTTTAAATGAAGTAGAAAGGATAATTTTAGCTACGGGTGAGTGGTCAAATACACTTCTTAACCACCGCTCTCGGTCCCTGATCTCTATTTTTGCATTATGCTCCTGCGTAATATCCCTGGTTAAGGAGAACACACCAATAATGTTCTTTTCCAGATCATACAAGGGCATCTTGGTCAGCGACACCCACTTGTTTTTATTGTCGGGCCAGCTTTCCTGTTGGATTTTATTAACAATTATTTTACCATTTTCGATCACTTTTCTCTCCTCTTCCGTTGCCTTTTCAAAGTAAGACTTGTCAAACAAATCTCTATCGGTCAGATGAAGTAACTTGCTCGCGTCCTTAATGTTAACCCATTTCTTAAAAGTTTCATTTACCTTGATGTACTGCCCATCCTTGTTTTTAAATGTGATGGAATCCGGAAGGTGATTCCAAAAAGTTTCCATCATATGTCTGTCCCTGTTGAGCTCCTTTTCCATCTTCACCCTCTTGGTGATGTCATTGACAAACAAGAACAGGCAGTCCTCTCCGTCATAGAATATGGAAGAGGCGGAAACCATAACGTCTTTGGTTTCTCCCTTTAGACTTTTTACTTGTAATTGAATGGTTTTTTGATCCGGCGGAAGCTTGGCATAACTGATCGAAAACCTTTCAAATGCTTCTTTATAACGGTCATGAATATAATCGTGAATGTTCTTTCCGACGAGGTCCCATTGATTGCTAGTATCAAATATTTCTGCAAGCGCTTTATTCAAAAACACTACCTCACCCGCATTGAGGATCAATAATCCGGCGGGAGAAAGCTCAATGATCGTACGATACAGCTCCTGGGTTTGCCTTAGTATGGATTCTGTTTCCTTCCTTCCCGAAATATCCTGAATGATTGAGATCAATTTTGAAGGCCTTCCGTTTTCATTGGCGATAACCGTCGTGCGAATCTCAGCAAAAAGCGAAGTACCATCCTTCCTTATCAATTCATACTCCTCAAAATTGTAGGGCAGATTATTCACGACTTTGTGGATGTTTTCCTTGGCCTTGTGATGGTGTTTCGGGGCTAGCCAGTCCAGAATGTTAGATCCTATTAAATCTGATTGGGACTCGGATGACGTCAGTTTTAACACTGACTCGGAAACGAACTCTATCTTTCCGGAAATATCACTGATCACGATCGTATCCGACATGGTATTGATCAGTGTTTTGTAGAGGTTTTCGGAATTCCTCCGCTCTAATTCTGCCTGCCTGTATGGCGAGATATCCTCTAGTGTACCTTCAAGGTATTTGATGTTACCATCCTTGCCCTTAATCATTTTGATGGACATCATTCCGGTAAACACCTCTCCATTTTTACGTTTGAACTCCAACTCAAAGCGCGTATAATCCCCGGCTTTTTTTAACTTGTTTAGCACAAGATCTCGATCACACTCATTCGCATAAATATCCCTTGAAATATCCTTCACCGAGCTGATCAGATCTTCCGGATTATCGTAGTGCAGTATATCACAAAGCGTTTGATTGACCTCTAATATTTTGCCGTCAAGGCTGCTTCTAAACTCCCCTAAGGGTGAATGATTAAAGATTGGCTTGAAAACTGCATCTTCCCGTAGGGATTTGTTTTCTTCTTTCAGCCTTTGGATTTCTGCCCTTAAAAGATCTTCCTCAGATCGCATAACATGGTTATAAATGCCTAAATATAATCGTTTTCAGGGCATCTCTCCCAATGATTTCAATGTTATTATAAAACTCGAAACAATTGGTAAAAAATTGGCAAAAAACATTACCAAGCGCGGACGAATAATAATTTAAGCACACGTCGATTTCATAAGAATTTATTTAATTTTGCACCTTTATTTTTTGCCAAGAATATTTTCACAATGATTATAAAAACCGCCAAGCGGCTGGAAGGTACTAAAGAATATTACTTTTCCATCAAATTAAAAGAGATCAGGCAGATGATGGCCGATGGAAAAGATGTGATCAATATGGCCATTGGCAGCCCTGACCTGGCCCCCTCAGAGGAGACAATCAATACCCTAATCGAGCACGTCAAAAACCCCAAACTGCACGATTATCCTCCTTACCAGGGATTACCGGAACTTCGAAATGCTATCAGGGAGTGGTGCCTGGAAACGTATGGGATATCCCTGGATGCTGAAAAGGAAATCCTGCCTTTGATAGGTTCCAAGGAAGGGATTACTCATCTATCGCTCACATTTCTCGATCCGGGGGACGAAGTACTCGTGCCGGAGTTGGGCTACATGGCTTATCGAAGTGTAACGGAAATGGTGGGTGCAAAGGCAAGGTTTTACAAGCTAGATGAAGCAAACAACTGGCGACCGGATATAAGCTCACTGAAAAAGGAAGACCTCTCAAAGGTCAAGCTCATGTGGATCAATTACCCACATATGCCTACCGGGGCTACCCTCGATAAGGAAGGGTTTAAGGAACTCATTTCCTTTGCCAAAAGACATAAAATATTGTTATGTCATGATAATCCTTATGCATTAGTGCTTAATTCCAATAAACCGGTAAGCATTTTAGGTTTCCCTGGCGCAATGGAGGTCGCCGTCGAGCTACACTCATTCAGCAAATCCCACAATATGGCCGGATGGAGAATTGGGTGGCTGGCGGGAGCTCACGAATACATTGACCCAGTGTTTAAAGTAAAAAGCAATGTGGACACCGGCATGTTTAAACCGCTACAATTGGCAGCAGCGAAGGCTCTAAAAAACAGTCCCGCGTGGCACGAGGAAAGAAATAATATTTACCGGCAAAGAAGAAATCTGGTTTTTGATATTCTGGAGATCCTTGGATGCACATTCGACAGAAATCAGGAAGGATTATTCGTGTGGGCAAAACTGCCCGAAGGCAAGGAGGCCAAAAAATTTATTGATCACCTTCTTTATAATTACCATATTTTTATTTCCCCTGGTTTTATCTTTGGAGAAAAAGGGAAATCATATCTGAGGGCTTCTTTGTGCATTGACGCGGAAAGACTGAAAGAGGCAAAAGAACGACTACAAAAATTTGACATCACTGAATCATGAATATTTCAATCGTTGGCCTGGGACACATTGGCGGGTCATTTTCTTTAGGTATTAAATCCGTCAGCGGTGAGCATCATTTTATTGGTTATGATATAAACGAAAACCACAGAAATCTATCGTTAAGTTTAGGCCTGACAGATGAACTGGCCGAATACGGGGATGCTATAAAAAAGGCTGATTTATTGGTGTTGGCTACTCCGGTAAACATCATTACCTCCCAGCTACCGGAGGCACTTGACCTGCTGAGGGAAGATGCGGTGATCATCGACCTGGGTTCGACAAAAGGCAACTTCTGCCAAATCGCTGATGGCCATCCAAAAAGGGGCCGCTATGTTGCCTGCCATCCTATGGCCGGTACGGAAAATTCTGGCCCCGAGGCAGCTTTTTCCGGACTCTTCAAGCATAAAATGATGATCATTTGCGACAAAGAAAAAAGCGATGCGGATGCAGTTGCGCTGGTTGAAAATTTGTTCCAACAGCTAGAAATGAGGCTGAGCTACATGGATAGCCGGTCGCACGACCTGCACATTGCCTATGTATCACACCTTAGTCACATCAGTTCATTTGCCCTTGGCCTGACAGTGCTTGAAAAAGAAAAAAACGAGAAGAATATATTTAACATGGCGGGTAGTGGATTTAGCTCCACAGTCCGGCTGGCCAAAAGCTCACCTGCTATGTGGGCGCCTATTTTTCAGCAAAACAATAAAAATGTCCTGGAGGCCCTCAATGCCTATATCGATCAACTAAAGGGGTTTAAAGCGCTTATTGAAAACAACAATTCGGAGGAGAGCTATCAATTAATGGAAAAGGCCAATGATATCCGCCGGGTATTATTTGGAATCGATGGCAAATAATATATTTTGCCTACTCGGCTTTACGAAACTTCGTGTATCTTTTTAATTGAAACCAAAATTTAAAACTACCAAACCGAAATCCAATGTTTACCGAAACTGATATACAGCAAATTGAGAAACGAGGATCTGACATTTCAACTGTAAAAAAGCAAATTGAATTTTTCAGGCAGGGTTTTCCTTTTTTGGACATTGCAAAATCAGCTACTGAACAAGACGGCATCACCGTTTTGGCAGACAAAAAAATCAAAGAGTTAAGTCAACAGTATGACGATGCCTCAGCGAAACTGGACATCGTAAAATTCGTTCCTGCCTCTGGCGCTGCCTCCCGGATGTTTAAGGATCTGTTTGCGTTTATTGACGAATACACAGATGACGAAGAGGGGTATAAAGAATTTACTGCCGGAAAAAATTTCAAATCCGTTTATTTCTTTTTCAAACACATTTCCCAGTTTGCTTTTTTCAAAACATTGAAAAGTACATATGAGGCTAATGGAAAATCCCTGGAAGAAGACCTGCTCAAAAGAAAATACAAGGACATCCTGAAAACACTTCTTGATGAAAAAGGAATGAATTATGGCAACCTTCCCAAAGGATTGCTGGAATTTCACCAATACGGTGAAAAAACAAGGACTGCCATTGAGGAACACCTTGCCGAAGGAGCATTGTACAGCAAGGGTTCAAATAACACGGTAAAACTTCATTTTACCGTCTCACCGGAGCACAGGGAAAAATTTGAGGAAAAAATTTCGGAGGTAAAACCCATATTCGAAAAAGAGTTTAATGTGGTATTCGATATTAGTTTTTCAATCCAAAAAGCTTCAACTGATACGATTGCGGTGGATGTAGAAAACGAGCCCTTCCGAGAGGAAGATGGCACATTGCTCTTCCGACCGGCAGGCCACGGCGCCCTGATCGAAAACCTGAATGATATCGCAGCTGATCTGGTGTTCATCAAAAACATTGACAATGTGGTTCCCGATAGGTTAAAGGGAACGACTGTGGAATACAAAAAAGCCATTGCCGGGTTATTGATCGAAGTACAAAGGAAAGTATTTTCTTATTTGAATGAATTGGAAAAACCCAATCCATCAGCCTTATTGATAAAAGAAATCAAGAGTTTTCTAGAAAACAATCTACAGGTGAAAAACCTGCCTGCTTTCGATAATCAAACAACAGAAATCACCTTCCTGATTTCCCAACTAAACCGCCCCATCAGGGTGTGTGGTATGGTAAAAAATGAAGGAGAACCAGGAGGCGGGCCGTTTTTTGTCAATTCAAAAGATGACACCCAATCATTGCAGATTGCCGAATCGTCGCAAATTGACAGAAGTGATCCGGACAAAAATAAAATTCTGCAGTCGAGCACCCACTTTAATCCGGTAGACCTGGTAGTAGGTGTTAAAAACTATAAAGGCGAATCCTTTGACCTAACAAAATATGTAGATCCATCTACAGGCTTTATCTCCAACAAATCAAAAAGTGGAAAAGAATTAAAAGCACTGGAATTGCCCGGGCTGTGGAATGGAGCCATGGCTGATTGGAATACAATTTTCGTAGAGGTTCCCATCATTACATTTAATCCTGTAAAAACAGTCAACGACCTCGTGAGAGATACGCATCAGCCAGCCTGAATTGACAATTTTATAGGCTCGGCTAACATTCTAATTTTAAATTCAGTGGACAAATGGTTAATATTGTACCAAACCATAACAGTTTGCCGAGCAACCATGAGAATCATCCCAATAATTCTTTTACTGTTGGTCTCACTCTCGATAGCCGCCGCCCAGGAAGTTGCCTGGTTTCCGGTAAAAGAGGGCCTTTACACTCAATGGGGAGAACAGATTGACCCGGATAAAGTACTTCCGGAATACCCCCGTCCCTCCATGGTGAGAAAAAACTGGATGAATTTAAATGGTATCTGGAATTTTAAAATTCAATCAAAAGACAGTCTGAAGCCAGAAAAATTTGACCGGCAAATCCTCGTTCCCTTTCCACCTGAATCGCAATTGTCTGGCTTGAAAGCCACCATAACCCCCGAACAAAAAATGTGGTACAGCCGGAATTTCATAATTCCCGAAAATTGGTCATATAAATACATCCTTCTTCACATCGGAGCATCGGATTGGGAAACCACAGTCTACATCAATGGCGAACGTGCAGGCTCTCATCGGGGAGGTTATGATCCAATTCTGTTGGACATTACGTTTTATTTGAAAGAAAAAGGACGTCAAAGAATCGACATAGAAGTATGGGACCCAACAGATTCAGGAAACCAGCCGGTAGGGAAACAAAAGCTGGAATCTGGCGGAATCTGGTACACGCCAACAAGTGGGATATGGCAGACTGTATGGATAGAACCTGTCATGTGGGCATCCATCAGCGATATTAACATTACCCCGGATATTGATAGCTCCCGAGTGCTCATCGAGGCAAACACCTTTCAGGCAAATGAGGGCGATACGGTTAAGTGTATCATCAAAGACGGTAAAAAAATAGTAGCCGAGCAAAAGATGCCGGTGGATAAACTTTTTGATTTCCAAATTGAAAACCCAAAAAAATGGTCACCTGACAATCCCTTCCTCTACGACGTTGAGCTAAAACTGACCCGTGCTGACCAGAGTATTGATAGTGTCACTTCTTATTTTGGTATGAGGAAAATCGAGGTTAAAAAAGACAAAAACGGAGTGAAAAGGTTTTATCTTAACAATAAGCCCATATTCCTGATGGGTATGCTAGACCAGGGTTTCTGGCCGGAAGGCCTCTATACCCACTCGTCTGACAAGGCCCTTATTTACGATATTAATACGGCCAAAGAAATGGGTTTTAATCTGCTGAGGAAGCATGTAAAGGTAGAACCCGAAAGATGGTATTATCACTGTGACAGGCTGGGAATGCTGGTTTGGCAAGATATGCCGAATGGGGACAAAAACGCCAAATGGGAACCACCCAGTGGCGTGGATTTCCAGGAAATGGAAAGGGATTTTGCCTCCGAGTCACAATATAAAATCGAGTTTGAAGCAATAATCAAGGACAATAAGTTCCACCCTTCCATCATTGCCTGGGTCCCTTTCAATGAAGGGTGGGGTCAGTTTAAAACCATTGAAATTTCGAATTGGGTAGCTGCGCTGGATACAACCCGACTTATCAATGGGCCTTCTGGTGGCAACTTTTTCCCGGTAGGTGATATCAGGGATTTTCACCATTATCCGGAACCTAAATTGCTTGGTTCCGATTCCGACAGGGTGGTGGTTCTGGGCGAATACGGTGGGCTTGGTCTAGCGATTGAAGAACACACATTTGCTGATAAGGAAAACTGGGGTTACCGCAACCTTAAGTCTGAAAACGAACTTGAGAAGCAATACATTGATTTCGTTGAAAAAATGAAAACCCTCATCGCCAAAGGATTGAGTGGTGCGATCTATACCCAGGTTTCAGACGTCGAGGAAGAAGTAAACGGCCTTATGACCTATGATCGCAAAATCATCAAACCAACCCAAAAAAAAATAAACAAAGCCCATCAGGAGCTTTTTGACCATTTCCAGTCCATCGTAAAATGATGCGGGAAAGCAATTCCCAATAATTACGATGAGAAAATTTAAACATCTGGCAAAAAAATATATCTTAAATTAACTCTTGGATTCTGTGCAAAATTGAATTTTTTCAATATTTCACCTGGATTAATTTTTAATGAGACGGATTTTATAAACAAACCTAAACTCAAGATATATGGAAAACATTAACAAAGGGAGATTGTTTATTGGTAGCTGCCTTGCGCTTCTGGTTACTTCATTGACCTTTGCCATGAGGGCGAAAATCGAAGAAGTATTTGGGCCGGTGGAGACTGGTGGCATTTTTGGACTTTCTAAAGAAGCAATTGGTTGGGCATTTGGCCCGGCATTTTGGGGTTTTACCGTTGCCATGGTCATCGGGGGGTTTATCATCGACATTGTTAAAACAAAGACCGTCGTTTGGGCAGCATTTGTTTTGCATTTTATAGGCGCAATTGCCTTTATACTTGCTGACTCACGGGAAACCTTATTTATAGCTAATGTATTCATCGGACTCGGAAATGGCTTTGTAGAAGCAGCATTCAATCCATTGATTGCGACACTGTTCCCCAATGAGAAAACAAAAATGTTAAACAGATTTCACGTTTGGTTCCCTGGCGGAATCGTGATCGGAAGTTTACTTGCCTTTTTCATGATGGACACCGTTCACCTGGGATGGCAGATTTATGTGGGGGTACTTTTTATACCGCTAGTCATCTATGGAGTATTATTTTTCGGACAAAAAATCCCCGAAACCGAACGAGTTTCAAGTGGTATCACCTATACCGGAATGCTCAATGCCATAGGAGCACCCATTACCATCATTTTATCTATGACTTTTATGTTGTTGTTTGCGATTGAACTGGTTAGGCTACCACAAAACTGGATGTACCTGGGATTTATAGGAGCCAGCCTTGTTATATCGATTATTGAAGCAGGGCTGATAAGAAAACAAAGTGTGATCTTTCCATTTATGTTTACCTTCATGTTATTGACAGCCTCCACCGAATTAGTAACCACCCAGTGGGTAAATGCATTGTTAGCCGATGCTGGCGTAAGCCAAATGCTGATATTGGCGCTGATCACGGGAATTATGGCGGTAGGAAGGTTTTTTGCCGGAGGACTGGTCCATCGACTAAATCCAGTGGGTGTACTTCTCCTTTCGTCCATATTTTCGGCCATAGGAATTTATCTGCTTAGCATAGTAGATTCAGCAGCACTGACGATTATCGCTTCAATATTCTTTGCTGTGGGCGTTTGCTACTTTTGGCCAACTATGTTGGGTTTCGTAGCGGAATACATTCCTAAATCAGGGGCATTGGGGCTCTCTCTTTTGGGAGGTGCAGGGATGGTTTCGGTGGCCATGTTCTTGCCTGTGATGGGTAGAATAATGGAAGAGCATAGCACAAGTGTCGCACTTCGAAGCATAGGCTCACTGCCATTTATTTTAATCATCGGCTTTGGAGTACTTTACTTTGTCTATAAGGACAAAAAACCCGAAAATCTTCAAAATTAAAATATTTAGAAAGGCCGCGATTATCCGGCCTTTCCTATTTTTTTGTTTGGTTTTTCTATTGCCCTTCCTTATTTCCCTTTCTTTTTCACTATTGTTTTGTTTCTGTTTTTTTTCTCGTGTGCTTTATCTCTAGCCTATTTCAACTTACTTGGGAATAAA
>JBNLGG010000083.1:0-15901 GCA_050305935.1 Cyclobacteriaceae bacterium | reverse complement strand
CCATTATCATCTATCCAGGCACCTGGGAATAAAAGCAATTGCGACGGTAGAGAACCACCATAATTTTGCCTGGAAAGTAGACATAGATGATGAAGGACTGGTAGTACACCGAAAAGGAGCAACGCCGGCAGGGGAAGGGGAGTTTGGCGTTATCCCGGGATCGATGGCAAGTCCGGGCTACATTGTGAAGGGAAAAGGTGAAGCGAATTCCCTGTTAAGTGCCTCTCATGGGGCAGGTCGAAAAATGTCAAGGCAAAAGGCGAGACAAAGCTATACCCAGAGTGAGTTGAAAAAAGTGTTGAGTCAAAAAGGCGTCACCTTAATCGGTGGGGGCTTGGACGAAGCGCCGGTCGCTTATAAAGACCTGGAGGAAGTAATGCGGTACCAGGATGATTTGGTGGAGGCTATTGGCTCATTTACACCGAAAATTGTTCGCATGGACAAAGGGTGATACTGTTACAGGGCTGCCATTCGGCCCTGCTTATTTTGCTCATTGATCTACTTTAAGTAAATGGCAAATGCCGCAGGGGACATTCAAGGAACGTTTCTTCAAATTCATTAGATGTCGCTGATTAGTCCTCTTTTGTCAAGTTAACGTTTGGGGATCGAAACCTGACAGGTTTCGGTTTCACAACGGGTGTAGCGAAGGCTTTTCCGTTCATTAAACCTGTCAGGTTTTTCGTTGTTCTCTATTATAACAAAGTAGTATAAGGATTTAGACAACACCGTTTGTTAGCTACCTGGTATCAAAATGTTATCACGTTAGGTAATTCATATTCATGTGATTAAATTCATCCCACTAACATACTTTTAAGATGAAGAGAGGAGCAAGATTACCAATACTTACCTTCAGTTTACTTTTTACAATGTTCTTAACCGTGGCTCAGGATCGGCAGCCAGCCTTTGAAATGAATACAAAACTAGGCAAGGGCGTGAACATGGGGAATGCCTTTGAGGCGCCCTCGGAAACAGAATGGGGTAATCCCTGGCAGCCTGAGTATTTCCAGATTATGGCTGATTTAGGCTTTAACCACGTTCGCCTTCCGGTACGCTGGGAGCCGGCTGACCGAAGCATGGCAACTCCCCCCTACACGATCAATGCTGATTTTCTGTCGAGGATAAAGCAGGTGGTCGATTCCGCCATTAACGCAGGATTATACATCATCGTCAATATGCATCATCATGATGCGCTCTTTGATGACCCCGACGGGCAGAAGGAGAGGTTTCTTTCGCAGTGGAATCAAATAGCTACCTATTTTAAGGATTACCCGGAAAACCTGCTTTTTGAAGTGCTCAATGAACCTCATGGAAATATCACACCGGAACGTTGGAACGAATTTTTTGCGGATGCCCTGGCCGAGATTCGTAAAACAAATCCCACGAGAGTCGTACTCCTTGGGGTGGCAGATTTCGGCGGCTTGGGGGGAGTACCCCATCTTGTGCTTCCGGCGGACGAATACATCATTCTATCGCCTCACTACTACAACCCATTTAATTTTACCCATCAGGGCGCTGAGTGGTTGGGGCAAGATGCGGATGCCTGGCTGGGCACCGGGTGGTTTGACACCACACCCGAACGCGAAACGGTTGCGAGTGAATTTAGCTATGCCATACAGTTTTCCCAGGAAAACCACATCCCAATACATGTAGGTGAATTTGGCGCCTATAACAAGGCTGATATTGCGTCCAGGGAACGATGGACCACCTTCCTGGCCCGTTGGTTTGAACAGCAGGGCTTTAGCTGGGCGTATTGGGAGTTTAGTGCCGGATTTGGGATATATAATCCCACTGCCGGAGAATTTTTAGATCCGTTGGTCAATGCACTTTTTTACAATGAGATGCCCGAACCCACACCGGTGACTACCACACCTATTTACACAAGCAATTTTAGCAGTGGAACGGATGGTTGGAATGTGAATACGCAAAGCGGAGCTTCAGGATCCTCAAGTGCTTCTAATAATAAGCTCAATATCCAGATCAGTAACGGAGGGACTGAAGGATGGAATGTTCAGCTAATTAAGAACGGAATTCCCCTTGAGAAAAATAAAATGTACCAGGTCTCATTTAAAGCACAGGCGGTAGCAGATAGAAGTGCAACCTGTTATGTTGGCAAGGCAAGTAGTCCCTGGAATGCTTACAGTGGATATAATGTAATCAATATTGGTACGGTTGAACAAGCCCATATTTTTACATTTTACATGGTTTCACCCACTGATCCTATTGCGAGGATTGTATTTGACCTGGGAGGCAACGATGCCAACCTGACAATCTCCGAGGTAAAAGTGGAAAAAATTGAAATCGGAGTGGGGCCGGTGGAGATTACTGCACTGGAAGATAGATTGCAGGAGGAGGTGTCTTTTTATCCTAATCCGGTAAAATCTATTCTTTATTTCAATGAAAAAGCAGCTTTTGAGGAATTACAAGTATACCATAGCACCGGAATGAAAATCGGAAGCTATCGACTTGATCCGTTTTCTAATAGCGTCAACCTGGAAAGCCTTCGCAGAGGGGTCTACATCTTGCGTTTTAGCAATGGCGTTAAGACTACCCATGTGAATATCATGAAAGAGTAGGGGGGGCTTATTTTCTTACTGTAGTAAATATCTTTTGCAATTCATCGGATGATTCCAAAAGAGGCTTGTCAATTGGTAAATAGTTGATCCCCTCCCAGTAATCGTCATTGTATTCAATAGGTTCATCCATAAATATCGTTTCGGCAGCAAAAGCATTTCTGTTTCGGATTCGATGTATGTTTTCTGTTTCAAATTTATTGACCACATATTCTGCAATGGTTTTGTACCGGGATGAAAACATGCTTTTCTTTTTTTTTATCTTAAATTCATTGGTAAAGGCTACATAGTTCATAGCGAGCTTACCACCTACATCCGTGTATTGCACGTAGTAGCTGACGTTTTGCAATTTGGTTTTTAGGTTCTTTGATTTTCGAAGTATAAAATGATGCTCCGTGTTACGAAGGGAACGTTTGTTGACTTCAAACTGGATGGCGACCAGGGATTTTTGTTCATTGTCGATATACATTTTCCCAACATAAGGTATCTGTTCGGAACTCATTCCCCTGTATTTGAACCCGATCACATAAATGCTTTTTCCATTCAGCTCTCTTACACCATTGAAAGTATATTCAAAGTAATCTTTATAACTCGCCTCATTAAAAAAGAAAGGGAGTTGCTTCACCACATCGAGTTTAAAGCAGCTACGCAACGACCCTTTTATTTTAAAACCGACGGTGTCTATGTTCTCATAATCGATAAACTTTCTGCCCCTGATCAATTGTGCCTGGTCTTTTTTAGCCGCTCCATCGTATGGATGGTTGTACACGTCGAATACAGCTTCCGACATGGCCACCAGCGTATTGTTTTTTAGAACGGCTTCCCTGAAAAATGACGTTGACCGCGAGGGCCGGTCAAGATAGTTGTTGCTCACATTTGTCAGTACTTCGCCGACCAGTTGCTCGGCGTACACATTAATGATGTATATTTCTTTTAGCGGTACATAGTCTCCTTCAAGTTGAATGGAGGCGATTTCCTCCGCTATCGGTTGAACCAGGAAACGTGATTTATAGCCAAGGGCAGAAATTTCCAGTTGAGTATTTTCTGTGTCACAGGGTATTTTTAGGATGAACACGCCATCTCTGTTTGACACGGTCATTTGATTTGAAATGAGTTCTTTAACAGACGCATGGACTATGGGCTGCTCAGTAAAGCTGTCAATGAGTTTGGCTTTCATCGTTTGATAACAGCTATCAAGCAATAGTCCCTCACCGGAAGGTTCATACACCACAAGCTGGTGTCCGATGAGTCGAAATTTCAAACTGCCTTTAATGAATAGTGAATCAATTACCTCTCTTAGTGTCAGGGTATCAGACTGGATCGTAATCGTTTCTTTTTTTAGGTAATCTGTATTGTAGGAAACACTGGCATTTAATTGCCGACCCACTTCCTTTAGTAGTTCGTCGGCCGACTGTTCCCTGAAATGAAGAGGTATTGTCTTTTGTTCAAGGCCGAGATTAACCTGGCCGTACAAATCAAATTGGCGGTAAGCTAGCAGCACAAAAAATAAAAGCCTCCTCATAATGCTTCTGCTTATTTACAGGGTTGTCCGGTGATAATGTAGGTTTTTCCGTTCTTCTTGATAACGACATTAAAAATTGTCTGTATAGTTTCGAGCACGTTGATTAATTCCTCATTGTTAAAATCGGCAGTGAGGTGACAGTCATTTACCACGTCGCTGTTATAGGTAAAGTCGATGAGATAGGTAGCCGCGATGTCGTTCAACACATTGTCCAGTGGGGCGTGATTAAAAACAAGCTTTTTTGTGTACCAAGAATAGGCATTCGGTTTAACTGTCTGGTTTTTTATGATTTGGTTATTGTGGATGCTCGCAGATGAACCTGCACCCATCATGACCTTCTCTTTTCTGTCCTTCGTTCCAAATTCAACTAATCCTTCACTTACGACAATATCAATGTCTGATCCCGAGGTTTTTACATTGAATTCTGTGCCTATTACTTTAACATAGGCTGTTTCGGTTTCAATGATAAATGGCCGTTCTTGGTCTGAAGCTATTTTGAAAAAGGCTTCTCCAAGGAAAGATACATTCCTATTTTCAGGAGTAAAGGTATAGGACAACGATGTGTTTTGATTGAGGGTAATCAATGAGCCATCTTCCAGGGTAAGAGGCAATAATTCGCCCGTTTCCGTTTGGTAGGTGATTGTACTTTCAGCAGGAAGGAAGCGCTGTAGTGAAAAATAAAATGCCAGGCCGACAGCCAATACAATGACAGCCGCCCACCGCCATACTTTTTTAGAAAAATTTGCTGACGAAGTATTCATGCCGAGGAACTCCCCTTTTTGTCGCTCCCAGGCGCTGTCGACGTCGATGTTTTTAAAAAGCATGGCGTCGTTAGCTGTAATCCATTCCCTTTCCAGTAACTCGAAAGCACTTTTCTTATCCGGATTATTTTCCAGCGAGTGGAAAAAAAGAGCAATTTCGTCCCTGCTCGCATCGCCGGATAAAATCCTGGTCATTTCATTTATTTCCGTGGAATTATTTTTCATTGCCATGCGGTTAACATCATTAGCAGTATCATGCCTATATATTGTTGTAAGTTTCTCCTTAGAGCAGCAAGAACCTTCGTCATGTGGGCCTCAACCGTTTTAATGGAGATATTGAGCACATCGGCTATTTCTTTGTTTTTTTTCTGTTCATAGCGGCTCATCACAAATATGTCCCGGGTCTTATCAGGCATAGCGTCCAGGGTGGCGTCGATTTTCTGTTCAATCTCCTGAAGCATCAGGTAGTGGTGTGGGTTTTCAATGATTGTTTTCTGGTAGTCAAATTCAAACTCATATTTTCTCACTACTTTGAGGTGCCTGGCATTATTCAGACAGGCATTTTTTACCGCTCCAAACAGATACGAAACCATTTTATCGCCAAACTCTATTTCGCTTCTTTTTTTCCACACTTTTGCAAAAATCTCCTGCACAATATCCTCAGCGGCGGGCTGATCTTTTATCAATCGGGTACCATAGACCACTAGTGGTTTAAAGTATGCTTTAAAAAGCGCCTCATGCCTGCGGAGGTATTCATTGTCAGGCATGAGGTCTTTCTTTATACTTAATGTATCCCCAATTGAATTCACGTTTTAATGATTGGCGTTATCGATTTTTGCCAAGGCCTTTCTCAGGTCGTCTTCCGGTTTTATGATCGAATAGTTTTCCCAAAAATTCGGGTCTTTAAAGTTACCCACTTTTTCCGAGAATATGTCCGTTGATTTGGTAGCGGTGGATTTTGCAATATCACCTTCTGTGTCACTTAAAATTTTCTGTGTAATCACCATCTCGCTCACCGAGTAAAAGGTAGAATTGAAAAGTCTTTTTTTCCAATTGCACTTCATTTCTATTTCATTTCTGACGTAGTCGAGGTACCATACACCATTGGTTTCTCTGTATTTCACTTCGTACTCCACTTTTTTGGGAGTTAGCTTTGCAAATGCTGGTTTCCTTTTTACGAGTTGTACGGCAGCCTTTTTGAGGTTTTGTTTGTCATAGCCAAAGGATATGCCTGACACTGCATAACTGCTGACGTCCACATAAATAACCCCCGAATAGAGAGCTTCGTCAAATTCAGGTTTTGGCGAGAAGTTGATCACAAAGTTTTCTTTGCCGTCTATGATATTGACACCTGTCAGGAGGTAGTCATAATACTCAAATGTCTCCTCGTTTAGCACGATCCCGGGGTATTTTACCACGTCAAGTATAAGCGAGGTATTGGGACCACCCATGAGTTTAAATGCCATGGTATCTTCTTTTTCATATTGCTGACTACGGCTACCCTTCACAATACTCATTTTATCACCTTTGAGATCCGTGTAAGGGGCTTTTGATACGTTCAGGATGCCCTGAGAAACGTCAACATAGCTTCGGTTTTTCTTGATGACTTCCCTGTAGAAGGAGGTCATGAGTTGGTATTGTGAAGGGTAGTTGTTATGTTTTCGTTCCACTGCTTCTTCGAGAATTGCCTGGGCATCCCTGATCGTAATCTCGTTCATGATAACAGAAACGGGGGTTAACTGAATGATCAATTCGCCTTCTGCCAATTCTTCAATATTTTTTTCAATGGTAGTGTACCCCATGGAAGACCATACAAGCACACCGTTAAAATATTTACCTGGAACTTTCAGTATAAACTCCCCGGAATTATTGGCGACGGTGCCAATCTCTGCATCCTTAATATAAATGTTGCTTTGTGGTATGGGCTTTTGTGATTCCTTGTCTATCACCTTCCCCGAAATTTCTTTAAACTCTGTGGCGTTCTGCGCAGTAGCAAGTCCCACTGCTGAGATAGTTAACACGATGATTACTAATATCCGTTTCATTTGATTCCTTTTTAAAATGTTCCGTTAAGGCGTGTAGCTTGTATTTGAATTCCCCTCCCTGGCATGCTTCAGGAATGAGTCCAAATACCCACACTTGTTTGAATGCTGCTACATTTCCTTTCACTCTACATTAAGAAACCTTCGCAAGGAAAATACCCTATCGGAATTTTTTAGAATTGATGGGAACGTTCCCCTCGTGGCAACCAGCGTACCATCGACTACCTGCAAGGAGCCTTCATGTTCAATTGATTTCCAGTTGGAAAGGTCTTTTCAGTAAAAAAGGGAGGGCACTCTTCGGGATTTTTGGGATTGCAGGAAAATAAAAAAGAAGTCGAGGTGATGGATAGTAATCGGTAGTTCATTAGAAATAGGTGAGGGTAAAGTAATACCCCACTTATATAATTCTTTGATACCCATGTCAAAGGCAACTGTCTGATGTTATTGATCATAATAGTTGTGTAATCACTGTGAGTTGTTGATATTTGCACACTAATTAGATTAAGTCTAAATAAGGATAGTGGAAGAAACCTTTAGTAATACAGACTTTTCATGCAACCTTTCCCATCGACTGGAGGAAAGGATATTCGGTGTTGATGAATGCATCTTCAAAAAATGCTGTGAGAAGTACAAAAAGAAGAAAAAGCAGCACTGTAAGAAATGCCCAAGAAGATAGGGAATCCATCTAATATAAAGTCTATGGTGTTAATGGGTGCTTTAGGAAACGGGGCTGTCTCAAAAGGGTAGGGGCATTCGGGACCTACCCGAGAAAAAAGTCATATATAAAACCTGAGGCCGCTCAAAGTACTTTTGAGACGGCCTTGTTTAAATGTATCTCAATTGGGACAGCTTTTCGTAACATACCACTCATCTACCCTTGAAGGATAGGGAGGATAAGGAGCCATGGTCTCTATCTCCAAAGTATACGAACTAAAGCTCCCTTTCTGGAAGGTTATATACTCGGATGCAGGAGTGTTTAGCGAGTTTCCGTAGGGGCCGCCATAACTTGCTATTCCATTCCAACCGGAGGTCGCTACAATATTCCCATTTCCATCCTTGAGCGTGAATTTGTTTGGTACTTCCAGGGCGTCAACTCGTAGTTGTACCGTACATCCTTGGTCAATATCGTTGACATTGATGGTCTTATTTGGATATTTGTAATAGCCGGTACCGTTGTAAGAGCCATTGTAGCCAACAACACTACAATCACAATCTACACAAGCTGGACAGCTTCCGCCGCAATCAATTCCTGTTTCATTACCATTTTGTATTCCATCGCTGCACGATGAAGGGCAAGCCGGGCAACTACCACCACAATCAACTCCTGTCTCATTACCATTTTTTATTCCGTCAGTGCATGTGGGAGGGCAATTACATGAAATTGAAACATTCCATACATCCTCCCTCAGGGTATATGGCGGGTAAGGAGCCATTGTGTTTACCTGAAGAGTAAAAGTACTCGAACTCCCCTTGGTAAATGTAAGTGTTTGTGATCCTGAGTTATTTAAAGACGATCCGTATGGGCCGGGATAGCTTGCCTGACCAAGCCAGTTAGAGCTCGCCACGATATTGTTGTTTGCATCCCGAACAGTGAATTTGTTAGGCACTTCATAAGCACTTACATACAAAGTAATCACACAGTTTGAACTTTGACCAGCAAAGGAAAGCGTTCTGTCTGGATAGGTGTAGTAACCTGTCCCGGAAAAACTTCCGCTGGCATTGTTACCACAACCATAGGCGGCGGTTCTCGAATTGCCAGCGTCATCTTCCTCGTCCCTCAATTCGTTGACATCGGAAATGATTCGCTCGCTTAGGACATTGTCGTCATTGATTAATTGGTCTGCATCGTCGTTTTGCAAACATCCATTAATAATTGCTATTGAAGAAGCAATTAGAATCGTGATTAAAAATTTGATTTTCATTTTACGTATTGTTTAGTATAGTTTGCAATAAAATAAAATAATAACATCATATAATGTGTTAATATAATTATGAAAAAGCTATAAAAAGCTATAAAAAAGAAATAAATATGAAAAAAAATATAAAATAATGTAAAAAAAGATGACATAATTGTGCTCCATGTTTAGTTAGAATACGAAAAATGATTATACGATAGTAATGATCGCTTCGATAAGGATTTTAAAGCTCAACTTAAAACCTAAAATGAATTTTTATACGGAAGAAAAAGCAGTTTTTTTTTGATGAAAAGCGGCATGACTTGGTTGACATCAATAACATCTTCCGATTTTTGATGGTCTGAATTTTCTTTGTGTGCATTCAGGTGGAACTATGGAGATATTATAAAAATCTTTTGTGACAATTGGCAGTAGCTATATATATATTGCTAAGAAAACCGCTTACGCAACCCAGTAGCAGGTGAGAAACTAAGTAATTCTTATGACAATTAAACATCTTATCCTTCTTCGTTGTCTTTTCGAACTCGGCGAATTCATGAAAAAGTTTGAGTAGTGTTAAAAGTCTCTTTCTTCGATGGGTCTGATGCGAAAAATTGACATGTGATGGTTAAGGCTTTTTAAAAAATCAAAGTACTATGAATAGGTGATATACGAGATCATAGTTAAAATGATCTGAATATAATCACATCTTCATGTTTACAATGAATTTATTACTCTGATCGCGCCATTATCCGAGACTGTGAATGAGGTAATAGATGACAAAATGGAATAAGAAATGAAAATTGCACCTTTTGTCACGAATCCATCAAATTATAATTTCATTATGATTATGTCACTCCTGAATATATCTTAATATTTATTTCTAATCTAAAGGTGTCTTATTCCACAACAAAGTAAATGATTGGTAATAGATTAAATTTTAACTTTTATCCATATGTTTACAAGGAAAATTAATTCGAAGTTTAGTTATCAAGTTGATAACATGGGGATTTCCCACCTCACAATGTTGGGATTTTTATAATAATTGATGAGCCTGTAACAGGCTATTTTTTAAAAACCAAATAAAACGATGTTTACTTACTATTTGAAAGTCTTACAAAACTATGTCAACTTTAATGGTCGCGCAAGAAGAGCAGAATATTGGTATTTTGTTTTAACAAACCTTATCATTTCAATCGGATTGTCCTTTGCTGAACTCTATTTTGAAACCGAATTTCTTGGAAACCTCTATAGTTTAGCGGTGCTCTTACCATCACTTGCCGTGGGTGTAAGAAGAATGCATGATACCGGACGTAGTGGTTGGTACATTATAATCCCGATATATAATTTAATTCTAGCTGCTACTGAGGGAGATCATGGAGAAAATGAATACGGCCCAGATCCTAAAGGTGATAATTCAGATTTAATAGCCGGATTTGGTCAAAAAGAAGAAGTCTCAAACTTCGAATAGAATAAGTTTTAATTCTTTTGACTTTACCATTCAGTATCACCTTGCAAGTGAAGGCATTGGAATGCGGAAAGGTGTGCATTTCCATTAAGCCCGACATTCACTGACAAGGGAAGTAAGAATTTTAACAGGCATAGAGATATCCTAGTAATTCGGTACTTGGTGCTATTTTATTGAGCTAATTATTCACCACCTAAACGTATGAATATATTTCACCATAATCGCGCGATTATCTGAAACCGGGAGGCGAGGTTCGATGGACATGGGTTTATTGTTCAGTGTTTCATTGTATACAAAATACAAATCATTACCATCCACCGGGTTATATCGGAATCTAAAATTTAACGCACTGATATCCTGAAGTGAATTCACCTGGACAAAAGCTGAAATAGAAAATTTCACACTGAAGGAGGTGACCATGTTCAAGCGTGCGATGTGCGACGTAAAGGTTTTATCTAAAGAACTGAAGTTGATATGGTTATACTGGTAAAACCCGGATAGCTGAAAAAATTTGGAGAAAATAATTTCCGGTTCGACACTGAATGAAATTAGTTCCCCTCCATAAAAGGTACCCAGATTAAAGTTGGTTCCAACGCGCATCAAACCAACCGGGGCTGTGCCGTAAAATATTCCTACACTATTGTTGGTATATGTATCAGGAGTGATGCTAATATCGTCTGATAAATCAAAAGTGTCCGGTACGTTGTCGTTGAAATAATCCAGTGTAATGTTCAACTGGTTATTCCGATCCCATATCCAGACTCCCGCCAGGCCAACTGTGGATGTTTCTAATTTATTCGTCGTATTATTGATAGAGGCTCCGCCATTGATCTCAATGGTCGTTTGTCGGAGATTTGATGACTCGGGAGCAAACCAACTATAAAACAATTTGTCACTGAACTGTGAGAAATTTTGTCGCTGTTCAAATCCAATTCCCGGTTTGTATTCATTTCCCACATTGGAGTAGCTGAATTTGTATCCAAATCCATTAATGATCCTGTTTTCCCACATGATATAAATCCGCGATTTATCAATCGCCTTTAAATTTGAGGTGTCGTCTGTATCATAGGATTGTGCCAAATTAACCTTAAGATAATCCTGCTTGAATACATTGATAATACCATCAATCCCATAGGCATAATTCTTATGCCCGTCCGTACCTATTCGGGAAGTCATCATGCCACCTACATAGGATCGTGGATTGAAAACATTTTTTCGGATCCTAATGGCACCAAAGTTTTCTGAAACATTTTCGTCCCTGGCGCGGGATTGGAGATTGAGCATCCCAACATCCCATTTGTTAAATCTCCCAACTAATCGTGCGCCGCCCCAAAGCGGGATGATTTCGCCATCGATGATCCCGATTCGTCGGCTATAAAACATATTGTTATTCAGGTCATATTTGAAATCAAAGACGCTCGCCCGTTCCAGGAAGAATTTTCGTTTTTCCGGGAAGAATAAGGAAAAGCGGGAAAGATTTACCACCTGGTTGTCCGCTTCCACCTGTGCAAAATCCGTATTGATCGTAAAGTCTGCATTCAGGTTATCACTGATCGCATGCTGCACATCTAAGCCAGCCTGTGCATTGTTATCGTTAAACTTTTGATAAGCTCCTGATTCATTGTCTTCGTAGTGGTGCCCGATTCCGCCAAGCACATAGGGAGAAACATACCAGGGACGTTTGTTTTCAATTCCATTGAATGAGACCGTTTGCGCCTGAGAAGCTTTTGCAAAACTCCAGAAACCCCAGTCAGGCCGGATGGCAGGGTAGGTTTGCATTTCCCGTTTGCGGGGGATGTAGCGGTAAAGCGACATTCCCATTTTCACTTCATTGTTTTCGACCTGAAAACGCAGACTGCTAAATGGAATTCTCATTTCTACCTGCCAGCCATGTTCATCCATGGTCGTATTGGCAATCCAATAGCTGTTCCAGGAATCATTAACAGGAGAATCACCCTGGGCGTCATTTTTTACTGCCATATCTACTCTTGATCCGGTGGGTGTCACTGCAAAAATGAGGGAATTTTCATTATCATCATAGGTATCCAATATGATCACCACGTGGTCCATCGTCTGGGATAAATTGTCCCGCTGAAAGGAAGTTGCCTGAATTTTATCAGGCTCGCTGTCGTGACAAATTCCACTTACATATAAGTATTCCCTATCATAGGCCACCCGGATTTCCGTCATTTCAGTTAGCTGGCCTTGATAGTCTGGCCAATGCATGGTCAGAGGCATGGGCGTGATTTCTGACCAGGAGGGATCGTCAACCATCCCATCGATTTTTATCTCTCCTTTGAGTTGGGGAATCTCAATGGGATCTTGCAGGTCCTGAGCCAGCAGATAGGATGTGCTGAACAATGGGACGGCCAATAAGAATAACAGTAAAAGGATAGATCCTTTAGAAACAGGTAAACCAATTTTTTTCACGTTGAATAATTTACGCATTAATAGGTTTAGATTCCAACTTATTGCCGGCGGGTGAAAAAATTAAGTAATTGTTAGCCTGTGAGGCTTAAAATGAAGGTTTCTTTTAGGTAGGTTTTAGGCTTTTTTGAGGCCGATGCATTTCTGCAGGTTGCTATAGGCCCCGGAATACCTGCCTGTCGGAAGACGGGAATCCGGGGACAATCGCCTTTTAAGGGTATGAATTATGTTCCCCCCGCCGTCACTCCCAGGACCGCGATTTGCGAGACGTGGGAGTCTCGTGTTAAGTCAATAGTAAACTGTCAGTTCGGGTTCGCAAAAAGTCACCTATATTCCCTCCCGATAGAAGCTATCGGGAAGAGGGGTAGGGGAGTGTTATTTGACAAAATCGACTTTTTACGAACCCGAAATAGTAGGTATGACTTGACACTAGTAATAAGAAAGAAGAAGTTTCTCTTAAGTGGTGAGTATGGAAGAACAAATGGGTATTGAATTGAACAGCTAAGAAAAAAAGGAAAAAAAATGATGCCACTTTACTGTCCTTCAAATGGCATCATCTCAGGTAACAGAAAGCATTGCTACCCTCTTCGCTGGTACATTCATTAAGTCTGACTGTTTCCGTTGAAACTTGTATTCATCTTTTCTATCCTCGATCACTCGTTTAAATCTCTCACCCAGCTGCGTATTTCATCCTGAAACTGTGGGTCGAAGGGCTGCTTGCTGGCGGTATCCCAATCCACACATCGGTCTGCTACCTGGTAAAATCCGTGTTGTCCCCCCTGCATAACCTTCACCGTAAAATTCGAAGGAGGACGGTTGTTAAAAAGCTCGTTAAGGTGCTCGATGTTTTGTTCCGGAGGTACGTTTGTGTCATGTTCCGCAAATAATAAAAGCGTAGGGCAGGTGAGATTCCGGATGGTCTCGTCATTGTTATAGCCATATATCAGATGCCAGTAATAGGCACTTTTAATAAAAGGAAGGGTTTTACCTAGGTTGGCCGAGGTTCTTTTGCGTTTGCGATACTTCGCCATCTTTTTGCCTAATTTATCCTCAGGATATCCCTTGCACATATACATTATGCTGTCAAACATGACGGTCTGTTCTTTTACACCTACAGTGGGACCAGCTAAGCTGATCACAAAGGCGATATCTTTATGTCGGGAGGCTGCAATTTGAGCCACCCAACCTCCCTGGCTATGACCGGAAATGCCAATTCTCGTAGCATCTATGTCCGCACGTGATTTCAAATATTCCACGGCAGCGTAGGCATCATCGGCTCTTCCGTAAAAGTCGTTCTTCATCCAGTTTCCGGTCGAATTTCCCAGGCCTCTTTTATTACAATAGAGGACGGCATATCCTTGCTCTAACAACACATCTTCGATGTAAAACTTGTGTGGCCCCCATGCTTCGGTTTCGTATCCGTCAAAGGCATGATTGCCTGACCCTTGCTGGAAGACAACGGCCGGCAGCTTCCCTTCTTCGCTGGGGCGAATCAATATTCCTTCTATCGTTTCCTCACCGCTCTTGAAGGTAACAGTGGAGGCAATTCTCGTTTGCGCATAAAGTGCTTGAGCTATCATTAATATTGAGCTGATTAATACTATTATCGTTTTCATTTCTCTGTTGATTTTGTTGCTTCTTTAAATAATTTCTTTGCCATATCCAGGTATATTATCTTTTCTGACCTGAGTGTGGTGGTAGGAGAGTTTGAAAAAATCAGAATACCCCTTCCGGTTTTCGGATCAAAAGACACCACGGACGACATCCCCGGATCAAGGCCGGTATGGGACGGGTATCTTGGCATAAGCATATAATACAGTGGACTCTCGAACTCATTATAACTCCATGAAATGGCCCGCCACGTGTCGATTTCAGGATACTGCACTCTCAGGAACTCGTCAACCGTCGATTCACTTGAAAACTGAGTGTTTCCGACTTTACCTTTGTTGAGCATGAGCTTCACAATTTGTGCGTAGTCCGTCACGGTGGTTCTCAATTGTCCGGAGGGATAGTTCGGGTAGCCAAAATGATTCAACACCTGGGTGCCTTTAAAGTCTGTTTCTTTGTAGGGCATGTTGTGCGGTGAGGCGATGTTGTCGTGTGGCACATCGGATAGAAACCAATAGGTATTGTTCATTTTAAGAGGCTTAAATACCTGCTCGTTCATGTACTGGCTAAAGGGTTGGCCGGAAATTCTTTCTACCAGGTATCCTATGAGCCCATAAGCTACATTTGAATAATGCTCCTCTGTTTGGGGAGGCACTTTATAGAAATTTCGGGAAGCATCATAGTATTCACCGTCTGGTAGTAGATAAGAAGCCAGGAAACTTTCCAGGCTCATAGGTGAATCGCCACCCTGATCAATGGTATACACCCGCTCCAGTATGGACCAGTTGTCCCGGATGGAAGATACATGGGTGAGGAGCATCCTGAATGTGATGGGCCTTTCAGGGAATAGTGGATTGACTATGTTAAAGGGCAGATATCGATTGATATCATCGTCCAATGATAGCTTTCCTTCGTCATACAATTTCATCAAGGCCAGTGCCGTCACAGGTTTTGAAATGGAAGCTACCATAAAAAGGGTGCTGTCATTCACACTCTCTGTGCTTTGATATCTTTTAATCCCGTAACTATGCACCCATTGGAGCTCGTCATTAGCGATATAGGCGACCTGCATGCCTATCCTGTCAGACTTTTTCATCTTTCCGGTGAAAAACTTGTCCGGTTTTTCCTGATCGGTTTGGTCTTTTATCGTCAGCGAAGTCATAAGACCTGCCAGGATAAAAACGCTTGCAGTTAATCTCATTCTCATCATCATTTTTTGATTTTTACTAAAAGACCAGGAAAAAATGATGAGGTTGTATGTCCGGAACTGGCAGTTGTTCGGAATGCTGATTTCAGGACATCAAAGGGTTCGGAAGTGTCCCGGAGATTTACTCATTTTTATTTTGGAAGACCTGGTAGATCTTAGAATCCATATATGGCTGGTAAGTGACCAATACCACTTTTTCATCTTCCGCCAGGCAGTACCCATATTCATAATTAAACCTGTACACCAGCCCGTTTTTTGCCCGGTAGGTATGTGTATAAAAGTCAAAATTAAATTGGCTGTTTTCCAGAAGCGCCCTTCTTACCGTTGTTTTGCCTACCGGGTTTAAGGATTTCAGTATGGTACGGTTTTTTCGAAGTATGTGGTTGACATTAAAAATAGCC
>JBNLGG010000082.1:0-16350 GCA_050305935.1 Cyclobacteriaceae bacterium | reverse complement strand
TTGTCATCTACCTGCTTCGAGCTTTCAGATTGAGATTGCCCTATGTACCATGAGTTCTCATTGAGCGGGATATCTTCGGCCGAACCTCGTAGAAAATCATACCATTCGTCCCGGTAAGACATGCCGGCCATTACTGTCACATTATGGTTACCAAAATTCTCGTTGTAGGTCAGCACATTATCGAGAAACTGATTAGTCTCCTGCGTTCGTGAGGAATTGATCGTCGACAAATCCCTGTTCGTTTCGTTTGATACCCAATATGGCAGGTTCACTGTCCGTTCCTTCAGGGACATAAGGGACATGTTATAGGATAGTTTGTAGGTTAATTTGTTAGGTATCAGTTCGACTTCACCATAAATCCCTGTCAATACCTTTCTGATATCCTGCAACTTGTCATAATAGTCAAGGTCCAGAAAGGGGTTTTGGGCGCTCCGATAGTCCAAAAGTTGTGCACTGGCATAGGGACTCGCATTGGGCGTTCCCGCTGCTAAAAGAGCCTCATAGTTTTCCTCGTCAAATTTAGGTAAAATGGGTACTGCGTGGTATGCGCTAAACCAGGCTGCATTATTCGGCAGATACCTGGCACCATTACTTAAATTCAGGTTAACACCCACTTTTAGCCAATTATTTACCTGCTGGTCAATCTTCGACCGAATGTTTACCCTTTGATAGGAATTTTTGGTGGTTTCCAACAGACCCTCCTGATCAAAATAGCTGACCCCCACAGCATAGGCCGTCGCTTCATTTCCCCCGGTAATGGTCAACGAGTGATTTTGCTGAGGCGCGGGCTCCATTATTTCAGCGTACCAGTCGGTATTCACATCCGGTACATTGGGGTTGATTCTGCTTCTTCCGAATTTCTGCATGGCGTTTTGGACATAACTGATATCCGCCGCTGATCCAGTTTGATTGACATAGTTCACAAATTGTTCTGCATTGGCCATCTTCAATACATTTTGCGGAACCTGCATTCCGTAGTAGCCTTCGTAAGTGATGGTAGCCTTTTTATTAAAAGATCCTTTTTTAGTAGTAATCAATACCACACCATTTGCCGCCCTCACTCCGTAAATCGCGGCTGCTGACGCATCTTTTAATACAGACAGCGATTCGATGTCCGAAGGATTAAGAAAATCGATGTTGTCAAAAAACATGTCATCCACCACGTACAATGGTGAGGCGTCACTGCTGCCAGGGAAGGATCCTATTCCCCTGATCCTTACCGTCGGCTCACTTCCCGGTTCTCCGGCGCTTACAATCTGTACACCGGCTACCTTTCCCTGCAATGCCTGCATGGTCTGGCCGGAAGGAGATTTGGTGATCTCTTCCGGTGAGACGGTCGCTATCGCGGAGGTCAGGTCCTTCTTACGCTGGGTACCGTAACCCACCACTACAATATCTGCTAACTGGGTGACATCCGGAAACATTGAAACGGTCAGGTAGGATTGGTTCCCAATCAAGACCGTATCTGTTAAATAGCCCACGTAGGAGAATATCAGACGTTCCACGGACGCATCTAGCTGGAGGTTAAAATCCCCCTCTATACCGGTAACCGTTCCCTGTGTAGTACCGGGAATCATCACATTCACACCAATAAGGGGATCATTGTCTTCTGCCGACAACACCTGCCCCGACACCTGTTTTGTCTGCGCGTGTGCCGCAGTCACATAGAGTAAACTGCAGGCGCCGATCAGACAGGCATAGGTGTAATTGGAAAATTTGTAAAATTTTTCTCTCATAATGATGTATTTAATTAATCTACTAAAGAATAAGCTTACATTTTTACCAAATTTCTATTATTAGAAATGTTCTTTGCAATGAATCCTGACGAAAAGGAAGGTTTTCAGATGGGTGTAGAGGGCTAAAAACTATCGGTTTTTCACGCTTTAATCGCAATGGTTTTGGTGCATTTATAGCTTAAATGATAGAATTCAAAAATCTTTTCCAGCTTTAATCGCAATATGTGTGTTAACATGGCCTGAGGCCCGAAACATGCAGGATTTATGAAGTGAGGATATCCAACTCCTCTTCTTTAGATTCCATTTTTTTCTTCTTATTGGCAGAAGTACTGTTTATTTTTTTCTTAAAACCCCATACTGTATTCAATCGCAAATCCAGCAGATCAGCCAGTTCCTGTAGTGTGTACATTTCATTTTGCTTGCGCACCACATACAAGATAAAGAATGCTTTTTCGATGGGAAAACGGATACCGTGAAATACGGTATTGCTGGTAACTGATTCCAGGTAGCCACATTTTGTACACCTGCGCGACATATGTGCTTCCATGTGACCTTTGTCATTCCCACACTTTTTACACTTATATCCCTTGCCCCATTTTGTTTTTTGAATGTATTTAAGGCAGGTGTCATTGGTAGGGAAAATTTCTTTGAACTCCTCGTATGTCAGGTCATCACGGAACACCTTGTCCTGAAGCATTTCCTTAATATTGTTTTTCAACTTCCAGTTTTCCAGGTCGAGCAATGAATTGATCTGGCTGATCTCTTTGGATTGTTTTTCTATCTTTTCGTTCATCCGTTCCAGCTCCCGGTTTTTTTCCATAAGTGAAACAGTCCGTTCCACAATTTTTTGCTCCAGTTCTTTATTGACTTTTTCGCGCAACGCTGCATTTTGTTCATGCTGGCTGATAATTCTTCTTAGCGCCCGGTCCCTGTTTGATTTGAGAATGCGCACCCGGTCGCTAAGAGAGAGCGTCAGAAAAATCATTTCCAGCAAAAAGCCAATATGAAGGCTATAGTAGGCCACAGTAGAATGGGGAATTATAGCAAGGTAGATCATGGCCTTTACGATGAAACCGAGGAACAAAAAACCATATGCCATCACGAAAAAACGGGCGGGTTTATACCCCCTGTTCAGAATTTTTATACTGGCAATAAATATCAGCGTGAGCGGAATAAACTCGATCACCCGAACAGAAAACCACTGCGGATTAAATATAAGGACTGCGAAAAACCATATCGTTCGGGTGACTAAAAAATAGATGAGTAATTTATCAATGACCGGTGCACGAAGCTGCGTGGCGAGAAACCTCCGCGCAAATAAGATCGCCCAAAAGATGAGTAAATACAGGGCCACACCGTAGGCGATTTGGTTCCATTCCGGCCAGGACGACCATAGGTATTGATAGGCAATCCCGTCCACACACATGGCATAAATCCCAACACTGAGGATGTAGAAGGTATAGTACAGGTATTTAATCTCTTTTATAGCAAAAAAGGTGAGTAAATTATATATGCTAATGATCAAAATCATCCCGTAAAACAGGCCATACAGGTAGTATTCCATCAATGCGTAATTGATGAACTGGTCGGAAGAGCGTACTGCAACGCGAATATCCGCATAGGTTCGGGATTCAATCCTAAAGTAAAATGTATAGTTGTTGACCTTCTTGTCCTCTTCCAGCCAGACATGAAAGTTTTTGTGTTTCAGTTTTTTTTGCTTGAACTTGACCTCGTCACCAAGCAGTATCTTCCTGAAATTCCCCTCCGAAATATCATACACATCAATCCGGTCGATGGTCTGGTCATAAAATTCTATGATCCAGTTGGCGCTGACGCTGTCCGGCCGGAATATCTGTAGTTTTACCCAATAGGCAGATTTTGTTCGGTAGTTGGCCTGTGCGAAGGACGGGTCCCTTTTGAAGGGCTTATTAACAATGTTTTCAAAAGTAAGCGAAGCGGTAGTATCCTCAAAAAAAGGCAACTGGTTCAGGTCAAGCTGAATATCCCTGGTATCGCTACCCAACACCACCACCGGTTCAAAATTATCAATGAGACCATTCGCAGGCAGACCAATGGAAAACATGGCCCCCGGAACCAACCAAAACAATATTGTTACCAGTAAACGTTGCATCTGTTTTTGTAAGGCAGGGTCAATTTAATAAATACAGCAACAACGACTGTAAGTCCGTTTACAAAAAGAGGGTTTAGGTCGGCCACCAGAAGTAATTATTTATGGTTAGCGTTACAACAAAAAAGGCCAGACCCTTGGCCTGACCCCTTTTTTCCCCTATTTATATTATAACCGGATTAGTTATTCTACCCTATGCGTTTAGACTCTTCCTCTAAACCTGTGCTCCTGTTTCGGACTTTCTTCACATTCTGATTTCCTAATTTAAAATCTACCTTCACCCTAAACCTTCGACTGTCCCAGCCACCATGCGCGTTAAATTCCAGTCCGTTGTAATTGGAAACACCAGACCATTGCTGTGACTTGAAGATGTCCTGCACGCTCATGGAAATATTGCAGCGGTCATCCAGGATGGATTTTTTCAATCCAGCGTCCATGCTCCACATTTCATTCATCCGGATAGTTCCTCCCCAAACAGACGGCGAATTATACCATCCGGACAATTCCATTCTAAATCCTTTTGGCAACAAGAAATTGTTTTGCAGATAGAAATTGAAAGCTGTGACATCAACATCAATCTCATCTCTCTCCAGGGTGGATTGGTAGGACGCATTGTAAAGCGTGCCGTTAGTAAATATGCTCCACCATTTCGTAATGTCAGTATTATAGCTCGTGTTTAGGCTAATGTTTCTGGCATCGGCAATGTTTTGCTCTGATATCAAACTTCCATTGACACCCGCAGTATCCAGGATTTGGGCGAAGAAATCCTGCGTCAGGCTATAGGTAACACCTGTATTTAATTTTTGCCTGAATGAATGAGTGATCTGGAAACTGTGTGTGTATTGTGGATTCAAGAATGGATTTCCCCGTCTGAATGTTAACTCATCCAACTTAAATTCAAATGGATTAAGGTTTTGATAGTTTGGACGGTCGATCCTTCTGGAATAATTAACAGATACGGTATTGTTTTCATTGAAATTTCTTGAAATACCACCGCTCGGAAAGAAATCCGTATACGACCGTACCACATCGTCATCGGCAGTGGCTTTCTCACTTTCCAGTTGCCCGTCAGATTCCGTTCTTTCCACCCGAAGGCCGAGGTTATAATTCGTCTTTTCTCCTATTTTCCCATAGTAGGATCCATACGCGGCATAGACCATCTCTGTATAGAAAAACTGACTGGTACGGTCGACATCGGGAACAAGGTTTTCCCCATCGATAAAGAAGAATTTATAGTCATTATCCGTGGTGACATTGGAATACTTAAACCCTGTGGAAAACCTTCCATTCAGCAGTCCTGTTTCATAATCACCTTTGAAAGTCCGGATATCAATCCTGGTCTGCTGGTCATCGGTATAATTTCGCTCGTCGATGATCTCCGTCTCCCCGGGATTGTAGTAGGCATTGGGCAGGTAATTCTGTCTCTCTGTTGAATAATACCCATAATCCGCATCAAAGCTCAGGTTTTGCCCTTTTGCTGTTTTGAATTGGTAATTGAGGTTAATTTTTAGATTATCAGTGGTTCCGTTTCTGTAACCGTCAGATACCAATATACTTTCCAATCCCCCCATATTAATATTGGTTATGGGAGTCCTGGAATAGCTTGTCCCGCCCTGATTGGAAAAATTGCCTTCAAGTACGGTTCCCACAGTATGTTTATCATTGATGAAATAATCCAAACCCGACCGGATATCATGCCCTGCGTGGCTCCAGGTATCGTTTGACTTCTGATCCATTTCAAAATTATTGATGCGTTTATTATAATTCTCATAGCTCAGGCCTTCATTATCATGATAGTTGTAATGGCCATAGAGATTTGATTTTTTGTCCCGGTAGTTAAAGTTAATACCTGTATTGTACCGGTTTTTTTGACCCAAATCTGCCTGGGCAGAGACCGTTGAGTTAAAACCAAGGTTTTTATCCCTTTTAAGTTTTATGTTAATAATTCCTGCGCTGCCCGCTGCATCGTATTTGGCAGATGGGTTGGTGATGATCTCAATTGACTCGATCTGATCGGCAGTCATATTTCGTAGCATGGCTATCAGGTCAGTTCCGGCCAGGTATGTTTGCTTTCCGTCGATGTAGATGATCACGCCGCTTTTTCCCCGGAGTATGATGTTGTCATTATTATCAAGTACCACTCCTGGCGCTTTTCTCAACACTTCCAGCGCATCGGAACTAGTGGCATTGATACTCTCACTGACGTTAAACACCGTCTTATCGGGGTGGATCTCGACCAGAGGCCGCGCAGCCCGGACTTCCACCTCCTGGAGCTCGGTAACAGCAGGTGATAGGGTGATCGTAGTTAGTGTTAGTTCATCACCTGCTGTTAACTCAAAGAAATCTCCAAGGTATTCCCTAAACTCGATGTTCGAAGTTTTAAGACGGTATTTTCCCGGCTGGATGGCTGAAAATTTAAATTCTCCCAGATCGGTAGTATAATCCACCTTGATCATAGACGAGTCCGTATCCAACAGGATCACGGTGGTGAAGGCTGCCGGCTCTCCGGACTCGTCAATGAATTTTCCTGCAATGGTTCCTGAATCGTTTTTGGCAAATGTTAAAAAGGGGGCGGTTGATAAAATGATGAGTGCTACTATCGTTCTTGTCATGTCGGTCATGTTAGACTGTGCCAATGTGCTTGACCAAAATGATGCCGATGCCTGTGCCAAGGCAAAAATCGGTGAATGTTTAACGTATAGAAGGATTTTGAAAATCAGGAAATAAGCGACACTGTTCATTAGTGAACAATTCGAGCGATCAAAAATTGAACAATTGGATCCTTAGAAAGGCGAAGTTCGATCAATGTAATGGTTCCTTCCAGTTGATTTTTTTGCCCGGCTGCCCAACATATTCTAGTTTTACCATGAAATGAAAAAAGACATCACCAACAGGAAAGATATTCAACTACTCGTGGACACTTTTTACACAAAGGTAAAAGGTGATCCTGTCATCGGCTTTTTCTTCACCGAAGTAATCCAGCTTAAATGGGATGTGCACATTCCCATTATGTATGACTTCTGGGACACCATTCTTTTCGGCAACATGGGCTATAAAGGAAACCCGGTATTAAAACACGTAGAGCTTCACCAAAAGGAACCTCTGGATCAAAAGCATTTCGACCGATGGCTGGCGTTGTTCACCGAAACGCTGGATGAATTATTCGAAGGAAAAATCGCTGAACTCGCTAAATCAAAAGCCAGCACCATGGCGCAATTGATGATGTATAAAATCGGGCAGAGCGGGCAGACTGGATTTGTGCAGTGAAAAAATGTTTGACCCGGCGCTAATACCGCAAGTTTAGCCCACTTTCAATAAATCTTCGGCGGGTAAACTCCGCGTAACTTGTAGTATGGACTTGAGCAAGCCCCCTGGCAATCATTAACGCAGCAGTGCTTGGGCCTGAAAATTGAATATAATGATATAAGTAGAAGCCTGCCCGCCAGCTTTAAGGCCAGGCACTTTTGGCGTATCCCTACGGCCGCAGACCACTTTCGTGAAAACGATTTATGGATGAACTTTGCTGTTTAAAGCAAATTAACATCAAATGCGATCGGAGAAATTGCGGGAGGAAATGTTTTCCATATGTCGGCAATGGGAAGAAAGTGGAGAGACCAGGGAGTAAACTTCAGCCACTCAAGATAAGGCTAAAGGGGTTTGTTAAATACCAAATTTCAATCCAAATAGAAGTCCAAATGACTGTGTGTTAGATTCCATTGTGGTCGCATCTATTTCACTGAAGTAGTGATTGTAATTTGGCTCCAGAACAAAACAGACACTATCATTCAGATAAAATTCCAAGCCAACACCAAGTGATGCAAGGAAGACAAAACCAGGTGCATCTTTTTCAAGGGTATTTCCTACATCAGTGTCGTTGTAAATATTACTCAATTTAGCATTGGTGGCAAAACCAAATGCACCATAAAATCTGACTGGTTTATTGAGTGTGAAATAATATAGCCCTTGAATTGGGATTTCCAGGTAATCCATCTTTATCGCTACGCTATTGTCCTCTTCATTTACCTCACCAGCTAACCAATAAATGTAGGGATCCATGGAAATATATTGTGATTTAATTTTATATCCTTTACGGGAAAATGCCAGCCCTGACCTGAATGTAATTCTTTCTTTCAATTTAAAACCGACTGAAATCCCGATGTCGCCGTTGAAAATTTTCTCGTAGGATCTACCTGAATCAAACCCATCTCCAATACCATTAAGATGGTGATTGTAGGATTTCACAGTGCCAAAAACCCCAATTGACATACTGTTATCTTGCGTAAATCCGAAAAATGGTAGTATCGACAAACAAATCACTAACCAAATAAAGTAGGGGAAATCATCTTTTTTCATCTTTTTATTAAAACTAAGTAACTACTCAGGAGTCAAAATTAGCCATTAATTACAGGGTTTGAAAGATATTCAAATTTCTCTTGTTTAGCGTGTCAATGATAGACCGGATGATTGCAAAGTCCTGCCCCCCTTTCATTGACCTGAACGAGCCTGATATTTTCTGTTTCACCTTTATATTCCTTATTGCGCGTTCGGAGGCATTGTTGTCAGGGGGTACATCTTCATTGTGTTAAAATGGGAATATGTAGTTTTTGTATTTGAGCATCCTTTTGTAAAAGCTGTTGAGTTCTTTATGTTTTTCATCTGGTGGTTGTGCGAGCAGTTTTTCAAAAGCCAGGGGTATTTCCTTCCTTTCAGGATGGTCGATGGCAGCATACTCCCGGGAGGCCATTTGCCTTTTTAGATTGATGGCTTTGGTTATCAGGTCTTTGAACAGTTTGCCCCAGGCGGGCATCGGCTTCGGACGTCTAGCACACACATACATTAAAAGGATGTTGTAGTCATTTAGGAAAGGTCCAAGCGAGACGCCTGTTTGCCGAAGGCAGGCTTGAACCAGCGGAGAGGAGCCATCTCCTCGATTGGCACAAGTTGATTTGTCAAAGCTCCAATCTTACATTTATTCTATAATAATCAATGAATCGTTAAGTACTTCTAATCCATTATTAAAAAACGTTTGATATTTGATTTTTGAGTTAGAAGATATTGCATTTAATTCTCTCGAATAATAAGTGGTGGTCAGTATAATCTTATCTCCTTTGACTTCTGTATTTAAATCTCCAATTTCCGATCCTCCTTCATTACCAACTCTCCAAATATTCGACTGTGTATTTTTAAGAATTTCTCCAACTACTTCTGCTTTCTCTGGAAATCCCCAATTGGACACTGTGAAAGAAATATCATATTTTCCATCAGAATCATTGTCAAAATAAACGCCCCACTCATACTCTAAAGCATTGTCTAATAGTTGATCACTATTAAACTTTAGGCTCTTCGGCAATTGTTTAAGACTTAACTCACATATTATTAATGAATCACTAATTATAGTTTGACCATCAACAATATCGATAAATCCAGGTAATGCTGATTCAACTTTTTTGTCTGATCGATTCATACATGAAAAGCTCAAAATCAATGTTAACGTAAAAATTAATCCTTTTTTCATATCTAAATATTTATTATAACTTAATATTTTACTATATCAGGGTGTTGATACTATAATTCTTGGTTTTATACACTAAATCACTTTGACCATCTCCATCAATTCTTCAATTAATACCACTTATCTTAAAAGCCATCTATTAATCCTCTGGTATTTTTATTCAAAACAACCATGTTCCGTGCATCACACTCAATTTGTGCCAACGGACAATTGTATGTTGCGTAGGGGATTTCGGAGAGCGTTCCTATCGACCGTCGCACTGAATTTTGGCAAGAGCAACAAAGCTCGAAAATCACGAAAACCGCTACGGAATATACAAGGTGTTATGCCCAGGTTGTTTTTGTCCATATTTATTAAATCCGATTAGTCTGTAAAAGGATTCCTTATATGTTTCGCTGATTGGAATCCAGTTATCTTTTATCCTGATCCTATTCCTCTCAATAGTTTCAATTTTATTGAACGGTATCATGAACGATTTATGAACTCTACAAAACAGGGACGGAGGCAGTTCTTTCTCCAAATCGCTAAAGGTTTGAAGTGTCAGGATTTTTTTTGAATCAGTTTGAATATTGCGATAATCCCTCATTCCTTCAATGAAGGAAATATCCTTAAAGAAAACTTTTTCAATCTTATAATCAGTTTTTACAAAGAAAAATTCATGCTGACTTTCAGTTTTGACGGAAATTTGATTGGATACTTTTTCAACTGCCTGTATAAACCGCTCAATGGAAAATGGCTTAAGTAAGTAATCTGTCACATTCAGTTCAAAGCCTTTTATGGCATATTCACTATAGGCTGTTGTTACAATCACATAAGGTTTATGTTCTAAAGCTTCGAGTAGTTGGATACCTGTTAATTCATCCATTTCGATGTCAAGAAAGATTAAATCCACCTGTTGCTCTCTAAGGAAACCAATAGCTTCAAAACCATTGTCGAAAGATTGTAATAAGTTGAGATATGGAATTTTCCCAACATATTCCTTCGTTCGTTTTAAAGCCAAAGGTTCATCTTCTACAATTATGCAACTAATCATCTCCTAATTGAATTTCAAGTTTTACAATATACCAACCATCCTCATTACTTACCTTTAGATTATAATCCGCTTTGTATATTAAATCAAGTCTCTGTCTTATCAAACGAAGACCTAATCCATTATTCTCCTGTTTTTTAATATCAGTAGAATTAATATGGTTTTTACACAAAAAAGACAATTGATTTTCAGAGATGTCAAATCGAATTGATATGGCATTTTCTATTTTCTTATTTGTAGCATATTTAAAGGCATTTTCTGCGAAATGAATAAAAATCATTGGGGCAACAAATCTATCTTTCGTTTCTCCAATAATATCAAAATTCACAAATGTATCATTAGAGGTTCTTATCTTTTGTAACTCTATATATTTCTTAATGTATTCAACTTCCTTTGATAATGGCACTTTCTCAGTATCGGTTTCATAAAGCATAAACCTCAATATTTCAGAAAGTTTTTTAAGATAATCTGAGGCTTTTTTAGGTTCATCTATAATGAGAACATCAATATTATTTAAAGTGTTAAACAAAAAATGTGGATTGATTTGAGATTTAAGAAGTTCTAATTGACTTTTTACTTTATCTTTTTCAAGTTCAGCTTTAATTTTTCTGTCGGTAATCCATTCGACAAAGGTTTTAAAGAAAAAGCCAAGAACATTAAAATACAGTACGGGAAATAGGAAAATCAGAATCGTGCCAGCAAATTCTATATCATTATTCTTAATGATAAAAATGGAAATCACTATTATATAGCCTATTGCTATCCAAATAAAGCGAGTGGCTTTTCTCGCAAAATAGTTAAATGCAAAAAAAGAACTGTAGAAAATAATTGCTCCAATAGGCAGTATAACTAATGAACCCAAAAAAATATCATGAAAATCAGGACGTCCAAGGATAAAGGCTGGCAATATGAGCCAAAGGCTCATAAGCATACTTGAAATAATCCAAAATATTAGATGAAACATGATTTTAACTGACTTTCTCATATTATTTCTTCTTTAGCTTAACATTAATCAAAAGTCAGTGATATATTATTGTTTGTGAAATAAGTTCTGCATAATCCAGTTTTCATTCTGCAAAATGTTCATTCGAAGCCGCTAATTAACTGCCTTTATATAAAGGACGGCTCAAAGCATGAACCCATCTAACAACTGAAAATGAAATGAAGTACAACCTGATCTGATCTCTGAATTTGTAGTTTCTGCTCAAAAAAGGCAAGTTAAAAACTTGCCCAACTTTTCCCGCAAGTTACGCTTCGCTAAACCTGCGGGATGTGTTTGTTTATCACTTTACTTCCGCAAGGTACTTAGTCTCAAAACTCAAAATTCCTGATAAACTCCATTAAATCCTGCGATAGATCAAGGCCCAATTTCTTTTTCAGGCGATTCCTGATCACTCTCAGGCTTTCCTTTTTTATAACCAGGGCATTGCCAATTTCAGAGGAAGTCATGCCAAGCTTTATGAATGCCAAATGCTGTAGGTCATTTTTTGACAACCCCGGATAGGTGGTCGAGATCTTTTCAAAAAAATTCGGATGGATATTTTTAAAATGAACCATAAAATCTTCCCAATCCTCGTCAACCTTTAAGGTCTCGCGCACATAGGTTAAAACGCTTCGCAATTCCTCCCGGATGTTAGGCTCAACTTCCAGGATCTTACTTTCCAACTTTTTCATAAGGACCTTTTTCCTTTCCAGCAAAATAGACGAAGACAGCAGGTTTTGCTGGATGATCTCCCTTTCCCTTTTTTCAATTTCCGCCAGTTTACGATCCTGTATGTTTCGGGTACAGCTTAAAATCAGGATTACCTCATTTCTTTTATTGTAGATAGGTATGCTGTAGCCTTCAAACCATTGGTAGGTATCGTCTTTTCGTCGGAACAGCAATTCCAGCTTCTCAGGAAAAGTAATTTTCCCGTCTTTGCTGTTGGAAAGGTTTTGGGACAAGACCTTTAAGTGATCGGGGTGAATGAAATCGTAGGGAACTTTTCCTTCCAGGTCTTTCGAGGTATATCCCATGATTTTCTCAGTGGATGGGCTTGCATATAAATACCGGGCATCTGCCGGGTGGTGCAGGCAGACCACATCCACAGTGTTTTCTGCGATCAGTTTCAGCTTATCGATCTTTTCTTCGGCCAATAGTTTCGCCAGATTCTCTCCATCAAGACTTCTATCTTCTTCAAGGAGTTTGAGAAGCTTCTCGGTTTCTTCGCACGGGTTTTGCTCATTTTTCCTTACCTCTATCATATTTTCCTTTACCGTCCTATTTCAGATCAAAAGATCCCTATTCAACTAAATGTGGAACAAAATTATAAGAAATCTTATAATATGTTAACGGTTTGTTAACGCTTTCAGAAATCACGTTTGTTAAAGATTTTTCTGGCAAGCATTTTTGAAATCTCAAATGCAGAAACAAATCTGGCGAACATTTTTCATAAACCATATAGTTGAACATTTGCGACGGATGTAGTTCTATATTTTTTGTCTTAAACAGATTTATACATGACGATTTTGTCAAGTTCCATATCAATATTCCTTCATTTCTGTGTGCCTTTGTGCATGTTTCTATTCAAACCCTGTGAACAGGAAGATAGTTCGGAATTATGTATCCGGAATTTTCCTCGGGATTACGAAATGGAAGAAGTGGGAGAGATTGCTGCGGGGGCCTGGCATACCATGGCTTTGAAAACTGACAATACATTGTGGAGCTGGGGACGTAATGCCTATGGCCAACTGGGTGACAGGTCAACCAACCATGCGATTGTGCCTAAATTCATCATGAATGATGTAAAAGCAGTTTCCGGAGGAGGTTCTTACACCATAATCTTAAAAACAGACAACACGGTCTGGGCAACTGGAGATAATAAGTATGGTCAGTTAGGCGATGGAACAACTAATGATACATCCGAGCCCAAACAAATTATGAATGATGTGGCGGCAATAGAAGCAGGTCATTACCATACCTTTTTCTTGAAAACAGACAACACACTGTGGGCTTGCGGGAATAACGAATACGGACAACTAGGTAATAGGACAACCAGGGACATACATAAACCCAAACGGATGATGAGAGGTGTAAAGGCAGTGGCAACAGGCCAGTATCATACGCTCTTTCTGAAAACGGATAACACACTGTGGGTTTGCGGAAATAACAGCTATGGCCAGCTGGGCGATGGAACAACTAACGATGTAAGCGAGCCTATACAAATTATGGACAATGTAAATGCAGTAGTGGCGGGCGATTACCACTCGCTTATTCTGAAGACGGACAATACACTGTGGGCCTGTGGAAATAACAAATACGGCCAACTGGGCGATGGAACCATTGAGGACGCATGTAAGCCCAAACAAATAATGGGCGAAGTAAAGGCATTAGCAGCCTGCCATCACCATTCGCTTTTTCTGAAAATGGACAATACGCTATGGGCATGCGGAAATAACCGGAATGCCCAGCTAGGGGAAGGAACAACCAACAATATAAGTACGCCCAAAAAGATTATCGGTGACATAAGGGTAGTTGCGACAGGTTACAATCATACACTGGTATTGAAAACGGATAACACCGTCTGGATTTGGGGAAGTAATTATTATGGTCAGCTTGGGGATGGGACGGCTGTTGATGTGAAACAGCCTAAGCCAATAGATTTTGTGAAGATCAAACAACACTAACAACCAGAAGGTACCATGGCTTCAGCCATGACATTTTGAGGACAGAAAACTGAAATAAGTGAGCGAACACAGAAAAATTTTATAGCATGTTAACGGTTTGTTAACGATTTCAGAAAACTGCATTTGTAAAAGATTTTTCAAGGCAACACATTTGAAACTCCAAACATTGAAAAGTGCACACATCGGACCTTTTCACATGCCACTACCCACCGAAATTAAGTGTTAATTATTTGATCGAGTGTATACCGTGCTCCACTAATTTTTAATAATAGAAAACAGCTTTAGTAAATAATTCAACAATCAAAAATTTAAAATAAGAACAATGAATCTATCAAAACTGAAATTACTTTTTTCGCTAAAGGGGAATCTGGTTATGAATATCAGAAACATAGTATACGCTTTGGTTGCATTACTAATTATTTCTTGTAGTAAAGATGAAGAACCAAAACCATCTCCCGCTCAATTTTCAATAGACCAGAGTACGGTCGATTTTGGCGAGGTAGAAATACCAACACAAAAAGAAGTTAAATTAACGATTACCAATACCGGAGATGAAGATCTGGTTTTAAAAGACTATTCATTTTCCGGGCCAAATGCATCTGAGTTCAGTTTTAATGCAAGTGAAACAGAAGAAACAGTACAAGCCGGTGAAACTTACGAATTTTTAACCATTTTTAAACCTGCAGAAGAAGGAGACAAAACAGCCATACTCACCATACTCAGCAACATTGGCGAGCATAAAGTAAATGTATCGGGAAGCGCGATTCTTGGACCCAATGCTATAGTAAATATTCCGGATGCTAATTTTAAAGCCAGCTTGATGGCTCATGGAATTGACACCAATGATGATGGGGAAATACAGATAAGTGAAGCAGAAGCTTATGAAGAAACCATAGTCTGTGACAATAAAGGTATAACCGATCTAACAGGTATTGAAGCTTTCGTAAATACTACAGGACTTAATGTAGCGTCCAATTTATTGAGCCAATTAGATATTTCAAACAACATAGCTTTAGTTGAACTAAATGTAGATTATAATTCACTGACGAGTTTGGATGTTTCTAAAAATGTAGCATTGCAAACCTTACGTTGTACTGATAATGAATTGACCGGGTTAGATATTACCCAAAATGTTAATCTAAACAGTTTAACATGTAAAAACAATCAGCTCACATCTTTAGATGTTTCCAAAAACATTTTACTAGACTATCTATATTGTTTTGAAAACCAAATAACCAGTTTAGATATTTCCCAGAATAAGAGCATAAGGGTTTTAAACTGTAGCAGCAATAAATTAACCGCTTTAAATGTAGCTAATGGAAACAACCACAACATGATTTTTATGTCTGCATTATACAATAGTGGCTTGACTTGCATTCAAATAGACTCAGGGTTTACACCACATAGCGATTGGAAAAAGGATAGTACAGCAACTTTTAGTACAACAGCTTGCCCTTAAGGTTCTTTTTTACCAAAAATGTTGAAAAAATAAAAGTTTTGAAAAGTGATAAAACATTGCGTGTATTCTTCTGGCTTTGTTGGTAAATATTAATACGCTACATATCAAACTATGGGAAAAATTTCATTTTAGTCTTTTTTTATTCATAAAAGAATAAACGACGCCAAATGATATAAAGTGGGTTTACACCGCCAAATGATGATTCCTGGAAAAAGACGATACCGGTTCTTCATACTATATAAAGCAATTCGGGCTTAAGTAGTTTGACAAAGATTAAAACTTTTAAATACAGAATAAAGTGTCCTCTTTCATTTTAGTTTAAAACTGAATTAAAAAATGAAAAACATTTACCTACTCATCTTTCTTTTATTCTTTTTCAGCTGTAGTGAAGAAGACAATACTATTAAAGAAACGGAATCTGATAAAAACACGCATTTAGGGTGTACGGATAATAGAGCCATTAATAGTTCGCCGGAATATACGTATGACGATAATTCTTGCGACTATACTCCTACATCTTGTGCCGATTGCGATTTTATTATCGAACCTGCCATGAGTGTTATAGATAATAATGATTTGAAACTCCCGCCAGGAAGTACCATTGGCATAAGAGGCGGGGAAAGAAAATCTTTGATTATTAGAAATTTTTATGGCACCAAAGAAAAGCCATATATTTTTATTAACTGTGATGCCCAGGTAATAGCTGCAGACGAACTCCCTACCATAAAACTACATACATTAAACCATGTTCGTTTAACAGGAACCGGTAGTTCAGATACTTATGGAATTAAGATTACCGGTGGCCGCCCGTTTGGTATA
>JBNLGG010000081.1:0-16440 GCA_050305935.1 Cyclobacteriaceae bacterium | reverse complement strand
AACCCAGTTAGAAGTCCAAAGATACATGTGCCAAAAGCTATAATGAATTGATTTAAATTATTATTCTTTTTTAAAAAGTAAAATCCTACAATACTTACCCCTAGTATAATTCCAAGATATCCACCAATAAATGCATACCAAATTGAAGTAAATAATAAGTTTGGTTTAAAAATTATTGAAATGATGATTGAAATTATAATTGCTCCTACGATTCCAAATCCAATACCATAAAGGAACTCTTTAACTATTAGATTGATTTTGTCTTTATTAGTCAATTAATTCAGATTCGTTCGTTTAAATGTTCGTCAAGGCACATAGTTTACTAAGTTAAAGGCACTACCTGTCCCATCTTTAGCGGGATGCTTTACACTAGATTGGTCTTAACCTTATTGCTTGTTGCCTGCCCTGCAGACAGGTTTTTTTCTTATGTCCTTTTCGTTAAAATATCCTAAAAATACATTTCTGTAGAAGACCTTCCAAATGCCGTTACCCAACTCTTCTGCTGCTACCTGTTTTCCTGCCAGTCCACTTGTCATATAGCCCCAGTAATATGACTTCCATCGTATAGTGACATTAATGACTTTCATATGGGAAGGGTAGTCCTATTCTTGGCAACCAAATAACTAGAAAAACAATATTTAACCGTCAGTAATGGGTTAAGCCGTTGACCGACGGACATTCTTTATTCTTTCATCCCCTTCCATACAATGGTCACCTTCACCCTCTCTGTCAAATCCAGTTGATTCTTATGAATCACATCTTCTCAAATCCCTTCAAAGGAAATTGACGATCCTGTTTCTATATCCTCCATTTCATAAAAATTAGTGTCGGGATGATTTTCTGACAGATAGGTTTTAAAAATTTCGCGGCTATCGTTGATCACCAGTGGGTCTTCACAGGGGAAATGGTTGTAAATGAGAGCGTGAATCTTAATGCCATAGTGCTCGCACATTTTTAGGCTCAACAAGGTATGATTGATGCTGCCCACTTTGGCGGAGGTGACCAATAGCAGGGGCAGTGAATTATCACGGATATAATCGATAATATAATGGCCGCGAAAGATGGGTACGAATAGTCCCCCGGCGCCTTCTAATAATACAGTTTCGTAACGGCTGCCCAATGTAGCGGTAGCCTGTCCGATCTTTTCTAATGAGATATCTAATTGGTCAAGTTCAGCGGCGAGGTGCGGTGAAGCTGGATGTTTTAAAACGTACGGGCAGGTGGTTCCGTCACGATCTTCTGGAAACAAGTCAATCCCCATTATTTGGCGATGTTTCAGAATATCTTCCGATAAGCCTTCGCACCCCGTTTGTATTAGCTTTTGGGTGATGACAGCTCTTCCAGCCTGGTGTAAATACCGGGCAATCGCTCCTGTTACGATGGTTTTTCCACAGTCTGTATCGATACCACTTACAAAGTAAATTTTATTTTTTGTACTCATTTTTTTCTGGCAATTATCAGGATAGGGTGATAGGTTAATATCGCTTTTCCTTCACTATTGGTAAATCTACCGGAATAAGTTTCTAAAAATTCATGAAGTGTTTTTGGGGTCCATTTTTCAGTGGTAATTCCATTAGCTCCAATGTGTTTTATATGCCTTAATACTTCCATTGAATTGTTGAAAACCATTTCATTTTTTGATTCTTGTTGGAATTCTATGGTGTAATGAGGGAGCAATGCGTCGAGATGTTCTTCCAGGCTTAAATATTCCAAGCCAGCACCAGTGATATCTCGGATTTCCTTAAAATTATTCTGACCAAAGGTAGCAAACGCCAATACGCCATGCGTGGAAAGGGCGTTTCGTGCTTTATCAGTAAAATAATTGAAATTTTGAAACCACTGAATCGCTGAAGTGGTAACGATAGCATTCAGTTCTTGTGGATAGGGGATATGTTCTCCATCACCGGCAAGAAATTCAAATTTTGTATTACTATTCTCAAAATACCTTTGTACCCACCTACCTGCATTCGGTACCAAGTCATTGGCATAATAGGTATCAGGTATCATCCATTCAGCAAGCATTTGAGTTAAAAATCCAGTGCCACACCCTATTTCCAACACTCGGTTTATACGGTTGGGAAGGTGTCGTTTTAATTCCTGGGAAAGCTGGGTGCATACCGCTTTTTGCACGGTAGCGGCTTGGTTGTAAGTGGTCATGTTTTTACCAAACCGATCCTGCACCAGCCTTTTGTCAAGCATGTTTATCTGTATTGTATCAACCTGTCCCATGTTTCCCATAAATCAAATCCATAATGTGGAATTTCGGCTTCTGCCACTATCGTGTTTTCTTCCTTCTTCCAATAATACTTTTGTGCTTCGTAGGGCACAATAAAGTCTTGCTTGCCAACGATGGCCACATCCCATTGAAATGTAGTTTTGCCGAAAGCATCGAGATTGTCTTTGAAGAATTGTAATTCCTTTTTTTGTTCTATTTCCGGTATGCTTGATATTGTTTTTTCAAGTTGCTGGCTGCGGCTTTTACCTCCATACATTCTAAGGTTGAATTTGTTCCGGTTGCGTTCGTTCCATCCTTCCAAAGTTTGGTTGAAAATAGCGGGAGGAATACCATAGGTTTCATGGGAAGGAAATGCCGTTCCGTTGATGGCGATGGATTTGTCAAAGCTGAAATTGATTCCGTTGAGGTGCAGGTTGGCAAAAGCCACCCCCAGTGACCACGCCACCAATATTTTTGTAGCATATGGCTCTAATTGTTCAACGGGTAATTTTGTGTCAAAACCACGGTATTGGTTCAGCATCAGCACATCAAATCCATCAAACCTGATAGGCATTAATGCCCCTGCATCCATGCCCCAACCGTTGTAAAAAATTACAACCTTTTCTTCTCCCGATTTCTGCAGCCAGGTAGCTTTCATGCTTCTATTCCCTCCTTGAGATATGATTTCATGATTTCAAAAACAGGCCGTAAAACATCTTCAGTCACCTGGGCATTAAATGAAAAACGAATTCGCTCGGTACCTTTTGGGATGGTAGGATAGCGAATGGGCAATACATAAAACCCGTTTTTTTGCATATATGCTGCAAAGTCAATAACCTTTTCATTGCTGCCCAATACATAAGGCACTACATGGCTTTCCGCTCTTAATCCCAGTTGATCTGAAAAATATTTCCATGCTTTAGCAACCCTGGTTCTTCGGTCAGACATACCGGGCAATAATTCAAGGACAAATCGTGTCCAGGCAAGATTTACGGGGGGAAGACCTGTTGTGTAAATTAAACTTCTTGACTTATTTACCAGGAATTGACGAAATATATCATTGCACACCACAAATGCGCCTAGAGAAGCCAGACTTTTTCCAAAAGTCCCTACTATAAAATCTACAGAACTCAGCAGTCCGGATTCTTCTGCCAATCCCAGGCCCTTATTTCCAATCACACCAAAGGCATGCGCTTCGTCCAAATATAAAAAAGCATCAAACCGGTCTTTTAACCCGACCAGACGTGACAGATCAGTTCTCAGCCCATCCATGCTAAATATGCTTTCGGTAGCTATAAACACCCGGTCAAAGTTTGATCGATGCTTTTCAAGTATGCTCTCCAAATGATCCAAATCCATGTGCTTGTAGCGCCGCACTTCTGCCTGGCTTAACCGCATGCCATCAATCAGGCTGGCATGCACTTCCTTATCGGCAATGATCAGGTCTCCTTTCTCCACAAGCGCGGGAAGCACACCCATATTTGTGTGGTACCCGCTGTTAAAAATCAGGGCAGCTTCTTTATCATAAAGTTGGGCGAGCCTATTTTCAACCGCCCGGTACTCCTCTATATTTCCGGTGAGTAGCCGGGTAGAACCTGCGCTAAACCGCAATCGGTCAAAATCGGTAGTTTCCCTGAAAGCTTTTTGAAGGCCCAGATCATCATTCAGGCCCAGGTAGTCATTCGTAGAAAGATTAACAAGCCCTTTGATATTTGATTTTGGAAGATTTCGGTAATTTTTGGTTTCCTCCAGTTGTTTCAGGTGTTCAATATATCTATCAAGTTTGCTCATTGTTCTCCAGCTATTTTAACCATGGCAGCACATAATTTTTCGAGCTCGGTATTTTGCATGATAAATGGTGGCATGGTGTAGATGAGTTTTCCAAAAGGCCGCACCCAAACACCTTCTTCAACAAATCTTTTTTGTGTTTTTGGCACATCCACTGCCTCATTCATTTCAATAACGCCTATAGCGCCTAAAACCCGCACATCAGCTACCTGGGGGAAGGCTCGTGCTGGTTCGAGCCCGGTTTTTAATGCAGCCTCTATTCGGGTTACTTCTTTTTTCCAGTCATTTTGAAGCAACAGGTCCAAACTGGTCATCGCTACCCGGCAAGCCATTGGGTTTCCCATAAAAGTAGGGCCATGCATAAATACGCCGGGTTCACCATTTGAAATTTCGTTGGCAACCTGGTCCGTGCAAAGGGTGGCCGCAAAGCTTAGATATCCCCCGGTAATGGCTTTTCCCAAACACATAATGTCCGGAGTAATGCCAGCGTATTCACAGGCGAATAAAGCTCCAGATCGGCCAAAACCGGTAGCAATCTCATCGGCAATCAGCAGTATGTCATATTGATCACACAGCTTGCGTAAAAGTTTTAAATATTCAGGATGATAAAACCGCATTCCTCCGGCGCCCTGTACAATTGGCTCCAATATAAATGCTGCTATTTCTGTTGACTTTTCCTGGAATAATTTTTCTACTTTTTGAATGTCCGTAGGATGCCATTCGCCATGAAAGTTCGATTCAGGATTATCAACAAAATGATGCTTGGGAAGGAAGGCGCCAAATATCTGATGCATACCTGTCACCGGATCGCACACAGACATAGCATTCCAGGTGTCACCATGATATCCTTTTCGGATGGTGGCAAATGCGTGTTTTTCAGGTAAGCCCTGGGAATACCAATATTGCACTGCCATTTTCATTGCCACTTCGACTGATACAGATCCTGAATCACAGTAGAACACCTTGTTCAGCCCGGCAGGGACTATCTCCAATAATTTTTTAGCCAGGGTGACCGCCGGGGCGTGGGTGATGCCACCAAACATAATATGGGTCATATCCTGCATCTGTTCCTGCATGGCAGTATTTAATGCCGGGTGATTGTAACCATGTACGGCACACCACCAACTCGACATCCCTTCGATGAGCTTCCTGCCGTCTACCAGCTCTATATGTACTCCTTCTGCCCGTTTTACCGGATAGCATGGAATGGGCTTCGTCGCCGAAGTATAGGGGTGCCACAAATGTTCTTTGTCAAAATCTATTAGCTCCTGGCTATTGTTTATTTCCATGGTTGTCAACCAATTCATATCCTGCATTTTTAAATATTACTTTATCTTCCTCAACGGATGTCCCTATCGTAGTTAGCAAATCTCCTACGATAGCGGAATTTACTCCAGCACGAAGCGCTTTCTCCTGGAAAGCTTGAATCAACACTCTTCCGGCAGCAAATCGTACACTGGCCTTCGGGTTGATCCAGCGGACAATGGCAAAGGTAGTGAGCACTTCTTCTTCACTTAGCTGCTCTGCCGTTTCTAATTTTGTGCCTTCCACATTGGTCAACATGTTAACCGGAATAGAATAAATGCCTAACCCTTGCAAGGTCAGTGCCATGTCAATGCGATCCTCCATGTTTTCACCCATGCCAATAATCCCTCCTGAGCAGATGTCCAGCCCCACAGATTGTGCCTGTCGGATCGTATTTATTTTTTCATCGTAAGTATGTGTTGTGCATACCGTTGGAAAAAATCTTCGGGAGGTCTCCAGATTGCAATGGTAGGTGTGAACGCCCATGTTCTTCAACTGTTGAAGCTGTTCCTTATCGAGAAGTCCCATGCTGGCACAGAGCGATAAATTAGTTTTTTCCCGGATACCTGCATAAAGCTTTTCCATTCGTATTAAATCCTGCGTGGTTGCCCGGCGTCCGCTGGTAACGAGCGAGAGTCGGTTTACGCCTTGAAGGTCATGGTTTACTGCCTGGTCAACTGCTTTTTTCTTTTCGATTACCTGATAAACATCTATGCCGGTATCGTGGTGCATCGACTGGCTGCACCATTTACAGTCTTGAGGACAGTTGCCTGATTTGGCATTGGTGATAGAGCAGAGTTCCATCACATTTCCACAAAAGTGAGCCCGAATCTCATCAGCACTTTTATAAAGGACTTCTTTATCAGGATGATTGACCAGAGCCAATGCCTCATCCTTGTTGATCAGATAGCCATCAAGCACTTTTTCTTTTAATGTTTGTATATCTACAGTTTGCTTCATGCAGTGAGGTTTTTTAAGTCGTAAAAACATACCTCGCCCGTGCTTCTGGTTAGAAGTAAAAGGATATATGCCAGTGAAGTTTTATGATTTTTTCCCGCGAGGGGGCAAGGGACAACTATGGGTAAACAATGAAAAGATGTTTTTTCCTCCAATGGGTTAAATTCCCCATCATCCTCATCAGTTTCTGGTAGAAGGTTAGCGATGAAAGATTTTATCTCTAAAAAAGTTTTGGATTTGAGATCTGCGGCCGGCAGCATATCAATACGCATTCTTCCGATGTTAACCACCTTACTTAAGCTATTGAAAATAGCATAAGAACTCCGGCTCCACCTGTTGAAGACAAAAGTTTTGGATGTATATCGTGAATGGCAACTTTTCATTGATGACAAAAATAAGCACATAAAAAGAATTAATAACTGTTGGAAGTCATATTTGATATTGTCAGTATTTGTCAGAGTTTTTTTTTTAAGGTAAATGTCCCGTCCTATTCATACTTAATTTAGAAGAAAAGAATGCCGGTTAGCACTGAAAAGGATACAAAAATCTAATTTACCGTAGCATGAGGCAGTTCTTGTCCTATAAAATGACGCTCGGAATTTCTCAAATAGGAGAAGAGAGTCCCTGTCCTAAACTGTTCTATCATTGGGAATTGGGATACAAATTGGCATGAACCATTTTATTTCAATAGCGACTGCATAATTAGAGCCGTAGCGCCTATGCTGAAGCTTCGGCGTAAGCATATGAATCGAGAGGTTCGCATACAGTTCTATGAGAGGTTAGGGGAGGAATTCCCCTTTACCTACTCGACCAGGTTTAGTTTTATCTTTTGTATCGATATTTCGTTAAACGTTTATCTCCAGTTTTTTCCAAAGTATTATTTTTAACTGCATCTCGCAAATCTCTACTGGCTGTGGCTGGAGATATCTCCTTAAAATGTCTTAAATAATCTTGTCTTGAAAAAAGTTCATTGCCAATTATTTCATTATATATTGAAATTCTATCTTGATTTTTGAAGGTGATATTTTGAGTCTTTAATAATTCCTCAAGAGCATCATTAATTATATCTAGCATGAATTCAACAAAACTGGTAGATTCTCCTTGATTATCTGACTTTCCTAATGCATTGTAATAATCCGGTTGTCTTTCTTTTACCAATTTTTCAATTGGTAGAAATTCAAAAACAGGAGAATAATCCTTCAAAATCATTGTTTGCCATAATCTGCCCATCCTTCCATTACCATCTAAAAATGGATGTATAAATTCAAATTCATAGTGGAAAACACAACTTTTCAATAACAATAAGTCATGATCCGTTTTTACATATTCAAATAAGTCTTTCAATAAAGGGTAAACCATTTCACCAGGTGGAGCTATATGCGCAGCGTCACTCCCTTTAACTATTCCAACTGATGTTTTTCTCAATTTTCCGGGATTTTCTATTAATCCTTTCATTAAAATTCCATGCGCTTTACACAACGAATCCAAATCATTGGTTTTGAACTTGTCCAATTTTGAGTAGACTTCTATTGCATTTTTGACCTCGATAATATCTTTTTGAGGAGCAATAACTCTTTTATTATTTAAAATGTCAGTAACCTGCTCAACTGTAAGCGTATTGCCTTCTATTTCTAAGGAAGATTGAATAGTTCTAATCTTATTTCGTTTCCTTATTTCAGTAGGAGGCTTCAATAAATGAGCAGACTTGATTTCACCTATCTTTTCAGATATTGAAGAAATCAATGAAAGAATCTTATTTGTAATGTTATAGGTTGGTTTCATATTTTTTTAGTGATAGTGTCATTTGATAGTATCAAAGATATGATAAGGTTTGAATTTTAGCAGCGAGTCTCAAAAATTAAACCTAACGGTCCGTCAAGGGTTTGTTGGGATTAAATCGGCGCGCAGACCAGGTCAAAATTAAATTGATTTTTCTCCTTCAAACTGTCCTATTTTCGGGGGTGCTTACAGTCGAAAATTCCGTGCCTTAACTATAGTGGATAACTTTAGTCGAAAATGCATGGCAATTCACCCTCAGCAGTCTATTAAAGGACACGATGTAGTTGGAGTTCTGGATGAGTTAAAATTTCAGCAAAACGTTATTCCCGATAGAATACAAGTAGATAATGGGAGCGAGTTCATTTCCAAAGCTCTGGATAAGTGGGCTTATGATAATGAAGTGCTGCTAGACTTCTCAAGACCAGGAAAACCAACAGACAACCCATTTATTGAATCATTTAATGGATCATTCAGAGATGAGTGCTTAAATACAAATTGGTTTTTTGTCTTTGGAAGATACACGAGAAAAAATTGAACAGTGGAGAATCGAATACAACAGTTTTCGACCTCATAGTTCTCTTGAAAATTTGACACCAAACGAGGTGTATGAAAAGCACCTGGAAAGACCAATTTCTCTAAGATCTCATGTGTCGGTTAGTGGTAAAGGGTCATTATGTACAGTTGCAATGTCTGTAAATGTATCAAAGCGGGTAAATATCTATAAGAAAGAATCGTAGCTAAAGGCAAGAGTAAAAAACTGGCCATGATGGCTGTAGTAAATAAATTAATCTTTTTTAAGGAGGGGTTAATCTCAATTTTATTTTTACAGATACTGAACCGGTGGGAATAGAGTGTATTTTAAAAGAAACTTCATTTATTGAATCTGTTACTGTCAAATTTTGAAAATCCATATTTATACTGCCACTGATTTGATTAATTCATAAAATTTTTTCGGTTCTTCCAATTGAGGCATGTGTGCTGAATTTTCGAAAATTGTAAGCGTATAGTTTGGATTGTTCAGCCAGGAAAAATACTCCTTCATGATACTCAGCGGTGCGATGGCATCTTTTGTGCCATGAACGAAATGAACTGGAGCCTCAGTATCAATACCTTCTTGAAATAAATTCAAATTGTCAATTTGGGGTAACAAACTATTTTGTATAAAAGACATTCCTTTGATCGTTCTGAAAATGTCTTTTAAGCTGTATTCTTTGGAAAATAACATACTGAAAACAGCGTCAAAAAATAGTTGCGTATAATTCTTATGCACAGTGATTCCGCCGTAATTGCTGACAATTTTAGCCCGTTTTTCGAATAGTTTATTATTAACAATAGGTACTGCCAATAACTGCTTTATAGTTTTTATATCTTTTTTGCTGTGTTTTTTTACAGCTCCGGTATAGGCAAACTCCAGGGCAAGCTGGTTGGCCCTTTTCATATCAATATCCGTTCCGGTAAGTATAAGTTGGCTAAACAGTCTTTTTTCTTTTGTTGCGGCCATCAAAGCCGCTGTAGCACCAATTGAAAATCCGACTAGAATGATTTTATCTTTGTTGTATGTTTTGAGTAAGAACTTACTACACTCAATAATATCGTCTACGGTATGTTGAAGACTAACTGAATCGGATTCTAAGCTACTATCATAAGATTTACCGCATCCTCGCTGATCCCAGTATGTAACGATAAAATCATCTTCCCAGCCCAAATTTTTTTGCATTGCATCTGCATAACATATATGCGGCAATCCGGGCCCTGCCTGAACCTGAAGTATTATCGGAGCATCGTCTTTTTTACTTCTTACTAAGAGCCATTGCTCCGAATTGTTGATTGAAACTTTGTGTACGTTGTTTATTGCCATGATTATTGAAAGTTAGATGAACAAATCATTGCACATACAATGGACTGTAAGTGCAATACTATCTTACAGGGCAAAATTAGTTTGACAAAAAGGAGAATTCGTTCGCATTTGCGAAGAAATCACTTTTTACCCCTTAACCGGCTCAGGTGCTGATAGCTTACGCCTATGTATGACGCAATATGATATTGATTGACTTTTTGCAAGATTTTAGGTTCATCTTTCTCGATAGCTTCATAACGTTCTTTAGGGGTTTGTTCTATAAAAGAGCGGGTTCTTTTGTAAAATCTAAGAAAGGTATATTCCAGCAGTACCCTGTAAATATGTTCAAAGGCGTAATATTTTGAACAGAGCTTTTCAAATTTATCAAATGGGATTACTGTCAAGTCTGTTGGCTCCATGGAAATAACATTCGAGCTAGGTTGATGCCGGCTGAGTATGGAAGGTAAGTCTGCACAAAATTCATTTTCAAAATAAAACGAATCCGTAATTTCATTGCCTTCATTTAAATAGAATTTCCGCAAGTATCCACTTTGAATGAAAACGATATTATGGTTGGATACTCCCTCTTTCATCCAGAATTCACCTTTTTTTAAATGTTTCTCCGATAAAATGTCAAGGATGGCATTATTTTCTTCATTTGATAATGAACATATGGAATTAAATGTTGTAATAAGTTTGTCGTTCATTTTCTTTAAGTTACCGCCAACGCCAGCATAAGAGCCGTAGCGCCTATGCTGAAGCTTCGGCGTAAGCATATGAATCGAGAGGTTCACGTACGGTTCTGTGAGAAGTTAGGGGTGAAACTCCCTGGCTTACTTGACTGTGCGTTGGTGCATTATTTATTTTTTTCAATCATTTTTATAATAAAAAATGGCTGTGTGATAAAACTATATTACTCACTTTGCTGAATCAAAATTAAAAAAAGAAAAAAAAATTGGTTATTAAACAAAACTGATTTTTATTTGTATTCTATATATACGATATATTAAGTATGAGTTATTCATTATCCTTTTCTAAAGCCATTTTAGTGGTTATATTTATTTCGGACAAAACAAGACAAAATCAATTTGAGTTTTTGTCCACAGCATCTTTGTCAGAAATTCTTAATATTCCTAAACCAACTTTGGTTAAAATTCTTCAGAGCCTCACTGCTGAAGGAATTATCGAGACAAAGGAGGGTAAATTTGGTGGTATTCGATTAATCAAAGATCCATCAAATATTAGTGTCCTGGAAATACTGAATGCTGTTGAAAAAGGGAAGTCAATGTTCAATACTACTTTCGATATTAAAGCTAAGGGGCACAGACCTGATAAAGCACAACTTTCGCTGTTAAAATTATTTTCAGTGGCTGAAAATAAAATGAAAGAAGAGCTTGCTAAAAAGACAATAGAGCAAATTTTAAATGAAATGAATTAATATTTTTTGTTTTTAACTGTATATACGATATATAATGAAAGTAAATATAAGTTTTAGCAGTTTTTTTTCAAATGTTCAGGAAACATCCTGGTATAATGAATTTTTAAATCCCGTAGTCTCAGAGGTTACCGCACATAGTAAAGTATTAGACATCGGAACGGGAACCGGTAAACTACTTCAATTATTAGTAAATGAAAAATATTCGGATTGCACCGGTATAGATGTTAATGCTTCGATGTTAGCAGAAGCAGAAAAAAAATTGAAAGGATTGGCTGTTTCTTTAGTACAAGTTCCTACAGGAGCAAAATTACCTTTTCACGAGGCTTGTTTTGATGAAATATGTATCTGTAATGTGTTGTTTAACCTCGATGTTTATGACCAGGATTCTATATTGAATCAGTCATTAGAGGTTTTGAATGAAAAGGGAAGGATAATTATTCTATCTCCAAGCGGAACCGGAACTATTAAAGATATTTTTCGAAAGTTTTCTAAAAGGAACAATAAAAGCTTTGCCTTATGGTATGCCCTGACAAAACGAAGTGCCAGAAGATGGAATAAACAGGGGATGTTAAAAGAATATGCTGAAAAGAATAACCTAATCTATACAAATAGTATGGTTTTCGATGGTTTTGGACATCTGGAAATCATGGAACGGAAATAATTTTTTTTCACAAACAAAATATACGAAATATAATGAATAATAATTTGAACTCTATTTTTATGAAAACAAAGATCAGTTTTTTATCACTTGCAGTTATTTTTGGAATTTCCAACTTTAATGCTTCAGCTCAAAAGACAGACCAAACTGTTGGAAAAACAAAATTATCCATCGAGATTGACCCGTCAACATTTGCCTTTAATGGCTATTCAGCACATTTGAGAATTCAACCGAAGTCGAGTGATCACCTGTTATATGGTGTTGGTATTTATGCAATGGATATGCCATCTTTTTTTGTGGGTATGAACAGCAATAATGCTGACAAAGGATGGCAAGTACGTATAAACAATGCTGCCGGAATTTTTGGCGAATATCACTTCTCCGAAGTCAATAAGAAGTTTTTCGTTGGGTCTCAGATCAGCGTACAACAGTTTTTAATAAACAATGACAATCAAACCGGAGAAGAAAAGTTTAACAATGGTTTAGTAATGGGTTATGGAGGCTTCACCCTGCAACCGTTTAAATTCCCGCTCTATTTTAAGGGATGGGGAGGTATAGGATACACCTCCAAAATAAGCGGAGTAAATGTACTCGGTGAACAGGAATATGATATTTCACCTATATCCGTTTTCGCGACTTTACATGTGGGTTACACTTTTTAAAACAATTCTGAAATTCAAAGGGGCTTGAGAATTCATTTTTTCAAGCCTTTTATTATGGAAATCGTTTAGGTCAATATGCTTGAAATCGCAGTTTATCAGCATGACGCATAACGCTTAACTAAAATGAGTATGTACCCCTGTTACAAGACACACTGAAGGCTTTTATTTGCATTGTCATGTCAAAGGGCTCGGTTTGCATATTCATTTTAGTTTCTGTGTGTGCCTTGAATGGTGAATATAGCTCATGAAGTTGAGTGTTCCAAGGGGTGAAAGTCCCTGACGCGCTGGGGTTCCCGTTTTGACGGGACAGTTACCCCAAGCTAAGCAAGTGGCAAAGCCTGCCCCGCACTTTAGTCGGGGGTTGCTAACTGTGAGGTTAGGACTATCATCTTCATCATCAGGTTGATCAGATGGATATTGAACAAGTACAAAAGCTTCAAAGGAAGCAAGGTCAAGGCCGTCCGATGGCTGAGATGTGTTACGACTTCATATCCTAACCTGTTCTATCATTGGGAATTGGGATACAAATTGGTATGAACCTTTTCATGTCAATAACGACTGCATAATAAGAGCCGTAGCGCCTATGCTGAACCTTCGGCGTAAGCATATGAATCGAGAGGTTCACAGCCAGTCCCGATGGCTTTAACTATCGGGATGCGGTTCTGTGAGAAGTTAGGGGTGAAACTCCCCTGGCTTACTCGACTGGCAGTTCGTACTTCAAATTAATTCCCTAATTGATATAGGTGCCCTAAGAAATGACATTAAAAGTTCAAGTTCCATTAGTTTAGACACCCATGCAGCGGCATCAGTCCCACCAATCGAGATCCTGAGGATTAACAATCCCGAATCAATTTTTTTCTCCGCTGAGATCATTTCCCTCACTTATATTGTCGTTCCTGTCAGTTTTGTTACCTCATTAAATCGTTTATATCAGTTTCAATACGTTCATACGGGGCATAACCCTGCTCCAGGAAATGGATATCTCCATTTGCCTCCAATAACAATGTAGGGTAAGATTGCGCATATTGCAGGGCCTTTGCAAAAGTCTCTTGTGTCTTTTTCTTAATGGCTTCTGACCGAAAAAGCGACAGGAAGGCTTCTTCATCCACCCCTAACTGCTGGCAAATGATAGTGTATGTGCTTTCCTGGTTGAGATCTTTTCCATGATAATACCTTGCCTTTTGCACTTCCACCATAAATGGGACAGTTTGATACTGATCCATTTCCGTCACTGCCATGATGGCCCTCGAGGGCACTTCGCTATCCAGGTTTACCTCTTCGTTCTGAATGAACTGGAAGTATGCCTCCCCAAACGAGGTTCCGGTTCTTTGAGCTATGGCTGCATCGTGGTTGATAAAATACCGGGCCATTTGCGGGGTTTGCTTTCTGGCGTTTACACCACTCCACATCCCGGCAGGTAAAATTTCGAAATCGAATGCCGCTTTGTAGTTTTGGTACAACCTTTCGATAGTTTGATGGTTGCCATAGCACCAACCACAAAGTGGATCCATTACATAGATTAATTTCATTTTCGGAGAAGTATTTTTTTTCATTGCTTCTATCACGGTCTTGCTGTCTACAAACTGCTCGAAACTGATAATCTTACCGTCGTTGAGTTTCCAGACGTGGGCTACCCTGGCTTCGAAATAGTTGCCCGTTTCTTTATACGTCCCGGAGTAGGTGCCATACGCCACCACTTTGTCTCCCTGGGCCACATAATCTTCAGGCACAAATTTATAGTCAACCCATTCGCTGCCTAACCTGCTGAATACGTTTTTAGCGATTTCTTCAAATCCGGTATACGTTCCGCCATAGGGGAACCCTGTGGCCTCTGTCCAGGTAGCATTTGCAGCCAGGTGCTCTTGGAGGTTTTTACCATTTTCCGCTGAGTTCTTACCCTCATACGTGCTTTTTATGATTTCCAGATTGGTCATATTTGCATAACGATTGTTACACCCTGCCAATACCCCCAGGAGAAGTATTGGCAGGATGAGTTGTAGATTCAAGCTTTTCATTACCATTTCATTTCCCCGGTATTTACTTTAGCCCCAAGCTGCAGGGCTATCTCAAATGTCAGGTCCGGGTATTTTTCTTTTATCGCACTTATCAATGCTTCGGATGTTTTATTGGTTTTAAGTGCCTCTTCGTAAAACTGAATGTACGCTTTGGTGTGTCTTACGGATGCAAGGTCAAATGCTGCTCCTTCACCCGAATGGGCCGGTATAACTACCTCCGGTTGTAAAGCTGTGATTTTATCCAGAATAGCGATCCAGTTTTTATGTGCTTCGGGAGTTTGTGCGTCAGCCATCCACAGGTGGAAGGTATTGCCAAAAACATTGATGCCACCCACCACAGTTTTGATAGAAGGTATCCATACAAATGTCTTTTTTGGAAATTCATCCAGCCCCACAATCTCCAGCTTTTGTCCTTCCAGCTCTATGCTGTTGCCCTGTAGCACTTGTGGCAGCACAACATTGGAGGTAATCGCATCACCCAGTCGACCGCCCCATACTTCTAATTTCTTTTGTGCTGTGGCTTTGATATGCTCAATAGTGGCCGGTGTGGCATAGGCTGTAACCTCCGGAAAGTGCTTTTTGAATACCTCCAACCCGAAATAAAAGTCAGGGTCTCCGTGGCTTACATAAATAGTCGTAAGTTTTTTGCCTGATTTTTTGATTTGCTGAGCTACGGTTTCGGCATCAGTCAAAGTGAATTGTGCATCGATCAATACCGCATCTGTTTTGCCTGAAACGATTACGGATGCTACTCCAAAACTGTTTTCGGATGCGTTGAACACGTCAAGAGTCAACTGGTCTGTTTCGACTTTTTTAAAATCTTGTGCCTGTACTTCCATTTTTTCTAAGATTAAGGTTGTAAGAATTAGCAATGAGAAAATTCGTTTCATCTGTGTTAATATTTAATGATGAAACAAAGTACGGGCAGGTGTTGCCGAAAAACATTGAACAAGTTCAATAAATGGCATGGAAAGGAGAGAGGTGTTATTTTCTCAAAGAGATCTTCTTTCGGATCTTGCTTACAAACTCATGAGTGATGCCGAGGTAGGCTGCTATCTGGCGGTTGGTCAACTTCTGTGCAATTTCAGGATAGTTAGAAATAAAATGATCGTATCGTTCCTCTGCAGTAAAACTGTGATTTCGGATCAGTCGGCGCTGGAGTGCTACCAGGGTCTTTTGAGTCATGATTCGAAATAACTTCTCAACTTTTGGCATGTCATCATAAAGGCACTCTTTGTCTGTTTTGCTGATAAGAAGCACTTCACTGTTTTCCAGGGCTTGGATGGATAAATTTGCAGGAGTTTGATTAGTGAAGCTATCTATATCAGTTACCCACCAGTTTTTTGCAGCAAAATAGAGAACGTGTTCATTGCCTTCATGATCAATGGTAAATAGCCTGAAACATCCTTTTGTGACAAATCCTTCAAACCGGCATAGCTCCCCTTGTCTAAGCAAAAATTCCTTTTTCGAAATACTTTTAGGTTTAAAATAGCTACAGTATGTCTTCAGTTCTTCACCTGAAAACTGTACATGTTTTTCAATATTTTTTTCGAGTAATTCGTATGACATTTGTTATTTCCGATTGTAGGTAACTGTGTATACAGACTAACGTAAGCTAAGTTTCTGAAAATCAGGAGTCATTTCTTTTACAATTTTATCTCGATTGGCTTTTGAGAAGCCAAGATCATCGGGATTTATACCAAGGTCTGCTATCTGTTTTCTCATTCGGCTGACGATTCGTCTTTTTTGATCTAAAAATAAGTAATTATTTGTTGGGTTGTAGGAT
>JBNLGG010000080.1:15045-17359 GCA_050305935.1 Cyclobacteriaceae bacterium | reverse complement strand
CCACTCAATAGTTCCGGACTACCCGGGGTCCATTTTTGTTGATTCCCGTCTTTGTCCCATCCTGTAGCCTGGGTATCCATGGTAGGATGCCCTCCAATAAACAAGTTGGGTTTTATACCCCAGTCTCCGTCGATGTCAGTGGGAAGCATCATCGTGTAGCAACCAACAAGACCCGCCTTGGCATCTTGGTCACTTTTAAACATTTGATCAGCAGACAAAATGGAATAGTGGTCTACATCCAAAAAGTCTTCGGTATCGCAAGAGGTTGTTGCTAGCAGGAATAGTCCAATGACAAGTGTATATATTATCGATTTTCTTTTCATCTGTTTATTTTTTTGTTTTTCAATCGTCAGATGGAACCTTTGATGTTAAAAATAATCATTGCTCTGTTTGTTAAATGATTATCTTTAACATGTCGGTTTCATTACATTAAAATTTTAAGCCAAAATTAAAATTGAATATTCAATCCAATTGAATAAGTACGGGGGTAAGGATAACGACCCGTATCCAGTCCTGTATAAAGTACGCTTCCTTGTCCAGCTTCAGGATCGCCATATTTGTTGTAGGAAGAAAAAGTGGCTAAATTTCGAACCGAAGCATAAATACGCGCACTTTCAATTCGCAAAGGGCTTAACAGTTCTCTGCTAAAAGTATAACCAATCTGAAGGGTACCGATTTTCAGGAAATCACCTTTTTTAACCCATGCATCTGAACCTCGCATGTTGTAATTCAAATCCAGTATGGACAATCTTGGCGTAGTAGTGCTATGGTTTTCTTCAGTCCAGGCAGAATTTGCAACCTCTTGTAATACGTTAGGAGTAGTTCCATTATCACTTGCGAACATGTTAGATAAGGTCATCGCAGAATAAGAATAGATATCCTGACCCAATACTCCATACATGTAAATTGAGAAGTCCCAATTCTTATAAGAAGAGGTCAAGTTCAAACCGTAGTTTAACTTAGGGAAACCATCACCTAAGATCGTCAAATCTTCCTCACTAAGAAATCCATCACCATTTAGGTCTTTATACTTAAAATCACCGGGAACAGTCGTTGATGCATTGTTGTATCCGCCAGGGTGACCTGCAGCTATGGCTGCTGCATTGGCAGCATCAATTTCCTCCTGCGACTGGTATATACCTTCTACCACATAGCCCCAGAATGACCCTACGGCATAACCTTCGCGACTTATTGAGTGACCGTTCCAGTGCGTTCCTGAAGTAGCTCCAACTGCAGCAAGATTGGAACCGTCAGGACTAATATTATTAGGCCATGATGAGTTTTCCTTAAATATGTCTTCAGCCAATTTTATAACTTTGTTTTTTAAAGACGAACCTGTTAATGTGGCACCGATACTCCAATCACGATTAATTTGCTTCTTATAGTCTAAACTGAATTCAACACCTTTATTCTGAATTTCACCTAAGTTGGTATATACCTGGTCAAAACCGGATGAAGGGCGTATTGTACGTTCCACCAACAGGTCTTTTGATGTTCTGGTGAAATAGTCAACGGTTATGTTCAAACTGTTTGATAATAATCCAAGGTCAAGACCGATGTTCGTTTGTTCATTGGTCTCCCATTTCAAACTAGGATCAGTTAACAATGGAGCATAACCGGTAGCCAATTGTCTTGAAGTATTCATACCTGCCTGTCCATTCTGTCCATAATAAAAATATTGAATTTTATTAGTAGTAAACCCCTGAACAGATTTATCTGTCGGACCTCCATTGTTACCTGTCTGTCCCCAACCCAATCGAAGTTTCAAGTTGCTGATGGTCGGAATATTTTTCATAAAATCCTCTTCCGAAATACGCCATGCCAACGCGGCTGACGGGAAAGTCCCCCAACGGTTCACAGCGCCAAAGTTAGAAGAACCATCACGACGAATAGTCCCTGTTAAAATATAGCGATCCATCAAAACGTATTGAAGACGACCAAAATAAGACAATCCACGAGATTCAATGTTATACGCACCTGCTCCTGTTCTTGCAACAGGATCCTTGGTCAAACTAACATCACGGAGGTTATCTCCAAGGAAATCATTTCCGGAAACGTTACTCCAGTTTCCAAAGCCTTTGATTACCGTGTTACCTGCCATTAGTGTCAAGTCATGGCTATCATTTGACCAATTGTAAGTCAAATAGCTTTCTATAGCAGTATTGTTGTAATTACTATTGTTGATTCCCAAATAATACTTACTATCGTAATTGTACAGTTCAACCTGCGTTCCGTCAGGAAAATAGCGTTTTTTGTTGCCCCAGAAGTTATACCAATTGTCTGCGGTAAAATTATAAGATGCTATTGATTTGAA
>JBNLGG010000080.1:0-15035 GCA_050305935.1 Cyclobacteriaceae bacterium | reverse complement strand
GGAAAATAGCGTTTTTTGTTGCCCCAGAAGTTATACCAATTGTCTGCGGTAAAATTATAAGATGCTATTGATTTGAAAGTTAAACCCTTAAACAATTTAATATTGGCATAGGCACTAAGAAGCATCCTGTTGTTTTTGGTAATACCCGTATTTTCCATCTGTTCAGCATAGATGTTATTTCCCAAATTTGCATCGTGTGAACCTAAATCACCTTGCATCGGAGCACCATAAGTCCCGTCCGGGTTTACAACGTTAGGACTCATAATAGTTCCAGCTCCTGGATATCCATCTGGTATTACATAATCCATAGTAGGAGCCATGAAAGCCCAGTCACGAACAGAAGAAAGGTTACCGTTATTGCCAAGACCGGCATTGCTGCCGTGAGATTCCGTATGAACAAAGCTGAGGTCGCTACCGATTTCGATGAAATCAGCCACTTTGCTTACTACGTTGACACGACCGGTTAAACGTTTGTAATTTGTATTGATAACAATTCCATCATTATTCAAATAACTCAATGAAAGGCTTGATTGGGTCTTTTCCGTGCCTCCGGAAGCCGAGAGATTATACTGCTGCCTCAGGGAAACGCGTGTCATTTCCTTTTGCCAGTCGATATTCTTTCTTTGACCGTCATATTGCTCAGCAAAAATTTGATTAGATAAGCTGCCGCCATCGTTTGCGCGCGCAGCACGTATGTTTTTTGCATATTGGTCTACATCTCCAACATCCAATGTCCTTGCTAACGTCTGTATTCCATAGTCCGCTGAAAAATTGATCCGTGTAGTACCTGCTTTACCATGTTTGGTGGTAATCATGATAACACCATTAGCTCCAGCCGCACCGTATATGGCAGTAGCAGAAGCATCTTTTAATATTTCGATGCTCTCTACATCACCTGGGTTAATAAAATTGGCATTATCACCTACCTGCACACCATCTACCACATAGAGTGGCTTGGCGCTACCGGTGATTGTGGCTACACCACGAATACGAACGGCAGAATTAGCATCCGGGGCTCCGTCTTGTGCTGTAACCATTACACCCGCAGCTTGACCTTTTAACCCTTCTAAAATGTTTGTTGGCGTTCTCTTCAACATTTCCTCGGTGTCAACCGAAACAACAGATCCTGTAATATCGCTCTTCCTGGCAGTACCGTAACCCACTACCACCACTTCGCTAAGGGTACTTATGTCGGAGTTCATTGTCAGGTTGATGACGGTTTGATTTCCCACTTGTACTTCCTCTGTATAGTAGCCAACGAAGCTGAATACAAGAACACTTTCACCTGATGGAACCTCTACACTATATTTTCCTTCGATATCTGTTACAGTTCCTTGCGAAGTACCTTTAATAACAATACTAACACCAATCAACGGCTGGCCGTCTTCGTCGGAAATAACATTGCCTGTCACCGTCTGGGTTTGTAAAACGATCTCCAGATTGCCGGCATCGTCGAATTTGTTTCTCAGCTTTTCAACATTAATGTTGTTGTTTACTTGTTTGAATTTTACACCGGCAACTTCAGAAACCTTAACTAAAATGTCGGCAACAGTCTTCTTTCCGACCACACTAATCTTCGATTTGTTGTTTTTAATGATGTGGTCGTCATAATTGAACACGAAATCGGTGTTTGATTCGATCGCGCCAAACACCTCCAGCAGCGAGGCTTCGTTGAGATGAACGTTAACAAAAACATTCTTTACGCTTAGCTGTTTGCGCTGCGCATTGGCGCCGGAAGCCATCAACATGCCCACGAACATGGTTTGGAGCATTAGCCCATAGAGTGAAAACTTCATGAGTTTTAGTAGTAATCTTTTTTTCATAAATTTGACATGTTTTAATTGTTAGTAATTAATTAAAATGTGAGCCGGGAAATAATTGGCAGATTATTCCCGGTTTTACTTTAAATCTTGATATTTCTATTCTGTATTTGTATTAAAATCAATCGTCACGGTTTTGTCATTGATTTTGTATTTAAAATTCTGACTAAAGCTTAAGCTCTCAAGTACACTTTTTAGCGACTGATCGTTAAACTCACCTGTATAACTCCAGTTTAGAGGACTATTATTATTTACAATAAATTCCACTCCAAACCATCTCTCCAACCTGGTAATTACTTCCTGCAACGACGCGCTTTTGAAATAAAGAATACCATCTTTCCAGCCATAAATCGATTTGGGGGAAAATATTTCCCGGTCAGTAAACTGGTTGGCTGCTTTATTATATTTCACGAGTTGACCTGGTTCCAAAAACACATCATCAGCCTGATTTTTTTCTTTTACCACGACCTTGCCTGTTGCCAGCGCCACAGCTATTTTATCCTCCTCCTGGTAAGACGAAACATTGAAAGAAGTTCCTAAGGCAGTAATTGAAATGTTGTCCGCAAGAACTACAAATGGCTTTATAGAATCTTTGGCGACTTCAAAAAAAGCTTCCCCTTCCAAATAAACTATTCGAGCGGAATCAATAAAATTTTCCTGGTATCTGATCTTACTGGCTGCATTTAATTTAACAACCGATCCGTCCGGAAGGAATATTGTTGACATCCTGCCCCGACTGTTTTCTTTGACTATGTATTTGGCTGTCAACGGCGTGTCTAAGGGGGCTTCACTGGTAAAAAGACCAGTCAGAAAATATGAAAAGGAAAAAATTATTATAATCGAAGCAGCAACACTCAGGAGCCATTTGACAGACCCATTTTTCCGTCCAGGGTAAATGATTTGCCTTCCTGAATCAATTCGATCCAATTGTTCCTTGAGCAATATATTTTGCAGTAAGGGTTGGAGATCTTCCTCATTATTTGCGCTAGCATTTAAAGACAGCAGGTCGTTCTCTATTTGACTCAATAATTCTGACTCAAAATCCCGGGAATGCAGCCACTCAACAACTGTTTCCTTCTCTTCAGCAGTGCATTCGTTTTTTAAAAACTTTATGATCAAGCGCTTTTCCACACGATGGGTTTACCTTAAAAACAATTAAATAAGGCGCAGCACCTACTCTGTTCAAAAAAAAAGTTAAAATCATGAGTAATGAAAGGAAATGTACTCCCGCAAATATTTCAGAGCTTTGTTCATTTGGTTTTCTACTGTACTTACGGAAATATTTAACTTTTTAGCTATATCGTGATTGGTGTAGCCCATGCGACGACTTAGTAAAAAAATCTCTCTTCTTTTGGGAGGCATATTATTAATGCTCATTTGAATTTTTCTATCCAACTCTTCAAAATCGATATACTCCTCTATCGAATTGGTTTTATTAATGTGATTCTTTAAGAAGTAATCCTGGTAAGCTATTTCGCATAATCTCTTTTTTGTGTGATTGAATATAAGCCTTTTGGCAATAGTGATAATATATGCTTTAAAAGAAAGTCTGGCATCCATGTTTGCACGGTATTTCCAGACCCTGTAAAAAGTCTCCTGCACAATTTCCCGGGCTTCTTCCTGATCTGCCACATACCTTCTAATGATATTCAAAAGATTGTTTGCATAAAGATTAAAAAGTTCGGAAAAGGCTTTCTGATCACCTTTTATCAACTTTTTGATAAGTGCAGTTTCTTGGCGGTGTTTCACAACTTTTTTTTTAAAAATTGGTTAAGGGAATTCCTTCTCTATACACTCTTCTCAAGCTTTCTACCTCTTGCTTCATAAGGGTAAAAAGCCAAACGAGTTGTCAATAAAAAAACAGGGAGAGGAGATGCGTAAACCAGACCTTCTTAGTGCCTGTTCTGCTTAGGTATTTTTGAATAGTAAAGGTTTTCCCATTTAGAATATCTGTACATAAAACATCAAACCCGACGGGCATGCTTTTTTAATACTCGCCATACTGGCGATAAGGCCAATCACAACAATGTTGGAGATTGGAAGAATGATTCTTTTCACAACTTATCACATAGCATCATAAGTAAATATATGATTTTGCCTTCAAACTTGATAAAAATATTACAAGATCTTTTCGCCATATAACATCCTAACCTCACACTCGATAAAAAGTCAATAACATGATTAGTTATTGAAAAAAGAGCTTACCGGGTTAACCCTGAACCAATCAAAATCTACATATCCACCGGTTTCTTTTGTTGGAAAATTGAATAGGCAAAACTTGTTTCCTGTGAAAACGGTTAATTTGAAACGCATTTGCAATTCATTCCCCAGTTTGGTAAATGTTTTTCCATCCAGGCTATAAAAGAAAGAGGCTGTTCCTGTACCCGGCACTGACTTCCCTCCGTACATCGGCGCTGCGCCGGAACCAAAAAAGGGATTTGCCCTGAAATAGATTTCAGATGCCTTGGTTTCTACCGTTTCTATCTCTTCACCATTATTGACCATGGTGATAAAATGTTTTCCGTCGGATCTCTTTACCGCTATATAAGCATATGGATCCTGGAAAATGGCCAAACCTGCCACATCGCCTTCTTTCATATTGGCAAAATTCATCTTGGTCGTTCCGAGCGTATAGGTAGAATCCGAATAGTAGGAGAACATTCGCTGCGTGAGCGTGTTACGGGCCATTCGAAAGTCAGATGTCACCTGCACCGTGTAGAGGCGCAATGATCCCGGTTTTTCAGTCAGCGACCAGTTCGTGGGTTCGGGATTATGGTTCCAGCCCCACTGCATTCCCAATTCCTTTCCTTTGAATTCATCGGAAGTGGGCAGGATTTTTACCGGATGTTTTTTCCCGACATCAGGTTTCCGGTATGTTGTCACTGCTTTTCCGTCAACGCCCACCATCGGCCAACCGTCTTCCCAAGTCACGGGTTGCAAGGATGGGAATCGTCCAAAAGGTCCGCTATCTACAAATAACATAGTCCACCATTCCCCCGTCTGTGTCTGGATAAGGGCTCCCTGATGAATGCCATAATTGGGGCCATGGGTAGTGTCGCGAATGACTACTTTCTGCTCAAAAGGCCCATAGATGTTTTTGGATCGTAACGCTGCCTGAAATCCATCCAGTCCACCGTATGTTCCATACAAATAATAGTATCCGTTTATCTTATACACATGCATTCCCTCCAGACCCGGTCGAATATCACCGGTGAATATCAAAGAATCTTTACCTACCGGAGCCAGGTTTTCATCAACTTCCGTAATGAATATCTTACTATACCCATGAGTGACATAAATTTTGCCATCGTCGTCAAAAAACAATCCGGGATCATAAAAACCTTTTGGCAGTTTTTCGATTTTCCACGGACCTTCCGCTTTTTCTGCCGTACAGTGAAACCCGCCTTCATCGAGCGTAATAAAGAGTAAGTGAAATTTGTTGTTATGGTACCTCATACTCGTCGCCCACTGCCCATGGCGATACCTGTTGCAGGTATCAAGGTCGTAACAATTGCTAACATCAAACCTGGGTACCGCATTACTGCAATATTCCCAATTCACCAGGTCTTTTGATTTCAAAATGGTTACCCCCGGAAAAATAAACATAGTAGTTGATACCATGTAGTAGGTGTCATTCACCAGGATCACGTCGGGATCCGGGAAGTCGGCGCTTATTATAGGGTTAGTATAGGTACCATCTCCATTATCTCCGTTTAATTGCTGGGCGTTCACATTGACGCTTTGTAAAAACAGCGGCAACAGAATAGCGATACCTATTTTCTTCAATGCCTTGTCCATAAAAATTTAAATCATTAAACAACAAAAATTTGGGTTGAGCCACAAAAAACCCACATTAAAAATACTGGAAAAATCGCAATAAATACCTGGTGATTCCAGTGTGTGCATATGAAAGGATAATCGTGTTAATCACCAATCTTCCATTTTTGAATTTATTGTTTACGCTTGTCAAACAAATATATCCATGTCGGCGGCCGGGATACCAATAATTTTGTTACAAGAATTTTTCACTATGTTACATGGCGTATGTTTTTGCACAAGGCACCCCGTTCGTCATGTTTTTTTTAAATTGTGAGAAAAGTGATCCACTATTTTAATAGGCAATTTCATATACTTTATTTTCTTCTGCCCGTCTATGACCCTGATGACCCGCTTCCGAATAATTGCCCAAACTTCTTTACCAATTCACTTTAAAAAAATAAAAGAATGTTGGGGCGACACATCTTAGATTTTTCATGCGTTACAGTCATTAATAATTCCTGATCATCCCCAAATCGTAGAGTATAATTCCATAATCGCCATAGTTTCCGTCCACCGCGCCTTGTATCATCATCTGGCAATGGTTCAAATCGTCCACTTCCAACATTTGATGTAGCCTGAGCGAATCAATTCGACATGTGAAACCTGGTCCGTGCAGCGGTCGGCGAGGTATTGCAGGTCATCCTTATATGCCCAATTTTCCTCCAAATTTTTCCATGCTTCCCCCAGGTCTATGGCCTCCCGCAATTCCTGATGCCTGGTAATATCTTCCACGATCGTATAGAAATGCCCATCCGTTTTGTTTTTGTACACATGCACTGCTTCAAAGGTCTCGGTAGCGACCACTTCGGGTAGTGACAAATTAAATGGAAAATCGGCAACAAGGGTACTTCTTCTGATCGTGCGTGAAGCGGGAAATCAAGTGGCGTCCAGATGCAGGCTTCGTATGGAGGACGGATTTTCTGCGATTGGGCAATCGCGTTGAATTTAGTGTTATTAAAAAAAAAGTAGAATAAAAATTATCGTATTACATCTTTACCTGTTTTCTCCTGGCAATAAACGAGGCTGTCTCAAAAAGGGAAGGACATTTGGGTACCTATCTGGGAAAAAAGTCATATATAAAAACCTGAGGCCACTCAAAATACTTTTGAGACAGCCTCGTTATTTCGGTTCAATAAAGATATTAGCCCAGAACCTCTTTTACCACGTCTGATAACGGTGTCGTTGGACGGCCAATAAGTCCGGATAATTCTCTGGAATCATTAAAAAGATCACCTTTCGAAGCACTCACGTCCCAGCTTGCAATCCCAACGGCAAAACCTTCCGGAAGCCCAAATCCCTTAAGGGCATTTGCATAGTCTTCTTCAGGAAGGTTTTGATAGGAGATTTCTTTTCCAACTTGCCTGGATACCTCTTTAACCAAATCGTTCAGGGTATAGTGCTCATCACCTGCTAATTCATACACCTTATCTTCCTGGTTCTTGCTGGTAAGGACTGTCACTGCAGCTTCCGCATAGTCTACTCGTGCGGCGGAAGAAATTTTTCCTTCTCCTGCGCTCCCGATAAAAGCACCTGCCTCCACGGCAGTTGGTACAGACCCGGTATAGTTTTCTGTATACCACCCGTTACGTAAAATTGTAAATGGAATACCGGACGATTTTATTAGATTTTCAGTCGCCAGGTGTTCGCCGGCCAGGCTTAGGGTCGAAGAATCTGCCCGTAAAATGCTGGTATAAACAATCCACTGTACTCCTGCTTTTTTGGCTGCATTGATAACATTTCCGTGCTGTTTTACACGTTGGCCGATTTCACTGGAGGAAATCAACAACAAATGATCAATTCCCTGTAAGGACTCTGTCAAGTCCTCCGGCTGATTATAATCAAATACCCGGGCTTCTATCCCCAAAGCTTCTGCCTTTTCTGGTGAGCGGACCAATGCCACTAAATTCTCAGCTCCTACCCTTTCTTTCAGTTTGCTTACCACAATGTTTCCTAATTGTCCGGTCGCTCCGGTGATTCCAATTTTCATAATTACTACTGTTTTAAATTAATTGACTATTTTTATTTTAATTGTAACAATTTTTATTACATATACATTCAAAAAAAATTAGTGGAATTGCTGTACGAAATCTTCAAGGGTTTTATGCTGAAGTTCTTTCAATACCAACAAATCAATTTCACTAAATAAGCTTTCAAGTTTTTGATTCATACTCTTCCCTATTGGGCATTTAGGATTGGTCTTTAAATTCATTTTCCCCAGCACTTCCGAATTTTTAACGATTAAGTATATCTCAGATAACCGTATGTTACCACTCTTTTTATTAAGCGCCGATCCACCATCCTTTCCTTTCCTGCCAATTACCAACCCTGCCTCGTTAAGAATGCTCAACTCTCTCCGAACAACCACAGGATTAATATTAATACTGCCGGCAATCCATTCCGAACTTAGCCACTCCCCTTCGCTATCCGCCAGGAGAGTAAGAATATGAATTACCGTTGCAAACCTTGTGTTGTTCATTTCTGAGTCAAAGATACAACACTAGACTTAATTGTAATAATTTTTGTTACATATTAGTCCGATTTTTTTTATCGTCCAAAACTTCTGAGGGGGGAATTGTAATAAGCAAAGTATTTAGTAAGCCTGAACAGAAAAAATTTTAAATCCTGCCCCCCATCAAAAAGATGGGGCAAAAAAACAAAAAAGCCTCTAAATCATAAGATTTAGAATTTTTTTTTCCAACTGATGTTTAATTCGTCGGGGTTTGCTCTCCACATTTTATAACACTCTTTACAAACTTTCACCTCCACACTTATTAGCCGCGTGCGTTACAAACGCGCTAGGAAGGTTGCCGCCGGTCTGACGGATTTTTTAAAACCAGGTGTTTTATTTATTAACAATACCGGCGATTTATGAATGACGCTAAAGCTTTGTGGAAGAGAAGCCTTTTTTAGTCGGGCAGTTGCAATGGGTAAATACTGGCCAGGATAGCAGTTTTTTTGATGAACAGGCTGCTGTTTTCTATTTACTGAACCAAGTTTACAAAAGTTTTCGCGTTAGCTAAAATCCGGTTTTATCGTTGAATATAACTTTCAAGGAAATATCGATTTTTTCAGATTATTTCATTTTATTTCTTTAACTTGATAGATGCCGCAATAGTAATTTCGATTATAGCCCTTTCCTTTCCTTTACCTACCTAATCATTTCATAAATCTAAACCAATATCACTATGAAAAACACACTATGCATGCTCGTTGTCGCGGGGCTAATGTTAAGCATATGCTCAAGCGTAGTCGCCCAGGAGAAGCAGTCAGATGAACAGCTCTTGATTATCCATGAAGACATTGTTAAGCCTTCAATGGTAGCTAAATATGAAAAAGCGATTAAGGCCGTATATAATAAAATAAAAGAGCACAACCTTACAAGCCTTGCCTATCTTACTGCCATGACTGATGATTTTCATTATATCTTTATTAGCAAAGTGGACAACTATGCCGCCCTTGACAATGATCCATGGAAAGAATTGGAAGCCAAAATTGGGAAAGAGGAAATGGCTAAATTGTGGAAAGGTTTTGATGGATGCTATACAAAGCATAAAGATTACATGATAAAACTTTCGCATGACCTTTCGTACGATCCACAAGGAAAGGGTATGGTGGAAGAAGGCGTGAACTACCGAACCTGGCATTTTTATTATGGACAACCTGACAAGGAGCTGGAAGCGGAAGAAATATCAAAAGAATGGAGGGCATTATTTGAAAAAAAACAAGTGCCCAATGGCTATCGCTTATACAAAGGAGCATTGGGAACTGAGCAACCTCTTTACATTGTAGTACAGTCTGCAACAAACGCTGTGGATTTCAGCAATATCGAAGCTGAGAACATGAAATTATTGGGTGAAGAAGGCAAAGCTTTAAATGAAAAAACCATGGCCATCACCAGGAAATTCGATGTGAAAAATGGCTGGATCCGTCCTGATCTGTCTTTCATGCCGGATATGGGGGTTGCTTCTAAATAAATACGTTTCCGACATTGACCGCTTCCGCTTTAAAAATGCTTTGCGGTAGCGCTTTAATTATTGCTTTGTCAACAAAACACTGCTGTGTGTTATCACTAAGACTTCTTCGAAGACTTTCCTGATGATGAAAGCACACAGCGGTGTTGTTTTCCTTAAACATGCAAATTAGAAAGATTAATCTCCTCAAACCGGCTCAGACTTCAGTATCCGCTGTGCTCAAACTGAAGTCCTCTGCTAATTAAAAAACCGGAACGAGGAGGATTTGCAATTTTGGTTTTTGCAATGCCCCCTAAAATTTCTAAGCTGCTCCTATTTACTATTTCTCATAAGGAGGTTAGAATTTTAAAAGATCAAAGCTTTAGCTAGCCGGCACATCAAAGCTCCGCCGGTCCTTCCATCGGAATAACCCGATATAGCTGGGCGTCTTCGGTCGTAGATGGGGCAAAAAACAAAAAAGCCCCTAAATCATAAGATTTAGGGGCTTTTGTTTCCAACTGATGTTTAATTCGTCGGGGTGGCAGGATTCGAACCTGCGGCCTCCTGCTCCCAAAGCAGGCGCGATACCGGGCTACGCTACACCCCGAACTAACTTATTGTGTGATTTTTTGATTTAGAGATTTTATGATTTAAACAATCACTCAATTCATCAATCAACCAATCACTAAATATCTTTGTGATCCTGCCAGGACTCGAACCTGGAACCTACTGCTTAGAAGGCAGTTGCTCTATCCAGTTGAGCTACAAGACCATCTATCATTCTTTCAAATTCAAATGACCTACTCCACTAAAGCTTCAGCGGTCATTGGCGGAGAGAGCGGGATTCGAACCCGCGGTACCCTTTAGAGGTACGACAGTTTAGCAAACTGTTGGTTTCAGCCACTCACCCATCTCTCCAGTAAGGTAAAAAAGCTTTAAAAACGCCTATTTAAAGGGTAAAAGAGCTATCTAGACAATTCTTCTTCGGCGTCTCCGAAAAATGAGATGCAAATATAGAATTTTGTTTTTCATTTAACCAATTGACTACCTAAAAATATCATCTTTTTTTCCTGTCGCCACTTATCATCTTTATTATCAAGCTTTTTGGTGAAATAATTCTTAATCTTAAATTTGCTGCCACTTACGATTTTTTCTTCAGAGGCGTTAATTGTATAAATTTTAAACATTGACTTGGTTTAATTCTATTTCCCTTACGGAATTACTGTTCATCTTATTCTTTTTAATTGCCTACGGGGTTTTTATCATCCGTATGGTATACATTAACCGCATCCTGAAGGTAAACCGGGAACGATTAGCCTTTAAAGTTATACTTCGTACACTTTATTTCACCTTGTTTATATTATCATTACTTGGTCCTTCATTTGGGGATAGCGATTCCAAAGAAATCAAATCCATTGGTAAGGATATCATGATTTGTATTGACTTGTCAGAATCAATGAACGCCAGGGATATTGAGCCTTCCAGACTTGAAAAGGTAAAATTCGAATTGAAGAAAATAGTTGATGCGTTCAGCTCAGATCGCATTGGCCTGATTATTTTTTCTTCTGAGTCTTTTATGCAGTGTCCCCTTACCCTGGATCAAAGTGCTCTTTCGCTTTTTATAGAGACCCTATCGACCCGTCTGGTTCCAAATGCAGGTACCAACTTTGGCCCAGCCCTAAAAATGGCGCTTGACAAATTAAACAGTGAAGAATCAACTGTGTCTCAGCAGAAGTCAAAAGTCATTATCCTGATCAGCGACGGAGAAGATTTTGGTAACGAAACCGAAAGTATCATCTCAGAAATGGATGAAGCCAATATCAAACTCTTTACTCTGGGTATAGGTACCGAAAAAGGGAGTACCATTCCCACAAGCGGAGGAGTGAAAACAGATAGATCAGGTATGGAAGTGGTTTCCAAATTAAACAGTAAGGACTTGAAAAACCTGGCTTTAAAAACCGGAGGATCGTATTATGAAATTAACCAGGGGGAAAACGAGATCAGCAAGTTAATCAATAAGATTGACTCCATCGAAGGTGAATTGAGGGACGCTAAAAAAATCGATGTGTCAGCAAATAAATACCTATACTTCCTGGCAATCGGCGTTTTTTTACTAATGATTGACCTGGTAACCCAATTAAAAGTAGTGAGGATTTGAAAACTTTATTTGCGTTCATATTGCTCTTTTTATCTGATGGTGATGGCATTTCCAGCATTGCGGAAGTCAACAGATATAAAGAAGAGGCCGCCAAAGCATATCTGTCGTCGGACTATCAAACCTCGGCCAAAAAATACAGGTACCTGGTAGATACATTGGAAGTCAAGGAGGATCCAGTAATCCTCAACCTGGCTCACTCCTACTACCATTTGAACGACACCTCCAATGCCATGCGCTATTATGGCTCATTGGTAGAGAGTAAAAACAAAAAGATTAAATCGGCGGCTTACCAGCAACTTGGGGTCATAGAATACAAAAGCAAAAACTATCAGCTAGCATTGGGTCATTTGAAGAATGCGTTGAAGGCTAATCCTGAAAATGAAAATGCGAGGTATAACTATGAGCTACTGAAGCGTTTGATGCAGGAAAACCCTGAGATGAACCAGGATCAAAACAAGCAGGATGATATTGAGCCCTCGGAGTATGCAAAAAAACTAAAGGAAATGGCCGATCAGTATGTTCATAATAATCAATTTGTCGAGGCGTATTATATCATGCAGGAAGGTTTGCAAAAAGACCCGACGGTCAAAGCTTACCAGGAATACATCCAGAAGCTCGGCGAGGTTGCAGAAATTGAAATGAATAATAAGAAATGAGAAGTCTAGTTGTTGGTATCATATTGTCAATTGTTTTTTTTGAATCGAATGGACAATCCTTCGGAAGCCCACAAATTGCGTTCAATCAAGCTGCCAATGAATATATTTTTGATGGCCCTGAAAAAGCCGTCAACACATTAAACCATGCGCTCAGAGACTATCCCGAGAATAAAAAATTGAGGGACTTGCTGGAAAAGATCATGAAAGACCGGCAACAACAGCAACAACAGAACAACAAAAGCGAGGAAAAACAGGAAAACAAAGAAAAGGAAGAAAAGGAAGAGCAGCAGCAACAAAACAAAGAAGATCAACAACAATCCGAACAGGATCAGCAAAAAAAAGATTCACAAAACCAGGATCAAAACAAAGAAGAACAAGAACAACAGCAACAAAAAGAAGAACAGGCCCAGGAAAAATCTGAGGAGGAAAAGAAGGCAGAGGAAAATGAAGCCACGCCTCAAAACGCTCAAGAGCAAGAGGAAAAAGACGACAAGGATAAAAATGAAATGCAGCAAATCCAGCAAAACCTCGAAGAGCTGAACATAAGTCCGGAAAAAGCGCAAATGATACTGGAAGCAATGAAGAATAACGAGATCCAGTACATTCAGCAAATGCAACGCCGCTCTAACCAGCGTCCTGACGACGGAAAGCCTGACTGGTAACATTACTTTTCCTGTCCCTTGCGGGAAAAGATTTGTATATTAGGTCATCATCATTCATCCAAATATTTACTACTATGAAAGAGGTATTTATTGCTTCTGCCGTGCGAACACCCATCGGTAGTTTTGGCGGTATGTTGTCGGGCTTTTCGGCTGTCCAACTGGCAAGCATGGCCATTAAAGGGGCGCTGGAAAAAGGAGGAATCAATTCTCATCATGTCAATGAAGTTTTCCTGGGAAATGTAATTTCCGCAAACCTCGGCCAGGCACCGGCCAGACAGGCGTCCATCAATGCTGGGATTGGCCACAACGTACCCTGCACACTGATCAATAAAGTATGTGCCTCTGGTATGAAAGCCATCATGCTGGGTGCCCAATCGATCATGCTGGGGATGAATGAGGTGGTGGTTGCCGGTGGCGCGGAAAGCATGTCGAATATCCCCTACTATGTGCCAAAAGCCAGGTTTGGATATAAATATGGAAATGCAGAATTAGTGGATGGTCTGGTGAGGGATGGCCTTTGGGAGGTGTACCATGAATTTCCGATGGGTAATTGTGCCGAAAATACGGCGAAGGAATTAAAAATCTCCCGTGAAGAACAAGACGCTTATGCCATCGAATCCTATAAAAGGGCGACAGCGGCGACCGAGGCTGGATATTTTAAAGATGAGATTGTGCCCATAAACATTACTCAGAGAAAAGGCGACCCGATAAAGGTAAGTGAAGACGAGGAGTACAAAAATGTCAATTTTGAAAAAATACCCCAATTGAAACCTGTCTTCGATAAAGACGGAAGTGTTACCGCTGCCAATGCTTCCACGATCAATGATGGAGCTTCGGCACTTATTTTGGTTAGCAAGCAGAAATTAATTGACCTCAAGTTAGAGCCCATTGCCAGGATAGTTTCTTTTGCAGACGCGGCCCAGGAACCTCTCTGGTTTACTACTGCGCCTTCCCTCGCTATCCCTAAAGCACTTAAAAATGCAAAGCTCGACAAAAAGGACATTGGCTATTATGAAATAAATGAAGCTTTTTCCGTGGTTGCCATTGCAAACAATAAGAAATTGGAATTGGATCCGTCCCATGTAAATGTTTTTGGAGGTGCAGTGGCCCTTGGTCATCCACTGGGATGCTCCGGTGCGAGAATCACAACTACTCTCGTCAATGTATTAGGCAAAAAAAAATCCCGATTTGGTGTAGCCGGGATTTGTAATGGTGGCGGAGGCGCCTCCGCTATTGTTATTGAAAACCTAAAACCCTAGTCCCAATACACATATACCTTATAGTTGATATAATCATTAGTGAATGCGTATCCCGTATTGAATGATAAATTGACACTTTCATGTGGGCTTAAGTTTTTAGTATGGACAACGGTAACCTGCGAGCCGTGATGATCCATCACTTCTATTTCTACTTGCACATTTCTCGCAGTTGATCCTCCGGAATTCCATAATTCAATATCCAACCATGCGTCATAAACTGCTTCTTCATAAACCAATACTCCATTATCAAATTCCTGGTAAATCACATCTTTGGTTTCATATTCCTCTACATGCATCACATCCACGTAAGGTTCCCCGAGTTCAAGGTCTACATAGCAGGATGATAAAAAGGTCATGCTTAATAATATGGAGAGTGAAAATAATGTCCTGGCTTTCATCTTGTTTGACTTTTTACTTCTGACAAACAATTAACAAGCACTATGCCAAAATTATCAAAACACTGTTAATCAATCTGTTAAACAAACTTCAATCGTTTAATTCAACCATCCAAAAAAATGAAAGAGCCTACTAAATTAAATACTTAGTGATCTTCGTGTGCTTTTCCTCTGCGGTCTCTACGTGGAACAGGAAAGCCGATTGCAAGGATGAGTCCACATTCCCGGTTGATTTTTTTTCCACGCAAAGGTATTATGTTTGAAGGAGCATAAGCTAAAATTCTTAACTTAATTGAAGTTCATAAACCATTAAGAA
>JBNLGG010000079.1:0-17483 GCA_050305935.1 Cyclobacteriaceae bacterium | reverse complement strand
AATAAAAACTCTTAGAGCGACCGTCATCGAAATTCGTCAGTAAATCGTTTAGAATATCCATCCGCATCTTTTGGTTGGCCAGAAACTTTTCAATGCTATTCCTCTGTATAAAATCGAGATTTTTGAAAATCATTCTATGCGACACAAACGAGTCGTATCCTTCTTTTTCCGGATCAAATCGTTTGCATGGATAATCGTGGCAATCTGAGCAAACTTCCAATCTCTTTTTAATTGCACAACAAGTCAGAAATCCACAGGAGGGATGTTTTTTACAGAAATTCAATCCGCCACATCCGGGACATGCAGAGTCTCCCTTTATATAAAATCTTGGGCACAATCCGCAATCAATCCCACAGCATCCAATTGTTTGATATTTTTTTAATCTATCAGACATTTTGCTCAGGTAGCAGGCATTGCTACGTCATTTTATAGTTAAGCGACAAATACATTGAATATCTCTTTATCACTCCATAGAATTGTTTTGCCAGCTCGTCTGCCTCATATTCGTCAAATATTTCAAATCCGGATTTTCTCCAAAAAGACAAGCAGCTCTTTTGGTCATACTGCCATCCTAAATCGCAGTCAGGTAAGACAAAATGAACTTCAAATCTTTCCCAATTATTTTCACTTGCCCAGTTGATTGAATACCTTACTAATTGGCTGGAGATCCCTTGGCGTAAGTAGCTTCCCTTAACTATGGTAAGGCAATTGTGAATCAACGTTTTATCGCGTTGGCCTAAACCAAATCCATACCCGTAAAATTTAAGTTTTTGGGCTACCTCCGATGGGAAAAAGTTGTGATAGCCAACTACTCTATCGTTGTCCCAGGCAACAAAACCGCACCCGCCATATCTGTCAATTGTCTGGCGATACAATTGTTCCAGGCCCTCTCGATTATGTTTGTTGGCATAATTCAAACCTGAACAACCGGGTTCAGCTAAATGGGCATTAGGATCAAATGCTTCAACTCCGTTCAGACATCTGTCTGGAAGCCACTCTTCCATTCTTATTGGCCTTATTGTAATTGAATCACTTGTCATATGAAGTTCGGTTTGTTATTATGTCGTACAATTAAAGTGTTTCAGCACCTCTGTTATAGAATATCACGAACTCATTACCACATAGCCATTTCTAGTCACCGATCCCATAATATTTCAGCACCCTCAATGCCCTGAGCGTATTCCAACGGCTTGGTTTCCCAGCGCTTTCCATTTGAAAATGCATCTGACCGGGATGATGAGCCTGAACATTCCATGTACCATCTTTTTTGCGTTTTTTTAGAAGGATATCAATGGCTGGCTGCATCCGATCGTCCCATGGAATATTTGCGTATTGAAAGTAATCCAGAGCTTTAAGAATGTCATAATACCATCGGCAAGGATAGCAGAGTTTTAAAAAACCAGGTTTAATGACTTTTCCCGTTCTATCAGAAAGGAAAAGCTGGTGTTTAAGTATGAATTCCAGACCAGATCGACATACTGAGTCTACCTCATCGATTCGATATGAGTTGCCGTTTTTTTGGTATTCCGTCAACCCTTCCAGTACCGACAGGGTAGAGTGGAGGGAACTATGAACAGCTCCCGACCGGTTTTTCATACAGTTGAAACCCCCATCTGGCATTCGCTGGGATAACATAAAATCGATAATCGATTTTAGTTGCCCTTCTGCTGCCCGGAAGTAAGAGGCAAAATTCAGCGCCATGCCATTCAGGCACACATCCGATACCTTGATTTCTCCGATAGGTAACAGTCCGCCGTCAGCGCCTTTTTCTTCCTCCAGCACCATGTTGACCGTTTCCTGGCACATATCATTTTCCGGGTCAATGCACAGATTCCTCAGGTCCAGCAGGGTGTAGTGGGTGGAGATCCATTTGGGTTGGTAGTATTTCAGCCCCCAGTGTTTGTTGGGATGGCGCCGGGATAGAAATTGCGCTCCCCAGCCTTCAGACGCAATTTGGTTTTGTAATTCTTTGCGATCATTATTTAGCAGATCACGGGAAACCTGGTATTGAATGGAAACATCCCCTTCAAGGAGCCACTGTGTGATGGGGGCATCATTGTTCATAGTTGAGCTGGATAGGCTACTTATTTAAGTACAATAAAGATTGAAGGATAAGTTCCCTGGTAAAAGACGAATTGACGGAACTTTGCTCTTTGGAATTTGTAATTCCGACGAGGGATCATCGGATTTGTAATCTATATTAATACCTCTATCCACCCAATGTCTACTTAGGATGATTGTCCATTATGATTCCAAAGACATGACCTGCACTACTCTTTTTCAAAACCATTCGGTTTTTATTTTTGATATTCATTTTTTCAAGTCCATGCTTGTTTTGCCGGTGACAATTCGAAAACAGCATTCGGGTGCTGATATGTTTAATAATAAAGATATGTAAGCGCCTTTAAAATTGAGAAATCGATCGATCAAAAGTTTATGCAACCTTAGCATTTCAAATATCGAATGACTAGTGTTGGATTTACAGGGCTTATATAGGAAACTAGCAGTTTTACTCTGACAGAATTCTATAAAGTTCGAGGTTTAAATAGTAATGATGTCCTTCGATTTCTTTTTTTTCTAAAATGCTCATTTCACTTAATTTGTTCAGATAGTCGCGAGCTGTATTTTCTGCATAAATACCAGCTTCGGTGAGATGTTTGACCTTTGTAAAAGGTTGTGTGAAAAGCATCTCAATCAATTGTTCGGAGTTTCTGAATTTACGGGAGTCCTTTTTCACATATTCAAGTATAGAATCTTTGGCTAATACGATGTCATTAACTTTGTGGAATGTTATGTTAGATGTGTATTCTATAGCTCTCATCATAAACATAAACCATTCTTTCCAATTCCCTCTTTGTGAGATGCCTTGTAAACCTGAGTAGTAATCATTTTTATGGTCCAGGATATACCTACTTAAAAATAAGATAGGGACATCTAGCAATTTTTTGTTTGTGAGGTAATGGATATTGAGGATTCTTCCTGTTCTTCCATTTCCATCTCTAAAGGGATGGATGGCTTCAAATTGATAATGAGCGATAGCTATTTTTAATAAATGATCGATTTTAAATTGTTCATCATCATTTAAAAAAGTAATCAAATTATCCAGTTTTGTTTCAATGAGTTTTTGTCCTCTTGGAGGCGTATACACCACCTGTCCGGCATTCGGGCCTGTCCCTCCTTGTTTTATTGTTGTATTTGAAAAATCAGGCCGAATGCCATCGGAGGTCTGTTTAATTTCTCGAAATACATGGATAAAGTATGCTTGATTAAATTCTCCATGTTTTTTTAGATAATTATACCCAGACCAGAGCGCTTCTCTGTACCTTAGTACTTCTTTTGATGTTCCTGTAGCCTCAGTATTTTTGTCACTGAATGCTTTATAGAGTTCATCATCCGTCGTAAAAATGTTTTCAACTTCGCTTGACATTTTTGCTTCCTGCAAGCTTATAGTATTAATCAGTAATCCTTGGATAGGTATTACTGCACTCCGACCCTGTAATCTTGCAAGAGCCGCTTTGGCATTACCAAGTTTTTCAATGATTTCAATTGTTCGAAATAGTTTCTCATCTATTGGTAATAGTGGTAATTCATTCCAAGGTACATTTCTGTCCGGGTTTATTTGATACAATAATTCTGGCATTAAATACTGTTGTTTTTAATGTTTGTTCTGCTTTTCAACATCAAATATAATTAAGAAAACCTATCAAACATTAAATTTTACCTGTTTTAATGTTTATTAAAAGTTTAGCATTAAATTCAAGGAATTGACTCAAACCGACTTTAAACACTAATTATTTTAATGCAGGCTTAATTTAAAAAGATGGGAATACAAGTTTAAATCAGCACCTTTAAACGAGAAATGAGCAGCAAAGCACTTTTGCTGACTGGTCCTTCTACCACACAATACCACTATTCTCTTGCTCTTCGGAATGTACAAATGTAGAACGGCCAGTGGAAAAACAGGTATTTATGCAGGTTGAAAATCTTCCCAGAGATCGTTACCTTCAGGAATAATCTTAAAAACCAACGCATGAAATTCAGATGGCCTACCACCTTGCTGAAAGGGGAATTGCTATTATGGATCGTGTTGTTTGCGGTATCAATGCTTGTATCGTTGATAACTTCGATTTTTCAATAACAAAAAGTTAGTTCTCTCCGACAGGCAGTGAGATCAGGAAAGTGGTTCCTTTTTCCAATTCACTTTCCAGGGATATATGCCCCTTATTCTTTTCTACAAATAATTTGCTGATATGGAGACCGAGCCCGATACCTATATCATTGATTGAACCTACACCTCCTCTGATTTGAGGATTTTCAAAGATCAATGATTTTGCCTCCTCAGCTATACCGATGCCAGTGTCCTTAATCCTGATTTGTATCTGGCTCTGGTTAAGTTGGACGGTGCTAATGGAGATCTTTCCGCCGTCATTGGTAAACTTGATGGCATTCGAGAGAATATTCCTGATCACTGTTTTGATCATGTTTTTGTCAGCAAAAGCGATGTGATCCTGTTCAATATCCATATGTAGCTCAATGTTTTTCTGCCGGATACATTCTTGTAATACTTTGGAGGTTTCGTCGATGCATTCGAGCAGATGAATGGTCTCACGGTTAATGGAAAGGTCAGGCGACTCTGAGCGTGCCCATTTCAAGAGGTTATCCAGTAAAAGATGGGTTTCCCTGGAGCTTTTGTACAGGTGCCTGATAAAATCCTTTTTGCCGTCTTCATCCAGGTTGTCTCCCTGTTCCAGCAATATTCTGCCCAGGTTTGATATGGATCCGATAGGCCCCCTCAAGTCGTGGGCGATGATGGAAAAGAACTTGTCTTTTGCTGCGTTAAGCGATTCCGTTTTTTCCTTTTGTTTTTCGTAACTGGTGATTACCAGGGATATGACAATGAATGCTACGATCGACAAATATATGACGGATGCGAAGGTGTCAATTTTTTCCTGGAGGGCGTTTTCATAAATGTTTTGTACATACGAAAGATCTTTTAGTTCCAGCATAAACAGCATGAAGAGATAAAGAAAATGGAAGATAAGCGTGAAGGTCCTGAGATCTCCCCGGGTGATGATAGGGGTAATAAAGATCAACGCAACAAAGTACATCAGCACCGGCCCCATAAGCCCGCCCGTCGTTTTCCAAATGGCCGTCATTAGTATTATGTAGATGATCAAATAAGGGAGGACCAGGCGCTCGTTTTTCTGACGTTTCCGGCCTAAATAGTACAAGCCACCAAAAACCGACACGGTCAAAAATGAAATAAGAGTGAAGAAAGATGTTGGCTGAATGATCAGGTCATTTAAAAACGACAACAAGCCAAATACCATGGAACAAAAAAGAATGGCATTTAACACCCGGCACTCTAGCTTAAATGCATTTTTAGGGCCTAGCAAAGAATCTACCCACTTCATAACCAACTACCTCAAAATCAATTCCCGACTAATAAACAAAAATGCTTCCCGTCAATGCCAAAGCATGTAAATCAAAAAACAAATGTATGTACAACAATTTGATTTAAAAAATCATTCTTATTTAGAATGTCACATCTTTTGTATCGCTGAAAATCGCAAAAAAATCTGATGTCGTTAGCAATCTGGTTGAGGTGCTCATTCGTGCCACCACTTTCTGTTTGAAAACGTTATACGATGGGAATGAATTGAGTGGTGGCATGAATTTAATATGTGAACGCTAGCAATATATCATTGTTGATTTCTATCCAGTAGCCATCCGGATCCAGTATGTACACTCGTTTTGCCCCGTCATTTCTGATCGCAACCATTCCTTTTGATCCTTCCCAATCCCAAAAGTCAATATTGTTCTTATTTTGAGATTTTGGAGCCAGGTGAATGGTTTTGTTGAGGGCAACTTCACTATTGTAGCCTGAAATGAGATGGACTGATTTATCCTCGTCCAGTGAAAATCATCTGATGTGGGAGTTGCCGGTTTTATTATCGATTTCTTCCAGGTCAAGAACGTTCTGATAAAAGTCAGCACTTTTGGTTAGGGCATTTACCATGATGGCCTGGTGGTCAAAAGAAAGCTCGAAGGTATTGGACTGCGAAAACACGAGGGTATTGCAGCAAAGAGCCGTACGTAGAAGAATAAGACGGATTATCATGATTTATTTGTTTAAGGATCATAAAAATGATTTTTTGATGGTGGCGTATCGTTATTCAACTCCTTGTGAGAGACAGGGAAAAGTCATTTTATGCAGATATTACCATCCGTTCGTTTGTTAATCTACACTCGATTGTCGGCTGAGCCAATATTTTGAGGAGTAAATTCAAGTTGATCCTATCAAAAACACCACCAACTATTTGCCTGTATTTTGAATAATCTTATCTTTAGTATCATTTCTTTTTAGACCATGGCTGAAAAAACCAAGCTACAACACTTTAGAAACCTTGTGTCTCTTTCTATAGCAGATGGAGAGATCCACGACACGGAGAGAAGGGCGTTGGAGAAAATCGCGGAGCTCCAGGAAATTCCCCTCGACCGGATGGAATTGATGCTGAATCATGCAGAAGAGTACATTTATTTTATACCTCAAAATAATGAGGACCAGGAGCTTCAGTTAAAACAGATGGTAGACCTGGCAATAGTTGACGGGGAATTTACCAAACAGGAGTATGACCTGATCATCACCGTGGCAAAAAAGCTGGGCTTCACCAAAGAAGAAGCTGACCGGGTTATCGAGTCGAACTGCGGAAAACAAAAAATAGTCTGAGCAGACTATTTCCCGATGTAGTTTCCATCACCATCAAATTTTGCCACCTCCCCGGTATCGAAATATATTTCACGGAAAGCCAATTTGAAATCCAGCTTTTCATAGTATTTGGTGGCAGTATATTTCAGCCTGTAAAGCTGTGAGGAAGTGAAGTGCCCATTTGCATCTTCCAATTTGGAGTCCCCCAGATCAAGGGAGAATGGGCTGGTCCGATCGATTTCCGTACCCTCATTTTTGACCACGATTTCGTAAACTACCCGGCTTATCCTGCCTTTGAAATAGGTGTCTTTTCTGTTTAGTTGTAAACCAATGATCCACTCAAACCCCGATTCGTTTTTGGCGAACATGGTTTGATCAAGGACATCGTCTGCATGGATTGAAACGCCTTGGTGATGGACAAACCCCAGAGACAGTGCTGCAAATGTGATGATAACTCCAAAAAATCCTTTCATACTTGAGCAGTTTAAAAATGCCTACTTAAGATATTAAAAAATCAAGGCAAAACGAGAAAAATAATTTTTCAAACAATGATATATACCGGTTACTCGGAAAAGGTAGGTAGAAACTGAATTCGGAATGAACGAAACTTGCCGAACAACTAGTGTGATGATTTTTAAATAAATGTATCAATTCATGCCACCACTGAAGTTTGGATTTTTCATTGGTGCTTGTGAAAGCCAAGTGATGGTATGAATATTTAGTCGACTTTACTTCCATTTCACCAGGCGTTAAAAAAAAGGAGGTGTATCGATGCACCTCCTTTTATTCGAGTTTCTACATTTTATTTACATCGCGCCCAATTCCTTGAGGTATTTTTCTGAATTAGCCTTTACATTGGCAGGAGGATCCAATGACAAACTTTTCTTGAAATTCTTTATGGCATTCTTCTTATCGCCCTTTAACGCATAAGCCTCGCCCAGACTATCCCAGCAATTAGCGCTATTAGGAAAACGCTCAGTGTTCATCGCAAGGACTTCAATTGCCCTGTCATATTCCTGCTGGTTCAATAATTGATAGCCGTAATTGTTCAATTCCGGTTCTGTGGCGACCTTCATGGCTTCGGCCATCAGCTTATCTGATTCCTCTTTATTGCCCTTTTTGGCTACCAGGCCAGATTTAATTTGTAGGTTGGTGAAATTTCTTGCCCCGGCAATTGCCTGGTCTATCCATTCAAGTCCCTTGTCGAGGGCAACATCGTTTATCAGGCAATAATTGGCCGCACTCGAATAACCTCTCCAGGAAAAACCGGTTGCCCCTTTTAATTCTTCTTCGGCATTCGCTACCACGATGGCATCTACATCAAAGGAAATCTTTACCGGGAATTGTTTCTTTTCCCAGTTCAGTACCAGCTCGGCCGATGTTTTCTCAATATTAGCGAAATCGTAGGTCAATCTCTCCGTCATAGCATGGTCCCTGATCTGGATGGGTGCACGCATAAGATCGTTGGCGGGGTCGTACCAGAAATGTCCCCAAGATCGGCTGTCTTTTGACAATATTACTTCGCCCGAATTGTCCTCATTGATCACAAAGAACAATCCATAGGTGCCCGCCGGGACGTCTTTACCTTCCACCTTGGCATTGTGCGAAAACGTAATGGTGGTATTTTCATTGGCGCCAGCCCGCCACGGAGATTCATTGCCTGCACCAAAGCCTTCCACATTCCAGCCATACTTGACGAGGCCTCCCCATATTTCGCGATCCTTTACAGCTGGCCTGGAATATTTGACCGTGACATCAGAAATGCCAATGGTTTGCTTGACTTTGGCCGCCGGACTAGGGGTGCGTGGGGTCGTAATGTTTTGGGCATGTAGTGCAACGACACTGACCATAATGCCCAGCATGATAATGATAGTAGTTTTGAAATTTTTCATAGAACTTGGATTTTAATTGATCGAATTTGGTGAGAAGTTAAATAAATTATCGATCAATGTCATCACGGCGGTGGCGAACGGTCGTTTTCAGGTGTGATGTGCTTATGTTATGGGTGTAAGTCAATAATCATCCCCTCCGGTCCCGCATTTACCACCAGGGTATTGCCTACCCACTCTTGCCTTCCGCCGCTTTCGTGTATATGGCCACACACCAATAATTTTGGGTGCTTCTCCTCCATGACTGCCCGGATGGCGGTACTTCCCAGGTGCATACCGGAGGAAGATTTATCCAGGATATTTTTTGGAGGCGAATGGCTAATCAGAATGGCTTTTTCGGGAAGGCCTTCCAGAAGGTTTTTGGCTTCTTTTTCAGTAAAATCATAGCTCCACGATCCAAAGGGGGTCACCGGAATCCCTCCTCCTATGCCGAAAAAATCTACTCCAAGGAGCTTGATGCCGCTACCATGGAGCGCATGGCAATTTTCCCAACCCTCTGCGGCTTCTTTAAGCTCCTTATAGGTTTCCCCGTTTCCGGGAACAATGACTATTGGTTTTGTAATTGCCCTCAGGACTTGGAGAGTCTCTTCCAATCCCCTATGCATGATCGCAAAATCCCCGGCGCCAATCACCACATCAACTTCCTTCGACTTTTCCACCAGCTTTTTCGCCAGATTTAACTGAACATGTAAATCGCTGAATAACAATAATTTCATTCTCACTATTCATTAAGTGGCGGGTAGGTCATTTGGAGCTTTTCAAGTTCTGTCCTGATTAATTCTGACAACATATATTCCTTGTACCAATTCAGGTCGGCCGGGACGATGTGCCAGGGGAGGTCGGGACCGCAATACTGGAAGACGTCTTCGTACGCTTGCATGTATTTGTCCCAATGTTTCCTCTCTTCAAAATCGTTTGGGTTATGCTTCCAATACTTTTGGGGATCGGATTTTCGCTCGTTTAGCTGGATCAACTGTTCTTCTTTAGAGGTGTGCAGGAATACCTTTATGATCAGGGTATCATTGCTTTGTACCAGCTTTTCGAAATGATTGATGTGTTCAAATCGTTGGTAAACGGTTTCTTCATCGATCCATTGGTGGACCCGCTGGATCAGCACATCCTCGTAGTGCGACCGGTTGAACACCTGGATCATGCCTTTCTCCGGTACATGCTGGTGAACGCGCCAAATAAAATCGTGGTTTTTCTCTTCGTCGGTAGGCTTTTTGAACGATTGTACCCTGATGCCCGAAGGCGAAACATCCGTGAAAACATTTTTCACCGCCCCGTCTTTGCCCGAGGCATCCATTCCCTGCAATACAAGCAGAAGACTGTGTTTGCCTTGTGCCTGCATGACATTCTGAAGTTCTCCAATGGCTTTTCGGTTTTCCTTGGTTCGTGCTTTAGCGTCGTCTTTATTTTGGTCCTTCGGGGCGAGAGTGCTCACCTCACTGAGCTTGATTCTTTTCATAGGCTTCGCAATGATGTATTTGGGATGAATATACAATCCCCGTAGTAAGAATTAAAGCCAGATAATCAATTTGTTCGGATTAATGATATATAATGTTTTGCCTGTAAAGCCAATAAATTGATCAAGGACAGGTAAATGGTAGGTCTTTATCAAACTTAAATGTAACATGAGAAATCTGAACGTTTTATTTCGGGTCTCTTAGTGGCAGACCAGTTACTTTGGGAGGCAATCGACAAGTACTCTCGCCATTTCAGTAAAATTCGTAGCAAGTTTTTGGTTTAGCTCTACTTCCACGCCAATGTAATGGGACGGAAAAACGTTTCTGAGGTAGGTGGTGAGCCCATCTGCTTTTCCCAGGTAGGGATAGTTTAAGCGGGTTTTGTATTTAGCCTGATGGGCGTCAATGTTTCTTTTCCATTCTACACAAAAGTGGCGTTCCTCTATCTTCCGCGAGTCATAAAGGAGTCCGATATCTGCGTTTCTCACTTCGTCATTGAGTACTGGCGTAAAGGAATGGATCGATAAGTGAATGACATCATTTTTCCCGGAAATAAATTCGCTAATCTTTTTCTCCAGCCGTCTGCGGTAAGGTAGGTAGTAATGGTGGATCAGGTGTTCCTTCTCATCCATGTGGAGGGATTTGCTGAACTCAGAAAACAGGTCTTTGTGATGAAGGGACCGGTTAAATTCGATCAGGAGACGCGATTGGTGATTGATCAGGTAAAAGTCTGCCTTTTTTAAGAACTGGTTAAATGCTTCTTTGACACCGATGTCCATTCCACGATGAGTCCTGAGAATTTCTTCGGCGCCCTTGAAATAGGGAAGGTAGTCATGGGGGATTTTGTTTCCCGCATGCTCGCAGGTAATGATCCACTTGATTGTGTTAGGCGAAAAGCTCATTTTCTTCGAGGCAATGTCCGAGCTTTTTGTAGGTGTCGGCGATGGATTTGCTGGAAGCGCTGGTATCTAACGACTTCAGTACACGTGAGGAAAGATTGCCATGCTGGACAATATGTTCAATCACTTCGCCCACAGAATCTTCCGGCTCAATTTCTTTAAGCATGGTTTCCCAAAATTCTTTTGCCGGTACGAATATGGAATTGATTCCAAATGATTTGAGAATGTATTTGTTTTTGATCGTTTGTTTATCCCCGTATTTGATTCCATCCAGTAGCGTGTGGAATAGTGAATCTTCGTGGGCGCTTTGCTGATATGCAAGTGGGCTCCATTTTTCTTCGGTCAGCAATTTGATCAGTTGGATGAAAAATCCGGCAATGGCGAGGTCTGCTTTCGGGGATTCCTGCAGATCGATCAGGCGGATTTCAATCGCCCCCCGATCAAACCGGCTGATGGCGCCCCTGGAGTTAAGGAAATGATGATCCAGGATACCATCCTTGTCATAAGGCTTTATATCCCCAATGATCAGGTCAAATATTTGCTGATAGTATTCTCTTTTGGAAAACGCCCTTTCGGGAATGATCTTACCGGCTATGCTGGGTATTTTCTTTTGATTGTGACGGTAATATTCCAGTCGTGTATCTGCAAATCCTGTGGTTTTTCCGTCTACAATAGGAGTGCTGGCACAAAGCGATGGTATCAGGGGCAGCACGATCCGGATCGCAGCATGAAGCCTCGCAAACTCTTCGTCGCCATAAAATGGCAGGTTGATGTGCATGCTCTGCACATTAGACCAGCCATGGCCCTGGCAATTGAAGATCGAATCGTACAAGGCATAGATCTCATTGAACTCGTGTGGCCAGATGACAGTCTCCTTGTGCGGATCCATGAAAGGATGTGTACCGGTGGGCAACAGCATGCTGTTTTCCGCCTTTAGTAATTGATTGATTTCCCTGATGTTTGCATGGAATTTTTTGTCCCAGCCCAGCAAGCTTTTGGTAGGGGCATGGGTTTTTATTTCCATAACATGCGATACCAGTTCATTGGACCAGTCCACATCACCATTCAATACATCTGATTTGTTATCGCTTTTTGGGAGGATGATTTTATCAGCAATCGGCCTTATTTGGAGGGTATCCCGGTCGACAATCATATATTCCAGCTCGATACCGGTGACTTCAAAGAGATGGTACATGCTACTTGATTCCTTTCAGGTTTGATTCGATTCTTTTTAGCAGCGACTGGATAATGATTTTATATAATTCATCCTTGAGTATTTCTTCCTCGATGCCTCCGTCAATACTTGGGTTGTCGTTCACCTCGATGATATAGGCTTTGCCATCAATTTCTTTCACATCCACCCCGTACAATCCATTTCCAATTAGCTTCACCGCTTTTTTTGCGATTTTGATGACATGTTCGGGCACTTCATCAAACCTGAATCCCTTTGATCTTCCCTGCGAATCGCGTTTGTTTTTTGTATCCCAATTTATGATTTGCCAGTGTCCACGGGCCATGAAGTATTTGCAAGCGTAAAGTGGCTCCCCGTCAATAAAACCAATCCGCCAGTCAAAATCAGTCGGGCGGTATTCCTGCGCAATGACGAGGTCAGATTCGTTGAGCATAATGGCCAGTTGTTTCTGTAGTTCCTCGTTATTGTTCACCTTTTTAACCCCTTGGGAAAATGAGGAGTCAGGGAGCTTTAGTACGCAAGGAAAGCCGAGCGATACCGACAGTGTATCCTTATTTTCGGAGTGGACAATGATGGTTTTAGGTATGGGAATTTTGGCGTTATTCAATAGTTCCGTCAGATAAACCTTATTGGTACATTTTAAGATCGATTCAGGATCATCGATCACGGCCATACCTTCCGACTGCGCTTTTCTGGCAAACCGATAGGAATAATGATTAACAAAGGTCGTCGTACGAATGAACAGGGCGTCAAACTCCGCCAGCCGGTTAAAATCTTTTTTGGTAATCCGCTCCACATAAAAACCGAGTTTTTCCGCTGCTTCCTCAAACTTAGCGAGCGCCCGCGCGTCGGATGGGGGTGAAGCTTCTTCGGGATCGATCAATATGGCCAAATCGTACAGATATCTCGTTTGCTTTTGCGACGTAAAGCGTTTCCTGCCAAAATATTCCTCGGCAAATTGCTGCACATATTCCAGGTGCCCAGGGGGTAGTTCGCCAAATGTTATTGGCCGAACGCTGCTTAACACCCATTTTTTAGTATGAACAAATTTTGCCCTGATCAAGGGCGTTTGAAATAGCAGGTGTAATTCCTGGCTTAATTTGTCGTATTGTTTGGAAACGTTTTTGCCAAAATAGATGGAAAGGATAAACTCCTTTGACTTGATGTTTTTAAAGCTTTTTTGAATGAGTGCATCCAGTTCGTCAGAGAGTACGCGTACCATGGTGGGCGCTTTGATGTCCTGGATGTTTTTTATGCTCGGGATGGGTTTATGCCCCCTTGCCTCCGCCAGAAGAGATACGTAATACCCCCGCGTTTGGTATTTATATTCATTGCAGAGGTTAAACACTTTGGCATTTTTCAGGTCGGCCAATTCCGGTCGGGTCAGGTAGTCTTTCTCAGAAATCACCTCCACGCCACTGATATTTAAATGGAAGTTTTTTGGATTAGTGACGACGACGATTTTTTTCATTTTTTAGTTTAATTACTAATAAGTTAGCATCATACGTGATTATGCCCAACAAAATGGCGTTTAAAAGACGATCCACATTAACGCTATAATGATGGTCGCGGGTGAATGGGTTTCCCCTGTAGGGATCTGCCACATAGATTTTATTACCTTTTACGCCCGAAAGAACGACGAAGTGGCCCAGGGGCTCACCTCGCAGGTCATCGTAGATGGACTTGGTATGGGAAGTATAATATTCCCTTTGTGTCTGATACAGGTAGGTTGCACTTAAACCGGTCAGAACTGGCCAGCCTTCTGACAAGTATTTCTTAATGATCTTCGTGGTAAGGTTGTCAAAGCTGATTTTTCCGCCAAGGCGTAGGTATTCAATATATGCGTGCGAAGCATCGGTAAATTTTTTTCCTTTTTTGTGTTTCAATTGTTCCTCCAGCTTGAAGATCAGTTCGCTGGCATCTAATCCAGCCCATGAGGGGTCAAATATTTTAAGGTTGTAAGAATAGAGCTCGGTGTCGAATCCTTTTCGCAGCGCATCTTGTCCAAGCAAAACAGCCAGCGTCCCTCCGTCGTCCAAGGTTTTCACAGAGTGGATAACGTCTTCGAGGCTAATATGATAATCCAGGTAATTGTAAACAGAGTGAAGGCAAGTAGGGCCGCAGGTTGAGTCGTCCGGCTGCTCCTTAATGTCTATTTTCAGTTTCATTTATGCCATGGAGACATGAGGTAAATTCGTGTAAATGTATGTAAAATAATTATTTAACAATATAGCTGTTGATCGAATTTTTTTGGCAAAAGTCGCGTCCGATAAATTGAGAATATTAGCAAATCTTTTTATTGAAAATCAAACGGTTATGGTGTTAAAAGCCAATCTCAAAAGTCAGGAAGTAATTGCCGGACTTGTTCCGGCATCTTTTCCTATTTGGTAGTTCTACCCTTGTTGCCACAGATCCCGGAACGGGTCCGGGAATTGAATTACTTTTGTGAATGGCTTTCACTATTTTAATCAAGATACGCCGAATACATCCAGACCAGCTTTTCCTGCTCTCTGATGTAATCGCTCATCAATGCGTTGGTTCCTTCGTCGTCTATTTCCCCTGAAAGTGAAAGGATCACCCGTTGTTTTTGTAGAAGGATCGAAAAAGAGTCCAGTATCTGGGAAACAGCTTTTCTCCCATCTGTCACCTCATTGCTTTCCTTGATGTCGGAGGCGCCTAGGTATTCGGAAAATTTGTGGTCAGGCGTATGCTCCAGTGTCAATATCCGTTCGGCCACTTCATCAATTTTGGTAAAAAGGTCATTGTACAATTCTTCAAATTTCAGATGCAGTTCAAAAAACTTCTCGCCCTTGATGTTCCAATGAAATCCTCTGGTATTTTGGTAGAACGCCGAATAATTGGCAAGGAGATCATTCAACAACACTGCTAATTCTTAACTTTTTGTTTTGTCTAACCCAATTAAATTTTTCATTTGATAATAATAAGTTTTAATAGTCTAGCCAAAGATGCCTCCGGATAGCTGCTGTCTGGGTGATTTTTGTCACCGGGGATTGGGAGTTGTCACTTATTTTGTTCCAAAACTGTTTCCTACAAGTTACATTGCTTTTAACAAATTTCTTTTGTCTAAAACCAAAACTCTATTGCCAGAAAAATCAACAGGATCGAAACCAGGTTCAACCATACGCCGGTCCGTACCATTTCATGGATTTTGACCTTGCCCGAACTAAACACAATCGCATTCGGTGGAGTGGCTACGGGCAGCATAAACGCACATGACGAGGCAAGCACGGCTCCGGCCATCAGGGGCATGGGTGAGACACCGAGGGAGGTACCCAGGGAAATTAGAATGGGCAGTACCATGCTGGCTGTGGCAGTGTTGGAGGTGATCTCGGTGAGAAAATTGATCCCTGCGATCACGAGTATTAAAATGATCCAGACCGGCACTCCCTGTAAGGTTAAGAACCGGCCAGCCAGCCATGTAGCCAGATCGGTATCTGAAAATCCTTTGGCTATTGCCAGACCGGCCCCGAAAATAAGGAGTATTCCCCATGGTAGTTTCGCAGCTGTTTTCCAGCCCATCAGGTTTCCCTCGCCTGATCCCGAGGGAATGACGAACAAGATCAACGCGCCGGATACGGCAATAATGGTATCATCGATTTCCGGAAATATTTTATTCAGGAGAAAGGAGCGGGTAATCCATAAGAAGGCGATGACTATGAAAACAACTAAAACCCGCACTTCGGGTTTCGAAATGGGTGGGAGGCCGCGGAAAGTTTCACCTGAAAAGGTAGTGGCGAGGGTTTTCGATTTTCTGGTCAAATACCACCAAACTGCAAATAGCAAAATGACTGAAAAAGGAAAAGCAAATTTTATCCATTCGTAAAAGGAGATTTCCTGGCCAAGCGAATCCCTTACCACTCCGGCAAAAATGATATTCGGCGGCGTGCCGATGAGGGTAGCCATACCACCGATAGATGCCGCATAGCCGATGCCCAGCATCAGGCTGAGTGAGAAATTAGCGTTGTCATCAAATTGCCTGATGACCGACACACCGATGGGAAGCATCATGATGGCCGTGGCCGTATTGGAAATCCACATGGAGAGAAAGGCGGTTGCCAGCATGAAGCCCAGCACGATCCGCTTCTCGCTGAGCCCCACCATCCTGATGATGCCAAATGCAATCCGTTTATGAAGGCCCCAGCGCTCGATTGCCAGGCCAATGATAAAGCCTCCCATAAAAAGAAAAATGAAAGGGTGCCCATACGACATGGTGGTCGTGCCGATAGGCAGTCCACCGGAAAGAGGTAATAAAAGAATGGGCAACAAGGAGGTTACTTCCAGTTCCACTGCCTCCGTGATCCACCAGATAGCAACCCAGGAAGCGCTGGCCAATACCGCCTGTCCTTCCACGCTCAACCCTTCAAAATGAATTGACTGAATAACAATAAATGCAATCGGCCCTAGTAGCTGGAAAAGTCTTTTTTTGTTCATTCAAATGGATTGGTAAGTGAGCTTTAAATTAACCAATAAATTGGGATTGTTTGTAAAAGGGTGTTAGTCAATTGCTCGGTTCCAGCCGAGCAATGAATATGTTTGAAGCTTTTAGCTTGAATCCTTGGAGCTGCAAATGAATCTCTCATCGCAGCCCCGCCAGAGGCCTACTGCGTAGTCGTCACTCGGCTGGAGCCGAGCGACTGGGGGATAAATGATTGATCTGAAACGACTACTGACATAAGGTTGACACAGGGTGATGGTATCATGCATAACAATTAGAAAAGCTATGAAAAAATTTATCTCGCTATTAACCCTAATGCTTATGTATGCTACTTATCTAAACGCCCAGACAAAAATCGAAACGGTTTCTTTAAGAAATGACTCCACCTCCATCAACTACATCCGGAACGGAAAAGGAAAAACTACCCTTTTGTTCATTCACGGTTGGGGTATCAACAAAAACTATTGGGAGGAACAGATCAGCCATTTTAGTGAAAATTATGATGTGCTGGCCATTGACCTTCCCGGTTTTGGACATTCCACCGCCCGCAGAAATAACTGGTCGATTGAGGAATATAGCAAGGATGTCATTGCCTTTATTGAGAAATTGAATCTTAAAAATGTAGTACTGATCGGGCACTCGATGAGCGGCGACGTTGTGCTGGAAACAGCAATCCGGAACCATAAAAATATTAAGGGCATTATTGGCATCGATAATTTCAAATACGTAGGGCTAGAGTTTTCGCCAGAAGAACTCAAGCAATACCAATCATTCCTTCAGATGATGGAGGACGACTTTGAAAACATGGTGGCCATGTACGCAGATCAATACCTGTTTCACCCATCGACTGACAGCCTGGTTAGGGCAAATGT
>JBNLGG010000078.1:0-17749 GCA_050305935.1 Cyclobacteriaceae bacterium | reverse complement strand
TCTGGCCTCGTCTGCCTCATATCGCTGCTTAAGCTCCATCCACTTTTCGAGCTGTTCGAGCGGGGCTCCCTGGCTGATGGCAAGCTCGAGAATCCGGTCATAGGGCCGGTCTTGTGGTACTATGTCGTGCGTATCGGATACCGTCTGTAGTTCGCGCTTTATTTCGTTGCAGCGCTCTAAATCGTCCATGGGAACCTCCGTTAATAATTAATGGTTACGTGATCGATAATCCCTTCAGCTATCATTGTGATGATCCGTTTTGCGAGTTCGTTTTCCATATCCACTCCTTTTATTCATGCATCCCATATAGGGCTTTGTTTGCATCCTTAATTGAATCCCTCAAACTAATCTCATTCGGCCCACGATCCCGGTTTGATATCCCGGTCCCCATGGGCATGTCTGGATCATACAAAACATTTTCAAGCTCAACCGCACGGTCTACAATTTCCTCGATAAACGCGCCAGCCGATGCTTTTTGGTCAACCAAAAACCGATAGCGTTCAATGTCTCCAGGATCTCCGCTGTATTCATACTCTGGCATGGCGTTGTTGATTGCATCGATCCACTGAGCAATAAGCAGCTCTATCCCTGTTTGCATTTCAGAAACCTTGTGTATGTCGTTTAGCATTCCGTGGTATTCGTTCATTTGTCCACCTCCCCGTATATATCTGCAAACAACCTAATGTATTTTCCATATTCGATTATTTGTTCTTTGGTGTAATTATTTTCTTTTCCGATGGATTGATATTCATTAATCCATTCCGATATAGTTTTAACGATACACCCGATCCCGATCATTTTTTTATCGGGGTCATATAGATAGATCTGATGCATTGACCCGGAAATGTATGTCAAGCATGTATTTTTTATTTTGGCCCTGTCTCCGATCTTGGCACTGTCTCCGATCTTGGCACCGTATCCGATCTCGGCCCTGTCTCCGATCTTGGCACCGTATCCGATCTCGGCCCTGTCTCCGATCTTGGCACTGTATCCGATCTCGGTCCAGCCTCCGATCTTGGCACTGTATCCGATCTTGGCATTGTCTCCGATCTCGGCACTGTCTCCGATCTTGGCCCTGTCTCCGATCTTGGCACTGTCTCCGATCTCGGCACTGTCTCCGATCTCGGCCCAGTCTCCGATCTTCAACCAAAAGTTTTCAGGAGAAACATGATAGCCATATTCGTTTATTGGCCAATTTCGGTACTCTGATTTTATTTCTTTCCACGTTTTCATTTGTCCACCTCCTTATTTGATAGGGCGCCCGGCATTAGAGCGGCTTCAGTTCTCATCGATCATGCCGGGCGCTTGGGTAGGTTTTGTTGTTTGGTAATGATTGGTTACCTCCATCCATAGGCCACAGCAAGCATGGATGCTATGGCGACAATTACAATCATGCCGATTATTTCAACAATTATCCTGGGGATTGAGTGTATTATTTTCTTCATCAATGATGTACCTCCATGGATGCATTCCACATATCGGGCATTGCGGATTGTGTTTTGAAACGTTGAAATCATCTTCTTCCGCTTCTTTCTGATTATAAAAATCAAGGGCAGTCATTCTATCTTTATAATAAGTGTACGGACCATCATTGCATTCGCAAAAATATTGGCACATATCAATCCCCCACCGCCCGAAAAACAGAAGGCGTGCCTTGGCTGTCATCAATCATAACACCGAAAACGTTTCGTCTGCGCCTGATAAACCCCTTGCATTCACGATACATGCATGCCTTATCATATTCGCCGGTCGTTATAGCCTTTAGCGTGTCGCCCCACCCGATGCAAAGATGGCAACGATCTTCTCCGATGTCTGTTGGTTGGTGCGGTAATGAGCTCATTTTTTGAGTGCCTCCCGGTAGTTTTTAACATGCTGCTCAATCACGGCCCGCTCGACCACCAACTGGCGTTTTGCATCGTACTGCTGCCAGATTATGGCGAGTAGGGCGCCTATTATGATTATGTAGTAGGATGCTTTCATTTACCCATACCATCATAATTAATTGGATATTCTTTTACAAATCTGCATTTGCTGGCCATCAATTTCATTGGGTAATCAGGGCTGCCTCCGTAGCATTTGCAATCTTTTATATTGACAGACACTCTCAATAGGCGTGCCGTTTTAAGTCTCTCATACGATACGAATGATCTTGCAGCAGATGGAGAATCAGCAAGATGCAATGCATACCCGCACTCAGAAGTATAATTTTCCTCCCAATCTGGGCATATCGTTTCTCTACCCAGATAATTAACTTTTCCTGTGTAAAAATCATTTCCATTAGCATCAACACACTTCCATAACATGATACGGTTATTTTTTATTAATATACCCTTCATTAAACACCATTCTTCGATATCCTCAGGATATTCTGATTTAATGATGAACGCATTTTTACCAATTTTAAATTTTGCTTGCCCACTCAACAAATGCCCAACACTAAAATCCCACAGCTCGGCATGGCTGTTTCCCCACAGCTCGGCATGGCTGTTTCCCACAGCACGACGGTGAACCCGACAATTAAAAAAACACGTTCTCCATTACCATAGTATTTTTCAAACTCATCTTGGCTTTTTACTTCCTTCATTTCCCCCTCCATGCCCAGCGGTCTACAAAAGCGACCGCTGGGAGGTTGATAATCTTGCGTGGATACGATTGCGGCTAATCCGCATGTCATCCTCACTTGGTACCCAATCATTCATCATTTCGGACGGCCAGTGGTCCAACTTTAGGACCGGTATGTTTTTGATGCGGTACCCGAAATGGTTTGTAATCCTGTCGTATAGATCCTGTTTTGTTCTGATCATGGCTTACCATACCACAAAAAATACCCATGTCAACAAAAAAATAGTTGACACCCAAAAAAATAACTGATACAACCAAAATTATGAAAACAAAACAATATACCAATGGAAATCGGCTAAGGTTGATCCGGCTAAATCTGCTATGGGATCAGGACAGGATGGCCAAGCATCTCAGAATCGATGTGACTTTGCTATCTAAATACGAAAACGACAAGCGGCCAATACCGGACGAGATCATGGAAAAGGCAACCAAGCTAATCCGCAAGGTGCCGCATGAGTTCGGGTTTTGATTACCACAAACAACGATAAAGATAAGGAGATGGTATGGCTACTAAATCACCATACAAAGAGATAGAAGACGATGGAATCAATATCCATTGTGTTGTCTGCGGATCACAAATACACGCCGGATCGTATCCACCAGTTTGCACAGGGACGAATAGTAATTGCCGATTGGAGTGGGATATTGAGATTGAATTCAATAAAGCGATTAACCGCTCCTGCCCCACGAACTAAAGCGCATTGAGAACCTGACTCTCGGGCAGATTTACAACACGCCTGAGATACGTGGGTTCAGATTGGAGGAATGATGGAAGAGCGACCTATACTTTTTAGCGCACCAATGGTGAACGCCATACTCCAGGGCCGCAAGACACAAACCAGGCGAGTCGTTAAGCACAAATACAGACTATCAGGTGCGCCCAAAAGCTTTAAACCATATGATTGTGAAGATGGGTTCGGGTTTGAAAGTGAAGATGAATTTGTAAAATGCCCGTTTCCGAAACCGGGTGGCAAACTGTGGGTTCGAGAATCGATTGGAGAATATAGCGGACCTTACGGGTCAGAAGGACGGTATTGTTCGGACGGAAGTTTAGCGCATACTGGATGGAATTATAAAAGGTCTGTTCGCCCATCAATACACATGCTCAGAGATCAATGCCGTATAAATCTTGAGATAAAAGAGATACGTTGCGAGCGGTTGCAGGAGATCACAGAGAAAGATTCAATATCAGAAGGAATACAAGAAACACAGGATATGTTTATAGTTGGCCAGGGGAAGTGTGTCCTTAAAAGCGATGGCGCAACAGCACAAGACGCATTCATGTATTTATGGGACTCAATCAACGCCAAAAAATATCCATGGCATTCAAATCCTTGGGTTTGGGTCATAGAATTTAAGAGAGTTTAGCCCACCACCAGAAAGGAATGAATGATGTCAGACATAATCATGCCCGATAGTTTGACCGCAGAAAACGGGGCCAAGGCGGCTCTGATTGGTGAGTTTTATGAAACCATAGAGTGCGAGTGCCCTGAATGCCATGGAGAGGGTTACTTTTCAGGATACCCCATGCCTACAGAATGCAACCATTGCAAAGGATGCGGCATATCAAGCCGGAAGGTATTGGTGTCCTGAACAACAATAAAAGAAATCTACAAGAAGGCCGCCGAGATTTTGGGCCGTCCGGTATCCAACATATGCGGTTAGGGAGGGGTTATGGATAAGTCCATATTCACAAAGTACAGACCAAAGTTCGACGAGGCAACAACCAAAGAACCAAACCTGTTAACCGTGTTGCAATATTGGTATCTTACCGGCCTCAGAGATCCAAATGATGCTAAGAAATACGCCAAAAGATACGTAGAGCAATTCACAGACATGGTAAACGGAGCTGAACGTCCCTGAATTGTTTTGATTGACAACCGCCAATGAAGGAGGGGTTATGGGACTGCCCAAGCCATATTTTGAAACCGAACTCGGGAAGCTTTATTGCGCTGATTGCCTGGAAATTATTCCGCAGCTGGAGCCTGTTGATTTGGTTTTGACCGATCCGCCTTATGGTATTTTTAAAAGAAAAGATGATGGAATAATGTTTGGTAAAAAGACCATATATTCTGAGGATAATTCTGTAAGTGATTGGGATAAAAAACCTAATATCGAAATATTTAATTTAATGTTAAATAAGTCAAAATATTATATAATATGGGGCGGGAATTATTTTGCTGATTATCTTGGATCTTGTAAACAGCCATTAGTTTGGAATAAAAAAACTGGCAATAATAATTATGCTGATGGAGAACTTGCTTTCACTAATCTTCTTGGAACATTAAGAATATTCAATCATCAATGGTGCGGAGCTTTTAAGGATAGTGAAAGAGGATTAAGAGCAATTCACCCAACACAGAAGCCAATTGCTCTTATGATTTGGTGTCTTTCTTTTGTTGATGGGACAGTTTTAGACCCATTTTTAGGTTCTGGAACCACCGCCGTAGCCTGCGAACAACTAAACCGCCGCTGGATAGGCATAGAGATTTCGGAAAAATACTGTGAGATAGCAGCGAAAAGGATAGAACTCGAACGGCAGCAACTAAAAATGTTTGGGCCAGAAATAAATATTCCCAAGCCAAAACAGCGGGATATATTTTGATTGACAACCCCAAACAATAAGTGTAAGGTGGTCGTGCGATGTCAGACTTACTTCAAAAATATAGCGCTGTTCATATTTTCCGATCCGGTCAAAGGTCCTACCTTCTGGCATCGCACACGGAGAGGTTTATGTGGACAGCGCTATGCGGTTGAGGACCTGAGTTGGGTAAATATTCATTCATCATAAATCACGACCACGAAAGTATCATAGATGCCCTGTCTGATGACCAAGCCGGAAAACTGTTTAGGATGCTGTTCGCATATTCAAAGCGCAGCGAAACAAACTCATGTGATGATCAAATGGTCAATATAGCATTCGCCGGAATAAGGGGATTCATAGACTCTAATAGGGAAAAATATGATGAAATCTGCAAAAAAAGGTCAGAGGCTGCAAAAGCAAGGTACAACAAATAGCACACTTGCATGCAAAAGCATGCATTTGCAGCATTTGCATGCAAGTGTTACAAGAGTTACCGATAGGATATGATGTGATATGATGTGATGTGATAAATAATAGGCATCCAGATAAGCAATATATCTCTATGTATGTATTACCACTAAGGGCGAAAGGGTTTTAATATGAGGGTTAGCGGTGAAATACATCACTGGCATGGGGCAGACCACAGTAGGCAAAATAATGCCCATTGGAAGGGGGGTAAATATATCAACGATTCTGGTTATATTATGATTTACGATCTTGGACATCACAGATCAAGCAATAATGGATATGTCCGCGAACATATTTTAATAGCAGAGAAGGCACTCGGGAAAAGACTGCCAGATAATGCACAGATACATCATGTGAAATCATCTGATGACAACGGGTCATTGGTCATATGTGAAGACCAAAAATTTCATTTTTTGCTACACATCAGATAGACGGCTCTTGGGGAATCAGGAGATGCCAACAAAAGAAAATGCTCTTTTTGCCAAACATACGATCACGCCAAAAATTTATATATAAAACAGCGCCCAAATGGAAACGGATGGTCTTGTTACCATACAGAATGCCAGAATGAATATTCTCGTAGTAGAAGAAAGATTAAAAAATGATAGAGTTAAGGGGCTATCAAATCGATGTTATAAACAGAATACGCGAAGCTCTTAAGCTTGGGTGTAAGCATGTTATACTGCAGGCAAGTTGCGGTGCGGGGAAAACCCTCATAAGCGCAGAAATAGCAAGTAAGGCTATCGAAAAAGGCTCAAAGGTTCTTTTCTTGGTAAATCGAAGGGACTTGATAAAACAGACAAGTGACAAATACGAACAATTCGGTATAGGTGATGAGATCGGCATTATCATGGCCGGCGAAGATCATTGCCTTGGAAATCCCATACAACTTGCCAGCCTTCAGACCTACACGCGACGTATAAAGCTTGATGATGATGATTGTCGGAGATGGTTTCATGATGCTGATTTGGTTATTTACGACGAAGTTCATTCAGCCAACGCACCGACGTATAAAAAAATAATCGAAATGTACGATGACAAATATGTGATCGGGTTAAGCGCCACGCCAATGGGCGCCGGAGGAACGGGACTTGGTGATTTTTTTGGTGAAATCATCCAATGCGTACCAACGAGCGAACTTATCAAAGACGGGTTCCTCGTGCCCGCTGTTCATTACGCTCCAAGCAAGCCAGATCTGAGCGGAATCAAAATAACCGCAGGAGATTACAACAAAAAACAACTTGGAGAGAGGGTTGATAAGCCTAAATTGGTGGGCGACCTACTTGAAAACTGGCTCAAGATCGCGCACGACAGGAAGACCATTATATTTGCAACAAATGTAAAACATTCCAAGCACATACGTGATGAATTCACCGAGCATGGAATATCAATAGCCCATATAGACGCGCACACCAAAGATGACGAAAGGAAGCACGTTTACAACCGTTTTGAGAACGGAGACCTTCAAATAATAACCAATGTTGGCGTAGCATGTGAGGGGTCGGATCTTCCAATCGCAAGTTGCGTTTGTATTGCAAGGCCAACCAAAGTGTTGTCAAGATGGATCCAGATGGCAGGCCGTGGTGCCAGGCCATACCCAGGAAAAACAGAGTACCTTCTTCTTGATTTTGCCGGGTGCATAGATGAGCACGGATATGTTGACGATGAAATCGAGTGGTCACTAGACGCTAAAAAGCCAGCCGCCAAGAAAAAGAAACCGCGCAAAAAAGAAAAACACATAATGACTTGTGATATGTGTTCAAGGGCGTTTACCGGGAAAAGGTGCCCTGATTGTGGCCATGAGATAAAGGATTATGGAAAAAAGATAGACGCCCTCGATGCTGAATTGGTGAAGGTTGACAAGAAAACAGAGCCAAAGCTATCTACTCAGGACAAACAGAGATGGTTTGCAATGTTCATGTATGAGCAACGCAGGCTTGGAAAATCAGATAAGTGGCTGCTGGCTCAATATAAGTCAAAAACCGGAGTTTGGCCTAGGAATATGGACAATGTTGCGCCAATAGAACCAACGCAAGATGTTAAAAATTGGCTTACTTACCAAAGAATCAAATGGATCAAGGGGCAAAAGCATGCGAATAGACGTTGATCGCATAAAAATAGAGCCAGACGAATTAAGGCGACAAATAGAGTATGATTATAAAACTGGTATATTCACTTGGAGAATCAATAAGCGCGGACATGTAAAAGCCGGTGATATTGTAACATGCACGGATAATAGCGGATATTTATTGATTGGGATAAATGGAAAAAGATATCGTGGACATAGATTGGCTTGGTTATATCATTATGGTTATTTTCCCGAAAACAATATAGACCACATTAATGGCATAAGGACAGATAATAGAATTTCAAACTTAAGGGAAGTGAGTCAAGTTTGTAATTTAAGAAATACAGGCAATCCAAAGGATAATAAGTCTGGTGTTAAGGGAGTTTTTTTTGATAAGGCAAGGAATAGGTGGGCTGCAAGAATTGTAAATAATGGTAAGGATTGTTATTTAACAAGGTCAAACAGTTTTTGTGAGGCAGTTTGTCATCGATATGCAGCAGAACAGTGCCTTGATTGGGCATCATGTGGTTATTCAACTCCAGCAAAAAAATATTTAGTAAAATGTGGGGTTTTAAAGAAATGATAGATATTGATAGAATTAAAAGTCAAGCCAATGGGAAGTGGTACGGAATACTTGAATCGTTTGGGATAGATGTGTCAACAGACCCTAAAAAGCATACTGCATGCCCTATATGCGGACCTGGAAATAATAGCCATAGATTCAGGTTTGACAATAAGGACGGCAACGCTTCATGGATTTGTACCCAGTGCGGATCGGGAGATGGATTCACAATGTTGATGCTAAAATACGGCTGGTCATTCATAGACGCCGTTAGGGAGGTGGGGAAAATTACAGACACAGTCGAGTTCATACCAGCTCCAAAAGAGCAGGATGAAACCAAAAAAAGAGAGTTCATGAACAAGATATGGAAAGAATCAGGTCCGTTGACTGGCTCTGATCTGGTTACCAAATATCTTAGGTCAAGGGGGATTGTTATCGCCCCGGACACATCTCAAGTGCATCTTAACGCATCGTGTTATGAGGCAGAGACTAAAACAAGTATGCCAGCGATGGTTTGTATGGTGCGTGATCGTGATGGAAAACCCACTGGATTACATAGAACATATTTAACCGACCAAGCTACCAAGGCTGATTTAAAAGACGCCAGGAAATCAATTGGGAAAACGGCCAGTGGGGCAATCAGACTATTTCCTGTAACTGATACTGTCGGAGTCGCAGAGGGTATAGAGACGGCTCTGTCAGCTGCACAATTGTTCGACATACCTACATGGGCTGTCATTAGTGCTGGAGGTATGGAATCGTTTATGCCTCCCGAGGGTGTTAGAAAGGTTATAATTTTTGGTGACAACGATGCCACGTTCACGGGTCAAAAGTCTGCGTATTTTCTGGCAAATAAGCTCTACATGAAGGATTTTATAGTTGACGATCCCCAAATACCTGATGTTCGTGGCGAGGATTGGAATGATGTTTTAATGCGGCAAATTAAAAAAGGTTAGCCGCCCTTTACAAACTTGAAACCAATGGAGAAAATAATGAATCCAGATGAATGTGAAAAAGCTTGTGGTAAATATGTTGAACCGGATGAATCTTTTGATGACCATCCGATGGGAAAAGTTATCAATATCACAGATTACCTCCCACAAGAAAACGACGGTCCATGGTTTGTTTTTAAAGACCCAAGGTATAATGGGGTGCATATCGTAAACCATGATGGGCTTATTGACCTAGCCTATGGGGCATTAGATTTAGATAACGAGGATAGACAGGCAGTAGCAAGGTCAATCATTATGGAATGGTTGTGTATGAAAGGAGTAATAGAATAAAATGGAAAAATTTATCATTCAATGGGATGCAGGCTATGGGAAAAACTATGATGTGGTGGAGTGCGACACAGAGCAACAGGCCGAAAAATTAGCATATGAAGCTTGGCGGGAAGATGTTGAAATCAACGCTGATTATGGTGTCGTTGGAGAGGCTACGGATGAACTGATGGATGAATACGGCCTTTAGTTTTCGACCAACAAAACGATGGGGGGTAGCAATTATGAAAGAGGATATGTGGTGGGACCATACATGGTCACCAATAACGGGTTGCACAAAAATATCTGAAGGGTGTGAACACTGTTGGGCCGAGCGCATGGCGCACCGCCTGGCTGGCCGGTACGGATATCCTGAGGCACCCAACCAGTTCCGGCCGACGTTTCACCGCGACAAGCTGGAACAGCCGCTGAAGTGGAAAAAGCCGCGACGAATTTTCGTTTGCTCCATGGGCGATATTTTTCATGACGACGTTAATGTCGATTGGATCGATTCAATCATCGGCATAATAGAGGCGTGCAAGCAGCACACATTCATGGTCTTGACAAAAAGACCTGAAAACTTTGAAGAAAAAGTGCTCTCATTTTATCACAACAACAATCGAAAGCTATTCAGCGGAGGTTTCCCGAAAAACGTATGGATCGGGGTAACCGCCGAGAACCAAAAACAAGCCGATGAGCGCATCCCAATTTTGTTGACCATTCCGGCGGCGGTGCGGTTTGTGAGTGTTGAGCCGATGTTGGGGCCAGCAAACCTCGGATGGGCGAACAATGGGAGGCATTTAGGTCTTCAAGTATTGAAGTATTCCGAAAATGCGAGGTACAGGTGCGGCTTCACACACAGAGACATTGGTCCTGTTTCTCTGGCTGGTAAATGGGGCAAATGGAAAGTAACGGCCCCAATAAAACCAATACCAGAGCTGAATTGGGTGATCTGCGGAGCCGAAACCGGACCCAAAAAGCGCCCGATGGATTTGGATTGGGCCAGATCGTTGCGCGATCAATGCGTTGCTGCTGGAGTACCATTTTTCTTCAAAAAAGACAGCGCCGGCAACCATGAACTGGATGGTGAAACTTGGGAGCAATTTCCAAAATGAAACCAAAATGCCAGAACAAAACCCCCATCCAGAGTTTTCCAACAGGCAAATATATCATCACTATTTACCGTGGTGGGGATGTTAAGGCGGAGAGGGAATTTTATCAGGAGGATTGAATGGAAATAAAAATAAGGATCCCTTTTCCTATGCCGACATGGAACCGGGTTCTGGAGATGCACCCATGGGAGCGCAAAAGATTGCGAGACTGGATTCACCGTGCCGTATTCATATCCATTCGCGCCGGCACCGCCTCACAGACGCAGACGGGTGCTGTTATAAATATGTCATCGATGGGATTGTCCACGCAGGCCTACTTCGAGATGATTCGCCCAAGGAAGTCGTGCAGGTCAGCTTCTCACAGGAAAAAATTAGCAAATCATTTAAAGAGGATACAATAATAACAATCGTCAGTATTGACGGAGATATTTAGGTGATATAATGTCAATAATATACAGCAACACAACAGTATATGGCCAACCCGTCCTCACATCCTCACCCTGCAAGAAACGCCCAGACACAGGGGCGCCTTGCATCCTACTTCACGAGCCTAAAACGAATCCATCATGCGAAAACTGCGCTATCCTTGGCCGCGGAGATTGTTGGGAGCCAGAAAAATACATTCCTGATCAGGATGTTTTGCACGACAAACGGTTGATCGAATGTAAATGGCCGGGGTGTTATGATCGAACCAGATCAGCAAGCGGATATTGCATAAACCATGTTGGCACAATTAAGGCGAGGTGTAAGGCATGGAATCGAGATCATGGCGATGATCCGGTTCCCCCTGAATGGCTTCACAGGCCAATAGATCGTCGAAGGAACAGGTATAAAAATGAGCCTTAAAAAATGCGGAAAGTGCGACCACTATAAGCCGTCAAGAGATGATTTTACATTGATTGGTTGCAGACTTGGTTACTGGTCAGCTCCAGGTGGTTGGGGTTTTGATTACGATGTTGCAGATGAGAGGGCGCGTAATGCCCAAAAATCATGCGGGAAGGAAAAGCCGTTGCGCGTTGGGCGACGGCCTTATTGGGAATAAAGGAGATGTTTTGATACCGATAGATCAAAATAAACTACACACAGATAAACAAAAAGGCAATTGTTTTGCTGCCTCACTTGCGAGTATTTTAGAAATACCTATCAATAAGGTGCCCGAATTTGAGGACATGAATCCTGATGAATGGTGGTTCAATTTTATTGATTGGCTAAAAACTAAAGGTTTTACAATCATTCACTGGGATAAAGAAGTTGAATTGCCTGGGTATTATTTGGTTATGGGAACATCTCCACGCAACCCAAAAATAAATCATCAGGTTATTTTTAAAGGCGGCAAAATGGTGCATGACCCGCATCCTTCAAGAGATGGTGTGGTTGATATAAAAGAAGTAATGGTCTTGGTACCATTAGATCCATCCAAATACAAATACCCGGAGGTGTGAAATGGAATGTTCGTGCATAGACGCTGATGTCGATGATTATTCTGAAGTACTCATGGACAAGATTATAAAATCAAAAATATACCATCATTGCGGTGAATGTGGTGTTCTTATCCAGAATGGGGTTGAACATAGATTTGAAAAAACTTTTTATGAAGGAAGTTTTGGAGAACATCGCACATGCCTTGACTGCAGCAGTATAAGAGACCACCTTGTATGTTCATTTTATTGGGGTGAAATATGGGAACTTATTGAGGAAAATATTAGAGAGTTTGGAGATAATCAGCCATCCTTTACAAACTCGAAAGGTGAAAAATGTTTATAAAATCTATTTTTAAAGGTTATCCGCAAACATGGGGAGATGTTTGCAAACTTAGGAAAATACCTAAAATTGGTAAGTTGTTGTATAAAATAATGCAATCTACATGTGGTAATATCACCGGGCACGTACCCAGCAAAACCGAATGGGGTTATAGTGGTGGAGAGTATGCAGATACGTGGTGCCGATGGTGTAATAAAATCGGAAAGCTAAAAGTAACGGAATTACCTAAATCTGCCCGTAAAATAATTTGGGAGGCCAATGGTTGTGATATTACCAAAGACGAATGGAAACCATAATATTTTGCGGTTATCCTGTGGGAGTAAGGCATGGTATCCCTATGATACAACCCCAAATTGTATTGACGGTCTCAGGTCATGCAGCCGCAAATAAACTCGAATGAAAATCTTTTAATGGATTAATGGAGGACGAGACGTGATTGAAATAAACGACAGATTTTCAATAAAACGTATGCCAGACTGTTGGATTTTGTATGACACTACACCAACAATCAACCCCAAGACGAATGAGCCTGGGCTTAAGACGCGCAAATCATATTATCCGCGCCTTGGCCAGGTTGCGACGAAAAAACGAAAGGAAACCATTGCCAATTTCACGGAAGACATTACAACAACCGACAGAGGTTGTGGAGAAAGAACCATCCAGGCGAACCAATGGACATGGATTGGATATATCGTCCGATAAATCCCAATGGTCGAAGAAAGGTAAAAAAATAATGCAATTCGAATTAAAAAAGAACCATGAAATACTATACCCACCACACAGCAAGACAGATGTGATCGAAACAATTGAAGGCCCAGTTACATACCTGACGTTTTGCCGCAACGAAGTCAAGCGCCTGAATATGGTGACCCCCATCCGGAAGGCATCTCTAAAACAGCGTGGATCTAAAGTTTGGGTTGAGGCGCTTTGCTACAAAGAGGCGAATAAGAATAAGAAGCCTGGAGCATCCAAATGAAACCATCCTGCAACACATGCAAACACCAACCAACCGATAGGCCGACAGCATGTCGGCTGGCTTTCAATTGTTACCGCAACGGTTTGATATGGTGGAAGCGGCGCGAACCGTGTTTGGGTCCCGGTTGGCACCTGGACCTATTCAGCACGATGTTAAGTCGTAAGCACTCCTACCACTGCATGGTCGGTCCGAGGCGGTGGGTAAAAATCAAAAAGGAGGTAAAACAACGATGAAATGTTTTTATCATTCAGCAGACTTAGACGGACATTGCGCGGGTGCCGTGGTTAAGTATTTTTATCCGGAATGCGAAACGATTGGCATTGATTATGGTGATGAATTCCCGTGGCACTCAATAAAACAGGATGAAATTGTCTACATGGTTGATTTTAGCCTACAGCCGTTTGATGGGATGATAAAACTCACAGAATCGACCCCATTTTTCCATTGGATAGATCACCATATATCTGCTATAAAAGACCATCAAAAATCACAAAAACCAATTACGGGAAAACGTCGAGAAGGTATTGGCGCGTGCCAGCTTGTATGGGAATATCTTGATCCGACAAAACCATTGCCAGAAGCTATCAAACTTATTGCTGAATATGATGTTTGGAATCATATTGACCCAAAAACACTGCCATTCCAATACGGAATGCGCCTCATGAAAACATGGCCGGATGATCCCGATTCAATATGGAATGAATTATTTAACCCACTTTATACCGATCAGCTTGTTTCGAATATTGTGGCTAAAGGCGCAACGGTCATTGAATATATCAGGCAGGACAACGAAAAATATTGCAAATCATGCGCTTTCGATACTGAATTGGATGGCTTAAAATGCGTTGCTATAAATAAAATGTTAACAAATTCACAGGTATTTGATTCTGTCTGGGATAACACAAAATACGATGCTATGCTTACCTTTGGACGCCGTAAAGGAAAATGGACGGTAAGCTTATACACTGACAATGGCGAAGTTGATGTTTCGGTAATCGCTAAGAATCGTTGTGGCGGAGGCCATAAACAAGCTGCTGGGTTTCAGTGTGATAAACTGCCGTTTAAAATTTAAAGGATAAAAATCAATGAGCGAATGGAAACAGTACCAACGCAAGGGCTACACTGAAATGCGACCCTATATTCCGGGGGAACGATTAGACGGCATATCTGTCAGTGATGAGGATTGGCCAGAAATACAAAACGCAATAGCATACGGGACACCTGCCGGCATGATCGCCAGAAATCCAAGTGATTGGAATGATATGTGGTATGTAAGACGCGAATATTATATAGAAAACTTTGTTGAGATTGATTAAAGGAGGTGATCGCCTATGATCTAATAAAGACCGCTCAGTGATTTGACAAACTGATACGGTTGTCTTGATGGAAAAGGCCTCCTCGTAAACGCATCATCCGGCGGGGAGGCCGAAACATTAAAACTCCATAAACGAAATCATGCACTTTCGCCCAACATAATCAGGATACCCGAACTCATCACGCCACACTGTCCAGTGGCGCAGCTTCATAAGCCTATTGCGTTTCACCTGATTCCCCCATACTCTGCCGTGCGGATTATGTTCAGAACATAACAAACATTGAGCATCACTAACAATAACACCCACTCGGCAGTCCAGGCATTGTCTGATATTTTTCATGGTCTTCCTCCATCGTTTTGAGTTAACCACTCACCCATGCCCACCAAGCCAAAGCCTGATAGGCATGATGAGGGGTTAATCAACGGCGTCAATAATTGCCTGGATGTCTGAAAAATCGGCATCAATATCCTCGGTACACCAGGATTCCCAGGCAACACCTGCCTCTGGATAACTATCCAGGGTTGCTGCAATTCTGTTTTCAACGGCAGATTCAATCGCAGATTCTAAGTCGTCCGACAACGGAATGGATATGTCTATAAAATCAGTTATTCGGTTGTCCCCTAATGTCGCTCCGACCCATTCATGCCGTTGGTGTGTTTCTGCCAATGCGATGATTGCATCTATTTCATTCATGATACCTCCTTTGTCATTGTTTGGTGATAACGGAAACATTATCAGCCATTACCCATATTGCTGGGGTTAAATTGCCCTGATAGTCCTGATGGAACGTCCCCCTAATCATTAATTACGATACTGTCGCTCGATACCCAGGCCGACCCGGAACCAGCAACCGGCTCAACGTGGTAGTCTATACGACCGAAAACGGATTTGAAATCGATGATACGCACTTCGAACACCAACCCGTTTCCGGTTCCCCTGTAAGTTGCCGTCAAACCGATGTTTTTTGCGTGTTCTGACATTTTCATTCTACCTACACCCCTTTCTTTTGTTGTTAATTACACTATTAATACAACTAAGTTAATAAGTCAAGCAAAAAACGCACAAAACCAAAAATAATTCCACATCCCCAAAAATATTGACAATGGGGTTGGGTTATAGTATGGTCTTAGTGTGTTAATATATCCAAACAAACCAGGCCGTGAAACCAATTGCCCATATGCGCAATGGGGTGCCAGCCGGTTGGAGTTGGTGGAGCATCCGAAACGTGAGCATGGAGCGAGTGGAATGACAATGCAATCAATAGCCTACGGAGCATACATAGATTATAGCCAGGGGCCTGTGTTTATGTGGCTCTGTTGGTACAATGTTTTGAGGTAGCACCATGCCGAACCAATACACCACCAAAAAGGGCAAGCCTCGGAAAAAGGTCGGCAGGCCGTCAAAAATGACTGAGCCGACCCTAAAAAAACTAAGAGAGGCTTTTCTGCTTGGGTGCACGGACATAGAGGCTTGTTTATACTGCGACATATCGCACCAGACTCTTTATAATTACCAAGATGCCCATCCTGAGTTTGTTGAGCAAAAACGCGCATGGAAGGAAAACCCAACATTAACAGCACGTAAGACAGTTGTAGGCAACCTAACCGAGAGCCCAGATATGGCCTTTAAGTACCTCGAACGCAAGCGCAGAGACGAGTTTGGCCTGTCGCAGACCATAGAACAAACCATTACCATTGAGGATCGGTTGCGGGAATTGTCTACTAAAGATTAAACTATATCGCTGTAAAGGAATATAGTTTGGCAAAATCCCCAGGGAAAGACAGAACTAAATCGTCGGATAGCGATTTAGAGCTACTAAGAACCTACCAGACAGACTGCGAACGCCACAGCGCAGACTGCATTTATATCCGCGATCACAACACCTCAAAAATCCTCCCCTTGATATACAACGACCCCCAAAAAATCCTGCACACTGTTACCGAGCAACAATTGGCCGAGACAGGTATTGTGCGCATCCTGCTACTCAAGGCTCGCCGGTTTGGTGGGTCAACCTATGTCCAGGGACGATTTTATAGCAAAACATCGCTCAATTTTAACCGCAATACGTTTATCGTCGGGCATGAGCGTGAGTCAACGCGCACGCTATTTGAGATGGCAAAGCTGATGCATGAGCGCAATCCCATAGCGCCAGCGACCAGAGCCAGTAATGAGCAGGCTCTCAAATTTGATAATTCCAAGGGCACGGGTCTCAAATCTGAGTACCGGTTAGCCAGCGCCGAAAACGTGGATGCAGGACGTTCTCAGGGAGTTCATTTCCTCCACGACTCGGAAGAGGCATTCTGGCGCGACCCACGAACCCTGCTTACTGGTCTGATGCAGTGCCTACCAGACCCCCCGGCCTATAGCGAGGCTTTCCGGGAGTCCACAGCTAACGGATACGGCAACCCGTTCCAGGAGGATGTGTTTCGGGCCTACGGCGAGGGTGAAAACGTATACTATGAGGCACGGCTATGCGATGTGATCAAGCACATGCCCGATGCTGATATAATGTTCCCGTTCGCCTGGAGGCAACCCGGCACAGATTGGGTGCTGGTATTTATCCCCTGGTTTGCGCATGATCGATACCAAAAACAGTTTGATTCGGATGAGCAGAGGGTCGAGTTCAAGCGCAAAATATCGGAAAAAGTCTTTGATTCTAACGAAATGGAATGGATCGAATCCGAGGCCGCTCAGCTCAAGCGAAAATATGGGTTGACCTTGGAGCAGCTCTATTGGAGGGAGTGGGCCATTGAAAACAAATGCAATGGAGACATCAGAAAGTTCAGGCAAGAATATCCCGCTACTGTGGAAGAGGCTTTTCTCAGCACAGGAACGAATGTTTATTCAAAAGAGTTATGCGATGCGCTTGAAGAGGGCACTTGCGACCCGATTGTTGTCGGGGATCTCGTGCTTCGAAATGGGCAACCAAGGATAAGGCGCAACAAGCACGGCAAGTTCAGGATGTGGCAAAAGCCGGACGACCACGAGCAATATTTCGTAACCTGTGATGCCGGGGGGGGC
>JBNLGG010000077.1:0-17939 GCA_050305935.1 Cyclobacteriaceae bacterium | reverse complement strand
ATTACCTGAATTTTCGTTTGAAATTGAGGACAATCGATACCACGATGTGATAGTAATTAAAGATAAAAGTGATTCAAAAAATATGGGTACAGCCATTGAAAGAGTATTTTTGAGTAAATCCAAAGGATACTTAAAACTAGAAAAATATGATGGGAAATCCTGGGAACTTGTTGAAATAGTATCGAACTAAATCTTTAGATGTTTGGTAAATGTGCTCGATCTTAATCTTATTTCACACTATTCCATTATTGATTAAATTCCTATATTCATAAAATGTCCAGAGTGTACAGGCATGGGAATTATGTCACATCTTAGGCGTAAAGGGTATTATTGGAGATTTTTTGTGGCGGTGTTTTCATTGATGCTGTTGCCTACGGTATTAATGTTTGTGCTGCGTCTGGAGAAGGAAGAGGTTGTCCTTGTGGAGGAAATCAATCCCAGATCATACCAAGATATCCTGGATTTTCGAGACACCCTCATCGTCCCTACGATTTATTCGAATATCGAGGTGCTCGACTCCCTGGAAGGGGATGAGCTAAAATCCACTTTTATTGAAATTATGCTGCCAGCGGTTTTGATCGCTAAACATTCCATCGAGACAGACCGCAAAAAGATAATGCGACTTCTAAAAAAGCACAAATGGGACATGGAAGATTCCACTTTGTATAGAGGGCTTATGGAAGAGTACAAAGCGTCAAATAGTGATGATCTAATCCTCCGGATGGCCACTCACCCCAACAGTATTGTGCTCGCACAGGCTGCCATTGAAAGTGGCTGGGGCAGGTCACGGTTTTGCAAAGAGGCGAACAATGTTTTTGGGATCTGGTCGTATAATGAAGACGAACCGCGGATACAGGCGCAGTTTTCGAGGGGTGACCAGCCCATTTACCTGCGAAAATACGACGACCTTTCCCGGTCGATAGAAGATTATTTTAAGGTAATTTCAAAGGCCAGGGCTTACGATTCATTTCGCGAGAAAATGAAACTGACCGATGACCCTTATGAACTTTCCGAACACCTGGTGTATTATTCCGAAAAGCGATGGGAATACGTCAGGCAATTGAAAACCATCATTCGCAGGAATAATTTTCAGGAATATGACCGATACAGGATCCACCCGGATTACCTCAAGAAAAAGCTCTCCATTCATTAGACGATGGTGGATGCTTGCGGCCTTGTTTGTTTTGAATGCCTGTGGTGGAGTTGACCGGCAGGCCAATGCAGGGGGGGATTCCGTTGCTGCTTCCGTCGGGGGAGCGCCACTGGTATTGAAGGAAAACACGGTTGTCGCCCTGATCTATCATCGCGTAGGAGACAGCCGCTACCCCTCCACCAATACAAGCATATCTCAATTTGAATCCCATCTTAACTATCTGAAATCCAATGGTTACAAGGTGCTCACTTTAGGCGATGTGTTGTCTACGGAGGTTGAGCAAACGGACAAAAATATCGTAGTACTTACCATTGATGATGCTTTTAAATCATTTTTTGAAAATGGCTTTCCATTACTCAAAAAGTATGGATTTAAAGCCACGCTTTTTGTGAATACAGAAACAGTGGGAGGCAATGATTATATGAGCTGGAAGCAAATAAAGGAAATGATGACGTATGGTGTTGAGATTGGAAATCACAGCCACTCACATGCTTATTTTCTAAATAACGACAAAGAAGACATTCAATCCATTTTCAAAGACGATATTAAGACCGCCAACGAGCTGCTTGAAAAACACCTTGGTTTTATACCGTCGATATTTGCCTATCCCTACGGTGAATATAACCTTGAGATAAAAGGTGCACTGAACGGCTTGGGCATAAAGGTGGCCATGGCCCAAAAGTCGGGTGTAATATCCCGGTATTCTGACATGCTGGCCTTACCCCGCTTCCCCATGTCGAGTGCATATGCAGACCTTCAGGGCTTTATTGAAAAGGTGAATATGAAGCCCTTGGATGTCATGTTTGTCAGCCCTACTGATCCCATCATCGGAGGAGATAACCTTTCCCCGGAGCTTAGCATCACCTTTCATAAAGGCACCCTTAACTTGCAGCAGATGCAATGTTTTATCCAGGGCGCTGAGTGCGAATTTAACTTGACTGAGAATGCGGAAGGCGGCTGCTCTCTCAAAATACAGCCCAAAGGAAACCTGACAAGACGCAGGACACTATACACGATTACTGCGCCAGATGAGAATGGGGCATGGCATTGGTTTAGCTATTTGTGGGTTAATCCGGGGGTGGAGTAGAATCGAATCTCGCTTACCAAGAAAAATCCGGAAGTTGAAATTGTCGCAAAGGTCATAAGGAAATTACCGGACTTGTTCCGCAACTGTCTCCTTTTGCAATCACTCGCATATTGTCACAGATCTCGGAATAAATCCGGGAATAGCCTGATTTTTGGTAAACACTAGTGTAAATAGTTAGTAAGCAACTTCTATTAATACTGGTATCAACAATAATTCCCGGAATAATTTGGCCGACCTATTAATTGGAATACCATTCGTTATAGTTGAAATAAATGCGCTTACCTGTGTATTTAAAACAATTCAATTTCGACTAAAAGTAAAAAATTTCAATAAAAGTAAAATTACATTCTCCCTGTTAACACAAATCATTATTTGAATAGTACCATTTGATTCCGCTAATAATATCCCTAATTACTATTAAAAGTTAAATTAATAGGGGTTTTATTCTAATTGTATGTACAATTATTGTATATATTAATTGTAATTTGTAACAAAACCGTTCGCATAAAGCATTTCTCAATTACATGACAACCGTCATGCAAAAATTACTTTTGATTTGATAAATTTTTATAAAAGGAATTCTTATGAAAATGTTTATCAAGTCTGAGAACCTCATCATTCTTGTACTACTTTCATTGATACTAACACTAACATGTACTCACGATGATGAAGTTGAGCCCATTTTGAATGGCGGTTCAGAAGTGGGAGAGTTGTACGTCGACACAAACGGCCCTGTATGGCGGTTTGATAAACCTCATTCCAATATTGAGTGGGAAACAGCCTATTTAGGTGAGTTAGCATTACTAACAGGAAGATTTTCAAACTTTAACATTGATCTGGTTTTTGATGAAAAAAACATTGAAAATAGTTCCATTGATGCATATGTTGTTATTACAAGCAATATTACGGGAGAACCGAACCGGGATCGGCTTGGAGGATGCCTGACAAATACCCTGGGTGTAATACATAATGGTGATACGCTGGAAGACGGATCTCTTGACCCTGCGGGGATTGATTCCCTATCAAATGTTGCTTCCTTTTCAAGTACAAATATTTCACGTATAGAAGGAAATGAATATTTGGCAAAGGGCTTTTTAAACTTCCATGGTGTGAAAAGTCCCATTGACTTAACCTTTCGACTGGTTGAATACTACGATCGCTCAGAAGCAAAGGATGGTACCGACCTTAGAGCAGGATTTTCAGGTGAATTTACCATGTTTGCTAAAAGTATATTCGAAGTAGAATCCAATAATATTGGTGATGAAGTAACGATTAAGATTAATTGTGAAACCCGGTTGAGATAACCCAAACAAAGAATCATGAAAAGGAATGTAAAGATGGATTCTTTATTCGGTAAGCTGGCTATTATCTCATTAATAGGCCTATTGGCGACTGGTTGTTTTTATGATAATGATGAATTTGTGCAACCGGAAATTATCGTATCCGGCGAAGTAAGCTTTAGCAAAAGTGTACAACCCATATTTACAGCAAACTGTAGCCTAACCAGTTGTCATGTCAGCGGAGGAGAGTCACCAAATCTATCTGCGGGAGTTGCATATGAACAATTGTTTGACAAAAATCTTATCAACCTGGAAAATCCTGCAGCAAGTGTGCTTATTAAAAGGATGAGATCTACTACTGATCCCATGCCTACCGGAGGTAATCTGCCTCAAGCTCAAATCAACCTAATCGAAACCTGGATTTCTCAAGGGGCTTTGAATAATTAACCTATTTAGTCATGAAAATGAATGACAGTTATTTACTTGGCAAATTAATTCTAATTGGGGTTTTCTGCTTGCTGGTTGACACCGCAAGAGGCCAAGATTCGCTACAAACAGTGGATTTTTCTGATCTACCTGTGCGGTCTCCATTTGAAAGTAGCATTATCATCGATAACCAAACGGTCATAGTACCTTCAAAAAAAACCCTTGAATTTGATATTCAGCATCGATTTGGAACGTGGGAAAATGGTTCAGAAGATCTATATGGTCTATGGGCGCCATCAAATATCAGGTTGGGATTGGGATACACTCCGTTCGATAATATATCGGTAGGCATAGGTGTTACGAAGTTTAAAAAACTTATCGACCTGAATATTAAATATGCTATTTTAAAGCAAAGCAGGTCAGGTAAAATCCCTACGTCTATTACTTATTTTGGCCTAATGGGTATTAGTACCCTTAGTGATGATAATTTCATATATGCCACTGATCGGTACTCATATTTTCATCAGATAATAATAGGTCGGAAAATAAATGATAAGCTATCATTGCAAATAGCACCCAGTTTCTCGCATTTCAATTTTGTTGCGACAGAAGAAAGATACGGAAACGATCAGTTTGCTTTTTCGGGGATGGGGCGTTTCAAATTTTCCCCTCAGTCGTCCATTATCTTTAATGTGGATCAGCCTCTTACAAAACAGCGGCTAAATAATCCAAATCCCAACCTTGCTTTAGGAGTTGAAATCGCAACAAGCGGCCATGCCTTTCAAGTATTCGTGGGGAATTTTGGGGCGATAATTCCACAGGAAAATCATATGTATAATAGCAATGATTACACCGAAAATGAAATTTTGATTGGCTTTAATATTACGAGGTTGTGGAACTTTTAAATAACCATGAAATGAAACTTTTCAGAAGAAATATGATATGCAGCCCTAGTAGAATAAAACCAAAAAGAAGGCGACTGATCAGAAATGGGATTGTGGCTTTCATGGGGCTAGGATTTCTAAAATCATTTGGAAAAGTAAACCATAGTCAAAAAATTAAAATGCTTTCTAAAGATGGCAGGCTGATCGAAATAGATATATCTGATATTCAAAATACTTATAAAAGAAAAGCGAGCCATTCAGAAATATGTCAATGGATACATCGGTAGGGTAAATAGTGTTTTTAAAAAAAGCATTGAGCACAAAGATGAAAGGGAAACATATCATAAACAGGCGGAAATTCCTATCGGGATTGGGGCTTGGATTAGTGGCATCTATCAATCCAATTAAAAAGCCGGGAGAGGCAAAAAATGCTGATTTTGTAGAACTGCTTTCCCCGGAAGGAGAGGTAGTCAGTGTTAATAAGTCCCTCCTAAAGGAAGTCCCCAAATATTTGCCTCATAAGGCAATTAATGGAGACTTAAGAAAGGGAATTAAAGGAAGAAAGTTTGTGATGGTAATTGATCTGTCTAAGTGCAAGCGAGAAAGAAAATGCCAGTCTGCATGTAACAAGATGCACAACTTAACTGATTCGAAAAATTGGGTGAAAGTATATAAGATGCAAAATAATGATCGCTCTGCTCCTTACTGGCAACCTACCATTTGTATGCATTGTGATGAGCCTCCTTGTGTAAAAGTATGCCCTGTTGATGCCACCTTTAAAAGGCAGGACGGAATAGTACATATAGACAATAACAGATGTATTGGTTGTAGGTTTTGCATGGCCGCTTGCCCTTATTCCACCCGTGTGTTTAATTGGAATGAAGAGTTAATATCGAACGAAAAACCGCATAGTGACAATTTTCATTATGTCGGCGCACACTCCCAATTAGGAACAGTAGAGAAATGTGACTTTTGTCCACAAATGGCAGCAGACGGCAAACTACCACTTTGTGTAACATCTTGTCCTAATGGTGTATTCTACTACGGTGATGAAAATGAAGACGCCGTAACCAATGGGGACGAAACTGTACAATTGAGCCAATTGCTAAAAGATAAAGGTGGTTACAGGCTACTGGAAGATTTAGGCACCAAACCAAGGGTTTATTATTTACCCCCGGTAAACAGACTATTTCCTTTTGAAGCAGGTTTGGAAGAAAATATTTCATCAGATGAAGAATAGATTACCTCGAGATATCTCCAACGTGGTCAAAGATCTTGAACCAAGAAAATTTGGTAAAGTGGGGTTGATATGGACAATTGGGCTTGCAATTGTCTTTATCGCGGGAGCCATATCCTACACTGTACAGATTAGAGAAGGACTTGGAATCACCGCCATGCGAGATTATGCTTCATGGGGTATCTACATTTCCAATTTTGTCTTTTTTGTGGCTATTAGCCTGGTCGGTTCGCTGATAAGTGCGATACTTTACCTTTCCGGTGCAAAATGGGGAGCTGTGTTAAATCGGATAGCAGAAATTATCGCTGTTTCTTCCATCTTTTTTGCCGCCGTCATTGTTATTGTCGATACGGGCCGGCCGGACCGTTTATGGCATCTCATTGTTTATGGACGTTTACAATCACCAATTATCTGGGATGTGGTCGTTGTAGCCACATACATGGTGTTGAGCATTTTGTTGCTCTTTTTTCCATTGATTGAGGATATGCACTTAATCAACAAGTATTCTGTAACAAATAATAAATGGCTAAAAAAAGTATATAATTTCTTATCATTTCATTGGGTAGATAGTCCTCAACAAAAGGAAATTATTCGAAAATCCATCCGGATATTGGCCATTACGATAATACCGGTAGCATTCGCAATTCACACAGTCACCTCCTGGCTTTTTGCCACTACCTATCGCCCGGGGTGGGATAGTACAAATTTTGGGGCTTATTTTGTTTCAGGAGCATTTCTTGCAGGAGCAGCATGCGTAGTAATTGCCATGTATGTATATCGAAGAGCCTATCATCTTCAAAACTATATTACAAAGGTTCATTTTGACCGGATGGGAAAGCTTACTGTTTTATTGGCACTTCTCTACCTCTATTTTAATGTAAATGAATATTTAATTCCCGGGTTCAAAATGAAGTCAGGTGAATCCGGACATCTTACAGAACTATTAACTGGTGAATATTCGATACTATTTTGGAGCGTTATTATTCTTGGAATGATCGTGCCGATTGTAGTAATGATCAGTAAGAAAGGAAGAAAACCATTACCTATGCTTATCGTTGCCATTTTAATTGTGGTGGGCGCATGGTTTAAGCGATTTCTAATTGTAACGCCTACCTTACTCAATCCTTTTTTGCCCATCCAGGATGTTCCCGATTCTTACCATCACTATTTTCCAACTGTATTAGAAAGCCTTATTACATTGGGTTCACTTGCTGGAGTTTTATTAGTTATGACGGGATTTACCCGGTTATTTCCAATTATACCTATTGCAGAACCGATTGACTATGAAGAAAGATTAAATGTAAAGGGTAAAAAAAGCCTGGTGTCCAAGACTGTGATTGCTACTTTATTTGTTTTATCTCTAACTCTTCCTTCAAAGGCAGTTGATAAATCCACTGCTCAAATGAGACTGGATTATAATAAAATAGATAGCTCCTCTTATGTGACACTTCAGGTGAGAACCAGGGATGGTCGTAAATATTTGCCTGCTGAAGGAGTGATTGTAAACCTTTTTCTGAATGAAGAAAGTAAACAAGGAATGATGGGAAATGTCATTACAAATGAGGAAGGAAAAGGCATTTATATCCTGCCCGGAAAATTTTATAATGCTTACGATACATTAACTGAATGGAATTTTATAGCTCGAATATTAGGAGACTCAAATTTAGAAGACCAGAGAAAATATCTGAAGGTTAAAAAGGCGGAATTGCAAATGGATCTTATCCAGGAAGATTCCCTACATCAGGTTTTGGTGTCGCTCTATGAACACACAAATGGTCATTTAATACCGGTTCCTGAAATTCAAATAAAAATTTTCGTAAGGAGAATGTTTGGACTACTTCCCATAGACAATGGATATGCTTTTACCGACGATCAGGGTCAAGTTGTGGTCAATTACCCAAATAATATCCCTGCCGATACATCGGGAAATGTATCAATTGTCGCCAAGGTTATTGACCATGATGATTTTGGTAACATTACCATTGAGCAAAATATGAAATGGGGAGATGCGGTAAATGTAGAAGACATTCTTTCTAAAAGAACATTATGGTCAACTAGATCTAAAGCGCCTTTCTGGTTAATAGTTGCTGCAAATTCAGTTATTCTTGGAATTTGGGGGGTAATCATTTACCTGGTTTACCAACTTGTGCGGGTAAACAGAATCGGAAAGCGCCAAATAAATATTCATTAATTAAACCTTTACATCATGAAAGCGAAAAGCAGTTATCACAAAGCAACCGTAATTGTTTCTACTTTGCTCATCTTTTTTGCATTTGGATTTAACATACCCGACCAATCAGATGATGACTGGAACGTTCCTGAATCTTTTAAAAGACTCAAGAATCCGGTACCGTTTGACGATGAGGTATTAAATATTGGTATAAGCTACTATAGTAAGCATTGTAAATCCTGTCATGGTAAAAATGGTGAAGGAGACGGACCGAAAGCCGAAGAACTGGATACATTCCCAGGAGACCTCACCTCAAACGAAGTACAAAGGCAGACCGATGGCGAACTTTTCTACAAAACAACAAAAGGTCGTGAGGATATGCCCGGGTTTGAAAAAAAGTTAAGTGATGAAGACCGATGGATCTTAGTGCATTTTATCCGAAGTTTGAAAAAGTAATCAAACCTTGCGATAGACGAGATAATAGTGATGGATGCAAGATTGATTTCCAACTTTTGATTGCATGGCGGGAATACCACCTCATATAACGTTTTGTCTTTCCTGGAAGACACTATGGTAAGACTTGAGGTTGAAAAAGTCAGTTTATTACGTACTGATAATGGTTTCTACAAAAAGAGAAATTCTTTTTAAATCGAAAAAAAGACATTAACTACATCATAGTTGCACGTCATTACGGCACTATTCAAAGGAAAACTGCACAGCATAAAGATCCTTAAAATAGAGGGTCGGAATTCGTAATATATACCCTCACAAACTTATCAAATAACTCTTGGACTCTCTTAACCAAAGGTCCGGGTTTTCCGGTACCAATTATTTGATCATCGATGGAAACCACAGGAATGACTCGCCTATTTGTTCCCGTGATAAAGGCCTCCTTTGCCGCCGCCAGTTCTTTTACCTTCATTTCCCTTTCCTGTATGTCAAAATCATCCTGGCAGGCTTCGAGCAGCTTATTCCGGTTGATCCCTTTCAGGATATTATCTTTTGCGGTCACAATTTGATCTTGTTCATTGATGATAAAAAAATTAGCCCTGGTCAATTCCAGCACGTTTCCTTCATGAAAATAAATGGTGTCCAGGGCGTCTTTCTTTTCCAACTCTGGCAGGTTATAAATTCCCATGATGTAGTTGATGGTCTTTGCCTCCGGAATATTGCGCAGGTATTCCAGGGATGTCAATCGGATGCCTTCTTTTCTCAATTCTCCCGGATCCCGCTTTATCGGTTCATTCAGTACGATGAGTGTGGGTTTGCCAATGTCATAGCCATTTGGGGATTCACCGCCGGTCAGCACCAGCCTTACGCCTGAATTGGCCATTTTGTTAGCACAAAGCATTTCGATGATTTTGTCTTTCAATTGGTTAATAGATAAGGGAGGTATCAGGCGAAGTCGAGCTGCTGATTGGAAAAACCTCTCCAGATGATCATCGATGAACATGGGTACGCTTCCGTCCAGGCGGAAAAAGTCAAACACCCCATACCCCCGAAGAATGGCCAGGTCGTGAACGTGGATAAATGCCTTGTCCTGATCAATTAGCTGGTCGTTTAAAATGTATTTAACCATGGAGTCGCCGGATTAAAAATGTTAGTGAAAAGAAGCCTTAAAGTTAAATGAAACCGACATGATTATCATATTCATTAATCAAAAACACTAATGAATTTGTTAATCATCAAAGGTTCCATGTGACCATTGAAAGTTTAATTAAGTACACATGAAAAATTACTTTCATCTAATGACTAATTTCCTTGAATTCTTCACAGCTAACTTCCATATTCGTAGCCTATTTCAAAAAACGAACTTCGGATTTCAAAAATCCATAAAAAACCAGAAATAATACTAATAAAATGGCAAGAGCATTTAACTTTTCGGCCGGTCCGGCTACCCTTCCACTCGAAGTTTTAAAGAAAGCACAGGAAGAGCTTATCGATTATAAAGGAACGGGGATGTCAGTGATGGAAATGAGCCATCGTTCAAAGGAATTTATTGCGATCACTGAAACCGCAATTGAAAATCTTAAAAAACTGATGAATATCCCCTCCAATTACCATGTGCTGTTTCTGCAGGGGGGAGCTTCCACACAATTTGCAATGGTACCCTTGAACTTGTTTCACAAATCAAAAAAGGCAGATATCGTCAATACCGGCGCCTGGTCGAAAAAGGCTATCACCGAAGCCAAAAGGTATGGCCAGGTAAATGTGGTGGCATCATCCGAAGACAAAACCTTTACCTACATTCCCAAATTAACTGCGGATATGTTCGACAAAGACGCCGACTACGTGCATATCACCACTAACAACACTATTTATGGGACGGTTTTCACATCACTGCCGGAGGTAGGAAATGTGCCGCTTGTAGCCGATATGTCTTCCAATATTTTGTCGCAAGAATACGATGTGAGCAAATTTGGGTTGATTTATGCCGGGGCACAGAAAAACATAGGTCCTTCAGGCGTGACAGTTGTAATCATCAGGGATGATCTGGTAGGCCACGCACTTGACTTTACGCCAACCATGCTTAATTACAAAACTCATGTGGATAACGAGTCTATGTTCAATACACCTCCTTGCTATTCCATTTATATCGCCGGCCTTGTATTTGAGCACCTGTTATCTCTTGGTGGTGTGCCTGCGATGGAAAAACTCAACAGGGAAAAAGCGGATGTGCTGTATGATTTTCTTGATCAATCTGGTTTGTTTAAAGGAACCGTTGTCAAAGAAGACCGGTCAATCATGAATATTCCTTTTGTTACAGGCAATGAGGAGCTTGATGCCAAATTTATTTCGGAAGCAGGAAAACTAGGATTCAAAACATTGAAAGGCCACCGGTCAGTAGGGGGAATGCGGGCGAGTATTTACAATGCCATGCCGAAAGAAGGGGTGGTGAAGCTGGTGGAATTCATGGATAAATTTGAAAAAGAAAACGCCTGATATTTTAATAAATCCCTCACCTCAAAAACCATTTTTTATGTTCAAAATTCAAACCTTTAACAAAATCGATCCGGCCGGACTGCAGCGGTTTTCATTGGATCATTTTGAAGTTGCTTCCGAATTTACCAACCCGGACGGGATACTTGTAAGAAGCGCCAGCCTGCATGAATACAACTTTCCGGCCAGCCTGAAGGCAATTGCCAGGGCTGGGGCTGGGGTTAATAATATTCCCATTGATAAATGTACTGACAAAGGAATAGTTGTTTTCAATACTCCCGGAGCTAATGCAAACGCTGTCAAGGAACTGGTACTCGCGTCCATGTTGATGTCTTCCCGAAAAATAAACCAGGGAATTAATTGGGTAAAAGGACTGCAAGGGTCAAATGAGGAAGTTTCTAAGCTGGTTGAAAAAGAGAAATCAAATTTTGCCGGGCCGGAGATGTTAGGCAAAACGCTTGGTGTCATTGGCCTTGGCGCTATTGGTATGTTGGTTGCCAATGCTGCAGAAGCCCTTGGCATGCGCGTCATTGGCTACGATCCATATATTTCTGTGGATTCTGCCTGGCAATTGTCCAAATATGTGGAAAAGGCGACCAGTCTGGATGCACTGCTACAGCAATCGGATTACATCTCCCTTCACGTTCCACTTATCGATGCGACAAAGAACTTTATCAATAAGGATAAGTTTGCTGTGATGAAAAATGGCGTGCGGATTATGAATTTTGCCAGGGGTGGACTGGTGCATAAAGAAGATATGATCGCCGCATTGAACAGCGGTAAAGTGGCTTGCTTTGTGACCGACTTTCCCGACAATGACCTGATTAAACACGACAATATTATTCCTATTCCGCATCTTGGAGCGTCAACTCCGGAGTCTGAAACTAATTGTGCCGTAATGGCGGTTGATCAGATCAAGGACTTTTTAGCGAATGGAAATATCAGGAATAGTGTCAACTTCCCTGCTGCAGATATGCCGAGAAACGGTGGGGCGAGGCTGATCATCGCCAACAAAAATATTCCAAAGATGGTGGGGCAGATTACTTCAGTGTTGGCGGATGAAAGCATCAACATTTCGGATATGCTAAATAAACACCGCGACGATCTGGCCTACAATATTATCGATCTGGATGGAAATGTCACAGAAGCACAAATCGACAAGATCAAATCAATTGAAGGTATTATCATGGTGAGGCTGCTCCAACCAATGAAATAAGGAATTATGGCGATTATCAAAGCATTTAAAGGCATCCGGCCAAAGAAAGAAAAAGCAGCACAGATTGCTTCGCGACCCTATGATGTGCTCAATTCCGAAGAGGCGCGGATAGAAGCAGAAGGTAATCCATATTCTTTCCTTCATGTAGTCAAACCCGAAATTGACCTCCCCGGAGACATTGATCATTATAGCGATCAGGTATATGAGAAGGGGCGGGACAATTTTAAGAAACTGGTCACCGAGGGTGTGATGGTTCAGGATGACAAAGACTGTCTTTATATTTACGAACTCACCATGGATGGCCGGTCGCAGGATGGTATCGTTGCCTGTGCTGCAGTCGAAGATTATCTGAACGAGGTGATCAAAAAGCATGAATTGACACGCCCGGATAAGGAAGAGGATCGAAAAAAGCATGTGAGGGTGTCCATGATGAATGCCGAGCCGGTGTTCTTCGCCTATCCCAATGTGAAGAAAATAGATCAGGTGGTAGCTGAAATTAAAAAAGCTAATCCCGAATACGATTTCGCGGCAGAAGACGGGGTGCGCCATCGATTCTGGACAGTTTTTTCACCCGATCACATTGACACAATTATTAGTGAATTTGAAAAATTACCCGCTACTTATGTGGCCGACGGGCATCATCGTACAGCCGCCGCCGCGTTAGTAGGCAATGACCTAAAAGCGGAAAACCCGGGTCATACCGGCAAAGAGGAATACAATTACTTTTTAGCGGTTCATTTTCCCGATAACCAATTGCAAATCATTGACTACAACCGTGTGGTTAAGGATTTAAATGGCCTATCTGTTGGTGAGTTTATTGAAAAGTTAAACGCTTCATTTTCAGTTGAGGAGGTTGGAAAGGAAATCCATAAACCCTCCAGGCTTCATGAGTTTGGTATGTACCTGGAAGGAAAGTGGTACCGGCTAGTGGCCACAGAAGGGACGTTTGACGACAGCGATCCAATTGGTGTACTGGATGTTACCATACTATCGGAGCAAATCCTAAAGCCCATTCTGAACATTCAAAACCTGAGAACAGACAAGCGAATCGACTTTGTGGGAGGAATAAGAGGCTTGAAGGAATTGGAAAAAAGAGTGGACAGCGGCGAGATGAAAGTAGCTTTCGCGCTGTATCCGGTAACGATGCAGCAATTGATTGATATCGCCGACAGTGGCCAGATCATGCCGCCCAAAACGACCTGGTTTGAGCCAAAACTGAGAAGTGGCTTGGTCGTGCATAGCTTGGAAGATTGATGCTTCGGGTTTGGCGATTAGTTATTCGTGCCACCACTCAACTCATTCCTCTAAAATGAAATTTTCCGCATAAAAGTGGTGGCACGAATTGGCGCCCCACTAAAAAAAAAACGGAAGTCATTCCCGTTCCGACAGCTATCGGAATCAAAAAAGGAAAAACTATCCGGAATCTATTTTACAATGATCGAAGCCAAATTTGCCCGGAAGATTCACCGTTATAGACATTTATTGCTGAATTAATTTGTCATCTTTGCCGCCATGTCAGGTCATGAAAACCTCTTTCTTAGGGGAATAGTAAAAATGTTGATTGCCTCACTGTTTTTTGCAGTGATGGGGGCATCTGTCAAAATTGTAGGTAAAGAATTTGACTCTATCCAAACGGTTTTCTGGAGAAATATTTTCGGGACACTCATCTTGCTTCTTTCCCTTTATCGCCGCCCTGCGAATAACATTGGTGGAAGGCCATTCATGCTCGTTTTTCGAGGTGTGGTGGGCACACTGGCACTGTATGCCTTGTTCTATAACCTATCCACGATTGACATGGGAGTGGCGATCACTTTCCTGCAGACCAGTCCAATTTTTGTCGCCATTTTCAGCCACTTCTTTTTGGGTGAGCGGTTAAAGCCCATGGCCTGGGTGGCGATATTCATTGGATTTAGCGGGATTTTGTTTGTGTTCCGACCTTCGGCTACCCTCGATTGGACAACTAACATACTAGGGCTTTTAAATGGAGTCCTGGCCGGGGCCGCGTATACAACCCTGAGAGGTTTGAGCAATTATTATGAGTCACGAACGGTCGTCCTTTCATTTACGGTTAGCGGACTGGTACTGCCCCTTATTTCGATCATTTTAGGATTTTTTATTCCCATCGAGGGCCTGGAATTCGCAGTCGCTGACTTTCAACTGCCACAGGGCATGCAATGGTTTTGGCTGGTGATGGTGGCTGTCAGTGCCCTTGGGGGGCAGTTTTTTCTTACCCAGGCGTATAACTATGAAAAGGCTGGTATTATTTCAGCGATCGGATACATGACCATTCCTATGGCCATCGTTATTGGCCTGTTTATGGGTGATCCCTTCCCGGATGTATTCAAAATCACCGGTATTATCCTTATTATTGTCAGTGGAGTGATCATTTCCATGAAGAGAAATCGATAGTGTTATGGCCATGGCTGAGAATAAGACCAAACCTACGGAAAATAGTGTGCAGGACTTTGTCAACAAGGTCGATTAACCGCAAAAAGGGAGGATAGTTTAGGCATTCTAAAGATCATGAAAGAAATTACAGGCGAGGAGGCGGTTTTCTTGGGTCCAAGTTTAATTGGTTTTGGTACTCATCATTATAAATATGAATCGGGCAGGGGGGGAGATTTCTTCCTCACGGGATTTTCTCCCCGAAAACAAAGCCTGGTGTTGTACATTATGTGAAATTTTGGAAAAGAAAATGAACTGATGGTAAAATTGGTTGTCTACAAAACCGGTAAATCCTGTCTCTATATAAAGAGGCTATCGGATGTCAATATGGACGTGCTTCGCGAGTTGATCACGCGTACAGTCGAGTATATTAACAAGAAGTATCACTAAAATCAAATTCCTCCTAAACGTGTCGTTTCAACAAATTGTCAGTGAACTGTATGCCTGCCTGAAAATTCCGGAGTCTATCCCGGAAGGCGTTGAAGTTCTGAACCCCTACACAAATGTGACAACCAGGAACATGGTACAGCATTTTTTCGACAAGTATTATTCGGATCAACACCCGCGGGTACTTTTGATCGGAATTAACCCCGGCCGTTTTGGCGGAGGGTTAACGGGCATTGGATTTACCGACCCAATCAACCTAGAAGACAAGTGCGGAATTGAAAACGACCTGGAGAAGAAGCACGAATTATCGTCCCTGTTCATGTACCAAATGATCGAGGAGTTTGGGGGTGAAAAGAAGTTTTTTAAGAAATTCCTGTTTACATCGGTTTCCCCATTGGGATTTGTGAAGGACGGTAAAAACTTAAACTACTACGATGTCCCGGGTTTAAAGGCCAATTTTGAAACCTTCATGGTCGATTCGTTGCGAAAGCAAATTGAGCTGGGGGGGTCGCAGGAAATTGCCTACAGCATCGGCCAGGGGGAAAACATCAAATACCTGAAATACCTCAACAAAAAGTATGGGTTGTTCAAGCATCTGTTGGTACTACCGCATCCCCGATGGATCATGCAATATCGCAGGAAGCGAATGAAGCAATATATCAAGGATTATGTATCGGAACTAAAAAACCATTGATCATTCCAGGCTGAATGCGACATAGGAATCCCCTGACTTGGTGCCCATTTTACCACCACCGCATGCAATCACGACGTATTGCGTTCCATCAATCGCATAAGTGACCGGGCTGGCATATCCGCCCGCAGGTAAGGGCGCTTCCCAAAGGATTTTACCATTTTCCGAATCAAAAGCCCGGATCTTTTCGTCCCTGGACGCCGCAATAAAAATGATTCCACTTGCTGTTAGTAAGGGACCACCGTAATTCTCGGTACCTGTCGCGGGAATCCCCCCTTTTGTCAGTTCCGGATATTCCCCAAGCGGTACCGACCAAAGGATTTCACCTTCATTGAGGTCAATGGCGTTCAGCGTTCCCCAGGGTTGTTTGACTCCCGGATATCCCTGTTGGTCAAACAAGCGATTATAGCCATTAAATGTGTAGGGAACATCCCTTTCCTCGGGTACAGACAGCGTGTCGAGTACTTCCCAGTTGACGGTGGTTTCATCAAACAAAAAATCCACAAGTCGATCCAGGTCTTCCTCCGGTAAATGCTTAAACCCGGGCATGCGGCCTTTTCCGGTTTTGACAAAAGCCTTTATCCCATCCCTGGAAAGTTTGTTTTTGATTTGTATGAGTGATGGAGAGTTTTCCAACCCGCCCGTCCGGTCTTCCTTATGACAAAGGGCACAATTGGTCATATATACCATCCTGCCAAGATTGACTTTCCCTTTTTCGTCAGACGATTTTAGCAAGACCATTTTGTGCATCCAGGCCATTTCGTTGGCATTCACAAATAAGATTCCGTCTTTGCTTACAGCGCCACCGCCATATTCTGCACCGCCATCAAATCCTGGATAGATGATCGTGCCTTCCTCCGAGGGAGGCATGAATTTATTCCCGATCCTGGCTCCCTTTATTTGTTCTTTTATATAAGCGTTGGATTCGGGAGTGATGTCGGTGATGATCTCTTCTGTGAAAGCCTGTCGTACAAAAGGGGGCGGTTTTATCGGAAAAGGTTGTGTGGGCCATGCTTTTTCATTGATCAAATCGGATGCGGGCACAGGTCTTTCCTCAATGGGAAAAAGCGGCTTTCCCGTTTCCCTGTCAAATAGAAATACCACTCCGTGTTTCGTTAGTTGGGCTACCGCATCAATTTTTTTACCATCATGGGTAACCGTAATCAGGTTTGGCTGGCAAGGAAGGTCCTTGTCCCAAAGGTCATGATGAACGGTCTGGAAATGCCAGATGCGCTCACCCGTTGCCGCATTCAGCGCAATCAGGCTGTTGCCAAATAGGTTTTTCCCATGGCGGTTTCCGCCATGAAAATCAAAGGAAGGCGACCCCGTGGGAGCAAAAACGATTCCCAGTTCCTCGTCCAGGGAAAATCCGGCCCAGGTATTTGCCCCACCTACCGTTTTCCAGGCATCTTCCGGCCAGGTATCGTAACCAAATTCTCCGGGGTAGGGGATGGTATGAAATATCCATTCGATAGCACCGGTTTTCACATCATAGGCTCGAATGTGTCCGGGTGCGGAGATTTCACCCTCAGAAACCCGCGTTCCTAAAATCAATAGATCATTGTAAATGATACCTGGTGTGTTGGAGACGATGTCATAGTTCTCTATTCCTTCGCGATCCAGACCATCGTGTAGATCAACTCTTCCGTGATTTCCGAAATCATTAATTGGTTCACCAGAGTCGGCATCGATGGCATACAAATACGATCCGGCACAGTAAAGTATCCTTTCCAATTCACCATCACTCCAATACACCACACCACGATTTACCCCTTGCGACTGCCGGCCTTCAAAGGGATCAAAAACCCACTTTTCCTTTCCTGTCGCTGCCTCCAGTGCGAATAGTTTTATCTGCGGGGAGGTTCCGTATAATACTCCATCCACTATGATAGGACTGCATTGGATTTGGGACCGCTCGTCCTGATCCCCAGTATGATATTCCCACACCAATTTCAAGTTGCTCACATTGCTTTTCGTAATCTGTGTCAATGGCGAAAAATGGCTTGCTTCATTGTCACCGTGA
>JBNLGG010000076.1:0-18484 GCA_050305935.1 Cyclobacteriaceae bacterium | reverse complement strand
TGGAGGCTGTCGATTTGCTGTTTCAGTCCTTGTTGATTTTTAAGGTTGCGAATGACGTTGAGCAGCCGGTCGCGGATGTCCTTTGATTTGACGATGTAATCATAGGCGCCAAGTTTTAATAATTCTACAGCAGTTTCTATTTTTTCCTGCTCGGAAATAACGACTACATCGATGTCGGGATTGATGTCCTTGATCTTTTTCAGGATTTCCTCGCCGGTCATGTCAGGCAACTGGTAGTCCAGTGTAATGACATCCGGCATTTCTTTGATTTTATCCAGGCATTCTTTGCCCGTCTTGCATTTTATGATCTGATGACTTTCGTCCAGGTTGATATTGTAGCTAATAAATTCGCTGTACCAGTCGTCATCTTCCACCACAAAAATCTTCAATTGATTCATATAATTTCCCTTAAAAAACTAATTCACATTTACATTATTAGAATCGATGAATTCTTCGATTTGCCGAAGTATATCGTCTGATTCTCTTTCTATTTGCTTTATTAAATCATTAATCGTTTCGCTTTTTCCGTTTTCTTCTATCTGCCGTTCTAATTCTTTCAGGCTTGCTGCCAATGACTCAAAGCCCATATGCCGGGTGGATGGCAGGATCTTATGTGCGAGTGCCCGGGTCTTGCCAAGTGCTTCAAACGCCTCCTTCTTATAAAAAGCATTTATTTCCAACAGGTTCTTATGATATATCCCCGCCATGCTCATGGCCATATTCTTGTCATTTTGAAAAAGGCGATAAATTTCGTCCAGCTTGTTTTCGTGATGAATGGTGTTTGTAGGACTCCCTTCAGGAGGAATATCGTTTGTTACTTTTCTCTGTGACTGGTTTTGATCAATATTTTTTTGGATGAATTGAATAAAGTCTTTCTCGCGAATGGGTTTGACAAGTACATGGTTCATGCCTGCCTGGAGGCATTTTTCCCTGGTCTCACTATTTGCCGAAGCTGTACAGGCAATGATCGGTATGTCTGAATTGAATTGGGTCCTGATCACATTGGTCAGTTCAATTCCGTCCATATCTTCCATCTGCAGATCAACAAACGCAATGTCAAACTGGGACTTGCTAAACTTTTCTACTGCCTTTGACCCATTGCTCACCGAAACAAATGGAATTGAATACTTTTTGAGGATGCTTTCCAGCAAGAGCAAATTGTATTCCTCATCATCGACTAATAACACCCTGGTGTTGTGTAGATGGCTTAGAAAAACTTTTTCGTCGTCAGTCTGGTGCAGTTTTTCTTCTTCACTGGGGTCCATTGGAATGTAGGGAAGCTTGACCGTAAACTCGGTTCCCTGTCCTTTTTCGCTTTTTACGGTGATGAGTCCTCGCTGCATTTCGACCAGTTTTTTGACAATGGCAAGCCCCAGTCCTGTCCCGCCGTATTTTTTGGACGTACTTTGGTTTGCCTGGTCGAACTTTTTGAAAATCAAATGAATGTTTTCTTTTTCAATACCAATACCTGAATCAAGCACTTTAATGATGATGTGCCTGAAGTCGTGGTCGATGATAATCTTTACAAATCCTTCCTCGGTAAATTTAATCGCATTGCCGGTGAGATTAAAAAGGATTTGCCGGAAGCGGACGGGGTCGCCTTTCACATGATGCTCGCTGATTTGGTCACTTATGTCAAGGTCAAACTGCAGGTTTTTATCCAATGCACTTTTATATAATGTGTCGTAAACAATCTGCGCATTGTCGGGAATATAAAAGGGGATCTTTTCCAGCTTTATTTTTCCAGCTTCAATTTTAGCAAAATCGAGGATGTCGTTTATAATCGACAAAAGGTGTTGGGAGGCATTTTGGATAATGCTCAATTGTTTTTTCCCCTTTTCATCCAGAGGAGATTCGCTCAGTTGTTCCGCAAAGCCCAATATGGCGTTCATCGGTGTGCGGATCTCGTGGCTCATATTGGAAAGGAAATCATTTTTTGCCTGGGCTAGTCTCTCTGCTTTCTTTTTAGCCCTTTCCAATTGCATCCTGTATCGCTGATTGGTTTTTATGTCTTTGAAAATGATAAACGCCATGACTACGAAAATGACGGAAAAGATAGTCCCGATAATTTTGATCAGATTGGTGATGTTGGAAAAAAAAGAAGACGCTTCGGTGGCCTTACTGGCATTCTTTTCGTCAAAATAGGCCTGCATTTTTGATACCTGCTGGTGGATGCTGTTGGAAAATTGTTTGTCCCGCCTGGTCAGGATCAATTCGGCGATGGTCAGCTCCTTGTTGAGTGCTTCTTCTTTGCCCTTTATTTCCGCCAGCGATTGCTCTACCTCACTGGTGATGTTTTCCTTGCGAATGGTGTCGATGATGTTTGTCAGGGTGTCTTTGACTGCGAGCAAAGTATCAAGTTCCTTTTCTTTAATGGCTACATTTTCCTGTTGTGCGTGCTGCGCCCTTTCAGCTTTTTTACCTTGACCGAAAATTTTCTTTAGTAGGCCCTGTTTTTCTTCGGTTAGTTCATTTTCACTTAGAATGAGCTCCTGTTCCTTGATAATGATCTCACGTTCCAGTTTTTTCTCTGTTTCGGCAATGGTATTTTCCAGTGAATCAAAAACGGCATTTTTTCGCTCCAGCGACTGGACTTTCGCCAGCACCTCTTCATACACATCGATCCGCTTCTGATCCTGCTTAAGCCTGACGAGGCGATTTTGGATATTGACTTTCTTGCTGATCAGTTGATCGATGCTATCGAAGGCCGAAAAAAGGTATGGATTGTCAATGGAGTTGACGCGGAGGTACTGAATGATGGAGTCAGCTTGCAGATTATTTGAAAAAAAAGACCTCAGGTATTGAGGGTCTCGAGTGATGGTATAAATGCGGACGCCATTTTCTGCTTCGGAGAGGTGGTAAAGTAAATCCTGTAGTTTTTCTTCCCTGTAATCAGGCTTTACCGTTGCTTCGATCGTGGCCATTAAATTTGACAATCCGAAGTATGAAACAAAGCCGACCATCAGGATGGCACTTAATGCTAATAGAAGTATGGCAATAAGTTTAAGTTTCATTTTCCCGCTTTAAGAAAATCCAAGTTACGATTTGTTTCAGTAAAACGGGGTTGTGAAATAATAATTATTGTCAATTTGAATTTAGATTGTCAAAATGAAAATGGTTTATCATTGAAAAGTGCCTTTATTACAGTTAAATTGGGAAAATAGTTGGGAAGGATTTTTGCTTGTAAATACCAGTTTTTAAAAATTATTCACAATAAATGCTAAAAATTTAAAATCATGATGAGGAAATTGATAGTATTATTTTTAACAATCGGCGGAATATTTGGCCTACAAGGGTGTGGAAACCAGGATGAAAACAGTGTGACTGGACGATTGGTTATAAAAATGACCGATGCACCCTTCGATTATTCACTGGTGAAGGAAGCCAACGTCACGATTGGTAGAATTGAATTGAGATCCAAAGATGAAGAAGGATCGGAGATGATCATGTTAAGCGAGGAAGAGGTGGAACTCAACCTCCTGGACCTTCAGAATGGCATCACTGCAGAATTGGTTGATCTTGAAGTACCGGCTGGAAATTACGATTTGATACGTTTATATATATCAAAATCCGGCTTGGTGTTGGAAGGTGATCAGGAATTTGACTTGAAGGTTCCGAGTGGGGCCCAGTCTGGACTGAAGGTATTCGTTCACCCAAATATCACGGTCACAGGTGGATTAACAACCGAATTGCTTCTTGATTTTGATGTAAGCAAATCATTTGTTCCAAAAGGAAACCTGATAAAAGGGAAGGTAGAAGGATTTAATTTCAAGCCTGTAATAAGGGCAGTCAATATTGCAACTACCGGACGGATCGAAGGAATGGTATATGACTCTACGGAGCTTGCCGTTTCCGGAGCGATGGCATGGATAGAAAACGATACTGTGGTAGCGACGACCCTTTCAGACGAAAGTGGATTTTACGCCCTTACAGGAATTCCGGCGGGTGAGTACGAATTGTATTGTACCAAGGAAGGATACGATACCTTAAAGGTACAGGATGTTAAAGTGGATGCCGGAAATAAGACAGAAATTGATGCCGAGATCAACCTTCTAACCGAATAAGACACATAGTAGGAAATAGTTAGGGCAAGCCTGTTCAATTGATTTTTGGACAGGCTTCCTTTTTTATATTAAAATGCAGCCGGTCTCATTAATTTTTTCAATTTTTCAGTAGTTTTGCCTCCCAATTCATGTCGGTTTGACAAAAACCATCATGAATTTTGGAATATTTGGATATTTTTTAAAGGAACTACATTATGGTAAAACTTATTGGGCGATTTTTATCGCTGACAATAGCGTGTATGCTATTTTCCGGAGTAGGTGTCTATGCATCCGATGGCGCTGAAATTGATACCGGAGCCACTGCTTGGATGCTCACTTCCACATCGCTCGTATTGTTGATGGTGCCCGGTCTCGCTATGTTTTATGGGGGACTGGTACGTACAAAAAATGTGCTTGGAACTATGATGCACAGCTTCGCCGCTATGGGGATCATGACGGTGATCTGGGTGATTTGCGGCTATGCCATGTGCTTTGGGCCAAGCGTCTTGGGCGGATGGTTTGGCTGGAATAGTGATCTTGTATTTTTAAATGGAATTGATACCAAGATCATGGATGCGGGCATACCTGAATATGTATTTAGCATGTTCCAGGGAAAGTTTGCCATTATTACTCCTGCACTTATCGCTGGTGCATTCGCTGAGCGGGTGAATTTTAAAGCCTACTGCGTTTTCATAGCGGCCTGGGGTCTATTGGTGTACAATCCGCTTTGCCATTGGGTATGGGCGGAAGACGGCTTTCTGTTTAACCTGGGTGCCAATGGGGCGATCGACTTTGCTGGTGGTACGGTAGTGCATATTTCAGCAGGAATCAGTGGCCTGGTAGCGGCTGTTTATTTAGGGGCGAGACGGGGATTCCCCAAAACGAACATGCCACCCAGTAACCTGGTGATGACAATGATAGGTGGTGGACTGCTATGGGTTGGCTGGTTTGGTTTCAACGCAGGAAGCTCGATTTCAAGTGGACTTTCTACAGCACAGGCGTTGACGGCAACTCAGGTAGCTGCGGCAGGTGGAGCTTTGACCTGGATTATCATTGAAGGGTGGCACCAGGGGAAAGCCACCGCGCTTGGATTCGTTTCAGGGATTTTGGCCGGTTTGGTGGCTGTGACTCCTGCTGCCGGTGTAGTACAACCCTTAGGAGCAATGGTATTGGGAATATTAGCTTCGATCATTTGTTATATGGCCATTACACTTAAAAATAAGCTTGGTTACGATGACAGCCTGGATGCATTTGGTGTGCATGGAGTGGGAGGAATCATTGGCGCTCTTTTCCTGACCTTCTTTATTCGCCAGAGCTGGATGGATGACGCAGCGGCAGCCGTGGGTGGCTCATGGTCTATCTGGGATCAGTTGGGTATTCAAGTGATGGCGGTTGTGATCGCTATCGCATACGCTGGTATTTTGACGCTGATTTTATTGGTTATCATCAATAAAACACTTGGACTGAGGTCTACACCTGAGAAGGAAATGCAAGGGCTTGATAGTTCTTACCACGGTGAACATGGCTACGGAATGCTTAATCCAAACTAATTCGAATCATGAAATGCCCATAAGAATGACTTCATACTCAACAAGAATGAATATAATGGGCATTCCCCGCCTGCCGGCAGGCATGGCATCTGACCTTTGAAAACAAATTATAGACAGATGAAACCACCATGTAAAAGTGTTGATACGCAGAAGGGCCCGAAAGCTTTCGGGGTAAACAGTGGTTCTCCCGAAGTTATCGGGATACCGATGAAAACCGACAAAATTTAAACAAATGAAATTAATTACAGCAATAATAAGGGAAACACAACTCGATCAGGTCAGGGAGGCGCTGATTGAGGCTGAAATCACAAGGATCACCGTGACAAGGGTTTCGGGTCATGGTCAACAGATTTCCGAGGAAATATATCGGGGCCGAAAAGTAGTTCCGTCTCTTATTCCTAAAATAAAGGTGGAGATTGCCGTCAATGAGCAGTTTGTTGACATCACTGTCAATACCATTATTAAGGCGGCCAAGTCACCTGCCGCGCAAGATGCCAAACAGCAGGATGGGCAGGTAGGCGATGGTAAGATCTTCATTACCCCATTGGAGGAATGCATCAGGATCAGGACTGAAGAGAAAGGGTCGGCTGCTATTTAGTTGAGAGTTAATTTTGTGCAAACCCTTTGTCATGTTATCTTTTACGCCCTGGTTCTGTGTCCTCATGAACCGGATAGTTTAATGGAATGGCTCTTGAAGACACAAGCCATGGCGGTAGCAATTTAGTGAGCCATTAAAATTATTTTCACAAAAAAAGCCGGTTAGCAGTCGGCTTTTTTTGTGAAAGGCTTCTTCATCTTGTTGGTGATATCCTGATTTCATGAATGTTTTGTATGGATTTAATGAACGGTTACGGGGCTTGTGCCGTAGTAGAAAAGATACTAATCAAAACACATGAATTCCAGAAGCTTATTTTACTTTCTCGTCCCTTCTTTTATCTGGGGATCGACCTGGTACATAATCAAATTTCAGATTGGTCCTACTGACCCCATGTTTTCGGTAGCATTCCGTTTTTTGATCGCTGGCTTGCTGATTTTGTTGTACTGCCTTGCTGCAAAGAAAAGCCTTCGGTTTTCGGCCAAAAGCCATTTGTTTATTGCCTTGCAGGGAATCTGCCTATTTGGATTAAATTACTGGTTCGTGTACATGGCAGAGGAATACCTTACAAGTGCGCTGGTAGCCGTCGTGTTTTCGACGCTGGTATTTATGAATATCATTTTAAACCGGCTGGTATTAAAAGGACCCATCAATGCGAATGTTGTTTTTGCGTCCCTTCTTGGTTTTTCCGGTGTAGTACTACTTTTTAGAAATGAATTGGCAATCACATTCACTGAGCACACCATTCCGGCGATTATTTTCTGCCTGGCTTCCGTGTTTCTGGCTTCAACAGGCAATATTTTGTCAGCTTTAAATCAGCGAAACAAAATACCCTTAATTCAAAACAATGCACTTGGGATGATATACGGGGCATTGGCAATGGTGGCCATCGGGTTTGTCTCCGGGAAACAGTTGGTTTTTGATATCTCACCTGAATATTTGATGTCTTTGCTTTATCTGGCAGTTTTCGGTTCCATTATTGCGTTTAGTGTGTACCTAAAGATGTTGGGGGAAATTGGGCCTGACAAAGCCGGATATGTCATTTTAGTAGTGCCATTGGTGGCGCTAACCATCTCCACTATTTTTGAGAGCTACCAGTGGAATTTGTTTTCGGTGACCGGTACAGTCCTTCTCGTGGTTGGGAATTTCATTACGCTAAAAAATTCGCAAAAATTAAAAGAGGCTACTGCCTGATTTTTTGTCTTGTATTTTTAATTCTTAACATCTAACTTTTATTGCCTATTGGACTAGTACTAAACAAACCACAATGAAACAAATCTACTTGACGATCCTGGCCTTATTGGCGTTTTCCTGTACCCAGAAACTTTATGTGGCTCCGAAGATGGCAGAATGTTCCATCGGCGGAAGGGGAGAGTGTTATTTAATCAAAAGCAGTGATGACGATAACTGGGTGATGATCGCTGAGGACATTGTGGGTTTTGAATATGAGGAGGGGTATGTTTACCGGGTGGTTGTTAAGAAGATCAGGCTGGTAGATGATTTTGGAGTGGAGCGACCTGCCTATCAAATCGTCGAAATTCTTGAAAAGAATCCCTATGCCGGGAATAAGGCTAAAGAAGAGGAGACTTCAATATAATCCACGGACTATTCTTTATCCCGACCGGTGAGAAGTGGTAAGGAAGTTTCAATACCGGAAGACATTGTCCTCACGGTTGATCTTGACAAAAAGAAAATCAATGGCAATGGTGGTTGCAACAGTTTTTCGGGCCCATATCCTTCGGTGGCGCTGGCACAGTGACTTTTGGATCTCTTGGTGTGACTGACCCGGAAACTTTCACTGGGGAAGTGCTGAGTCAATTTGAAACTTTATATGGCAAAACGCTGAGTGTGGTGCATTCAATGCAGATCGAAAATGATGTTGTTAAGTTAATCACTTCCGCTGACGACCTGCTCGAATACAAGGAAAATTAAAATTTTAAAAAACAATCCACATTTCCTTTTGTTTCGGTAGTCAATGTTTCTTATTTGAATTACATTAATCATAACCAAACTAAACTCAACTATGGACGAATCAATGCAGCAAGTGAATAAGTATTCACAACTTGCCCGGGATTATCTGATCGAATACGGATCAAGCCTGGTCGGTGGCCTCCTTTTCCTGATGGTAGGATTATGGATTGTTAAAAAAATCACCAGTGGAATTGGGAAGGTAATGGAAAAGAGAAATTTGGATCCTTCTCTGAAACCCTTCCTGATGTCGCTAATACTTAACCTTCTAAGAGTTTTGGTAGTGATAAGCGTTTTGGGAATGATAGGGATAGAAATGACCTCATTCATTGCCATCCTTGGTGCGGCTGGATTGGCCATCGGTATGGCCCTTTCAGGAACTCTTCAGAATTTTGCGGGGGGAGTAATGATACTTATTTTTAGACCCTACAAAGTTGGCGATGTGCTTGAAGCCGGTGGCTATATCGGATCGGTGAGCGAAATTCAGATATTTAATACCATATTAAAAACCTGGGATAACAAAACCATCATCATCCCAAATAGCCAACTCTCCAACAACTCGATGATCAACTATTCCACAGAACCCACCAGAAAGGTGGAATGGGTTTTTGGTATTGGGTATGGCGATGATATTGATAAAGCCAGATCAATCATCGAAAAGACGGTGTTCGGTGATGAAAGGGTGAAGGATGAACCAGGAACTTATTTTATCAATGTTTCTAATCTCGGTGATAGTTCTGTGGACATAAAAGTCAGAGCGCTGGTGGCCAGTGAAGATTACTGGCAGGTTACATTTGACATGAATGAACGGGTGAAAAAGGCCTTTGATAAAGAAGGTATTTCAATACCTTTCCCTCAGAGGGACGTACATTTGTTTCAGCAGAAGTAATCAGATTTTAGAGAAACTACTTAATCGGGAAAGATCGATAATAGTCTTTCCCTTTTTTGTACTGAAAATATAGTCAAACTTAGCATTCCATTCCACTTCATTGTACTTATAGGACGTTCTATGATGGATTGACTGGGAGAGTGTGTCATTAAACCCATTGACCAGCACTACAATTTCGGGATCTGATTCATTAAATAAATTTTCTGTCATGCCATACAAAGGGCTGTCTTCGTCAATCGGGTGAACAACGGTCCAGGATAATGACAGCAAATCGATTCGATTTCTTTCGAGGGGTAGGATAAAAAACTTTCGCTCTTTTTTTCCATTGATTTCGATCTTCATTGTTAAAAGCACGCGAACCTCCACATTGATAAGAAGGTTGTTTTTTGCATTGGATATTCTAAACATGAGACCTATCTTGTCCAAATACGGGGCAATGAGCGCTTTATCGCTAAACAAGACTTTTGATACAGGCCTGGAAAAACGGGCATAAAGGAGCCCGGTCGCCAGCGCCAGGTACATCATTCCTATTAACATTTCGAGTACCGAAACGATGTTTTCCGCATTTGAAATCGGATTCAGTCTGCCGTAACCGACGGTTGAAAAGGTTTGGGCACTGAAGTAAAATGCATCCATAAAAATGTCAAAACGATTTGAATTGATGGAGTTAATCGAGGCTGGAGCAGTCAGGTAATAGATCGAAGCAAAAAAAATGTTTATGATAAGAAATGATAGGATGACGCATAAATTAAACCATATCCATTTGATTGTCACCAAAAAATGAAAGATGCTGAACTGTTGGAGGATACCGATACCAGTTTTCCTGACATTGACGCTACCATCCTGGTTTATCAGCCGCAATGGCTCATTTTCGGGCTTGCTTCCAAAACCTGAATCGTTGTATTCAACCCATTTTTTTAGCAATCTAATTTTCATAAAGGATTTTATTACCTAAGATTGTTTAACTAATATTGATGGTGCAATGTGATAAAATAGTTTGATAAATATGTCAAAGAGAAGTTTTGTTTTGATTTCATTTCTGTTGGTAACAGGCGTTTCATTTGCCCAAAAAGAGATTTATCAGGGTTTGTTTTTGTATCAATTCAGTAGGTATGTCAAATGGCCGGATTCATATAATACTGGTTCGTTTACCATTGGAGTGATTGGTGATGAGGATGCGTATAAAAGTGTCACCAGAATGGCCAATGAAAAAGGGGAGACACAAGGCATGTCCATTGTCGTGGAAAAATATACCTCAATCAATCAAATTCAATCGCCACATATCATTTTCATTGATGAGGAAAACTCTGATAAGCTCGATGTGGTCATCGATAAGGTTAGCAATCTTCCGGTTTTAATAGTTACCGAAAAGCCCGGGCTTGCCACCGAAGGTTCTATGATCAATTTTGTCGAAAAAGAAGGAAAGATGCGTTTTGAATTAAATCTGGAAGAAGCAAAATCTTCCGGTTTAATGATCTCAAGTTCATTATCAAATCTGGCGATATTGATATAGAAAGTTCAAATAATACAATTTGAAAATATTGAAGTGTTGCCATTTCCGGTTTTAGGTCTGCTTTCCATAAAAAGAGTCCATAAATTCCTCCATGTAAGGTTTTTTAGTTTTGTGTAATTGTAAATCAATCAGTATGCCCCATGATTTAATTTCTGTTTTTGTCTTTGCAATTCTGTTGGACGGAAAATTAAATCTGTTCGTCTGGCAGTTATTCTCTTATATCTGATAAAAAATCAACCAGTACACTTGACGACTATGGCTTATTGTCAGATATACCCTAAGTTTTCCTGGGTGTGATTTTTTTTGGTTTCGACCAATTTCAAACAAAAAGAAAAATTATCCCGGTCTTATTACTGAAGGACAAAAAAAGCGGTTTTGCTACAGTTTCAGTTATGATTAATTTTGTTTTGGAATTATTAACAATTAAAGCAAAAAGCCATGACAGTGTTGATGAGAGTAGTGGGTGTAGTATTGTTTTGTTTAGTTCTGACATCGGCCAACGCCCAGGTGGAAAAATTTCAAAGTTTATTCATTTACAATTTTAGTAAGTACATCAAATGGCCAGACGATATGAGTTCAGGTCAGTTCGTTATCGGAGTATTGGGAAATTCGACGGTTTATGACCATTTAAAGGAAATGGCAGATGCCAAGAAAAAAACCCAAAACATGGATATTGTGGTAAAGCGATACAATTCAGTAAATCAAATTGAAAATTGCCACATACTATTTGTGTCCTCGGATTTTTCATCGCAAGTAGGTTCAGTTTCCAGTTCGCCGAAGACCTCCTCAACGTTGATTGTAACAGATAAGCCGGGACTGGCCAAAAGAGGTGCTACCATTAATTTCATTGAAGACAGTGGAAAAATTAAATTTGAACTAAACCAAACAGAGGCTGACCAGAGGGGGCTGAAAGTGGCAGGTTCTTTGTCTGCGTTGTCTGTCCCCGTATAAAAAACTTAAATATTCCAATCAAATAAATATCTAATTTGGCTAGTCAGCCTGACGCTGATTTCGAGGAGGATTTTTACCCAATCTGAAGGCCAAGCCTTACATGAAATATGCTTGGAGGAACCGATGACCATTGAATTTTTTTTTAGCTTCCAGGAATAAAGATCAATGCTTTTGACGCTCCCTCGTCGAGCTATACCATCACCGGCAAGAAAACATGGAATGTGGGTGCTAACTCTATTACAAAGACTTTTTCTTATTTCCTTTTGTGATCGTCACGGAAGTGGTAAGTGGCTTGAATGATGTTTAATTGAGGGATTTTGACAAACGAACTGTGCAATTCAAACCAATCGGTTACGCTGTTAGGATAGGTATGAGCTTTTGTTTAACCACAAAATACGAACGGTTTTCTGGGTGAGTCTTCCGGTTTAGGTGAATGGTTTGCTGCGAATCGGGATTGTAAAAGGATCAACAGCGTAATTGTCTAACCCCCTACACAGTCAACCTCATTAAAAAAGCCTTACAACGATGGGATAAATGTAGCTACAGATGCCCGGTACGGAGGCGCAGATACTACTATCGCCTCCGCGAATACCTAAATTTCCTACGGCATGCTTGATTAGCTATGCATTTGTGTCAATGGGAGAAACCTTGCCTGGAACAGGTACGAATCAACATTCCGGCACAGCCAAATTGGGGGTCTCACTTACCCATGGATTTAGGTTAAAATTGTAATAAAATAAACACAATATTATATAAGAAGTCAGCTCAGAAGGGTAGGCTTTTTTTTAATTTGTCTGGTTGTTGATTCTTTAAATAAAATGCTATTAATTTTTTAATTTGATATTTATGATAGTCTTTAAATTGCTTTTAAAATTAAATTATCAATATTTTTACTTAAATGGTTGCATGATAATGTTGTTATTATTAGTTTTAATTAGTTGATTCGATAAAGGTTATGATTTAAATAAGTTGCAGTGGTATTCGATTGACGATGGTTAAGAGTTTGCTATTTGTTAAGTTAAATTCAAAAGAGAATCAATCCTATATTAATAAATTTTGTTTTCGTCCTCATTCCTTAAAAAACCAGGCAAAAGGCTTGGTTTTTTTCTTATCGGGCAGTGATTAAATCCATTAACTCTCAATTTCCTTTGAGTAGGAGAAGTCCAAGGCTCCATTAGAATTCACACATCTTATTGACATTATCAATCCACGCGGAGGTTGCAGAAAAAAATATGCAGAGGTCACAAAGTATTAAAACAAAGATTTCTTTGCGTGGAAAGGGGCTCAATCATCAATTGCGTTCTCTCTTTCTTTTGGCTTTCTCATTCCAAGCAGAGACCGCAGAGGAAGCTATATGTAGACCACTAAGCAATAAAAAAGCCCAGCGAAACGCCGGGCCATTTCATACACCTAATTAATTTGGGATTATTCAAAAATTTACATCTTTTGATTGCCTGCCTATGGATATTTTAACCGAACGGTCACATGCTCCGGCACCGTAGTCAACCAATATACTCAGGTCTTCGCCAACGGTGATGGTCTTTATTCCCTGAATAGCAATGTAAGCGCTTGACGGTACGCATTCAGATTTAAATATCAGGGGCTGGTTTATTTCTGTTGAATATTCCGTTCCAAAAACATTCACGCCGTACGCTGTTCCCTCAACACTGAGGCTAAGACCATTGTCGCTGATGGTCCATGTATGCGTTCTTTCTGCGTTCCAGGTGGCGAATGATTCATCCGGCCAGGTTAGCTTGCCGTTGGTGACAAGTACATTGAATGTTGCCTGTGCCTGTTGTAAATTGACCGAGACTGTTGTCGATTTTACATCTCCTTCGATTTTATAACCGTCGATATAAAAATTAGTGAAGGTGGCCGTCACATAGGATCCCTCAACAAACCTTCGTCCAGTGTATTTTAAAGAGATCTTACCCTGCCAGACCCTCCCATCAATGGCGGTACATCCATCGCCGAAATCAATATCCAGCACACCGCTTGATTTAGTACCTCCTAAGGTGAGTGTGGCACAGTCTAAAACAGATTGCGTCGCGGCAGTCCTGGCCATCCCATTTTCTTCCACATAATTCATTCCTTCATTTAAGACACCTTCTACAGAAGCAAAGGCAGCTTCAGAACTTCCATCTGTGGAATAAGCGATGGTTTCATCCTCACTGAATTTCACTTCCTTGTCTTCGCAAGAACTTACAAATGCCAACAAAAGCAATGCGGCAAAAATGACGAATAAAAATTGTATGCTCTTCATAATATCTCTTCTTAAGAATTTTGAGAATATAAATTTCCCCATATTTACAGAGGTGCGCACTTTAAAAATAAGCGGGTATCTTTCAAGTAATATAATTCGAAAAATAAGCCTTTCTGGTCGTGCCATTTAGATGAATACTCTATTTAAATGGATAAATGGTAAGGCATGGTAAATTAAAATTTGGGCGACGGGATATGCTTTAAAAAGAATTTCTATTTTACGTTTATATTTTATCATTATCACAAAAGAATTTACATGATGCCTCGCTTTCCCAGAACGTTTTTCCTGTTTTTTTTTATTTCAATAGGCTTTTGTTCCAATGCACAGGACACGATTCGATACCAGGTGACATTTCCGAATGCCGTGCAGCATGAATGCCTCATTAGTATTTTATTGGTAGGAGTCGACGACACGCCGCTGACCTTTGTTATGAGCAGTTCATCGCCCGGCAGATATGCCAATCACGAATTCGCAAAAAACGTCTATGACATACATGCGCTGTCCATTGAAGATGATGAACTTCCGGTTGTAAGGACGGGCCCGTCAGAATGGACGGTAATCCCCACCAGCGGATATTTGAAATTGAATTATACCCTGTATGCCAACCATCCGGATGGCACCTATGCGGGAATTGACAGGACCTATGCCCATTTAAATATCCCGGCCTCTTTTATGTGGATTAAGGGTAAAGAGGAGAAACCGATCAAAATTGACTTTGCCTTTCATGAAAGCAAAAGCTGGAAAGCTGCAACACAATTGCCAAAATTGAAAGATAATAGCTATTACTCGCCAAACCTATACTACTTCTTGGACAGTCCGGTCATACTAGCGGATTTTGACAGTAGGTCATTTGTAGTGAATGATAATGGGACCGACAAGAAAATCAATGTCGTTCTCAATGGTCCGGCTCCGGTGGCGGTAAAGGACCAGTACACCAAAATGGTTGAAAAAGTGGTGGCAGAGCAGCAAGCTGTTTTTGGCGAATTGCCGAATTTTGATTTTGGGGAATACACCTTCCTTTGCAGTTATGACAACCCCTACAAAGGTGATGGAATGGAGCATCGCAATTCCACGATGATTACTTCTTCCCAGCTGCTCCAGGGAAATGAGCATACCCGTATCAGCACGGTTTCCCATGAATTTTTCCACAGCTGGAATATCGAAAGGATTCGCCCCAAAAGCCTGGAACCATTTGATTTTACACAGGCCAATCAGAGCGATGAATTGTGGTTTGGGGAAGGTTTTACAGAATACTATGGAGACCTTACCCTGGCACGGGCTGGGATTTACGATGAAACAGATTTTTTTAACATCTATACAGGCAAATTAAATTACGTATTGAATTCTCCGGGGACTGGCAAGAATTCCCCCGTACAAATGAGCCAGATGGCTCCCTTCACTGACGCCTCGAGTTTTATTGACGAAACGAATTTTCAGAATATCTTCACTTCCTACTATTATTACGGGGCGGCCATTGCGCTGGCGCTTGACCTTAGTTTACGATCACAATTTGAGGGCTTGTCCCTGGATGGGTACATGGCATTGGTATGGCAGCGCTATGGAAAAACTGAAATACCCTATACGGTTCAGGACCTGAAGAGCGCGCTTGCCCAATACACAAAGAACCCCAATTTCTCTTTTGCTTTTTTTGAGAGGTACGTTGAAGGGAGGGAGTTGCCGGAATTTGATCTGTTGTTGAACAAGTTTGGATTGAAGCTTGAAATCCAGGATACCACAGAGACAGATTTGAATAAGAACTATTTTAAAAAGGTGGGTGAGCAACTGGTCCATCAATACAACCCGATAGAAAGGACAACCTTTTATGTAGCCGGGCTTAACCGGGGCGATGTTCTGTCAAGCATCAATGACAGGTCGTTTACGTCGGTTGATGAACTTGGCGAATATTTTAATTCATTGAAAATAGGGGACTTGCTTAGGATCAAATACATTCATTTGGGAAAAGAATTCGAAAAGACCACCCTTGTAAAGCCGCGGAGGCGCTATGTCCTGAACTTCCTGTATAATCAGGAAAGTACAAATAGCCAACAGCAAAAGAAACTCAGGGACTATTGGCTTGGCTCCAAAGCCAAACACTAAACCACTAACCATGAAAAGAACTATGTATGTCATCCTGGCAATTCTGATTATACTTATTTTGGCCTCATCTTTTTACTTGCTACCCAGGCTGAAAATCATTACCGGATACGCTGCGAAGAGCATGTGTTCTTGTGTATTTGTGGCAAAAAGAACCCCCCAGTCAGTTTTAGATCAGGATCTGAATTTTTCATTTCTAAAATATGCAAAAGCATGGGTCAATGAAGACGAAAAGACAGCCTATGCCACCATTTTTGGTTTGGCAAAAAGGAAGGCGGTTTTCAGGGAGGGACTGGGATGCAGTTTGGTTTTTGATGAAAATGACTCTGAACTTCCCGATCAATTTGTTCCTCATAAGACGGTTGTTGGAAATGACACACTTTCCTGGCCTTATGGCAGCAAAACTGCCGATACTGTTTTTAGTGAAGTGGATTATGAAAAGCTGCAATTGGCGGTCGACAGTTTGTTCGATAAAGAAGGTGAATTGATCAAAAACACCAGGGTAGTACTGGTAGTGTACAAAGATCAAATTATAGCAGAGAAATACGCACCTGGATTTGATGAACACACCCCACAGTTGGGTTGGTCGATGACCAAGAGCCTGACGAATGCGATGGTGGGTTTGTTGGTGCAGGAAGGTAAATTGGCTTTGGAGCAAGACCATCTTTTGCCTGAATGGTCGTCAGATGACCGCAGTAAAATCACTTTGAATAATTTACTTCAGATGAGCAGCGGTCTGGAATGGAACGAGGAGTATGGCGATCAGTCTGATGCGACGCTTATGCTCTATCGCAAGGTCGATAAATCGGGATATGCAGCCTCCCGATCATTAACAAACGTACCTGGATCGACATGGGTGTATTCCTCGGGAACGACCAATATTATTCAAAAAATAATCAGGAATACCTTCGAAAAAGACGAGGATTATTGGCAATACCCCTATGAAAATTTGTTTTCAAAAATCGGCATGTCCAGCACTTTCCTGGAAGCCGACAACACGGGCACATTTGTCGGATCTTCCTATGGATATGCTACGCCACGGGATTGGGCAAAATTCGGATTGCTGTATTTGCACAACGGAGTTTGGGGCGAAAACCGGATCCTCCCTGAGGGATGGGTAGAATATTCCAAAAGCCCGACCGAGGTTTCAGAAGGGGAATATGGGGCACATTTTTGGTCAAATTCTTCCAAAAAATACCCAACAGCACCACCAGACATGTTTTTGTGCCAGGGATTTCATGGCCAGCGGATATTTATCATTCCCAGCAAAGAAATGGTGATCGTACGAATGGGGGTTTCCGAAGATGGAACATTTGATTTTGATGAGATGTTAAGTGGGATCCTGGAAGCGGTTAACTGAAACATTACTAGCATTTAATAATTCATGCCACCACCGGCTTTTTCAAAGCTTTATTTGTTTGGATAAATTGAGTAGTGGCACGAATTGAGATGCCTACTTCACCTTTGATTCTTCGATCTCTTTGTCAAGCGATTCCCAATTGTCAAAATTTAACTCCGCCACATATTCTGTTTCATCACTTTTTGCCATCATTGTGACCGTCATGATGATACTTGATAAAATAATAGTGTAAAGCAAAATGCCGGAGTTAAACTGATCCTGAATATACCCTGCCGGAATGCTGAAAAACAGCAGGATGGTAATTAATCCCCTGGGTGCGATAAACAATTCGGGAAGGATATTTTTCATTCCAAATATTTTAAACAGGACAAAGCGGATCATGTAGATGGAGATCACGATCCCAACACTGATAAATGCAGTTTCCACATTCAAAAGGGAAGAAAGGTCCAGCGTCATACCAAATATGACGAAGAAGAATGTCCGCACCACAAAAGCTGATTCCATGGTGACAATATGAAAGTCTTCCAGGACGACATGCAACTTTTCAGAATTAACCATCCGGTTTAATTTGCCCCTGAAAAACAATTCATGATTGCTCAGTATCAATCCAAAAATGAGGATAACGATTAGCGAAGAAAGGTGGAAGAGTTTCCCCACAGCATAGAGCAATACGAGTACTCCGATGAGGAGAAAAAGTTTTACTTTCTGGTCAATGCTTTGTAGCAAGATCACCAATGCAAACCCGATCAGGATGGAAAGGCCCACAGTAATTCCAATATTCACAGAAACATCGCTGATTACTTTTGAAGCTTTTGAAACTGTATGATTTTCGATAAAGAAATAAAAGACCATAATACCGAGGATATCAGAAAAGGTACTTTCATAAATCATGAATTCCTTTTTTGACTCCACCAGATTAGCAACGCTCGGGATGATGATCGCGCTACTCATGATGGACAGAGGAATGGCGTAAACGAGCGCTGTAAAATAATCACTGATAATGTAAGTGTTTATGATCCATCCGATGGAGAAGATACATGCACCGAGGGCCAGTAAAGCAATAAAAAACGAGCGGAGAATAAGTGGAAGCTTGTCCTTGGTTAGTTTAAGATCCAGCGCCGCTTCCAGCACAATCATAATCAACCCCACAATACCGAGCAGTTCCAGGATTTCCCCTAGGTCAATACCTGTGGAGATGCCGAGATAAGCCAGGGATAACTTTATCCCAATTCCCAGAATGATCAATAACAATACACTT
>JBNLGG010000075.1:0-18488 GCA_050305935.1 Cyclobacteriaceae bacterium | reverse complement strand
ATCAGCTCCTGCCAAACAACTGGGAAAAATACAAGACCCATTCATAAATTTATACCCTGTTTTCCTCGGACGGATACCAACATTTAGCCGAATAGCTGAAAAAACGCTAAGAAAAAGCCTCAAAGGGCGATGATCTTTGAGGTTTTTTAATGGTTTATGGAGTGTTTTGGGTAGCGTGAGATCCGGTATTTTGATGGTGAAAACACCATCAAGGAGGTGGGTGTTCTCAAAGTAATAAATTTCAAACACATTAAGGACATTTATCTTATGATTAGTAAATTGGTTGCTTTAATCCTAAGCTCATTCTAATACAAAATGAAAAAAATCTACTACCTGTTATTTTTTGCGCTCATTGCCTGTCAGGCATCAAAAAAGGAGTATCGGGAAACAATCGATCTCTCGGGCCAATGGCAGTTTGCCTTGGATACGGAAAACGAAGGGATCAGCCGACAATGGTACAACAAAGATTTGGACGATGCTATCTTCCTTCCCGGCACTACTGATTCTAATCAAAAGGGCAATCTGAATAATGATACCACCACCCAGCACCTCAACAGGGTTTATACATACGAAGGACCGGCGTGGTATCGTAAGAAAGTGATTATTCCTGAAACCCTGAGCGATAAGCATCTTGTTTTGCATCTGGAGAGAACAAAGCCCTCCATGGTCTGGGTTGATGATCAATTGGTTGGTGAGTCCATGATCCTGCAGTCTCCACAGGAATTTGATGTCAGCACACATTTAACGCCCGGCGAGCATTTTATCACGCTGAGAATTGACAATGATCTGAAGTTGACACCTTACGGGAATGTACATATCTACACAGATGAAACTCAAACCAACTGGAATGGAGTGATCGGAGAAATTAAAATTGAGGCAAGTAAGAAAACCTTCATCACTGATCTGCAGGTGCACCCTGATATTCACAAAAAAAAGATAGAGGTGCAGATAGACATTGAAAACCAATTGAATTTGGACGAAATAACGATTGAATTGCAGGTTGAAAAATTGACTAATGATGAGGTTTTTCCGCTGCCGTCAAAAAAAGTCACCGTGGTTTGTGAACCGGCCGTTCGCCTGGAATATGAGCTGGGTGATGAGATGAGTCTTTGGGACGAATATGAACAGCCAATGTATCGACTCACCGCTGTCTTATCTGATGGAACGGTGGTGGATGCGAAAACCGTTCCCTTTGGTATGCGGGAATTTACCACGAAGGGGACACAATTCACGATTAATGGCAGGACTACTTTTTTACGCGGTAAACACGAAGCGGGTGTTTTCCCACTGACCGGTTACACACCCACCGATGTGGAATCCTGGAGAAGAGTGTACCGAATAGCCAAGGACTATGGCATCAACCACTATCGCTTTCATTCTTATTGTCCTCCGGAAGCCGCCTTTACTGCCGCTGACCTGGAAGGCATGTATTTACAGGCTGAGCTGCCATTTTGGGGTGGATTGGAATCGGATACAATTGCAGGGATGCTGCGGGAAGAGGGATTGGCCCTGATGAAAGCCTTTGGGAATCACCCGTCTTTTGTCATGTTTTCCCAGGGAAATGAGATTTGGAGCGGGCACAGCCGGGTAGAAGCAAATTTAAAGGCTATTAAAGAATACAACCCACGGCCATTATATACCATGGGCTCAAATAATAATATTGGATTTGTTCCGCCAAATGAAGTCTCTGACTTTTTCGTAGCTGCCAGGACCCCATCCAATGGAGACACAGTGCTTACTCACGTTCGCCTTTCGCATGGATTTGTGGATTCGAACGGTGGCGGGATATTAAATACCACCACACCCAATACTGAAATCAATTTTGAATACCCAGTCAGCCAGATTAAAGTTCCGATAGTCAGCCATGAAATTGGCCAATATCAAATCTATCCTGACTATAAGGAAATTGATAAGTATACGGGAGTGGTAAGGGCCTGGAACCTGGAAGTTTTCAAAAAACGATTAGAGGAAAAAGGAATGGGAAAGATGGACAGCCTCTTTCATGTGGCAACAGGTCGATGGTCTGCTTTGTGCTATAAGGCTGAAATGGAAGCCGCGATCCGCACGAAGGGCATGGCTGGTTTTCAGTTGCTGGATTTGCAGGATTTTCCCGGGCAGGGTACAGCCTTAGTTGGTGTTCTGGATGCATTTATGGATAGCAAAGGTGTGGTCACCCCGGAAGAATGGAGACAGTCATGTGATGATGTGGTGCTTCTACTGGAGTTTCCAACATATGTGTGGACCAATCAGGAGCAATTCGAGGCCAAAGTAGTAGTTGCTAATTATTCCAATCAGGAACTAAATCACGAATTGACCTGGAAGCTAAAGAGGGAAGACGGAACAATCGTACAAGAGGGGACCATTCCTCCTTCATCTGTTCCAGTGGGTGGTTTGACGGATTTAGGAGTTATTGTCACAGACTTTTCAGAAGTGAATTCTCCTTCGAAATTGTCGATCGAGGTGAATTTGCAAGGTACCAACTATTCAAATAAATACCCTGTTTGGGTTGTTGATTCTCCTACGTCTGTGGAGCCAATCTCGGACGTTTTGATTTCGGAAAAGCTTGATTCCAAGGCAAAACAACAGTTATCAGAAGGCGGAAAAGTATTGCTGTTTCCAATAACAGCGGATGTGAAAGGTCAAAGTTTCGCCGGGCATTTTATCAATGAATTTTGGAATTACAGCATGTTCAAAGGAATCAGTGAATGGGCAAAAGGGCCAATTTCTCCAGGAACGATGAGTATTTTGACCAATCCGAAACATCCCATATTTAATTCCTTTCCCACTGATATCCACACCAATTGGCAATGGTTTTCTATTTTAAAAAACAGCAATTCATTGATCCTTGATCAGAGTCCTGCTGAGTACTACCCAATAGTACAGGTAATTGATAACCTGGAACGGAACCATAAACTGGGTTTAATCTTTGAATTTAAGGTAGGGGATGGGAAGTTGTTGGTTTGCATGTCGCAATTGGGTAAATTATCTGATCAGCCGGAAGCACAGCAATTGTATCAATCAATATTGAGCTATATGCAGTCGGAGGAATTCTCGCCGGCGCAAGAGATCAGCGAAAAGGAATTGACAAAGCTCTTGTATGGAAAGTAAAAATAAGAATCATATGATGAGGAAAATGAGTAGCCTGTTATGGTTGTTTTCTGTCGCAGTTATTTCCTGCCAAAAGCCGGTAGGTGACGACGAAAAATCAACTCCTGTCAATGACGACTCAAATGCGGAACGAAAGATCATTGACCTGACCTATGAGCTTTCTGACGAGACGGTCTTTTGGGTAACGTCTAAAGAATTTGAGCTGGAAGAAGTGGCAAAAGGAATGACCGAAAAAGGGTTTTATTATTCTGCCAATAATTTCTGCATGGCCGAGCATGGCGGTACACACATTGATGCACCTATCCATTTTGCTGAAGGAGGACAAAGTGTGGACGAAGTACCGTTGGAGAAATTGATAGGCGATGGTATAAAAATCGATGTATCAAAAAATGCGCTGCCTGATCCTGATTACCTGGTCAGTGTGGAAGACCTGCAACGCTGGGAAAATGAAAATGGCGAGATCCCAGCCGGAAGTATTGTGTTATTGCAGACGGGATATGGATCATATTATCCCGATAAAATTAAATACCTTGGCACGGAAGATCGTGGTGTCGAAGCGATTAAGGAACTTCACTTCCCGGGGTTGTCACCTGAGGCAGCTCAATGGCTGGTGGACAACAGGGACATTAAGTCAATTGGTATTGATACACCAAGTATCGACTACGGGCAGTCGCAGGATTTTAAAAGTCATGTTATTCTTCTTTCCGAAAACATTCCAGGTTTCGAAAATGTGGCTAATATGGATCAACTACCGGTAAATGGATTTCAGGTGATTGCCCTGCCCATAAAGATCAAAGGTGGGAGTGGAGGTCCGTTGAGGATTATTGCGTTTGTTGACAACTGAAAATCTATTCCCTCATCGTCCAAATCTCATACATGGGATCGCCCTTGCTGCTATTTCCCCAATGGTGCCATTCGTCTCCTTTGATTTCAAAATTGAATTCCTGGGATGCACCCACGCGATTTTGATCGCGGGAGAAAAAGTCAATGTTATCCGTGTAATTGCCATCTTTGGTTGTCCCCAGCCGTAGGTGAAATGGATGGATTTTTCGTCGAACTGGCAGTAGGTGAAGCAGCCATTGGCAATGATCAACACACTGGAATCAGATTTCCAAGCTCCCTGATAACCTTTTTTTGAAGGTTCGATTCAGGCGCTAAACATTCAGGAAAGGATGAACCAAACGATCAATTTTATGGTGAATGGAGGTTTGTTTCGTAAACACGGTGTGTGTGATCAAATTAGCGATTTTTTCTACCAAAAACCGGTGTTACTTCAGTTTTACTTTGAGCGCATGTTTTCTTGTTTACTCCTGTAGCATCCCGGCAACAAACCCGGTGGTCCAGGCGGCCTGGAAATTGTAGCCGCCGGTGATACCGTCGATATCAAGAACTTCCCCGGCAAAGTATAAGCCTTTGCATGTCTTGCTTTGCAGGGTGTTCATGTTGACACTTTGCAGGCTTACACCGCCGCAGGTCACAAACTCCTCCTTAAATGTCGTCTTTCCTTTGATCTGGTAGATGTCATTGACGAGGGTATTCGTCAATTTGTTCAGGCCTTTTTTTCCAAGTTCATTCCACTTCCTGGAGGGATCCAGCTCAGATTTTTGCAGGAGGAATAGCCATAGCCTTTCGGGGATGGAAAAGGGTTTTATGTTTGACAATTGTTTATTCGGGTGCTGTCCGACAATGGCATCAAGCTGTGCCTGCACCACATCAAAGTTCTGTTCGTTTGCCCAGTTGACCTGAATGGAAAAGGTATAATCCTTTTCTGCCAACTCCCTGGCTCCATAAGCAGACAGCTTCAAAATGGCCGGTCCGCTCATGCCCCAATGGGTGATCAAAAGCGGGCCCGATTGCGCCAGCTTTGTGCCCTGAACCTTTACAGACGCATTGTCAACGGAAACGCCCATTAGCTTCGTCACTTCCTCCGATGGCATGTTAAAGGTAAACAGCGATGGAACCGGATCAATGATCTCGTGTCCCAGGTCTTCGAGCCAAAACAAACCGCTTTTCTTTGGGCTCCCCCCGGTGGTGGTGATTACTTTGTCAAAGGTCTCTTTTAAACCATCTGGCATGACGAGGTTCAGGTATTCTTCTTCCGGACTAATGCCTTGAATTAAGGAGTTTTTTTTAATCTTGATGCCTGCAGTTCCGGCCGTTTTTAAAAAGCAATCAATAATGGTTTGTGAGTCGTCAGTGGCGGGAAAAATATGCCCGTTTTTTTCAGTTTTTAATAGTACACCTCTTGCGGTAAGCCAGTCCATCATGTCGTGGTTGTTAAATTGATAAAAGAGCTTTTTAAGCTGCTTACTACCCCTGGGATATGCTTTGGCCAAGTCAGAGATATTGGGACAGGCATTCGTCACATTGCAACGGCCTCCGCCGGAAACTTTAACTTTAGAAAGGAGTTTATTGGTTTTTTCAAAAATGGTAATCTGCGCATTTGGATGATGCTTCCTGACAGAAAATGCAGAAAAAAAGCCAGCCGCTCCACCTCCTATAATAGCTACCTTCATGTAATCGGATTAGCCGACAAAGATAACTTTTCCTGCTTTTAGTCAGAGAAAGTTTTTAACAAAGTGGATTCATTTGCTTATTGTTTTGCTTCCACAAACAATAAAAATAGTTTTGTAAGTGGATGCTGGTAAAACCGGTGTCCGGATATTTATAAAGGAGTTGGTGTAGATTAGAAGAAAATGACGTATTACCATCTTTCTGTTAAGCAAATTGATCATCCTGGGCATCATGAATGATATTCTTAATTTTATATCGCCCGATTCTGAATCTTTCCGTCTGATCGTCATTCCCCTGCTGATATTTTTTGCCCGGATTGCAGATGTATCTATTAACACCGTCCGGGTTATCTATATGCTCAATGGCAAACGGTTTATATCCACAGTCCTGGGCTTTTGCGAAGCGCTCATCTGGCTATTAGCCATCGGTCAGATCCTCCAAAACCTGGATAGCTGGATTTCCTACATTGCCTATGCCGGAGGCTTTGCCAGCGGAATTTTTGTTGGGATGCTTATCGAAGAGAGGCTGGCGTTGGGAAATGTGATTGTAAGGATCATTACTCAGAAGGATGCGGCAAAATTGATTGGAAAATTCAGGGAGCATAAATATCGCCTTACCGTTGTGGATGCAGAAGGAAACATGGGCCCGGTGAATATTATTTTCCTGATCGTTAGCCGGCAAGCATTAAAAGAGGTGACTGAATTGGTGGAAATTACTAATCCGCAAGCAGTTTTTACTGTGGAAAGCATAAAAAGCGTCAAGTACCTCACCCAGGGAATTCCCGAAACCATTCCGGATTCATTTTCCATATTTAAATACTGGAAAAGAAAATGACCAGAAAGCTGATGCCGGTTAGTCGGCAGTAACTACCTGGTTTTTGTAGACCGATAGTTTGTCTACCAGGTTTTTCATGATCGCCGGGCCTTCCGAAGAAGAGGCATGCTTTTCACGAACGTAAAACACATCCACCTTTCGCCGCTTGCCTTTTAGCCGAAGGTTCCCCACTTCTTTTATCATGTAATCACGTTGATCGCCGATGAGCTCAATAAGATCACCGGAAATGAGCAGGTTTTTGGAATAGGTGTTGCACATGGATTCGATTCTGGCCGTCGTGTTTATGGTATCGCCGTTATAGGAGATGTCCCTTCTGATCCTGCCCACTTGCAGTACCATTACCTTGCCCACATGCATTCCTGCTTTGAAGGTAGGGATGACATCATATTTGCGAAGGTAATATTGCTCCCTTTGATGAATCAGGTTTATAAAACCAAAGTAGCCTCGCAGGAAGTTGAGGTTGTTAAGTCCTTTTTTAAGAGGCCATGAAATGATGGCACCATCACCCAGGTACTGGTAAATCTCACCGTCATAATTGTCGATGATGGCCAGGTCGTTAAAAATATCCTGTACCAGGTGGCTGAATTTCTGATGAGACATTTGCTCTGCGATAGTGGTCGACGATTTCATATCAATGAACATAAATATCCGCTCGTCTTCACGTGGTTTGTTCATCATGCCGAAGAGCCAGTTTTTCAGGTTGCCTTTGCCAATCCTTTTGATGGCACGCCGGATGAAATTGTTAAAAAAACAGGCCAGGTAAAAGAAGACAAGAAACCTCCAGAATTCGATATTGAGTTCAGGAATGATTGCTGTAATACCTCCGCTTTTTATGTTGTTTATAATGTCTGAAGGGGAACCGGAGCCCATTAAGATCAGGACTAAGCCGAGCAACAAATACATTGCTGAAGGAATGAGCAGCCACACCCTATGAGTGGTAGACCGCATAAGCCGGTCATTAAAAAATGAATCCAGCAAAGCGAAAAGAACGGCCAGGGACACCGCCAGGATTAGCTTTGTCACATACCAATGGTTGATGCTCTCCAGTTGGATATAATGGCTAAAGAGGCGGTCATTTCCCGAGAAGAAAACGAACAGCAATAAGCTGGTATACCAAAAAACAAAATGGAACAATAAAGTCCTGGTCAAAAGATTTAGCCTGATGATGAGTTTTTCCCTTGTGAACATATTTGTATCCCGTCAATAACAATTAATTTCTGAATTTCATTATTCAGGTTAAAGATACCTTAACACCTGCGGAGTTTGCTGATGGAGGAATGGAGAACCTTACATGAAAAAGGAGAGATTATTTATTGAATCAAAAGAAAAGCTTCTGTGCGAATAGATATCCATCTTCCTGTTTGATTCTTGAACCAAAACACCACTATCAGAACTCATTTGCCTAAATCTGAGTGGTTAATCCGGGCAATTATCAGCCACTAATTTTAACCCGACATCTTTTGGATTTTTAACCCTGGCGCATCAAAAGCATGAAATACTTCATATTCCTTGCAGGAGTTTTTACGATGCGCTTAGACCCTGCACAGCAAAACAGCCAAACTGTTGCTGTCAACCGCGGAGATGCGAAAACCTGGTTCCATTGTATGATGTATGGGCCAGATAGTGTCATACTATGTGGACGGATTGGAGGTAACGAACGGGAGGTCCTGATTGCTAATTTCCAAATAAGCATTAGCGATGGTGAGCCTCTGGATGAGATATCCATTGTTACATATGAGATTAAATGATGATCTCACGATACTTCATAACTACTATCAGCCGATTAACCTCAGTGTTACCGTTTCAGGGAGAAATCTGATTGTTGTTTTAAATAAATGACGGTCAATAACTTAATGGGCTACAAATGGTAGTGATTTGATAGAATAAATAACAGGTTAATATTAATACGGATTAATGTTGTTATAATGAAAAGGGCGATTTATATTTAATTTTTTGATTCAACCTTTAAAATTTTTAACATCATGAAGAACCTGTTTTTTATTATTGTCATTTCTGTCTTAATTTTTTCATGTAAAAAAGATGATGAAACACCTCAAATTGATCAGTCATTGTTTCCCGGAGCATGGGAGTTAACAGATCTTGATTATACCGGGACAAGTAAAACAAGCTATTTAGGCCAGGTTTTAACCGTGAATTTTGTGGGCTCTCTGATTGAAAGTGATTTAATTGTCACCTTTACTGAAAATCCAAACGAATTTCAATCCGAAGGATCTTATACCATTGAGCTTACTTCGGAAATACTCGGAGTAAAAAGTACCTCTTACGAGACAATAGACGAAGTCTTTTTACCGGGTAGCTGGGAGATAGTGGGAAACAAACTCCTTGTCACCAGTTCAGTTACGGAACCTGCTGAAGTTACCATTGAAAGCTTGAGTGAATCCGAACTTACTATAAGCCAGGACGAAACAGAAGATTTTAGCCAGGACGGTGTTAATGTCACTTCGGAATTGAGTCTGCAATATACCTTTACCAGAGTTCCCTAATCTCTATAACAATAGATCTTTCGAGTGGGATAGGAAAAGTTTTCTGATAAACCAAATGAATGTACTTCTTTGGACCAAAACGACAATCTTGCGGAATCCTAAAATGTGTGAAAAGAAGATCCAATTAAAAAGGATTGGCTGTGGCGACCCAGACAATCCATCATATATGATGGGATAAAAAAAATTGCTTCAGCGGCACAGTGCAAGTCGTTAACTGAAAGGTATCCACAAAATATTTTGCTGGAATTCGCCAAAGGCGAGGAGGGCAAATGGAAACAAATCTGGAGGGGGATGGACTTACGGTTAGTGATGGCTGAGCAAATAAATTTAATTTAGAAAGGGGGATATGAATCAAATTTTAACCTTCAAAAAACACCATATTCCCCTTTTGACCTCGCTACGTCGAAGCGGTTACGCAAAGGCAGAAAGGGTGAAGGAGTATGTCAACTAAAAAAAAATGTTTTTTGCAGGTTAAGATACCAGAGTATACCAACCCTGATCTTTCCTACTACTTACCCTATTTCACCTGCTTGTCGGCATAATCCACCACTCGGGCAGTTAGTACCATGTCGGTGATGCTTGGGTTTTGCGTTCCGGCGCTGGTCATGCAGGCTCCATCCGTAACAAATACATTTGACACGTGGTGCATTTGGTTCCATTTATTGAGCACATTGGTTTTCGGGTTGTGCCCCATTCTCGCCGTTCCCATTTCGTGTATACAAGCACCTGGAGCGGTGGCTCGATTGTACGCAACATATGTTGAAGAATAACTTCAGATATTGTGAATTTCGACTTTTTGCCTTCAATTCAAATATTGCCGACCCCCGAAAGGCGCCTCGTATTTGATGGAAAAAATTTTTTTCGGCATTCTGTCAAATTGAAATTCCGAATGGGCTCGGGGGTAACGTCAGTTTGGTAGTCGATCAGCCGAATGCGTGGCCTTTGATAGAGGTATTTATAGATATATTGCGGTTCCTGGAAAACCCGGTAAAGAATAGGAATACTGGTTGTTATACCTGGTTTTTAGCTGCATCTTTTAATATGCTCATTTGACTGCTATTGGCTTCAAATGCCTTGGATAGGGCAACGGCAGGCAGCTTGTCTATGGCATCACTCAGGCGCCTGCTCCAGAATTTAGAGATGTGTACCAATTCGTTTTCTTCAAAGCGATGCTCTATTAGTTGATACTCATTTCGTTTTAAAATGACTGTGTCAATTGGGTAGTCAACGTCATTGGCAGATATTCTGGTTGCTTCGAATGATAGAAATCCGCTTTTTAGACCAAATTCAAGACTTGATTCATATTTCAGCGAGCGCTTTAAAATAGGGGTGCCGTAGCCCGAGTTGCCAATGATGACGAATGGAGTGCTTCGCCCTATTTCTATCCAGTTACCCTGCGGGTACAAAAGGTAAAGTTTCGGTTCAGGGTCATCTTCTAACTGGCCACCCACAATGGCAAAAAGGTTAAACATCATCCCTGAATATTCCAGATCAGCTTTATCTTCGCGAGCCACACGCTTCACCTGTTCGCCAAATTTATTGACTGCCTCGTACAGCTTTTTGAATTCATTGTCCTGGGAGTCAATTACCTCTCCAAAGTAAGTGATGGTTTTATCCCTCACAGAGCGCAAGCCGGAAGTCATAATAAAAAACGAATGCTTGTTTCGCTGGACGCTGAAAATCTTCTTGGAGGTGGTGGTGTCACTTCCGGATGTGATACGGGTGTCGGCTATTCCAGCAATACCTTCCTTACTCAAAATGCCCAAACAATATGTCATGCCTGTTGTTGAAATTCCGAATCAAAGTTAGGCCGAATTTTAAAATATTGATTGGTAATGGCAGAGGAAATGTCATTCATCCTGATCTGCATATTGTCCAGGTATTCATGGAGACCGTAGTTAAAGACATCATTGATGTCGGCAAATTCGAGGTCGGCCCTAAGGTTTCCAATCGCTTTTTCGGCCGGGTTGGAGAAGCCATGTTTGGCCTCTGAGATCTCGTGAAGGCAATTTTCCGCTTGCGTAAGGCAGAATAACATTGATCTCGGAAAATAGTGATCAAGTACGAGGAATTCCACAATATGCGCCGGGTCGATCTTTCCGTAAATTTTACGGTAGGCATTGAATCCACTCACAGATTTCAAAAGGGCTGTCCAGTGCAGAAAGTCAAGTGGTGAGCCTACCTCGTCAATGGAAGGCAACAGGAAATGATATTTCACATCTAATATCCTGGAAGTTTTGTCAGCCCGCTCCAGGTATTGGCCTATTTTCATAAAATACCAGGCCTGGTTTCTGGGAAGGGTATTGTAGGCAATCCCACTCAAAAGTTGCAACTTGTATTTTATCTGCTTAAAATAATCTTTTGGATCTTCCTTTTTCCATATCTTCTTTTTGTTGGCGTTTTGAACATAATAATGGAGATCGTTTAGCACTTCCCATAATTCATTGGTGATGGTTTCCCGAACAATGCGTGCATTTTCGCGGGCTTTGTAAATCGTCGAAAGGATCGAGTTTTCATTCTTCTCGTCAAACGCCAGAAAGTGAATGGCGTTCTGGCGGATAAACTTTTCTTTATATGTTTTTACAAAAAGGTCGCGATCGCCAGTTGCGGTAATCAAGGGCTCCCATTGTTCTTTCATTCCTGTGGGAAGGTCGATGGACAAGTTAAAATTCACATCTATAAATCGCGCATAATTGTCTGCTCGTTCTGTATATCGACCAAGCCAAAATAAGCTGTCAGCTACTCTACTTAACATATTCTCTGTTTTAATTATACAATACCCATGTGTCCTTACTTCCTCCGCCCTGAGAGCTGTTTACTACCAGTGATCCTTCCACCAGTGCGACCCGGGTCAGCGCTCCCGGCAGGACCTGTATGGATTCGCCATATAAAATATAAGGCCGAAGGTCTACGTGTCTGGGCCCTATTTTTTCCTTGCCGGTAAAAGTGGGAACAGTTGATAGGGAAAGGGTAGGTTGTGCGATGTAGTTTCTGGGTTTCGATTTGATTAGTTTTCTGAATTTCTCGTGTTCGGTTTTGCTCGCTTTGGGGCCGATCAGCATACCATACCCACCTGCTCCATCCGTTTCTTTTACCACGAGTTCTTCTATATGTTCAAGCACATACTTCCGGTCTTCTTCCTCTTCACAAAGGTAGGTAGGTACATTGTGGAGGATGGGATCTTCATCCAGGTAGTATTTGATAATACGGGGCAAATAGGCATAGACGGCTTTGTCATCTGCCACGCCGGTTCCGGGGGCATTTGCGATGGCGACATTGCCAGCTTTGTAGGCATTGTGGATACCAGGCACACCCAGCATCGACGCAGGATTAAAAGTTTTCGGGTCAAGGAAGGTGTCATCCATTCGCCGATAGATTACATCCAGTTGCTGCAAGCCCTTGGTGGTCTGCATATATACCCGGTCGTTTTTCACAATCAAATCCTGACCGGTGACTAATTCCACACCCATTTGCTGCGCAAGATAGGAATGCTCAAAGTAGGCGGAGTTGTAAATCCCCGGGGTAAGTACAGCAACGGTTGGGTTTTCCTTGTTTGACAGGTATTGCAGCATATTAAGAAGCATTCCCGGGTATCCGGAAACCGGACGGACACCCAGGTTGGCTAATAAAGATGGGAACGCTTGTTTGGTTATTTCCCTGTTTTCCAGCAGGTAGGATACACCGGAAGGGCAGCGTAAATTGTCTTCCAGGACAAAAAAGTTCCCGTCCTTGTTTCGAATGATGTCACTGCCGGTAATATGGCACCAGATTCCTTTGGGTGGCTTGAGTCCTACACATGGATCCAGGTAGTTAGAACTGGACAGGATCAATTCGTTCGGGATTACTTTGTCCTTTAATATCTTTTTGTCATTGTAAATGTCATTTATAAAAAGGTTGATCGCGTAGATGCGTTGCTGAAGGCCTTTCTCAATGATTTCCCATTCTTTGCCATTGATGATTCTCGGGATCAGGTCGAGAGGGAGGATTTTTTCAATGCCCTGGCCGTCGTGGTACACATTAAAGGTCATGCCCATGGATCGCTGGGCTTTGTCTGCCGACTGAAGTAGTTGCTGAAGTTTCTTGGAACTGAATGTTTCTAACCGTTCACGAAACTTTTCGTACGAAGTCTGGCTTTTTCCTGAAGCACTGAACATTTCATCGAAATGCTCCTCATGCTGGTAGTTATTAAATAGCAATGTGTTAATAGTGTGTATTTCAATAAAAAACTATGATAGTTGAAAATATACTAATTATTCATGCGAAATCATAATTTGAACGCAATTAATTTACTATTTCGTTGAAAATAATATTTGAAGAGTTTTTCATGGAATAAGAATGATCCTGGAAAGGGATAATTTTTAATGACATTTTAGAAAGGTTGGATTTCGGAGCTGAAACGTTTGGGCTTTGTGTTATTCGTTCGTGGTCATCTTATGATATATTCAAGCGGCTAATGCAACATATTATTCAGTAATAGCAAACCATTATAAAAATCAATATCAAATAGATAAATTGGTTTTTATCGAATATCTTGACCCGATTAAAAAGCAATTAGAAGTATGAAAATAGACGCCCACCAGCATTTTTGGAAATATAATCCGGAAGAATACGGATGGATAAATGACGATATGCTTTCCATCAAAAGAGACTTTTTGCCCGAACATCTTAAACCATTGTTGGAGGAAAACGGATTTGATGGCTGCGTTGCCGTTCAGGCGAGACAGTCATTGGAGGAAACGAGGTTCTTGCTACAATTGGCCGATGGCAATGATTTTATTAAAGGGGTGGTAGGATGGGTAGACCTCCAGAGTGAAGCTGTTGAAGATTCATTAACTGAATTTGTAAGAAATAGAAAGTTGAAGGGAGTCCGTCATGTCATCCAGGATGAGCCAGACGATGAATTTATTTTGAGGGAAGGGTTTTTACGAGGTATTTCACTGCTGTCAAAATTCCACCTGGCTTACGACATTCTTGTCTTTCCAAAACAGCTCCCTCACGTAGTAACATTCCTTGATAAATTCCCCGGCCAGCCTTTTGTCATTGATCACCTGGCGAAGCCGGATATCGCCAGTGGGCGGCAAGAGCCCTGGGCCAGGTATATGAGGGAGATAGCCCGCCATCCCTATGTCATGTGCAAGTTATCGGGCATGGTAACGGAGGCTACCTGGAAGACCTGGAAACCGACGGATTTTCAATTTTACCTGGAGACAGTATTTGATGCCTTTGGCGAAGACCGCTTGATGATCGGAAGTGATTGGCCAGTTTGCTTACTGGCGGCCAATAATTACAAGGAGGTGATGGGAATTGTCTCCAAATTTTTAGGCGAAATCTCTGCGGAAGCTCAAAAGAAAATATTAGGCATCAATGCCATCAATTTTTACAAGCTTTAAGAACGTTCAGAAAGCTCTAAGCTTTTGGCGGGTTAGATGGGCTGTCAGGATCAAACCGGTGGAATAATAGAATATAAGAGAATTAACAACTTACTATAAATTAAAGCATTATGAAACGAACTATATTTAGCCTCCTCATTGCACTTATCTTACTTCCATTGCTGGGCCTTGCGCAACAGGGTACCAAGGAACGAATAAAAATCTACAGCAAAGCCATCGAAGGAAACCTGTCGAATGACCCGGCGGATAGGGACGTTACGGTTTATCTGCCGCCATCCTATGCGACTGACGATAGCAAGCGTTTTCCGGTACTTTATTTTCTGCATGGATTTACTGACTCCGACAGCAAGTGGTTTGGCTGGGAGGAACACTGGATTAATCTGTTTGATGTGATCGAAAATTCATTGGGCGAGGGGCTTTCGAAAGAAATGATCGTGGTAATGCCCAATGCGTACAACCGCTTCAAAGGCAGTATGTACTCAAACTCCGTGACCATTGGCGATTGGGAGACATTTGTGACAAAAGAGTTGGTAGCATATATTGATTCCAATTACCGGACACTGGACAACGTGAAGAGCCGTGGTTTGGCAGGGCATTCCATGGGTGGTTATGGCACCCTTCGCTTGGGTATGAAATACCCCGAGGTGTTCTCCACTATTTACTCATTAAGTCCATGCTGCATGGAAGGAGAGGTCACTATTGACGAAACATTTAACCGGCAGGTGGAATCTCTAACCACAGACGAGCAGCTTCAGTCGGCTGGTTTTTTTGAGATCGCCACATTGGCAACCTCAGCAGCCTGGGCGCCTAATCCCACCAATCCGCCGCTTTTTCTTGACCTGCCTTTCAAAGACGGAAATGTCAGACACGATATTGCTTCTAAAATTGCGGCAAACCGGATTTTGTATACGATCGAGCAATACATCCCCAACCTGGAAAAATTGGAAGGTATTGCCATGGATGCCGGCACAAAAGACGTTGGGATTTCCGGTTCAACTAAGAAACTGCATGACCTGCTGGATGTGTATAATATCCCACACGTATACGAGAGCTATGACGGCGACCACCTGAACAGGATTGCAGAAAGGATCAAAACGAAAGTCCTGCCTTATTTTTCTGAACACTTGGTCTTTGAATAAACAATTAATTATCTTAAATGCTAATTTACAGGGCAAAGATTGGTAATTAATCTGATGATACCGGCGAGTGCCTGATACCTCAAGAGCAAAAGACCATGAGAATTTTCAAAAAGATTGTAAAAATATTTTTCTTAGTCTTTTTCCTGATCCTCATCGTCCTCGCCTTTTTGGGGTGGTTTTTTGAAGATCGCATTGAGCAATTGGTGATTAGAAAGGTAGGTGAAACCATCAATACGCCGCTAGGAATCAAAAGTGTATCGTTTTCTTTGATCAGAGACTTCCCTTTGGCTACCATCCAGTTGAATAAGGTTTGGATGGGTGCACAACTGACTGATCCTTCCATGGAAATAGATACCCTGGTAAGCCTGGAGAAGCTGTATGTTATCGTCGAATCAAAACCCCTGCTGGACAATATTTTCAACATTCACGAAGTAGAACTAGAGCATGGATTTGCAAAGTACCTGGTAGATACAGCCGGTGTTTCCTGCTATGATTTTCTGATCAGTGCGGAAACTGCAGAAGTTGATACAGCTTCGTCCAAGCCTTTTGAAATCGCGCTGGACGAGCTGGCATTAAAAGATTTATTGCTGGTTTACAAAGACGACCAACAAAAAATGCAGGCTAATGCTTCTATTTTTGAACTGGAAGGCATTGCTTCCATCGATAGCCTGGGGCTTGTGTTTTCGGCTAATGGGGGGTTGGCATTGAGTCATCTTGCCATGGACTCTACCAACCTGCACAAGCTTAACCATGCCGACCTGGTTTTTGATTTGTCTTATGACAATGATTCCCTTTTGTTGGATAGGCTAAACATATTGGCCGACGGTGCGCAGCTTGACCTAAGCGGGAAAATGCACCTTGGTGAGAAAATCGGTGCGGAAATTTTGCTGGCAGCCAATTCAATGGACCTGAATGAATTTGGAAAATATGTTCCTGATGAACTTTTCAGCCAATATGAAATAAGTCGGCTTGGCGGTAAGGTTGACCTGACAGCACATCTTTCCGGTGCAGACCTGGCGAATGTCATGCCGCACTATGAAGTTGATCTCACGCTCAAAAAAGGGCAAGCAAAGTGGAGCAAGTACCCAATTGTCCGGGATGTGGATTTCGTGGGTTCGATCCATAATGGAATATTGAACAACAATTCCACTACCTCCTTAGCAGTGAATTCATTGCGTCTGAATACCGGGGGAAGTTCCATTCGCCTGAATGGCTCGTTTCAAAATTTTGACCAATTACATTATAAGCTTAGGTCGCACCTGCAATTAAACCTCGGCACATCCAATGTGTATTTGCCCGACTCCCTGATCAGCGAGATGGAAGGGCAGGTCATCGCCGATATAAATACCAACGGAGTGCTACCGGAAAACTTCGACAAGGGCTTTCTTGAGCAGTTTTTACAGGCATCAAGTGTAAATGCAAAATTGAATAATGTTTCCATGGAAATTGATTCGGTAGTGACCTTTAAGGAGCTTTCGGGTTTGGCGAAATACAAGGATTTTCAAATTGACCTGGACAGCCTGTCGGGCAGCTTGCCTGATTACGAATTGGAAGTGAACAATAATAAGCTACGAGCACACTTATTGGGAAATAAAGTGGTGCTTGACTCGGTGAAGGTGGATTGGCCCAGGATCAACTTGAAAGCCCCGGGAGTTGTCCTCACTGGTCACGCCATAATTGATAACCCAAACCATCCCGATTTTCAACTGGAAGCTTCAATTGATGCAGATCTGGAAGAAGCCAAACGCCTCGTGCCTGATTCCCTTGTGAAGAGTATGACGGGAAGGGTAAAAGCCAAGGTGTCGACCAGGGGAATCCTTCATCTTGATTCCTTGTCAGAACAAATTCAGCAAATACTATATAATCACACAGATGTCCAGCTTGAATTGAGCGAAGTAGGCGTATCGATGCCTGATTCGCTTCTACATATTGCCCAATTAAATGGGAAAGCGGTCATTACCCCTAAGCTGATCACTTTAAAAGATTTCAGCGGTTCATACGATGACATTCTTTTTAAGACAGACACTACGGTAGTCAAGAATTTATATCAAACGCTATTGCTCGGCAAAGGAGGCAGACTGGAGGTAGAAGGCGTGTATCGTTTTGATCACATCGACTATAGCGAGTTAATGGCGCTTATTGACAAATTTACTTCGCAAGACAGCCAGGAGGAAAAAACGGAAAAAGTCAGTTCGTCTAAGGATGTCCCTGCCAAGTGGGACTATGAGATCAAGGGTAAGCTTTTTGTGAAAAGTGCATTGTATAAGAAGGCTTATATAAGGGACATATCGGGATTGTTTAACGTAAAAGACTCCCTGTATGTGGTTGACCAATTGCAGTTTAAAGCTTTCAATGGTAGTATGAAAACCTCTTTAAGAATTTTGTTAAATAAAAGAGGTGAAATGGAACTCTACACAAGGAACAAGTTGGAAAGGATGAATATTCGTCAATTGCTCTTTGAAATGGAGAATTTTGATAGTGATTACTTTACCTATAAAAATATTAGTGGTGTATTAACTACCGAGGAGTTAAACACAAGATTGGTTTTTATCGGAGATTCCATCCTTTATCAAAGAACAGGCATGACAGGTGACTTTTTATTAGAGCAAGGTGGAATATATAATTTCGAACCAGTGGAGGTCTTAGCACCTTCTATACCAAATGTTGATCGACTGGATACACTTGAATTTAAGACGATTAGTACAAATTTATTTGTCTTTAAAGACAAATTGTGCATTCCAAAAATATTTGTTGTAAGTAACATATTTGATGTTTCTACTTTGGGGATGCAAAGTTTTGATATGGATTATGAATATCACCTGGAAGTAAAACTAGGCGAAGTTTTATTGGGAACCTCAAAAAAAAGGGAAAGAGAAAAGGAATCCATTGAAGTCTCAGAAAAAAAGAACGAGAAGGAATTTAAATGGATAAAATTATATTCCGAAGAAAATAATGAGCCAAAAGTTATCCTGTTTCCAGGAAAAACTAAGGGTGAAACA
>JBNLGG010000074.1:0-18846 GCA_050305935.1 Cyclobacteriaceae bacterium | reverse complement strand
GCGCGGGTAGATCAACTTCCCTTGATTTGGGAAGAGTTGGTAGCCGAAGGTTTTGAAAGCGGCCATGCCTATGGAAAAGCGCTCAGGACAGTAAAAAGCTGCGTAGGCTCCACTTGGTGCAGATATGGCGTTCAGGATTCCGTCAGCTATGCCGTGGAAGTTGAGAACCGATATAAAGGATTGCGATCGCCTCACAAACTGAAAAGTGCCGTGTCGGGTTGCATCAGGGAATGTGCGGAAGCCCAGTCAAAAGATTTCGGGATTATCGCCACTGAAAAAGGCTGGAACCTTTATGTGTGTGGCAATGGTGGCGCCCGACCCCAGCACGCGAAGTTACTGGCAGCAGATGTTGACAAAGAGACTTGCACCAAATACATCGACCGCTTTTTAATGTATTACATCAAAACAGCAGAACCTCTCCAGCGAACTGCCACATGGCTCAACAAACTGGAAGGCGGCATGGATTACCTGAAAGATGTGGTAGTGAATGACTGCCTGGGCATTGGCGAACAATTAGAGCAGGAAATGCAGACGTTGATTGACAAATATGAATGCGAGTGGAAAAATGTGGTAGAAACACCTGCCCTAAGATCAAAATTCACTCATTTTGTCAACAGCGAGGAATCGGATCCAACGTTGAAATTCGAAGACATGAGAGGCCAGATAAAGCCTGTGGATTGGAACAAATAAACTGTACAATGGATATAGAAATGGAAGAACTGAATATATTAAAAGAACATATGGTGGAAGAAACTGAGGATGTAAAAACCTGGTTTAAAGCCGCCCCCGTCAGCTCGTTTCCTGAAAACGGAGGCGCATGCGTTAAATACAAAGACCTTCAAATTGCCGTTTTTAATTTTACAAGGAAAAATGAATGGTACGCCTGTCAGAACCTTTGTCCGCACAAAATGCAGATGATTCTATCCAGAGGTATGATAGGGAGCCAGGGCGAAGAACCCAAGGTGGCTTGCCCTTATCACAAAAAGACCTTTTCCTTAAAATCAGGTGAATGCCTAAATGCTGAGGAACAGTCGATTGCGACTTTCCCTATCAAAATCGAAAACGACTACGTATATATTGGATTTTCAAAATAACCGTTTTATTACGGTTTGATAAGGTTAGGGCAGCTCTCGGGCTGCCTTTCTTTTTTCGGAGTACGTAATATTGCAAACGTATAAATGTGATCTAAGTAAAATATGGTATAATTGGGTTTTAATACGGCTAAGAGTGGTTTTTAATTTCGATAACTTTAACAGGAAAGGGCGCAGCGATTTTTCGAGACTTGGGGCACTGTACGTCATCGCCATCAGCGTCATTGCGTTTATCATTGTCACAGGGCAATTGCTCATTCAAAACTATCTCCAGGACCAGCTCGACGATTCCCGGATAGTCAACGTAGCCGGTCGACAGCGTATGCTCAGTCAGAAAATCTCCAAGTTGGTTCTGCAATTGGAAAAATCCCAAGGTGAATCTGAAAGAAAAGTCCTCCATGAAAAATTGAATGAAACAGTTCTTCTTTGGAGAACCTCGCAGGATGGTCTTTTGTATGGAAATGACACCTTAAACCTGACAGGTAGAAACAGCGGCGTGATTATTCATATGTTTCATGACAATGCCGCTTATTTCCAGAATATGCTCAATAGCTGCAACCATATCCTTTCCTCCCTGGAACAAGATGTTAATGTAGACATCTCCATACTACAGGACGATATTCAAATCATACTTAAAAATGAAGTTGATTTCTTACTGGGGATGGACGCGATCGTGTTCCGCTACGACTACGAGGCACGCCACAAAGTGAGTCGGCTAAGGGCAACTGAATATGTATTGTTGGTCATCTCCCTCCTGGTCATTTTGTTTGAGATAATCTACATTTTTAAACCAACCACAAAGAATGTTAATAAAACCTTGTTCAAGCTCATTGAATCGGAGAAAAACGCCCAAAAAATGGCCAAGGAAATAGGAGTGCTTTACTCCAGCCTTGAAAAATCCTACGAAAAGCTCTCCACGGTAAACCAACCACCAGACAACCCACGACTCATTGCAAAAACAGACAGGGGTGGGAATATCAAATTCATTTCTGATTATTTCCTAAATATATCCGGCTATAAAAAGAAAGATTTTGGTGAGGCATTTACTGACTTAATACCCGGCGTGGAGAAAGGCGAAGAGTTATTGGATGAACTGATTGACGTGGTCTCCGAAGGTAATTCATGGCACCAGGAAGTGAGATTCAAGAACAAAAAAGGCAAGGATGTATGGTTTGAATTAACTGTGACGCCTGTTTTCAACAACCAATACGAAATCACTGAAATGCTTGTGGTTGGCACAGACCTTACCAAAAGGAAACTGGCGGAAATGCAAATGCATCACAAAGACCGCCAGGAAATTGAAAAGAAAGTTAAGGAACAAAAATTCAGGTCGGTACTGATACTCGAAGGGCAGGAAGAAGAGAGAAAACGCATCGCCATGGATATCCATGATGGGATCGGGCAATTACTGACCTCACTAAAATTTCAGATAGAAAGTATCGATATGGGGAATTATATGGAGTCCAGAAATAAACTGGAGGATGCCAAAAATCTCCTGAAAGTAGTCATAAAAGAAGTAAGAAAAGTTACATTTAACCTTAAACCGACGGTTTTAAGCGACTATGGTATCAGCTCGGGGCTTTCCGTTTATACCAAGGAGATCGACAAGCTTACAGACGAACATATCACTTTCGAAAACAAGACCAACTTTAACAGACGCCTGCCTACGAAGGTTGAAAACAACATTTACAGGATCACCCAGGAAGCGATCAACAATGCCATCAAATATGCCCAGACCAATACCATTTCCGTAGAAATAGAGCATGACGATGAAAATCTTATGATTAAAATTGAAGACAAAGGGATTGGCTTTGATGAAAAAATTTTAGAAAAACCCGACTTCAAAATTGAATCGGGTAATGGTTTTTTTAATATGTTTGAAAGAACCGAATACATTAACGGAAAACTGGAAGTAAACTCTTCCCCTGGCAATGGTACCTCGGTCAGGCTAATTGTACCTATTAAAGAATATATTTAATATGGAAAAAATCAGAATTCTACTCGCAGACGATCACGCCCTGGTAAGAAAAGGAATAATGGCCATGCTCGAACCGGAATCCGATCTTGAGGTGGTAGGTGAGGCCAATGACGGAAAAGAGGCCCTGGAATTAAGTCGGCAAATGACACCTGACCTTTTAATTATTGATATCAGGATGCCTGAAATGAACGGATTGGAAGCCACTGCCAAACTCCACGAATACAGTCCAAATACAAAGGCCCTCATCCTTTCTATGCATGACTCGGACGAATATGTCATCAAATCCCTACAATCCGGTGCAAGTGGATACCTTCTGAAGGACACAGAAAAACCAGAATTCTTAAGGGCCATCCACCAGGTAATGGCGGGGAATAAATACTATAGTGGCGCCGTATCCAATGTCCTGGCCAGCCAGTTACTCGGCAATAAAACCATCACCCCTGCCAAAACAACGGCAAATGACTACGGCCTTACCAAAAGGGAATTGGAAATCTTGAGCCAAATCATTAATGGCAAAAAAAACCAGCAAATCGCCGAAACACTGGACAAAAGTGTTCGGACCATCGAAACACACCGGTTTAACATAATGAAGAAGATGGGCGTGAATAACGCCATCGATATGGTCAATAAAGCCATCAAAGAAAACCTGGTTTAATTGCAACCCCATCCTGTTAGCCATTCCTTCTAATCAGGTCAGGTTCCACCCATCGGAATTTTCTACGTATTTCCAATAAACTCATGTTTCTGATAATCAGGTGTTTGCCCTGAACTCACCAATTTTTACGTATTTTTTTACGTATTTTTACGTATCTTAATTTGATAAATACGTAGTTAGTGCGTATGTTTACGTATCTAAATTTAAAACATTAAGTAATTATACGTAAACCCATCAAAAACTTTTACTCATGGATAAATGGTTAAAAACATTAGTAGTCGCACTTTTTATAGGAATAATTTGTAGCGACCATGCATCAGCACAGTTCACACTGTCAGCAGAAATCAGGCCCAGGGCAGAATACCGACACGGTTTCAAAAAGCCCCTTGAAAGCGCTTTGGATCCAGCTTTCTTTATCGAACAAAGAACAAGGATCAATGCAAAATTTGAATCAGAGAAATTCGACGTCTTTGTGTCTTTACAGGACGTCAGGACTTGGGGGGCAGTCAGCCAGATTTATAAAACTGATCCGTCTTTGAGCAATATGTACGAAGCATGGGCGGCTTATAAAATAAACAGCAATCATTCTATTGCAGTAGGTAGAATGGCTCTGGATTACGACAACGCCCGGTTTTTAGGAAACCTTGGCTGGGCACAGCAGGGCCGTTCCCACGATCTGGTAAAATATGTGTACAAGGGTGAAAGCTCAGCGCTGCATCTTGGAGCTGCTTTTAACCAGGACGCAAACACTCCCGAATATGGAAAGCTAGCCTCTACCTACTATTCAGGAGTAGCAAACTACAAGACCATGCAATATGCCTGGTACCATAAAGATTGGGAAAAGTCAAAATTATCCCTGCTTTTATTGAACAATGGCCTTCAGGCTGCCGATTCAAGTGTTAATTTTTCCCAAACCCTTGGCCTGTATGGAACTAAAAAACTGGGCGGTGTCGGTTTAGAATATGAACTGTACTACCAAACCGGTAAGGACGGCGGAGCAAGGGACATTAGTGCTTACATGGCCACCTTAAACGCCACATTCTTTGCCACCAAGCCCGCTTCCCTCACTGTTGGTTTTGACTACCTGTCAGGTGACAAATCAGATACAGAAAAAGTGGAGGCTTTTAACCCAATGTATGGCACAAACCACAAGTTCTACGGGTTTATGGACTACTTCTACGTAGGTAACGGCCACGGTAACAAGGGACTGGTAGATGTGTATCTTAAAACGAAAATCAAAACAGGAAGTAAGTCTGCTTTACTGGCAAACCTTCACCAGTTTATGTCGGGATCTAAAGTGGGTGTCAATGAATCAGGCTCAGACTATTCTTCCGCCCTCGGTACTGAATTAGACCTGGTATACAATCTAAATGTAGCACCTGATGTCAACTTTAAACTGGGATATTCACAAATGTTTTACACCGAGTCAATGGAAGCGATCAAAGGTTCAGCTGACCCCAGCAAAAACGCCTCATGGGCATGGGCTATGTTCACCTTTAAGCCGACATTATTCACCACCAAGTCAAACTAATTCGATTAATTCAAAGAAATCATGAAGAAGAAAATAATTACAAAATACGCATTGTTCACATGCCTGATGATCTTCACAAGCTGGATGCTTCAGTCGTGTGGCACAAAATCCCAATCGCAATCGTCAGACACCGAAGCCCCGGCGGCATTGCCCGACGAGTTGGAAAAAATAGAATTGAAATTCGGCTTCATTAAGCTTACAGACATGGCTCCGCTTGCCATCGCCAAAGAAAAAGGCTTCTTTGAAGACGAGGGATTGTATGTGACACTGGAGGCTCAAGCCAACTGGAAAGTGCTTCTTGACAGAGTAATTTCCGGTGAATTGGATGGAGCGCACATGCTTTCCGGCCAACCGATTGGGGCCACAATTGGATTCGGTACACAGGCGGACATTGTTACACCATTCAGCATGGACCTCAATGGCAATGGCATCACCGTCTCCAACGATATCTGGTCTAAAATGAAACCCAATGTGCCGATGAAAGGTGGCAAACCGGTTCACCCGATCAAAGCAGATGCTTTAAAACCGGTAATCCAGGAATTCAAATCCTCCGGAAAGCCATTCAATATGGGCATGGTATTCCCGGTATCCACTCACAACTACGAGATCAGGTACTGGCTGGCGGCTGCAGGAATCTCTCCGGGCTACTATACTGAGTCTGATATTACTGGAACGACTGACGCAGATGTTCTTTTATCGGTTACTCCTCCACCACAAATGCCCGCTACACTGGAAGCAGGAACCATCTTAGGCTACTGCGTGGGAGAACCATGGAACCAGCAGGCGGTATTTAAAGGAATTGGTGTGCCTGTTACTACTAACTACGACATCTGGAAAAACAATCCCGAAAAAGTATTTGGAGTAAGCAAAGCATGGGCAGATGCCAATCCAAAGACGTTGGTTGCTATCACAAAAGCGCTAATCAGGGCAGGAAAATGGCTGGATGAAAACGATGGTGCAAACAGAAAAGAAGCAGTGGAAATCCTTTCAAGGCCTGAATATGTAGGTGCTGACTTCGATGTAATCGCGAATTCAATGACAGGTACTTTTGAATTTGAAAAAGGTGACAAGCGTGCGATGCCGGACTTCAATGTATTCTTCCGCTATCACGCTACTTACCCCTATTACAGCGATTGCATTTGGTTCCTGACACAAATGAGAAGATGGGGACAGATCACCGAACCAAAATCAGCAGAATGGTATGCTGAAACGGCTAAGAAAATTTATCTGCCCGAAGTATGGCTGGAAGCTGCCAACAAACTGGTAGAAGAAGGACACTTAGATGCCTCAGAAATCCCGACAACAGATGGCTACAAGGCGCCTACCGGAGATTTTATAGATGGCATTGTTTACGACGCAAAAGATCCCATAGGTTATATTAACAAGTTTAGTGTAGGATTAAAGGATCCCGCACAGTAATAAGTTGGACAAAGGTGGGGAGTACCCTCCCCACCATTTTTTTAAACAATAAATCAGATAAAAAAACAAAACATTATGAAAGCGATAGCCATAAAGTTTTTTAGCGCCACCGGAATGAAATGGGGAATTCCCTTCGTGAAACTCATTTCAGGCGATCAGGTATGGGAACAATTAAAAGAAATTTGGGGGACTATTGGTGTCCCTGTGATTGCCATTATAACTTTCCTGTTTGCATGGCATTTTAGCGCCATGCAAATTGAAACCAGCCTGGGAGTAGTGCCGGGACCGGCAATGGTCTGGGAACAAACCAAGGCGCTTTGGCTGGAGCATGTAGATGAGCGCGCAAAGGCTGAAGCCTTCTACGCAAGGCAGGAGGTGCGAAACGAAGCCTTGCTTGCAAAAAATCCCGCCGCCAATGTTCGGATTATTGACTATACTGGCAAACCCACCTACCTCGACCAGATATTCACCAGTCTTAAAACAGTATTCATGGGCTTCCTCATTGCCACCATTATTGCCCTTCCCATTGGCATCGTTTGCGGATTGAGCAAAAAATTTATGCAGGCATTTAACCCCTTAATCCAGATATTTAAACCCGTATCGCCATTGGCCTGGCTGCCCATCGTAACCATGATCGTCAGCGCTGTGTATGTCACCAACGACGGATGGTTGGAAAAGTCTTTTATCATATCAGCGATCACCGTGTCACTCTGCTCACTTTGGGCGACCTTGATCAATACCGCCCTGGGTGTATCGTCCGTAAATGAAGACTACATCAATGTGGCAAAAGTACTTCAGCTTTCGCCAGCAAAAAAGACATTCAAAATTGTGCTACCGGCCACGTTACCTTTGATCTTCACCGGATTGAGAATTTCACTTGGTGTGGGATGGATGGTGCTCATCGCTGCAGAAATGCTTGCGCAAAACCCGGGCCTCGGTAAGTTTGTTTGGGATGAATTTCAAAATGGAAGCAGCCAGTCGCTCGCCAGGATCATGGTGGCAGTATTCACCGTGGGAATCATTGGATTCTTCCTTGACAGGATCATGGTGGAACTACAGAAGCTGGTGAGTTTCGACAAAAACGTGGTAGCGTAGGGGGCAGAGAGCGGAGAGCAGAGAGGAAGGAAGGCGGTAAGAAAGCTTCAGGATTACAAAAAAAAATGAGTGTTTCAAAGTAGCGACAGGACGTAAACTTGTTATCGTACTCAACTCTTCGCTCCATGCTCTCTGCCCTCCGCCCACATTAAAAACTTTTAACTGAAAAGAAATGGCTTTATTGGAATTAAAAAATGTATCGAAAGGTTTTGGGGAAGGAAAACTCAGAACCGAGGTACTGAAGAACATAAACCTGAGCATCGAAGAAGGAGAGTTTGTGGCCATCGTAGGTTTTACCGGTAGCGGAAAGACCACCCTGGTAAAAATGATGGCCGGGCTTCTTTCGCCAGACGAAGGGGAAATATTGTTTAAAGACAAACCTATTACCGGGACCAGCCACGAAAGAGGTGTCGTATTTCAGAATTATTCATTGCTGCCCTGGTTTACTGTATATCAGAATGTAGCGCTGGCAGTCAATGAAAAGTATCCTGGCTGGGATAAAAAGAAGAAAGACGAGCATACCAAAAAATACATCCGGATGGTAAACTTGTTACCAGCTATGCAAAAAAGGCCCGCCGAACTTTCCGGTGGAATGCGCCAGCGGGTGTCTGTGGCCAGAGCTTTAGCGATGAACCCGGAGATGCTGCTAATGGATGAGCCTTTAAGTGCATTGGATGCTTTAACAAGAGGAACACTTCAGGATGAGATCATTAAGATCTGGAGTGAGGACAAGCGTACTGCCCTGCTCATCACAAACGATGTGGATGAAGGGATCTTAATGGCCGACAGGATTATTCCGCTCACTACCGGGCCTAACGCCACGCTCGGACCAGAATTCAAGATTGATATCGAAAGGCCCAGGGACAAAACAGAACTTAACGACAATGATGAATTTAAGAAAACCAGGAACGACATCATCGAATACCTGATGGACATGGGTTCTGAATCAAAAGCCAACAAAACAACAAACTATCGTCTTCCTGAGTTGAAACCTGTTATGCCGGGCAAAATATTCAGGAAAAGAAAAGAGGAAGACAAGGTTAAATACTTCTAAAAGACAAAGAAATGAGCGCAACAGAAATAAATGAAGCACCATCCATGGCAAGGTTTAAGCCAAAAGATGTGATGCTTGACATAAAAGCCCTGACAAAGATCTACCCTACCCCCAAAGGCGACTACGTGGTGCTGGATGGCTTAAACCTCCAGGTAAAAAAACAGGAATTCATTTCCATCATTGGTCATTCGGGCTGTGGTAAATCCACACTGCTGACGATGATTGCCGGGCTAAATGAAATTTCCGGAGGGGAAATTTTGCTCGACGGAATCCCGATCACCAAGCCCGGCCCTGACCGCGGCGTGGTGTTCCAATCACCCAGTCTGTTTCCCTGGATGACGGCCCTGGAAAATGTACTACTTGGAGTAGAACAAGTATTTCCACATGGCACAAAAGCAGAACGCCTGGAAATCTGCAAGTATTACCTGGATAAAGTGGGGCTCGGCGATTCGTTCAACAAAAAAGCTTCCGAATTAAGCCAGGGCATGCAGCAGCGTGTGGGCATTGCGCGGGCATTTGCATTGAAACCAAAGATATTATTGTTAGACGAGCCATTCGGCATGCTGGACTCGCTCACCAGGGCGGAGCTTCAGGATGTATTGCTGGAGGTTTGGAATAAAGAAAACATCACGGCTATCGCAATTACCCATGATGTGGATGAATCTATATTTCTTGCAGACAGAGTGATCATGATGACCTCAGGGCCTCGCGCCCAGGTGGGTGATATTCTAGAAATTCCTCTCGAAAGACCAAGAACGCGTCGGGAAGTGATAGAACATCCCGACTACTATCACTACCGGGGCCATTTGATCAACTTCCTCGAACATTAGATTAATTCAGACTTAGATTCACAGGCATCCGGTGGCAGCAGTGCGCTGGGTGCCTTTTTTTTCTATCCAATGCTAAAATTGGCTATATTGAGACAAGTGAATTTCAATGACCGACCAGCCAATGAGTCTTCGATTTGTTACTATAAATTCAATCCTGGCGTATTGCTCTGCTTCCATCTTCTCAACGATTATCCATGAGTCCGGACATTTCCTCACCGCGCTAAGTCTGGATTTGAAGTCCTGCCTTTATCACAATTATGTGGAATCGAGTGGAGATGAAAGCTTTTTTGCTTCCATCATGGTACCTGCCGGAGGACCTGTTATTTCGATACTAACCGGAATCCTGTTTATCTATATCTATAAATGGTTCAGTAATTCCTACCTTTCACTTTTTACCTTTTGGCTGGGCATAAAGAGCATTCTTGGTTTTTTAGGATACCTGATGATCGCTCCATTTATTGCGGCTGGCGATACGGGTAAAATATTTAGCCTTTTGGAAATCCCAATTATATGGCAACTCCTGGCAGCAGTAATTGGCTTGGGGATAGCAATTGTCTTTCTATTGAGGATTTACAAAGGTTTTGAACTATTTATTGCCGAAGAAATTGCCTCAAATGAGAAGTTAAAAAGGTCCGGGTGGACCAAGTCGCTCATCATGTATCCACTTTTTATCGGAATACCTGTGACTACACTTGTCCAGTTTCCCATCCCTCATATTGTGAGCATTCTTCCTTCACTCATGTTACCTTTTTCTTTGTTCATGACCTTTGGCAAGCTCGTTACGGCTAAAGATGTTCTTCCTCTTACGCATGCAAAGAATATCAATGATCTATCGTATCTACTGATCCTCTTCGCGCTTTTTGCATTGATCGTAAACAGGGTGCTGGTGTTCGGCCTGGAGTTTTAGAGCGTTCAAATGGCCAGGTAAATGACCTTCCGCGAGAAAATCAAATTCCCTGACCATCTGATGCTTACTTATTAATCTAATTAATAACTTTCCCTACTTCTTCGGTGTCAATCTCACCATATACACATCATGCCCAGCAAGGGTCACTTTTAAGGCTTTCTTCGTTGTGCCTGCTTTATCGTGCGCCCAGAGGTCTCTAATGGAATACTGACCATTGGCGAAATCATAACTAAAATCAAAATCAGGATCATCCATTTTATGTGTCGACCAATCAAATTCTATTTCTTGGTCCGTCTTCCCTTTATTCAAAAAGCAAACAGCAACTTCTTCATGGGCTAACGGCTTTACATACACATCCACACTGTCAATGGTCGAATATTTGAAACATTGAATGCCTAATGAATCCTGGTCGACAGCGATCACTTCTCTGTTCATCAAAATTTCCTTCGTTTCCGGCGTCATACTCCTCAGGTCATTACCAGCAATAAGCGGCGCCGCCTGCATGGCCCACATCGAGAAGTGCGACCGATCCTCGGTCACTGACATGCCATTCCCAACTTCCATCATATCAGGATCATTCCAATGATCAGGTCCCGCATACTTTCGGATGCCTTCACGCATATCAAGGATTTGAAGAACACCCCATGATGACCATGTGCCGTGATCATATTCGCAATCGAAACAATTGTAGATATCCCCGGTTGTCCTCCAAAGATGCCCTATTGGAGCTGCCCATTCCCAGGGGTCGTTATCCCCCCACTCACAGAGCGCGAATACCATCGGCCTGCCTGCCTTATAAATCGCGTTCCGCATCGTCATATATGCTCCTTCTGCTTTTAATCCCTCCGTATCGCACCAATCGTATTTCAGGTAGTCTACGCCCCATTCCGCATATTTCATGGCGTCCTGAAATTCATAGCCACGGCCGGCTGGCCTGCCTGCACAAGTGGTAAAGCCTGCTGACGAATAAATGCCAAATTTTAATCCTTTGGAATGGATGTAATCAGCAAGGGCCTTAATGCCTGACGGGAAGGTTTCGGGATTGGCCGTAATAAAACCAAGGCTGTCCCTTTCGCCATGCCAGCAGTCGTCGATTACAATGTAGGTATAACCGGCGTCTTTCATTCCTGAAGCTACCATGGCATCAGCTACTTCTTTGATTTTGACTTCATTGACATCGCAAGCAAAATCATTCCAGCTATTCCATCCCATTGGGGGTGTTAAAGCCAGTCCATCAAATTTCTGCGGATAAGCACCAAATGCAAGGGTGAGTAAGGCAGCTAAAATCGCAATTCTCTTCATAGTTGTATGTATTTGTTTATTGTGTAATATCTACTCAGCAAATATCACTTCCCAGTCATCCGTCCTGAATGTAGAAGCAGGTAATCCGGCGCTATTGAACAGTGTGGGTTCCGCAGTATTTGTCCATGCAAAACGAACAGCGACCGGCTCTTTCACTTTTTTGGAACTGACCACCACAGTGTTGCCATCAATTTTTGCGTCTGCCTGATAAAACATTTTATCTTCACCAGCAATCAAAAAACAGCTTAGCTTTTTCTCGCTGCTTTTTAATCCGCCCTCAGAGTTTTTAAAATGCACCCTCGCCTTTCCCTTTTCAATTTCAAGCTTTTCGTAGAGCGGCCCGGACACAAGGCCTAATCCCTGCCCATAGGTTTCCTTCAAAGCAAGATTAGCCAGTCTCGTTCCCACATCAATTTTATTCCTGGGATGGATATCATCGATATTTCCAATATCACTGACGACCACCATGCCTGTATTTTGCAAAGAAAGGACATTGCGCTGCGAATCCCTCAGATAAGCACCTTCGACTGGTCGGCCATATTTATAAGGTGCTATTTGCACATAGTAAAATGGAAATTCATATCCTCGTTCATTTCTCCATGAAGTGATCATTGTTTTTAAAAGGTGCTCGTAATTACCCGGGAAACCCACATTGGCCTCTCCCTGATACCACAATGCACCCTGGATTTTATAGGAGATAAAAGGGTAGATCATGTAATTATAGATAAGTCCGGGCTCTGTTGGTCCCCAGGGTACAGTGTCCATTTGATTAGCCACCTCATTCAATTCAGCATCTTTTTCAATGACACCGGCATTTGTCCAGGTCTCAGCCGGAGTACCACCCCAACTGCTATTTATCAATCCTACAGGAACACCCAATTCTTCATGAACTTTTTCACCAAAGAAGTAGCCCACGGCGCTAAACCGCTTCATGGTTTCCGGGGTACAAACTACCCATTCCCCCATGAGGTTCTTTTGTGGATATTCGGATGTGCTGTGTACAACGTTGAAAAACCGGATTTCGGGATGATCAGCCTTAGCGATGGCTTCTTCGCCGTGATCGATGCCAAAACTGGGTGTCCATTCCATGTTGGATTGACCTGAACAAAGCCAAACTTCACCCAGTAGCACATCTTTTATTTCAATTGAATTATACCCGGTAATGGTAATGATATGCGGGCCTCCTGCAGAAGGAGTCTTAAGCATAGCTGCCCATTCACCTTTTCGGTTGCCGACAGTCTTGATAGTATCCTCGCCCCAGCTTGCTACTACCGTAATTTTTTCGAAAGGCCCGGCCCATCCCCACAATTTTACTTCAGCGTTTTGTTGTAGCACCATGTGGTCCCCAAAGATGTTTGGAAGGTTAACTGCAGAAGACGAAAGGGTGAAAAAGACAAGGGTGATGAGGGTTAAACAAAAATACTTTTTCATTTTACAATTGGTTAAATTAAAAAAACTCTTAAACGTCAATATTACGGTTTTAATTTAGCAATCAATCCCACGAAAAACCTAATTCCGACAAGAGATATTCAGACTTTTCAAATAAAAGACTTCCGTTTTCCATAGAAGCAGCTTTTTCATCGACATCCTTTTTAGACATCAAATAAAGATACTCAAGGTCATTTCCATTTAATTGCCTTGCAGTAGCAAAATAGATGACGGGATCAGAAGCCTTCATGGGACTTCGGAAAAACATACTGAAAATCAGTTTCATCAATGGTTGAAAGAGCCTGGGAGCCTCACGGGAAATATTGGAATTTACCGGGCCTGGGCATAGCGAATAAAACCGAATTTCCTTCTCATGCTTTCTCCTGAATTGTTTAAATAAAGTGGTCAATAAAAGTTTATAGTAGCCATACAGTTCTACGGTTTTGCCCATCCCATATTCTTTGTATGTACCAAACTCCTCCCATCTGAATTCTTTCGGGTTTCTGTGGCTTTCTGAAGACACGATGATTACCCTCGGAAATCCTATGTCCTTTGACGCAATACATTTTCTCATGATCAGCAGATTGATCAACACATAGGTTGACAGGTAATTGACAGCAAACATCTCCTCAAGACCCTGTTTTGTTTTCCGGCTTTGGCTGGGAACCATGGCCGCATTGCAAATGAGGACATCACACGTGCCAAATTGCTTTTTAAAATCGCTTGCGAGGGATTTGATGGAATCAAGGTCAGACAGGTCTACCGGCAGCATATCCACTTGATGTGACCCTGATAAATTTTTGACTTCCTCCCCTTTTTCCGGAATACCGCTCCGACATGCCATGATCACATGGGCACCCTTCTTTGCTAATCGCACAGAAGTCGCGAAGCCCAATCCGGAACTCGCCCCGGTAATCAATACCCTTTTTCCATCCAAACGGTCATCTTCGGATATTTCACCTACGGCTTCTCTTTTCCTGAACAATTCCAGAATGCCATTGAGGGTGGCGGTGAATGGGTTGCTATATTTCCCTTGCTGGCTCGTCATTCGATCATTGGTCTTTGCGACTTAAGGGTTTAATTCCGCAGTTCGGCATGAATTATTTCCTGATTTTAAATATGCAATCGATCTTTCACATAAAAAAGGCAGCACTATGGCAAAATCTATCAATTACCCAGTATTCCTTTGGAGAGTTACAGCATCGCATACCATTTCCTATTTTATACTAGGCATCATTGCATCGATAGCGCTGGATTACAAGACGCTTTTTGAAAATGAGAATTTCTCTTGCTTTATGAAACCTATAGATTCTATTTGGGTGTCGGCAGGTCCTTTACTTCAAATAATCAGAGGCTTTATTTTTTCCATTGCCTTATGGATAATAAAGGACCAATTTGTTAATCAATCGCATAGATGGTTAAAATTGTGGGGCATTATCGCTCTCCTATGTGTTTTTTCTCCAACAGGCCCTGCCCCCGGTTCAATTGAGGGATTTATCTATACCAAAGTACCCTTTTTTGATCAGGTGAAAGGTTACCTGGAAGTACTACCGCAAACATTATTGTTTTCTTTCATTTTATTCAATTGGTTTGAGAAAATGCCTCGCTGGTGGAATACAGTTTCCATAATCCTTTTCACAATGATTTGTTTCATGAGTGGAATGGCGATATTAGTTCACTTTTATCCAATGGTAAATTAGAAGAGCACATAATTCAAATCATAAAAACTTTATTTCCGAAAAAGTAAATTGACAGTGATGAACCATAGAAAACTAAGCGATCTATACCTGCCTAAAAAGATAGCTTACCATGTGAAAATTTTGATTGGCAGTTTCTTTATAACAGCCTTTTTTAATATCATCTGGAAGGGAACGCCCATAGGGGCGGACTTTATTTTTCTCTATATATTAGTGATTTTCCAGCTGGAAATTTTTATGTATCTAGCACTTAGGATCTTCAATAATTCAGATAAAAGTTCCAGCTCTTCCTATAAAAAAGATATCATCATTAAACTCTTGAAGTTTTATCTTCTGGTATTTTTGATCGCGATAATTTTACTTTTTACAATTGTTTTGGTTAGTTCTTTATTTGGAAATAGTTCTTTGTCTGATATCTTTTACCATTTCATACATCGGGAACTTAAACCATTTCTTATTTCATGGGCGATTGGAATTGCTTTAGGATCACTTTTATTTTTCTATCTTGAATGGACTAATGCTTTAAAACGTGAACAAAAACTCAGGGAGGAAAAACTGATCTTTAAATATGAGACGCTTAAAAACCAGGTAAATCCACATTTTCTGTTCAACAGCCTGAATACACTTTCCAGCCTTGTTTCGAAAGATGCGGGGTTATCGGAAAAATTTATTCAAAAGTTTTCATCAATCTATAGATACATTCTCGAGAACAATGATGTGGAATTTGTTTCGCTGGAAAAAGAACTCGCCTTCGTACAGGATTATTTTTACCTACAGGAGATTCGGGACAGAGGCAAGATCGATTTGAGGATAGACATTGATCAACCAAATACTTTTCAGGTGATACCCATATCCATTCAACTGTTGGTTGAGAATGCGTTAAAGCATAATAGCGCGTCGGTTGATCATCCGCTTGCCGTTGAGATTTCAATCGATGAGGAACTATTAATTGTTAAAAATGAACTTCGAAAAAAGGCGATCCTTGCACCGCCTTCTCAAAAAGGCCTGCATAATCTAAAAGAACGCATTAAGCTGATCTTGAATAAAGACCTGGAAGTTCTTGAAAAAGAAGGTCAATTCATTGTAAAACTCCCCTTAAAAAAGAATTAAAATGAAGGTATTGATCATAGAAGNTGAACAACTGGCGGCAGAAAGAATGAGAGAGCTCCTTACCGGAATTTCGGATGACATCCGGGTACAGAAAACGATTCCCTCTGTTGAGGCGGCGATCAACTGGCTCAATGAACACGAGGCCCCGGACCTCATTTTTATGGACATCCAACTGGAAGACGGCATTTGCTTCGAAATATTTGAATCGATTTCGCTGCATGTTCCGGTCATTTTTACCACAGCCTATGACCAGTATGCCATCAAAGCTTTTGAGGTTAACAGTGTGGATTATCTGCTGAAGCCAATCGAATTCGAAGCCTTAAAAAAAGCCATCGAAAAATACAAGAGACTGTTTGCAGATAAATACCAGATGGCCAACCCAATTCATCAGCTATTAGAAAAGTTTAATAACAAATACAAGGAACGTTTTTTTGTAAAAGTTGGCAATCATTTTCATTCTGTATCGGTACAAGATATCGACTGTTTCTTCATTCGGGACAAAGGAACTTTTATGCTGACAAATACAGGTAAGACCTTTGCCATGGATTTTTCACTCGATCAAATCCAAAAGCGCATTGACCCGGAATTGTTCTACCGGATTAACCGGAATTATATCATTCATCTCCACGCCATCGATGATATTTATAGCTATTCTTCCAGCCGCTTAGGATTAAAAATCAAAAATGTCAATCATCTTGACCTTATTGTCAGCAGGGAGAAGGTAGGTGATTTTAAGGAATGGTTGGATAGGTAAGTCCAGCAATTGTGAGCTTACCTATCTCTCCAATTTATTCCACTTTAAGCTCCAACACCTGCCCTTTTTCCATCACGACATCGTATTCATAGACTTCTGGAATCTCCAGTTGACCCAGCATAGCTTTCTCAGAGACGAGTGGTGAAGGAGTTTCTGCCAATACATAAAAGGGATTTCCATTTTCACCCGATGCTGTCATCAGCCCATCAAACGGAGCAGGATAATTGAATCGTAACCGGCAATTACCTCCCAGTTCAGATTTAATTTTTACCGAGGTGGGCTTATCGTCCTTCCAGGTGATATCCACCTCAAAACCTCCCCGGGCTTTCAATCCCCTGACACTGCCATCTTTCCATTTCCCTGGAAGTGCTGGCAAAATATGGATCGCTCCGTCGTGGCTTTGCAGCAGCATCTCGGCTATTCCCGCGGTACAGCCAAAATTCCCGTCAATCTGAAAGGGTGGATGCGCATCAAATAAGTTGGGATAAGTTCCCCCGGATTCATAACCTTCATGAATAGCAGGGGAAAGTTGATTTTGGATCAGCTTGTAGGCCCTATCCCCGTCAAGCAATCTTGCCCACAGATTCACTTTCCAGCCCATCGACCAGCCCGTAGAAATATCGCCCCTGTATTCTAAAGAATTCCGCACGGCTTCAAACAATTCTGGTGTTCGGAAAGGCGAAATTTGGTTGCCGGGATGCAAGCCATACAAATGGGAAACATGGCGGTGGTGATCGGTTGTATCATCCCAGTCCTTGATCCATTCCTGCAATTGGCTAAACTGGCCAATCTGCAACGGAGGGAGTTTTGCCTTCTTGGCTTCTAATTCGTTGACAAAATCCTCGTCCACACCTAAAACACTCGCTGCACTCATTGTATTGGTAAACAACTCATTGACCAATTGAATGTCCATGGTATTGCCATACATGATGGAGGCTACTTTCTCACCATTGAAACCATATTCATTTTCCGGTGAAACTGAAGGTGTGGTCACCAACCAGCCATGTTCCGGCTCCTTCTGCAGGGCATCAAGATGGTATTCCGATGCACCTTTCAAAACAGGATAAAACTCTTTCAAAAAAGCAGTATCTCCTGTAAACAGATAATGATTCCAGACATGCTGACACAACCAGGTGCCACCCATCGGCCACATACCCCAAAAATAGGCTCCGTCTACCGGATCGGAGATCCTCCAGATATCCGTATTATGATGCGCCATCCAACCCCTGACGCCATAATTCGTTTTGGCACTCTCCTGTCCCGTTACCGAAAGCTCTTTGATCATTGACAGAAGCGGTTCATGCAACTCACTAAGATTAGTCACCTCCGCTGGCCAGTAGTTCATTTCGGCATTGATATTGATGGTGTATTTACTATCCCAGGGGGGAGTGACGTGGTAATTCCAAATGCCTTGCAAAGTAGCTGGTTGGCCGCCAGGCTGCGAACTGGAAATCAACAGATACCTGCCAAACTGGAAGTACAGGGAAGCAAGGTGAGGATCAAATCCCTCAGCATAATCCCTGATCCGGACGTCCATTGGATTTTTTATCGAATCGGTTTTTCCCAAATCCAACTCAACCCGGTCAAAATATTTTCGATACTTTTTAACATGGCTTTCAAGCGCTTTACTATATATTTTCTCCCGTGCGGCGATTAGTTTATTTTCAGCAATTTTTTGTGAATTGGCGCTTATATCCTGGTAGTCAACAAAATTGGTCCCGATGGATACGTAAAGCAACACTTCATCAGCGTTCTCTATGACCAGGCTGGAATCGTTGGGAAACATCGAACCACCTTTGAGAACAGGGTGGATTACGGATGAAAATTCTACTTTCCCCTTTTTGCCTTCGTGGTCGATGGATTTCCCCCAGGCAGTCAACTCATTTACTTTGTAGTTTACCTGGTGCTGAACAGGCGAGGTAAAAGAAAGGTTGCAGGAAATTTTTCCCGGCTGATCGGCGCTTAACCTGATGCGAATGACATCATCGTCGAGCG
>JBNLGG010000073.1:0-18938 GCA_050305935.1 Cyclobacteriaceae bacterium | reverse complement strand
CCGATTAGCTTATAATCTTTTGGCTCCTTCAACGGAACTTCTTCCGGAACTTCTATGCCAACAGCTTTTGAAGCGATTTCCCCGTAGCCAATGCTACGTTCCCCATTCTTTTCTTTGATAATACCTTCGCTTACGGTCAGATCATCCACCTTCGCTTCCCATTCTTTTGCGGCAGCTTCCAGTAGCATTCTTCGCCCCGTTGCCCCGGCCATTCGGAGCGCGTCCCAGCCGAGCATAATAGAAAGGCTACCCCCGGCAAATTGTGGGTTTTTAAATGAATCTTCATCAAGGGCGCCCTGCTCTACTACCACGTGGTCCCAGTTTACATCCAGTTCTTCCGCCACGATCATCGGCATCGAGGTCATTACATTTTGACCAATCTCAGGATTGGGCGAATAGATGGTGACCAGTCCGGTGTTTCCGATTTTAATATATCCATTGATTTTAAACCATTCTTCGGGAATGGCTGGCTTCTGGTTGGTAACAGAAGGCTTACAGCTCATCAGCCAGTTGAACCCGATGAGCATACCGCCTCCTGCTGCGGCAGATATTTTTAAGAATGAACGTCGATTATGATGTGTTTTTACCAGTGTCATAGTTGTAGAGGTTAAGGTTAGGAATTGGCCGCGGCCATTTTGATAGCTTCGCGGATTCTAACATAGGTTCCGCAACGGCAGATATTGCCGTTCATGGCCGCTTGAATATCGGCATCCGTCGGATTGGGATTTGATTTCAATAGCGCCGCGGCGTTCATGATCTGTCCTGCCTGGCAATAACCGCATTGGGCGACATCTAGCTCCAGCCATGCTTTTTGTACCGGATGGTCGCCGTTTTTGGAAAGGCCCTCAATGGTGGTGACTTTTTGATTGCCCACCTGCGAAATAGGGAGCATGCAGGAACGTACCGCGATCCCCTCCAGGTGGACGGTACAAGTCCCACACTGGGAAATACCACAACCGTACTTGGTGCCGGTCAGTTGGAGATGATCCCTCAGGACCCAGAGTAAAGGAGTATTTGGGTCAACATCTACTTCATGTTGCTTCCCATTGATGTGAATGTTAAAGATGGCCATAGCTTATGTGTGAATCTTGTTTCGGTTTAAGTATAAGGTGACGATTTTTGCAGAGTAATAAATTACGGAAATCAAACAATGATTTTCAATATTCAAACAAATGACCGGTAGTGAATCGATGTGAGAAACACATTACTGGGATGTCCGGCAATTGTACCGGGTGGTAATACTTAGTTGAGTATCATCCTGATGGGAAGTTATGTCGAAACACCCTCAATGGATGAGTGGAAATTCGCACCACCACTTATTTATTTTTGAATAATGTTATGCATTCAGTCAAAGCGGGATTGCTAAGGCGAACCCGGAAAATTGTAGGTTGCGTACTGTCGATAGCGTGGGGTGTTTGTTGAAGGGCCCATTAGGTTCCGAAAATAGGAGGAAATGCGATTACACTTAGCGAATTAGGTAGACAAGACATTTTTGATGTTCTAAGAGTATCACGTCAGAAGTCCCTTCCCCATGAAATTTTCCCGAAAAAATATTGAACCACATAGCCGATATTTTACCGGATTCCGGTTTGGGAATGATGACATTGATCTGACAATTCTCTTCAGGAGCCAAATACATATACCATCTCTCACTATCCGTCAACAGGTATCCACTGGCGGACAGATTATCATTTCCCGGAGCACTATTGGCGGATAGCTTAAGATCGCAAGGCAACAACTTATTGAAACTGTAGCGGGTGAAAAGATCCTGGTAAGTGTTTATAGTAGTCAAATCTTGGGTTAGCAAATAGTCCCTACTCATTCATTACATCATAGACCACAATGTTCCAGGAGGTGTCCTGCCAGTAGTAGCTGGAACAGACACGATGTGAAATATGCCCGATCAAAGTTCCCTGAGGAAATCGTAAAATTGAGTTACCTTCCCACCTTCTAATGCAGAAAATTTAACTTCTAGTCGTCCTGGTCGCCTTCTCCCTTGTTCATCTCTGATTTCAAATAAAAAGCGCCTTTTGTTACAATGTTGCTTGTGTCGGTGTGGTGATCAAATCTGACAATTTCCGTAAAACCCATGTCAGTGATTCCCGGCTGAATCTCTACCTTTTGGAACAACCGCGATTGGCCTTCCTGGCCGGAGCGGGTGAAATAGTAATATTTTCCCTTATCCCTGACGACAGCTTCTTCAGGCAGGGACCTGCACAAATGTGATTCAGTAACTATCTGCGCCTCAACATACAGTCCGGGTATCAGGATGTCCAGCTCCTCAAAATGTCCGTGTACCCTGATAGTTTTGGTATTTAAATCCAGGCTTTTTCCAACGAGGGAAACTTCTCCTTCATAAACATTGGCATTTTCAAAGGCCGGTACGGTGAATAGGATTTTCTGTCCTTCCTTCACTTTTAGAATGTCCCGCTGAAATACCTGAAGCTCTACGTGCATATGCTCCCGGTCAATGACTTCCATGATCACATCCTTGGGAGTGACGAGCTGGCCCTTATGTGCATTAAGTTTCGTAACCGTTCCAGCAAATGGGGCCACCAGATACACCAGGGATTGAATGTCTCCATTCAACACTTTGTTTGAAGAGATGCCTAAAAACTTAAGTTTTTCTTTTAACGCGTTAACTTTTGCCCGTGCTGTATTGTATTCCGACTCAGTCTTTTGAAAGTTTTTTTTCGCACTTACTTTTGCTTCTGTCAACGTCTTTTGACGGGCAAGTTCCTGTTTGAGAAATGTAAGCTGACTTTCTGCCTGAAAATAATCCTGCTGAAGTTGGATATATGCCGGGTGCTTTAGCACTACCAATGGTTGACCTTTTTTTACCTGGGCACCCTCCAGAAACCGGATTTCTTCCACAAATCCTTCCATGGGAACACTGATGGATGCCAGGTTATTAGGCGGTAACTCAATGGTTCCATTTGCTTCTACATTTTCACCTAGTGGGCGGTACGAGAATGTTCCCGTTTTAATCCCTGCCTGATCGACTTGTTCGGTTGTCAATTCGATATCATCGTTTTCGGCGTGCTCCGATTCTGAATGTTCTTCCCTGGATTGATTGGCACTGCAAGCAGCAAAAAGAAACAACGCTACCGCGACAAGTGTTTTTGGTATATATTGATTTTTATCTGTTTTCATCTGTTAATAATTAGCATGTTATAATTGACCGGTGATCATTTCCAGCTCGATTACCGATTGATTTGATAAACGAATCTGCCTGATATAGTCAGATTTTATCTTTAACGCCTGGTTGATGCCCTGTACAAATTCCACATAACCTATTTCTCCATGAAGGTAGCCAAGGCGCACATTTTCCAGTAAAAGATCTGCCTGGTTAAGAAGATTCTTTTCATAATACTCCAATGTGTTTTTATGCTTTACATATGACTCAATCAAATATGAAAGCCGTCCTTGAAAATTCTTCCACTCTTGATTATAAGTGGCCTGGACCGCTTGTTGTTCGAGTCTGGCTGATTTTATTTGACGGGAATGCTCCCTGAACCACAATGGAATGGCGATACCGACAGAGACACTCTGAAACCGGGTGTCGCTTCCCACATATTCAATACTGCCATTCCTGTCGTAAAATCCTTGAAGCGATTGGTTCTGGTAGCCCAGGGAAATGTCCGGTAACATTTTTGCCTTGTCAAGTGATTGGTGATTTTCAGCGATCTCAATTTGTTGCCGGATATAATTAAGCATTGGATTACCGGCCAGGGAGTCGCCAGCCACCTGATCAAGGGATATATCCCGGATAGCAAACTGCTCACGGTCGATCTCAACGTTTGACGGAACATTTAATATGGCAGCTAGCTGTTCTCTAATTCCTCGTTGGTCTGCTTCATTTTGCACAACCAGGTTTCTGATCTCCATGCGTTGGGTTTCAACTGTTACCATTTCCAGCTGATTGGTCTCACCTGCCTCAAATCGCACCTTGGCAGCCACCCGGAATTTTTCATAGATCGAATCCTGGTAATGTAAAAGCTCCCTTTGATCCTGCAAACTTGCCAGATCACACCAAAGTGACTTTACCTGAGCGGCTAATCCATTGGCGGTTATTTTCATTCGAAGTTCAGCTCCCTTTGTTTCTGCTTCCAGAAGATCGGAACGCTTTGAATAAACGGTAGGGAAGGCAAAGCTTTGACTCAGTCCAAAGGCAATGTCATTGTCAAAGCTGTTGTACTGTCCGTACTGGGTTTCCAGTGATGTCTTGCCAGGATTAAAGGCAGTTCCTTCCAAAGATTTTCGGCTTTCTACGCGGAATTGATCTGCTTTAATTAAACCATTCCTTTCTAAGGCCAATTGTACCGCCTGATCGACGTTAATGGGGGTAGTTGAGTCCTGAGCTAAAGAGACATTTGGAAGAATTAAAAGGAGAACAGCAACAAGCGTTATGGCTTTCTTGCTCATTTTACTTCCATTTTCCATCCAGGAATAAATCACTGGAAGCACGATCAGTGTCAAAATGGAAGAAGTGATAATCCCTCCAATGACCACTGTTGCCAAAGGGCGCTGAACTTCCGCACCTGCGGATCCTGAAACGGCCATAGGTAAAAAACCCAGAATATCTGTCACTGCTGTTAAAAATATGGGTCTCAGCCGAGAGCGGGTGGCTTCTTTGATTCTGATAAAGACGTCCCCCACTCCCTCGGATTTGAGGTCGTTCAAACTACTGATCAAAACCAGGCCATTAAGCACCGACACACCAAACAGAGCGATAAACCCGACTCCCGCGGAGATGCTAAAAGGCATTCCCCTCATCCAAAGCGCAAAGATGCCACCCACAGCGGCAAAGGGAATAGCGGTATAAATCAACATGGTTTGTTTAAAAGAGCGGAGGCTTAGAAAGAGGATCACAAAGATCAGTCCCAGCACGATAGGTACGACAATGGCCAATCGTTGCTGCGCTCTTTGCAGGTTTTCAAACTCCCCTCCAAAAGTGACGGAATATCCGGGCGGCAGGTCCAGACTTGTTAGTTTGTCCTGGATTTCTTTGACGAAAGACTGAGTATCACGATTACGCACATTTACCCCAATGACGATCCTACGATAGGTGTTATCCCGTGAAATCTGTGCGGGCGCATCTTCTATGGATATTTTTGCTACTTCGGAGAGCGGTATTCTGCTTCCATTTTCCAGGGGGACATATAGCTTTTTAACAGATGTGATGTCCTGCCTGGAATGTTTCGCCAGTCGAACGACCAGGTCAAATCGCCTTTCTCCTTCAAAAATCTGGCCGGCAATACCCCCCGAGAATGCAGAGCTGACAATTTGATTGAGTGTCGATATGGACAGGCCATATTCTGCTATTCGCTTGCGGTCGTAGTCAATGACAATCTGTGGAAGTCCTACTACCTGTTCTACAAGAATATCAGATGCGCCATCCACCTTCTCAATGATAGAAGCCGCTTCATTGCCTTTTGATTGTAAAACTTCCAGGTCGTCCCCATAGATTTTTATGGCAATATCCTGCTTGATCCCTGTCATCAGCTCATTGAATCGCATTTCAATAGGTTGTGAAAACTCCACATCCACGCCCGGAAGCACAGATAGCGCTTCTTCCATTTGGCTCGCCAACTCATCCTGGGATTCAGCGGATGTCCATTCACTTTGATCTTTTAATGCCACCATGATGTCAGATCCTTCAATGGGCATCGGATCAGTGGGTATTTCTGCTGCGCCAATCTTGGTAACGACGGTCTTTATTTCAGGAAATTGATCCAATAAAATCGTTTCCAGTTTATTCATATTCTTTCCCATCTCCATCAGCGAAGTGCCCGGGGCCATACGGGTTTCCAGCGCAAAGTCCCCTTCATCAAGCTTTGGAATAAACTCCCCACCCAGGTTGCTGAAAATGAATATAGCAACGGCGACGAGTACCAATGCGATTAAAACGACCAGGGTCCTGGCCTTTAATGCCCAGGCAATAACGGGAGCATAAAGCTTATTAAGGAAGCCCATAAATTTATCTCCCCATGTTTTTCTGTCCAGCTTCTTTGTGTACAGGAAGGCAGAGGCGATCATCGGTACATAGGTGAGGCAAAGGATCATGGCGCCCAGGATGGCAAAGCCAAAAGTCAAAGCCATGGGGTGAAACATTTTTCCTTCAATGCCGGTGAGCGTTAGGATGGGTATAAAAACAATGAGAATAATGATTTGGCCAAAGATGGCGGCATTCATCATTTGAGAAGTTGCTGTGATGGCGATGTGGTTAACCTCTTGTTTTCGTTCTGGTCGATCCAGCTTTCTGAGGTCCTTAAACTTTTTAAGTATAAGCACTACCATAAACTCTACAATGATAACAGCACCATCCACGATAATGCCAAAATCAATGGCTCCAAGGCTCATAAGGTTGGCAGAAACATCGAAGACGTTCATCATGCCTAAAGCAAAAAGAAAAGAAAGAGGGATTACCGAGGCCACGATCAAACCGGACCGGAAGGTGCCGAGCAAGAATACCAAAGCAAAAATAACGATCAGACCTCCCAATATGAGGTTTTCCGATACGGTAGAGGTTGTCTTTTCGACCAGTCGGGTACGATCCAGGAACGGTTTGATTTCGACCCCTTCTGGCAAGGTCGAACGGATTTGGGCCACTCTGTCTTTTACCAATTGTACCACTTCGGCAGAATTTGCTCCTTTAAGCATCATCACCACCCCAATTACAGTCTCCCCTTTTCCATCCACAGTAGCTGCGCCGTACCGGGGAGCCGTGCCAATACCAACCTTACCCACATCCTTGACGGTAATGGGAATGCCGTCCCGTTTGGTGATAACAATGTTGCCAATGTCATCAAAATCTTTGGCCAGGCCCTTTCCCCGGATATAGTAAAGGTTTGGGCCTTTTTCTATGTAACTCCCTCCTGTGTTTTCATTGTTATTCTGCAGGGCTAAAAAGACTTCCGGAAGCGTAAGATCGAAACCATTTAATTTGTTGGGATCAATGGCTACTTCATATTGTTTCAGATAGCCACCCCAACTACTGATTTCCACTACGCCTGGGATCATACTCAGCTGCCGTTTGACTATCCAATCCTGAATAGTTCGGAGCTCTATGGCATCATATTCTGTTTCATATCCCGGCTTTGCTTCTATGGTGTACTGATAAATATCGCCAAGGCCTGTGGAAATCGGCCCCATTTGGGGTGTTCCAAGGCCATCGCCAATGTTTACCTGGGCTTCTTTCAGTTTCTCGCTCACCAACTGTCTTGGGAGATATGTGCCCATATCCTCTTCAAAAACAACCGTAATGACTGATAAACCAAACCGGGAAATAGACCGGATCTCGAGCACTCCCGGAAGATTGGCCATGGCCAGTTCTACCGGGTAGGTGATTAACTGCTCCACCTCCAGCGCTGCCAGGTTTTGTGAGGTAGTGATGACCTGCACCTGGTTATTCGTAATGTCCGGGACGGCATCTATGGACACCTTGGTTAATGAATAAATTCCCCAGCCTGCGATAAGAAATGTGAACAGGCCAATGAGCAGCTTATTCCGTATGGAAAAAGCTATGATTTGATTGATCATTATTTGATTTTGTTTAGTTCAACTTAAAATGATAGAATTCTTTGCTGGACTTCTATGGCGTGGTCAAACTAAACACGAGGTGGTTGGAAAATAGCGTTTAGGTAAAGAAAGGAATAGTTAAAAGAATAGATTTTCAAAACTTTTTCAGTTTCAAAATGTGGCTGGTTCAGTTCATAATTGATCAAAGTGAGCGGGATGAAATTGCAACAATGAGATTGGATGGAATGATGCTGAAAGGGCATTTCCTGTGAAGTCCCATTACCATGATGATTTTCTTTGTCTCCCACATCGCTTAGATAATCTTCATAGAGGAATTCCAAAAAAGAATCGCCATCTGCCTGCCGGTGTTCCAGGTAGTGTTCGAAAAGAGCAGGCACCTTACGCAACTCGCACATATCGCTGTTTGGTATAAATGCCACTAATGAAAAATAAATTGCCAATATATGCGGAGCAATTTTCATGATGTAAAAATAACAAAAAATGTAATGCAGGGTGACTCGGGTGTGTCGGCGTCCCATTGTTGCTGGATAGTTTCCTGTTTTGGTAACTGGCAGTTCTGAAATAGCGGGGCCAGGCAAAGTGCCAGGCCAATGTACAGGTATTTCATTGTGATTGAATTTAGGTTTGTTCCACATACTACACGATGATCGAAAAAATCGATATCTATTTCCACGAAAAAGACAGCAAAGGTGACAAAGTGGTTTGAAAGGAGTGTGAAGTCGAGAGACCGAAGTCCGATGAGATTGGTAGGCATTGGGCATGGATTTCTTCATCCCACCACTGGACGCGTGTAGGGTTTGTGGGAAGTGGTCGCCCGCCAGTCGGTCGAGACTGGAATGAATCTAGCGGATCAAGCAGCAAGGGGCAAGTGCCTGCCCGGAATCCTTCATTTATGCGGTGATTTTTTTAAAGAAAAAGAAGTAGCATCCATGATTAGCCGGCCCCGGTCTTTGTCGCTCGCCATGTTTCGTTTTTTTTGTGAAATACCCCTTAAAGCCCCGCTGCTGAGGTTTGGAGAATCAGCACCATTGGGGTAAACCAAAAAATGAATGACAGAAAAGCTGAAAGAGGGCTTTTTATTTGGTCACGAGCCATAACTGAGAGCAAAAACCATGTTACTAAATATTTCTAAAAATCACCACTAAGACGGGCGATGCTAACTCGTTGTGATACAAGTCAAAAGACTAGGGGATTGTGACAAGATCGCCATCCTGAAAGGCTACCCACATTATGCCGTTGTCGGCCTTTTCGGAATACAGTGACAGGGAATATCCATCGATCAATGGGCAGGGACATTGAAACCAAATGGAGCCCTTGTCAACCACTGCGGCTTTATCCTCATACAGGATGATATCCCTGATTTTCAGCGACATTCCCCTGCCATCTGCTTTCATCACTGCTTCCTTTTTTGTCCACAGATCAAAGAACGATTTCAGTTGTCGGTCACCGGTCATGCTGTTCAGGCGGTGCAACTCGTCTTCGCTGAAAAATGATTCAAAATCCTTCAAATCAATAGGTTTTTGCTCCTGAATGTCAATTCCAATGTCTTCGCTATCGGAGATCGCCACAGCAACAAAATCCCCCGAATGCGAAATGCTAATGTGGCAATCAAGTAATATGGGCTTACCGAATTTCGAATAGGTCATTTGGTCCACGGCCAGGCTTTTTATCCCCATTTTCTCCACGAGAAGTCCAGCCAAAAAGCGTGAAGCCAGTATTCGTTGTCGATCCGTTTCTGACACAAGAGTCTGCAGTGTGTCCCGATCATGATTAGACAATTTGAAGGTTGAATTGTACTTAAATAAATAAGGGGTAGACCTGCTTAACGATAATAATCCTGCCAATACCATAAATCAGCACTCCCGTGATTTTTATAAATAAAATGATTAAAAATGTATCAACTGGTAATTCAAATTTTAATAATTCTTGGAAAGATGAAATAATTTACCCAAAAAAGCCAAAATAATTAAAAATGATAAATGTAATGTAACTTAATATAATTAGTATAATTAGCATAATTATAAAAAACTATATCGATTGTTGTAAATAAAACTTGCTAAAGGCATTTTTAGTGCATTTTTTTTATCTTACGATCTTATTAAATTCAAAACTGATAACTACTTCAGTGTTTCCCAATTTTAGAAATATAAATTACTATCTATACTTATTTTTTTAGTGCTGTATTGAATATGTGAAGTTAATTGTTTCATAAGCTATAAACATTAGAACCATGGTAGTTAAAGAACCTGTTGCGATTGTAGGGATGTCCGGGAGATTTCCCAAAGCCAAAAATTTAAAAGAATTCTGGGAATTGTTGAAAAATGGTGTCAACACCATTTCAGAATTACCCGGTGAGCGATTTAAGATGGAACGGTTTTATGATCCGGATCCATCTACGCCAAACAAATCATACCAGAAATATGGGTCCTTTCTGGAATTCATTAATGACTTCGATCCGTTCCTGTTTAATATTTCACCTGCGGAAGCCATTGAAATGTCTCCTTCGCAGAAACTTTTGCTCGAGTTGACATGGGAGGCTATCGAGGAAAGCAACATCCCCTTTGATGAAATCACAGGAAAAAAGGTAGGGGTGTATGTTGGCAACATTTGGAGTGACTTCGAGCATTATCGAAAGCATAAGAATGCCAACACTACTTCCCATTCGGCGGTGGGTCAGTCGGCGAATATCATTGCCAACCGCGTCTCCTATACCTTTGGGTTTAGCGGGCCCAGTCTGGTAGTTGATACAGGTTGCTCCTCGTCTTTGGTGGCTCTGCACCTGGCGTGCCAGAGTTTGTGGGATGGGGGCTCTGAAATGGGAGTGGTCGCCGGTATAAACCATATCCTTGACCATGACCAGTATGTGTTGCTGTCTAAATTTGGTGGACTATCGAAAAAAGGGCAATGCAGCGCCTTTAGCAACGAAGCCGATGGTTTTGTGAGGGGTGAAGGAGCCGGATTGCTGATCATTAAGAAACTAAGTGATGCCGAGAAAAACGGAGACCATATCCTGGCTGTTATTCGTGGAACATCCATGAATAACAATGGCTATAATGTCAACTTGCCAGCTACCAGCATCAAAGGCCAGTTGGAGATGCTACATGAAGCTTATAAAGATTCAGGTTTGGATCCGGCAGAAATACACTATGTAGAAGCTCATGGAACAGGCACCAGGGTGGGGGACCCAACTGAGACAAAAGCCATTGGACAATTTTTCTCGAAGGGCCGCGATGAACGAAATCGCCTGAGAATTGGATCAGTAAAAACCAACATCGGCCATCTGGAGGGCGCGGCAGGGATGGCAGGATTGCTGAAAGTGTTGCTGGCTATGCAGCATCGGGAGTTACCGAAAAGCCTTCATTTCACTACACCCAATCCGGAAATTCCTTTTGACGAATTAAAGTTGAAAGTGAATGATCAGCATACACCCTGGACAATTAAAGAAGGTGAAACATTGAAAGCGGGAGTGAATTCATTTGGTTGGGGTGGTACCAATGCCCATGCTGTCCTGGAAGAGTATATCAGAAAAGATCACATAGAACACATTGACCATAAAAATGAACATTTGCTGTGCCTTTCTGCCAAAACCGATGGTGCATTGACTGAATATGTAAAGCGATATCGCTACCACCTTTCCGAAAAAATCAACGGGTCAAAGAAACATCTTGACAACATCATCATTGGTAGTGCGATCCGTAAGCCAAACCTGGAGTATCGATACAGTTTTGTTGGTAAAAACAAAGAAGATTTGATACAAAAATTTGATCATTTCTTGGCTGATAAGCCTTCTGTCTTGCCAGTTTCAATTCATCCTGAAGATAAAGTGGTTTTTGTTTTCCCCGGTCAGGGGAGTCAATGGTTGGGTATGGGGCGAGAAATGTATGAAAAGGAACCTGTCTTCAAAAAATCAATTGATGATTGCGAAGAGGCTTTTTCTTCTTTCGCTGACTGGTCGTTAAAAGAGCAACTATTTGCAGATGAATCATTAAGCAGACTGAACGAAATAGACGTAATCCAGCCAAGTCTTTTTGCCATCCAGATTGCTATAGCAAAAGTATGGATGTCGAAAGGTATAATACCGGATGCAGTGGTGGGACATAGTATGGGAGAGGTTGCCTCGGCTTATATCTCCGGATCAATTTCCCTCTATGATGCCGCAAACATCATTTGCAGTAGGTCAAAACTGATGAAAACGGTCAGTGGTACCGGTGGAGCCATGGCGGTGACGGAATTGAGCATCCCTCAGGCGGAAGAGATTATTGCCAATTACCCCGGCAAGCTCTCGGTTGCTGTGAGCAATAGTCCTAAATCGACGGTAATCGCCGGTAACGAAACGGAATTGCTGGAGGTATTATCCCAATTGGAAAAACAAGACTTATTCTGCCGACAAGTAAAGGTGGATGTTGCATCTCATAGTCCGCAAATGGATACCTTGATGGAACCATTGCGCGAGCAGGTAAAAGGAATGCAACCAAAAAAGAGTGAAATCCCATTTTTTTCTACTGTAAAAAATGAGTTGGTCGAAGGAGATCAATTGAACGAGGACTATTGGGTGAGCAACCTTCGTGGCATGGTGCAGTTTTCAGATGTGATGAAAGGTCTGTTGACTACTAACCACCGTATATTCATCGAAATGAGTCCGCATCCCGTGTTGACCAATGCGGTAAACGAATGTTCGGAGGCTTTTGAACTTGCTGCGGTGACTATTCCCTCCCTTTTCCGTGAAAAACCAGAAATGGAATCCTTCCTTGGAAATGTGGGGAAATTGGTGGAAAAAGGATTTGAAATCAACTGGAAGAAATTTTATGGTGTGGAAAGGGTGCCCATGATTGAATTGCCATCTTATCCAATGCAAAAGCAAACCTACGAATTGGAAGATCGCTCGGAGCAAACTTTCTCGGCTTTAATTAATGGGAATAATCCATTGTTGGGAAGAAGGATACAATTGGCCGGAATTAACAATTCTTTTATTTGGGAAAACAAGCTAAGCCTGGAACATCTTTCATTTGTTAAAGACCATAAGGTAAATAATGCTGCGGTACTTCCAGGAGTAAGTTATCTGGAAATGATCCATGCGGCGCTTCAGGATGCATTTGGGAATGCTTTCCACCAGGTAGAGGAATTAAGATTTAAAACACCCATTTACTTGCAGGAAAATGAAATCATCGACACACAACTAAAAATCGAGCGACACGATCAGCATAAAGCCAGCTTTACTTATTTTATAAAATCTTCTGCAGCAACAAACGACGACTGGGTGGTATCCGCTGAAGGTGAGCTTGTCATTTGCGACAGCAGGCAAAAAATATCCGACGATTTTATTTACAGCTTAAATAGGACGGAGAATGACCAACTTATCCATCGCGAGGAGTTTTACCAGGTGACCGATGGCATTGGTATTCAATATGGTAACATGTTCCAGGGAATTGACTGGATCAGGATCAATAAAAGACAGGCCATTGCTCACGTGGTTCCTAATTCGCTCATTGCGATGAATGATCACAAATATTTTATTCATCCCGCTATTCTGGATAGTTGTTTTCAAACGATATTTTCCACAATCAGCAACCTGAACAGCCAACCAAAAAATGTTACTACATTTCTCTCAAAATTGAAAGGGTTTAAGTGGCACCATAAACCGGAAAAGGATGATGATATATTGGTAAAAGCCGAATTGATTGATACAATTGAATTGCCAAACGGTATTACTAAAAAACAGGTGGCGATTTCCATCTTTGATGAGAATGGCAACTTTTTAGCGGAACTTGACATGCTGGAGGCGGTCATCATTGATAATGAAAAGCTTGCCGAAACCAGTAATGGTGAGTGGCTATACAAAGTCCAATGGGAGGAAAGCGCCATATTCAACATCGAAAACATGGCGCCATCAAAAAACTGGGTGATTTTTGAAGATTACCTGGGTGTTGAAAAAAAATTGAGGAGGGTTTTTGACGAGCACGACCAAAACCTGATTAAAGTAAGTTCTGGCGAGGAGTTTTTTAAGATTGATGATAATCAGTATGTTGCTAATTTTGGTGACCCTTCCAGCCTGAAAGAAATATTCGATGATTTAGACAAAAACTATGTGATGGTAGATGGTATCATCCACGCGGCATCCCTGAATGATCATATCGATTATGAGAATTTGGATTCAAATGATTTAGACAGGATTCAGAAAGAAGGGAGCCTGTTATTGCTGAATTTACACAAGGCACTGTCAGAAAAAGTATTCGACAAATATCCCAAACTGATTGTGCTGACGAATGGTTTGATCCAAGTAAAGAATAAGAGCCCATACCTGAATATTTCACAGGCTCCCATGTGGGGATTGGCTAAAGTATTATTCAATGAACAACCATCCTACCAATGCACAAGAGTTGATTTAAGCTATTTTCCCGATGCGCCGGAAATTGTCAATTTGTACCGTGCGATCATGAGCAACAATGAAACCGATCCTGAAATAGTTCTAAGGGAAGATAAGACATATGTATCACGTTTAGTTAGTGAGGCGATGCCTGCAATTAACCTTGACAGAGTTACATTTAGTTCTGACTATACAGTGCTTGTTACCGGATTCAGAGGGGCTGCCTTTCCTCTTATCGAGTGGATGATTAGCCGGGGAGCTAAGCATTTCGCCCTTTTAAGCAGAAGTGGAAAAGCAAACGAAGCTGTTTTTGAAAAAATCGCTGCATACAATGACCAAGGTGTAAATATGAGAGTTTATGCCGCAGACGTAGCCAACTATTACCAGTTGCAAACAGCATTTGAACAAATCCGTGATGAAATGCCCCCGCTGAAGAACATCGTCCATGCGGCAGGGGTTATCCAGGCCAACAAGGTTAGTGATGTTACAGCTGAGGAATTTTTGTCTATTCTCAGGCCGAAAATGGAAGGCACATGGAACCTCCATAAACTGAGCCGTAATTTGGATCTGGATGCATTTCTTCTGTTTTCTTCGGCTTCGACACTGATAGGACTTAGCGGTCAGGGAAGTTATGTTTCAGCCAATATGTTTGTCGACCAGTTTGCACACTACCGTAGAAAAATGGGGCTTCCTGCCACATCGATTAATTGGGGTGTGATCAAAAACGTCGGTATGGTGGCGGATGACGACGAATTATTGAGATATGCAGAAGCTGAAGGGTTTATTCCATTTAATATCGAAGATGGAGTAGCGATCCTTGAAAAAATATATGCTGCTTCGCACCCACAAATTGGGATAACCAGGCTTGATCCCGAAGTGACGGCTGAATACTATAGCTCACTAGCGAAAACAAAGTATTTGTCCAGATTAATTGAGCAAAAAGATGACAACGCCTTTTATTCGACGCTCCTTGATATTTTAAGTATGAATAAGGACGATGCTATTCCTAATATTGAAAAAAGCATCATTGAAAAGGTAGCTGCTATTACAAAAGCATCGGTATCAATTATAAATAATACAATGACATTTAAAGGGCTTGGCATTGACTCGCTAATGGCCATTCAGTTGAGAAACCAGTTGGAGAAAAGTTTTGGAGTGAAACTGGCGGTAAACAATTTCTGGAAGCACCCTTCCATTCATCAGTTTGCTGCCTTCCTGTACAAAACGGTGGTCGATAATCCGTCATGTGAAGAAAAGAAAGAGGAGGAGACCGGATGGTTTGTGCCGGGAAATGAGAATAAGAATGCAAAGTTCAGGCTTTTCTGCTTTCACGATGCGGGAGGAAGTAGTTCGCTGTTCCAGGATTGGAGTGAATCAATATCCGATGAGATAGAATTGAACATCGTTGAATTGCCAGGACGTGGCCACCGGTCAAAACTGAAGCCAATTGTTGATATGCAATTGCTCGTTGGTGAGTTGGCCACACAATTTCAAAAAAATGATGATGGTAGACCATTTTTGGTTTTTGGACATTCTATGGGGGGAGCAGTTGGGTTTGAAGTAATGAGGGAATTGCGCAGACGTGGCGCCAGGCTTCCCATGCTGGTGATCACATCCTCTACTCCCGCATTATTTTCTTACGACAGAAGAGCCGTGTCCAACGAGATATCCGAAGAGGAATTGATTGAGCGATTCCCTCATTTATCCAAAAATGCTATTACCGACGAGACTATCAGGCAATCTTACATTGGAGTCATGAGATCAGACCTTAGTCTGCTGGATAGTTATCATTATGTAAGTGAAGAGCCGTTTCAGGTGCCAATAATTTCTCTGCGGGGAGTCGATGATCCAGGTGTGTCACTTGACCAGGTGCAGGCTTGGGAGCGGGAAACTACTCTTGCACATCGGGTAATTGAACGTCCGGGTGCCCATAGGTACATCGTGGACGACGTTCCCTTTGTCACCGAACTAATCGGTAATTATTTGACAGAGGAAAAAGTTAACATATCAAATTAAGCGTAATGAGCAGAAACACAGAATTTATTGGTGATAAAATTTATGGCACCTGGTTGCTGAGGAAGTTTGTTTACAAAGATCATTCCGGTAGAGAAGAGAAATATTTTGGACAAAAACCAGAAGGTATTCTAATTTATGGAAAATCAGGATACATGAGTGTTAATATTTTCCAGGAAGATCGTCCATTTTTTGATACGGCAAATTTTGACGGTGGAACTGAGCAAGACAAGGTGAGAGCCTTTTCCACCTGCTTTTCCTACTATGGGAGTTTTGATGAAGAGGCTCCGGGAAAGTTTGTGCACGCCATTAAAGGGTCGCTATTTCCCAATTGGGCTGGGCAAAAGACAATCCGGTATGGTAAGATTGAAGGCAATTTGTTGTTCCTGACTACACCTCCTATTGCTAGCGAGGAAGGAGAAAATGTTTTCGAAATAGTGTGGGAAAAAGTACCGGAGAGAAAGTGAAATGAATTTTGACAGCATTTAAGAGTGTTTTCTTTTTAAAAAAAAGAAGTGAAATTTTTTTTGAATGAAACTTAATTGATTAAAGATTAACTTAAATTAGCAACAATTTGTAAATTAGAATAAACAAAATTACGATTATTATGACAAAGACCATTCTTTTAGAGCAAAAGAACATTGTGGTGGAATACAATGAAAAGCTCAATTACCTCTATCTGCGCTGGATTGGCTTCCAGAAAGAAGAAGACATCTATCAGTCGGGCGAAAAAGTCCTGGAGATATTTAAGGGGTTGGAATGTAACAAAGTCTTAAATGATAACAGGGAAGTGAGGGGACCCTGGAATAAGGCTTCTGAGTGGACTCAGACCTACTGGTTTCCAAAAATGATCGAGGCAGGACTACAGAAGTTCGCCTGGGTATTTCCCGAGAACCTGTTTGCCGAACTTTCAGCGACGAAGGCCATGCCGAACAACGAACTGATCCATAAGTTCCAGACCTATGAGTCAGCCGAAAAATGGCTGGTAGAAAATTAAAATATTACAACCGGGTCCTCCCGGTTTTTTTTATGTTTGAATAGCCGTTCTATAGTATGCTTTCGAAAACTGAGATGCCCGTGAGTGTCAGGACTCCCTCGGTATCCCGTCCAAGCGTTGGCTCCGCGTTACACTACACTACATTCTAGGGAGTGGAAAACGACGTCGCGTGCCCCAGCAATTGTATTCATTTGAAATACCCTATTCATATCCATTGACATAGCAGTATTTTCATTTGCCAAAGCTGGTCTCCTAATTCCCCGTCATTTTCTGGCTTTCACATGGGTTATTCATCCTCCAATCCTTTACCATTGAGGATATGAGAAGTATATTTTTCAATCCTTGATTCCCTGGTTTTGGATTGTTTTGCATGGGAAAAATAGAGCAGGTATCCGCGCTGTCGTCCGGGGGTGAGCGATTCAAATGCGGCTTTTAAGGCCGTGTTTTCACTGAGAACTTTTTTAAACTCTTCGGGCATTGGGAATTCCGTGGTCTTTTTTAGTTCCACTTTTAACCCAGCTTTCTCTACTTCGATGGCCTCGAAAATATAGGCTTTCGGGTCTGCTTCCAGGTCTGTTATTTCCTGTAGGTTTGCAAACCGGATTTGACGGGCAGACTGCACATTTTCAGTTTGCTGGACAAGGATCTTAGCGGAATCATTTAGTAAAACCCCCTTGTGAAACAGGAGGGCGCAGTAGTTTTTAAACCCGTGAATCAATACTACATTGGTTTTCCTGTAAGTATAGCAGGGACAGCCCCACTTTAATTCTTCGGTCAGGCCGGATGCCAGACAGATCGCCCTCAGCTTTTTGTATTCCTCTTTCCATTGGGTTGCCTTCTCGAAAAACCAATCAACTTTTGGGTTCATATTATCGTGTTTTTTCAGCTATTATAACCTTTCTGCTTTCAGGTCTGAAATACCAGGAGGTCACTGTTAATAGTAGCAACAACGTAGGGCCAAAAAAATCTTTTGTTTCATCACCAACGGCAAAATGAGAAACGATTGCGCCCGACATGGTGAAGAAAAAACCTGCATACGCCCATTCCTTGATGACCGGGAATTTAGGAACCAGCACCGCAACAACGCCCAGCAATTTCCAAACGCCAATGATTGTCAGAAAATAGATCGGATAACCCAGGCGATTCATTAGATCAACCTCTTCCTGCATTTTAATTAATTGAACAATGCCGGTAGACACCATTCCCAGGGACAGCCACCCCGTGGCGATCCAGTAGATGATTTTGTTTCTCTTTTTCATATTCATGTTATTTTTTGCCACGAAGGCACAAAGGCACAAAGTTTTCTTCGTGTCTTAGTGCCTTTGTGGCTAATCAATTAGTTTCTAAATCTTTTTATTCCATTCTTTATCAGGGATACATTAAAGTTAATGAGATACCCGAGGTTTAAGCTGGTCAATTTTAAGTGGCTGATAATTTGGGCTTCCCAAACAGGGTTTATCAATTCAACCGCTTTTAACTCGACCACAACCAGGTCATTGATCAGCAGATCCAATCGTAATCCCTCATCAAATTGGATTCCATCATAAGTGATTGGGATATCCACCTGGCGTTTCACGTCAAGCCCAACCTTTTTTAGCTCGTGCGCCATGCAGACCTCGTACACTTTTTCCAGTAGTCCGGGCCCCAGTTCTTTATGGATTTTAAAGGCGGAATTGACGATTGCTTTCCCAATTTTCTCCTCTTCTGGCGAAAGGTTTTGGTATGTTTTCATTTGTGATTGTTTCTTTGCCACGAAGGCACAAAGACACAAAGTTTTTTCTTCGTGTCTTAGTGCCTTTGTGGCCAGATCATTTAGTTTCTGAATCTTTTTATTCCATTTTTCATCGGGGGAACATTAAATTTAATGAGATACCCGAGGTTTAATCCAGTCAACTTCAAGTGGCTGATAATTTGGGCTTCCCAAACCGGATTTATCAATTCAACAGCTTTTAACTCGACCACAACCAGGTCATTGATCAGCAGATCCAATCGTAATCCCTCATCAAATTGGATTCCATCATA
>JBNLGG010000072.1:0-19003 GCA_050305935.1 Cyclobacteriaceae bacterium | reverse complement strand
CGTGTAGCGCGGTAGTGTCTAGTTATTAAGTGATTGGTTAATAAGTTAATAAGGCAAAAATTGCCCTATGAATGCATTTGAAGAACTTGTTGTTTGGCAGGAAGCTAGGAAATTTAGAAAGGAAATTTCAATGCTGACAAAATCCTTTCCTGCTGAAGAAAAATATAAACTTATTGACCAACTAAAAAGATCTTCTAGGTCAATAACAGCGAATATTGCCGAGGGATATGGGCGCTATCATTTTCAGGAAAATGTACAGTTTTGCAGACAAGCAAGAGGTTCTTTAACTGAAACATTAGACCACTTGATTTGTGCATTAGATGAAGAATATATTGCTGAAACGACATTACAAGAGTTTCGAACGATGTATGAAAATGTTCTAAAACTATTGAATGGCTACATCGCTTACTTGCAAAAAGCAAAGCTTAGCGATAACAACAAGGGAAAAACCAATAACTCAATAACCTAATAACTCAATAACTAATCAACGAATGTCAAAATTTTCAAGAATACAAGTATATAACGCAATGAAGGAAACGGGTATGGTGCCTGTTTTTTATCACAGTGATGTAGAGGTTTGCAAGGGTGTGCTGAAAGCCTGCTATGAAGGTGGTGCCAGGGTGTTTGAATTTACAAACCGGGGTGATTTCGCGCATGAAGTGTTTGGTCAGTTGATCAAATGGTCGCAAAAAGAACTACCGCAAATGATCCTTGGAGTAGGATCAATCACAGAACCAGCTACCGCCGCATTATACATTCAGTTGGGAGCAAATTTCATCGTTTCACCAGTTTTAAACCCAGAAATGATCAAGATATGCAACCGAAGAAAAGTAGCAGTCAGCCCGGGGTGTGGATCGCTTTCTGAGATTTCGCTCGCGGAAGAATTGGGTGTGGAAGTGGTGAAAATATTCCCTGGTATGCAAGTAGGAGGGCCGGAATTTGTGAAGGCGGTACTCGGGCCGATGCCATGGACGTCTATCATGCCGACAGGAGGCGTGGAACCTGAGGAAGAGAATTTGAAAAAGTGGGTGCAGGCAGGAGTAACCTGTGTGGGCATGGGATCTAAGCTGATGGTGAAAAAGGATGATGGATCTTTTGACCTGGCGGCAATAGAATCCAAATCCCGTGAGGCGATTGCGATCATTGCCAAATACAGAAAATAAAAAGAGTATGAAAGTAGGATCAAAAAATACTTATGGAAGAAACCTGATTGTTGGCCTGTCGCTGGAGGTATTGACCATCGCTACAGTCCTTTTATCAGGGTGTGGCAGCGCCAGGGAGCACAAAGTGCTCAAACTCGCTCACGGCTTAGATCCTACTCATCCAGTTCATAAGGCCATGATATTTATGGCTGATAGGGTAAAAGAAAACTCCCGGGGAAAGCTAGAGATAGAGGTTTATCCAAGCGCCCAGTTGGGTTCCGAACAACAGTGCGTGGAGCTTTTGCAAATTGGTAGCCTGGCAATGACGAAAGTTTCTGCGGCCATCATGGAAAGCTTCACTGACAATTATAAGGTGTTGGGTTTGCCCTATGTGTTTCGGTCAAAACAGCATGCTTTCAATGTGTTAGATGGCGAAATAGGGGAGGAGCTTTTAGCCAGCACAGAGAGGTATTGGATCAAGGGCCTTTGTTTTTACGATGCTGGAAGCCGTAGTTTTTACACGATCAAAAAGCAGGTGGAACAACCCTCGGATTTGGAAGGATTGAAAATTCGCGTGATGAAAAGCCAGACGGCCATGCAGCTTGTATCCGCTATGGGTGGTTCGCCGACGCCCATTTCCTATGGTGAGCTATATACGGCCTTACAAAGTGGGGTGGTAGATGGTGCAGAAAACAATCCTCCGAGCTTTTACACTTCGCATCACTACGAAGTGTGCAAGTACTATTCATTAAATGAGCACACCATGGTGCCGGATGTGCTCATAATAAGCACCGTCGTTTGGAATAAGTTAAGTGAAGAAGAAAGAGGCTGGTTGATGGATGCGGTCGAAGCCTCTGTACCTGTGGAACGGGAGTATTGGGCGGAATCTGAAGCGGAATCCCTGAAAAAGGTAGAAGAGGCAGGGGTGACGATCTATCGGCCTGACAAAGGGCCTTTTGAGGAGCGGGTTGAAAAAATCTACGAAGGGTTTAAAGAGGACAAAGAGATATATTCATTGATCCAGCGGATCAGGGCAGTGGAATAGTTGTCAATTTTTTTAGTTAAAAGAAAACAAAAAATGACTTTTAGAGCAAAAGTAGATGTCTATTTAGAGCGTTTCCTGATATTCCTTATGGCCATCCTTGTGATAGATGTACTGTGGCAGGTAATCAGCAGGTATGTGCTTACATCACCTAGTTCATTTACTGATGAGCTGGCGGGTTATTTGTTGATCTGGGTGGGATTGTTGGGGTCTGCCTATGTCACAGGGAAGAGTGAGCACCTTGCTATTGACATTTTAATTCAAAAATCAAGTGAAGCGCGTAAGAAAGTATTGGCCCTGATCATAAACACATTGGTTGCCCTTTTTGCGGTGAGCGTGTTGCTCGTCGGAGGGGTTTGGTTGGTGTATACCAGGTTTTACCTGGATGTTAATTCAGCCGCGTTGAGATTGCCCTTGGGATATGTATACACGGTGCTACCATTTTCGGGCCTTTTGATCCTGTACTATTCGATAGATAATATGAAGATCATTTTTTCGCAAAAAACTAACCGATCGGTATGATGGAATATTCTGGTATACTTGTTTTAGTTGTAAGCTTTGTTTTCCTCCTGGTCATCGGTGTTCCAATTGCATATAGCATTGGGATTTCAGGGATTTTGACCATGCTGGTTTCCATAGATACCCTTCCTGCCTTTACCACCTTCGCCCAGACCATGGCTTCCGGATTGGATAGCTTTACGTTGCTTGCCATTCCCTTTTTCATCCTGGCCGGAAACATAATGAACAGTGGTGGCATTGCCCGGAGACTTATTGATTTTGCCAAGGTGTTGGTAGGGGAACTACCGGGCGGCTTGGCCTTTGTCAATGTAATCGCCAATATGCTTTTTGGTGCGATTTCCGGTTCCTCGGCGGCATCAGCTTCAGCGATTGGAAGTATCATGGGGCCTGAGATGAAAAAGGAAGGTTACAACGATAGTTTTAGCGCAGCGGTGAACATTACCTCCGCAACGACGGGGTTAAGTATTCCGCCAAGTAATGTGCTGATCGTATACAGCCTTGCCAGCGGTGGAGTTTCCATTACCGCCTTGTTCCTGGCCGGGTATGTACCGGGGATATTAACCGGAATGGCGATCATGCTAATGGCCCTCTCTTTATTGGTTTTTAAAACAGGCGGATGGGCAGGTGTGTTCAGGATATTGCTTAAAGTAATTTTTTTAATCAGTGGCCTTATTGTTTTAGGGATGGGGTTGAGATATTCCTACGTCAATTATGGCGCAACGACCAATCTCCTTGTGTATTTGGTGTTGGCCCTTGCTTTAGGGTGGTGGGGATTAAGAAGATTTAGAGGTAAGAGTGTACAGTTGAAGAAGGCATTAAAGATTTTTGTCAATGCGATTCCAAGTTTATTTATGTTGGTTATTGTGATTGGGGGGATCGTCGCTGGGATTTTTACTGCCACCGAGGCCTCTGCCATTGCAGTACTATATTCCCTTACCCTCGCATTTATTTATAAGGAAGTCAAGGTAAAGCATTTGCCGGAGATACTGCTGAAATCTGTAAAGACTACTTCGGTCGTGGCCTTGTTAATCGCTGCAAGCATTGCACTATCATGGATCATGTCGTATGAAAATATACCACAGACGGTGAGCGCCGGGCTTATAGACATCAGTGACAATCCATTTGTGATTTTGTTGATTATAAATCTTATTCTGCTGGCTGTTGGGGTATTTATGGACATGACCCCAGCGGTGTTGATATTTACACCGATTTTTTTGCCAGTTGTTTCCACGCAGCTAGGCATGGATCCTGTGCATTTCGGCATCATCATGGTGCTCAACCTTAGTGTAGGGCTTTGTACACCTCCGGTGGGGTCAGTTTTATTCATTGGGTGCAGCGTGGCAAAAGTGTCTATTGACAAGGTAATCAAACCCTTGATCCCCTTGTTCCTGGCTATGATTGTTGTGCTTCTTTTGGTGACATACATTCCTGAGTTGAGCTTATGGTTGCCAGGGCTGTTTGGATTCTAGAACCTTCAAAATCTTTAAATAACTTAAACTGTATTAATTGTAGTAAATGAAACCGAGCATGAGGTAGACGTCACAAAGAAGGATGATGATACAATGCGAGGTTCCATATGTGCCATTGAAAACAGACAAAATAAACATATGAAACCGAGCACGACGCAGGCATCACAAAGACCGATGATTGTAAATGCGAGGTTCCATGTGACAGATAAAAAAACAAATATTAACACATGAAATCATTGAATAGAAAAACGGTTGAAAATTACCTGGAAGCACCTATAAAAGCGATCCAGTTTGGTGAAGGGAATTTCCTTCGGGCGTTTGTGGATTGGATTTTTGATGTGATGCATGAGAAAGGGCTTTTCGAAGGGAAGGTGATGATGGTGCAGCCCATTGATAAGGGGCTTGGCGAGATGGTCAATGGTCAGGATGGCCTGTATCATCTGTTCAGAAATGGCTATGAAAAAGGTGTATTGAAAGAAGATATCCGGCTCATCAAAATTGTAGAAGGATGTTTGAATCCTTATGCTGATTTTGACGGTTTTCTGGCGTTGGCAAAGATCGATACGATTGACACCATCATTTCCAATACCACCGAGGCGGGAATTGTATTTGATGAAACCGACAAATATTCAAACCGCCCGGCGAATACATTTCCCGGAAAGCTTACACAACTTCTTTTTGAGCGCTTTCAGCATGCTCAGGGCGATGTCAGTAGGGGATTTACCATTATTCCGTGCGAATTGATCAATAAAAACGCAGACAACCTCAAGAAGTGCGTCCTACAATTTGTCGATCATTGGGGCCTGGGCGAACCCTTTAAAAATTGGGTGGAAAAAGCCAATACCTTTCACAATACGCTGGTGGATCGGATTGTCCCGGGATATCCAAGGGAAAATGCTGATGAACTGAAGGCAAAAATAGGTTATGATGACCAATTGATGGTAGCAGCGGAGTTCTTCCATTTGTGGGTAATTGAGGGGGATGAAAAGCTGGAGGCGAAGCTTCCGTTTAGCAAAAGCGGATTGAATGTCAAACTCGTAGAAGACATTACTCCTTACCGTGATCGCAAAGTGAAAATATTGAATGGCTCACACACCGGCATGGTGCCCATGTCCTACTTATTTGGCAACCGTACCGTGCAGGAAACCGTGGAAAATCCTTTTACAAAGAAGTTTGTAGAACATTTGGTGTATGATGAAATCCTTCCTTCTGTTGATCTGGAAGAATCAGAAAGGAAGCAGTTTGCTGAAGAGGTAATTGAGCGCTTCAGAAACCCGAGCATCAAGCACCTGCTGGCAAGCATCGCATTAAATTCCGTATCAAAATATAAAGTTCGGGACCTGCCTTCCTTTCTCCATTATTATGATGCGAACGGAGAAATTCCTAAACACCTGGCGTTTTCACTCTCTGCTCTGATCAGGTTTTACAAGGGCGAATGGAGGGGCGAAGAGCTTCCGGTTAATGACAATGAAGATGTAATGCAGTTCATGAAAGAAGCATGGCAATCGCCTGATACAAAAGAGGTTGCCAAAAAGGTGCTTTCGAATGAACGCTTTTGGGACCACGATTTGTCAAAGATTGACGGACTGGTGGATGTGGTGGCTTCCAATCTTTCCAATATGGAAGAGGGTATTGAAGAAGCATATCAAAGAATTTAAGGCGGTATTTGTATAAATACATTGTATTTTTGTCGCGATGAAATCAGGAAGGAAGCAAGCAGAAGCAAAAGAGATGGTTGCACCGGTAGGGGATTTCATGCGTGGCAAACAGAATAGAAAATTATAATTACATGAAACAACGGGCAATTTATATCCACCCAAACGATGATTTAATTGTGGCATTGGATAATATAATGAAGGGTGAAACAGTCGAGGTAAATGGGCAGTCCTTTACCTTGAAGGAAGATGTGCAGCAAAAACACAAGTTTGCGTCGAAAGACTTTAAAGCAGGAGATCGAGTACACATGTACGGGGTGATCGTGGGAAAGGCTGTAAAAGACATCGCCAAGGGATCGGTCGTTACAGTAGATAATGTACACCACGACACGGCGGATCAAATCGATGTGAAGTTGAGAAACCTGGAATGGCCCAAGCCTGACGTTTCAAAATGGAAGGACAAAACCTTTATGGGCTACCATCGCAAGGACGGTCAGGTGGGAACCCAAAACGTCTGGATCGTAGTGCCGCTTGTGTTTTGTGAAAACAGGAATATCCTCAAATTAAAAGAGATTTTTAGCAAATCATTGGGGTACACAGGGAAATCCGATTACGAAATCACCATTGATAACCTGATCAATAAATATCAGTCAGGCGTTTCCGGATCCGATTTGGAAGATACCGATGTAATCCTGAAAAGGGAACAGATTATTCAAAACAGGGTTTTCCCAAACGTGGATGGTATCAAATTTCTGGTGCACGATTCCGGATGTGGGGGCACTCGCCAAGATGCAAAACTCCTTTGCAACCTGCTAGCCGGATATATCAACAACCCCAACGTGGCCGGGGCGACTGTTTTGAGCCTGGGCTGCCAGAATGCACAAATAGAGATGCTTAGGGAATCGCTCAAAACTGTTGGCGTAAGTAGTGAAAAGCCCGTTTATTTCCTTGAACAGCAAGCCTATAAGACCGAGCAGGCACTGATAAGCGAGGCAACGAAGAAGACATTTGCCGGACTGGTCTATGCCAATCAGTTTGAAAGAAAACCGGCTCCCTTGAGCAAAATCACGCTCGGTCTGGAATGTGGCGGATCGGATGGCTTCTCAGGAATCAGCGCCAATCCTGTGTTGGGCTATGCTTCGGATATGCTGACAATGGTGGGAGGGACTCCCGTCCTTTCTGAGTTTCCGGAGCTGAATGGCGTAGAGCAGGAGCTTTCAAGCAGATGTGTAAACGAGCAGGAAGCTGAACGTTTTGTTTCTCTTATGAAGTCATATAACAAAAGGGCAAAAGATGCAGGAAGTAGTTTTGCAGCTAACCCATCTCCGGGAAATATAAAAGACGGACTTATTACCGATGCCATGAAGTCCGCCGGGGCCGCAAAAAAAGGAGGGACGTCGCCTGTGATCAAAGTATTAGACTATGGCGAGCAGGTCAAGCCTGGCGGACTTAACTTACTTTGTACCCCGGGAAATGATGTTGAGTCCACGACGGGATTGGCTGGCTCCGGAACGAATGTCATTGTATTTACGACGGGGTTAGGTACGCCGACAGGTAACCCTGTTGCTCCGGTAATTAAAATGTCAAGCAATACGCATTTGTACCAAAAGATGCATGACATCATTGATTTTAATGCAGGAACAGTGATTACCGGGGAAGATACGATCCAGTCGAAAGGGGAGGAGCTTTTTGAATATATCATAAAAGTGGCTTCGGGTGAGGTTGTCACCAAGGCTTTCTGGCTGGAACAGGATGACTTTATTCCGTGGAAAAGGGATATTTCACTATAATTTGATGCTATTGAACAAATAAAGTTTGATAATCTACTTTTTATCCTCTTTTGAAATCCTTAAATTAATAAAGGAGTACGCAGAGTTTTTAGGGGATGAAAAGAAGTGAGGTTTTTTTTAAATCGCTTATTGACAACACGAGGGAGTTGATTTGTTACCACGAACCGGATGGTACCTATCTCTATGTAAGCCCAAGTATCACATCAAAAGCAGGTTACCTGCCAGAGGATCTCATTGGCAAAAAACCGTATGAGTTTTTTCACCCGGATGATAGAAAAAGGATTGAAAGTGTAAGTCACCAACCTTCGCTACAAGGCGATGAGGTTCCTTTTATAGAGTATAGGTTTAAAACCAAAGCCAATACTTTTATATGGCTGCAAACACTGACCACGCCTATTTTAAACAAAAAAGGCGAAGTACAAAACTTGCTGACATCTTCCCGGGACATCAGCAATTTGGTAGAGTTGCGTGAAAAACTGATCAGTAAGGATATGTTGCTGGAAGACGCCAGTTACCTTACACAAACGGGGGCATGGGAACTTGACGCGAAAACCCTGGTTCCAACCCAGACAAAGACACTCTTTCATATACTGGAAACCGATGAAAACGAGGGGCTCAGTTTAGAAGATTCTTTCAAATTGTTTCCTGCTGAAGCACAGAAAAAGATCAGGTATTGCGTAAAAGAAGCCCTGGAGAAAGGACAAAGCTGGGATCTGATCCTGCCAATTAATACTGCGAAAAACAATCCCATCTGGATCAGGAGCATTGGAAAGGCCAGAATGGTGAATGGAGAAGTAACAAAAGTTTATGGGGTTATCCAGGACGTTTCAAATCACATTGAAACCCAAATGAAACTGGAATCACTGGTGGACACCCTGACGAAACAGAAAAACCACCTGGAGGATTTCAACCACATTATTTCGCATAACCTTCGCAGCCCGGTAAATAACCTTAGCCTGCTGGTCTCCCATCTGGAGGAATGCGATTCAGAACAGGTGAAGGGTGAGATCATAGACCATATCAAAAAGGTGTCCGGTTCCATCAGCAGATTACTGGATGAATTGGTCGATGTAGTGAAAGTTATCCAAAGCAAAGACCTGGAAATTGAAGAAGTCAACTTTAGAGAAGTAATCAATAAATCAAAAACAATACTTAACGGACAGATACAGCAGCAAAAACCGGAAATAAGTACAAACCTGAGTGCCTGGACTGACATAATGTATCCTAGGGTTTACCTGGAGAGTATCGTGTTGAACTTCCTAAGCAACTCCCTAAAATACTCTTCTCCCGAGCGAAGACCGGAAATCATGTTTTCCACTTTTGTGGAAAATGGCAGGAAAGGATTTGTTATTCGGGATAATGGCTTGGGAATGGACCTGACAAAAAACGGTAACAGGCTGTTTGAATTAAACCGCACCTTTCACAAAAATATAAATGGTAAAGGCATGGGGCTTTTTATGACCAAAAAGCAGATAGAATCCATGGGAGGGGAAGTTGCAGTAGAAAGCAAGCCGGATAAAGGGACTGAGTTTAAGGTGATCCTTACTTAGTTACAGCCCCAAGTCTTCTTCCTCCAGTTGCATGTCTTTAGCGGTCATTTTCAATAGCTGGAGCACTTCATTATAGGTAAGTAGTTTTGCTTCAATGTAATTGAGTTCTTTTGCGTCGGCCCAGCCTTTTCTTTCCCGTATTTCCCGAATATTTTCGTGGAGGCAAATTACCACATTGTGGATGTAATCTGTCAGTTGTTCTTTAGTCATCAGTGAAAAAGTTATCTTCCCGTAGAAGTTTTTAAAAACGTTGAGGCTTGATAAAAGTTAAGCTGCCGGCCTCATTTTCCTTGGTAAATAAAAATCTTAACCTTGTATTAGAACAATACCCAGGTCGTCATAAGGCGCCAGGCCATAGTCAGTGTAAAGTGATTTAATCGTTTGATGTATGGACGTGTCTGTGTGGCTAAGCAGCATTTTTACGGGATCAAGTCCTGTCTTTCCAAAGCTCCCCGAAATAAAGAAGCTACCAATGCCATCTGTGGATATCCCTATATGTTCAATTTCCTTTTTCTCCATGACATGAGTATGCTTGTTAAAAAAAACTTCAAAACCTTCATCCAGGTGATAAGCCATATAATCTGGTCGGTTATGTTGGTCAAAAAAAGTAATTTCCCCATTTATTTCCACATAGCCGTCTCCGCTGACAAGCACCCAGGATGTTTTACTTTTGCGGTCAATTACACAGAGGATCAGGGTTGCGAGGATTTCTGTATAGTCAAGCTGAAGGGCGTCCCTGGTAGTTTTTAGACCGTTGAATATTAAATGCATCAATCGTTCGCCGGTATCAGAGAGATTCATGTCTTCCCAGCCTGAGGATTTGGTAGCCCAGATTGTTCGAATGGCTTTTCGCAACAGTTTTCCCATTAATGCAGAGGCAAAATGGCTTTCCCTCCCTCCACTACATCCGTCCATGACGGCGGCTATTAGCCACCGTTCGTCGGGTTGCTCATACCACAAAAAGTCCTCGCAATATACGGGATGACCTTCGCCTTTTTGGATGTGTGATCTTATCTGCATACATGAAATTTATTTGTCGAAATAATTTATTATTTAGTTTGGGAAAACTCCAAATGAGTCCTTGTTTTATTTGTCGTGACATGGTTTTCAGGGATGACATATGTAAATGTTTTTTCTGCATTTGGTAATTAATGGCCTGGATGACAGTCTCGATCTCTATTAAATCACTAGAAATGAAATTGGTAGTAAAATTGTCTTTACGAGTCATGTGCCATGCCTTAGTCAAAATGATCGATTTACGATAAAAGATTAAAACAGTATAACACTGCTTTGTCGAGTTTAGAATTTGACTCCCAGTTGTGAGCCTGTCTTCCGACAAGGCAGGTTTTCACCAACAGAAATGCTGTCCGTAGGCCTCGATTTGGGCATTTGCTGCCAATTAGCCAAAGTGATCGACATTTCCAAAAAAATAAATAAAATCCCCTAATATTAAACAAGTTATAGATTGGCGAATATTTAATGGCAAATTTTATATAGAGCATAAAAATTTAGAAGTATGTAAGGATGTGTTGGAGGATTGCCTCTTTTTGTTTAGTTAAATACCTGTTTAGATGATTTTTCCACATGTTTCAATCATCATGAGTTATAATTAAGGTCTACAAAATAACCACGTTGTGTAATTATTAATTATATTACAATAAGGCAAAATAAAACAGGTATGATTAGATATACATTGATTTTGCTGGCAATGGTTTTCCTTTCTGTTTCTTTTTCTTTTTGTGTGTCAGAAAATGAGGATATTGTTTCTCACGAAAGCGGGTTAACTATTTGTACAGCTTCATGTAGGAATGATGCTTTGGCAAAAGAGCAACCATTAAAAGCTCAGGTTGTATCGGAATTTACCTCTCTCCTAAGGACTGACAACTGGCCTCCCAGATGGAATTGCGGTACTTGGAGCCCCTTTCTGGGTTGGTTTTATATTGCTTCCGATTTTCTAATTTGGGCGGCATATTTTACCATACCTGGGATTCTATTTTATTTCACCAGGAAAAATAATCTGATTAAATCGTACAAAGGTATTTTTTTCTTTTTCATTGGGTTTATTCTACTATGCGGCCTCACTCATCTAATTGATGTTTTGATTTTCTGGTGGCCTGCCTATAGGGTAAGCGCTATTATTCGTTTTGGAACTGCCATCATATCTATAGGGACTGTGTTTGCCCTGGTAAAAATTGTACCCAGAGCGTTAGAATTGAAAAGCCCGGAATTGTTGGAAAAATTAGTCAAAGAGAGAACCGACGAATTAATTGACTTGAATAAGAAATATGAAAAGGAATTACAGGAAGGGAGATTTAGGGAAGCTGAGATAAAAAGGTTAAACAAAGAACTATCGGATTTTAAAAAAGCCATCACTGATTCTACCATAGTTTCGAAGACTGACCAGAAGGGCGCGATCAATTTTGTTAATAGTCATTTTGAAAAAATAAGCGGGTATAAAGAGGAGGAGCTTTTAGGGGAGAATCACCGGATTATCAATTCAGGTTATCATGACAGAGAGTTTTGGATCAAAATGTGGAAAACAATTGCCAAAGGGGAGACCTGGCGTGCCGATGTAAAAAACAGGAAAAAGAATGGAGACTACTATTGGGTGGATACTTTTATTATGCCTTTTAAAAATGAGAATGGCAAAATCTATGAATACTTATCGATACGAAATGACATTACAGAAAGAAAACGGGCTGAAGAAGAACTAAAACTATTGAATAATAATTTGGAATTGAGGGTTGAGGAAAAGACTCGGGATATTCAAAATTACAGTCAAAAGATAAGTAAGCTTAATGATCTTTTTGAAGCGGTACAAATGCATGCCCAAATGGGAGTTTGGGCATATAAATTTTTGAATGATAATATTTATTTATCTAAAGAGGTTTATACAATATTTGAGGTCAATGAAGAGGTGTCCCCAACAGTTTCCTATTTAGTTCACCTGGTACAAAGGGAGTTTAGATCAAAGCTGGTCAAAGCAATTCGAGGTTCTATAGAAAAGGGCGAGAAATATGACCTGGAATTGAAAATCGAAACTGGTAATCGAAATGAAAAATGGATCAGGGTTATTGGAATACCTGAATTTTCCAACGATAAATTGACATCAATAAAAGGTTTAATTCAAAACATAAACAAATCAAAACTAATAGAAAGTGAGCTAAGGGAAAGCCAACAAAGTCTGACCCAAATCAATGAAGAATTGAGTTCCTTTTCTTATTCTGTGTCTCATGACTTACGGGCCCCTATTCGGTACATCAGTGGACATGCGAAAATCTTAGAGGAAGACTATTACGATCGTTTTGACAATGAAGGAAAAGAAGTCCTTCAGGTAATTCGCAACAACACTACGCGTATGGGAAAGCTCATCGATGACCTCCTGGATTTCTCACGTGTTGGGCGGATTGACTTAAAAAATGGCAAGTGCAATATGAATGAAATTGTCAGATCGGTGCTAAAGGAACTTTTAATGCATGAAGATAGATCGAATATCGATATTAAAATTGATGAACTAGCGGCAGTTCATGCAGACAAAAGCCTGATCAACCAGGTATGGATGAATCTAATCTCAAATGCCTTAAAATATTCCCAGCATAAGGAAAATAGAAAAATTGAAATAAGTTCGGATGTGACAAATAATGAGGTTGTATATCATATAAGCGATAATGGGACTGGTTTTGATATGGCATATAGCCATAAATTATTTGGTGTTTTTCAACGATTGCATAAACAGGAAGAATTTGAAGGCACTGGAGTGGGCCTGGCCATTGTTCATAAGATAATTCAGAAACACAATGGAAAAATATGGGTCGAAGCCAGGGAAGGGCAGGGGGCCACGTTTCATTTTTCACTACCTAAATTGAATAAAAATGATTGATCACATTGTTGACATCATATTAGTAGAAGACAATTTGGATGACGCACGTTTAACAATGCGTGCGTTAAAAAAGAAAAACCTCGCCAATAATCTGCTACACATGCGAGACGGTGTGGAAATAATGGAATATCTCAAGGAAAATAGAGATAGCCATCTTCCTAAAATAATACTGTTGGACATTAAAATGCCAAAGGTCGATGGCTTGGAGGTATTGCAGTTTATAAAATCCGATGAGAAGCTAAAGGCTATCCCTGTTGTCTTACTCACATCTTCAAAAGAACAAAAAGATATTATCAAATCATACCAACTAGGCGCCAACGCATATATAGTGAAACCTGTTGATTTTGAAAATTTTCTGGAAGCAGTTAATGAAATTGGCATGTTTTGGCTGGTGTTAAACCAATTACCCGAATAATATGGAAAAGCAAAAAAAGATTAAAATACTAATTCTGGAGGACAGCAAGGAAGATATTTTTTTGATTCGCAGGGAATTGAACAAGTCTGGTCTCGATTACGACATGGTGGAAGCCGATGAAAAAGAAGAATACATTGCCTCCCTCCATCAGTTCGAACCTGATATTATTTTATCAGATCATTCGCTACCACAATTTAATTCGCTGGACGCCTTAAAAATTTGTCAAGAATTTGACTCCTTTCTACCCTTCATCCTGGTAACAGGAACCGTATCTGAGGAGTTTGCGGCCCAATGCATAAAAAATGGAGCAGATGATTATGTATTGAAGTCGAACCTGGAGAGACTAACCACCTCTATTCGACAATCCATCAAGCACAGAAAGCTGGTTAAAAAAAAGAAATCCGCTGAATTGAGATTGAAGAAGCAGAACAAGGAATTAAAAAAAATTAATAGCGAGTTAGATTCCTTTGTCTACAATATTTCACACAACCTTCGAGCGCCCCTTTTGTCCCTTTTTGGGTTGATTAACCTTGCAAATAAAGAAAAGGAAATCACCGACAACCAAAAAATTCAGTACTACCTGAATTTAATAGAAAAGAGTGCTAAAAAGTTGGATCGTACATTATTGGATATCCTGGATTATTCAAGAAACGCCAGGGGGGAGGTTCTATTCGAACCTGTCGATCTGGAGGAGTTGATCCAGGATTGTTTTGAAAAGACAAAATATCTTTCGAAAGATAATATGCCCGAGCTAAAAATAAGATGGGGTAAAAGGTATGAGCTACATTCGGACAAATATAGACTGGGTGTCATTTTTCTAAACTTGATTTCCAACGCGGTGAAATACCAGGACTATACCAAAAAGAAACACCTGATCGAAGTAGATATAAATATTGAAAAAGACCGGGCGGAAATAAGGATATACGACAATGGTATCGGAATCGATAAAGAATTGGTGAGCAGGGTATTCGATATGTATTTTAGGGCCTCTAACGTGAGTGAAGGCTCAGGTCTGGGGCTATATATTGTAAAAGATGCTTTGGAAAAATTAGGTGGAAGAATTACCGCAGAATCTGTGAAAGGAGAATACAGTATTTTTAAATTAGTAGTTCCAAACAACCAATAAATGGGTTGCAAAAGCACGTGCTGCCATGCGGCAGTGTATTGATGCAACCCAAAACTAAATCAACCTAACTCTTCACCATCCCGTCCACAATGTCAATAATCTTACTGCCATAATTAGCAAACTCCTTGTTGTGGGTGACCTGGACAATGGTCATGCCTTCGTCATTCAATTGTTTCAATAAATCCATGATCACTTTCCCTTGGTCGGTATGGAGATTTCCTGTGGGTTCGTCCGCCAGCAATAGATTAGGTTTTCCTGCAATCGCCCGGGCGATACCTACCAATTGCTGCTGACCGCCGGAAAGCTGCTGTGGGAACAGGTCTTTCTTCGCCACGATGTTAAACCTGTCCAGTAGATCTGCCACAATCGCACTACGCTCTTTTCCCTTTACTCCCTTATAAAGCAGGGGCGTTTCAATGTTTTCATACACCGTGAGGTCTTCGATCAAATGATAGGCCTGGAAAATGAAGCCAATGTGATTGCGATGGTATTCGGTCTTTTTCTTTTCTTTCAGCTTATGAACCGGCTCATCATAAAAAAAATATTCCCCTTCCGAAGGCTCATCCAATAAACCGATGATGTTGAGTAAGGTGGATTTTCCGGCGCCGCTAGGCCCCATAATGCTGACGAATTCCCCCTGTTCTATTTCCAGATTGATATCTTTCAGCACGAAGATCCTTTGAAATTTAGAGGAGTAATACTTGTCGACTTCTTTTAGTTTGATCATTGTAAAAAGTAGTTATTGGGGGTTAAGTTATTGAGTTATTAAGTTAGTAATTAATTGTTATCGGTTGTCAGTTGTCAGTCATGTGTTGCTAGTTACTGGTCACTCCCTGCTCTCTGCTCTCCGCTCAATACACCGCAATCCCATAAAATGACAGTTCCGGTCGCTCCCTTTCCCAGAGTCCGAAGGTATGTGTACTGTTGGTTGTGTAATGCAATGTATATTCACCTGTTGAAAGGGGGATTTTCGTCAATGTATATTTATTTGTCGGTGCGCCACCTGCATGAATAGCATCTGCTTCATTCTGGATCCAGACGGTATCTACGTTATCTTTTACCAGCCAGCCAAAATCCCCCGAGGTTTCTATGATCCGCTTCACATCATCGCGGATATTGACAAGGAGGTACAGGTTATGTTCGTCCCACTGTGTCTGGAATGTTCCCGACTGGTCGTCAGGCCCAGTGATCCCTTCCATAAATACATTGTCGATTGCGTAGGAGGGTATCTGGTTCCATTCTCCGGTATTTCTACCGTCCAGGGTTATTTCACTACTTGATTTGAGCGCATAACAGATGGAGTCTGCTCCACTACCAGCCTGATTGGCTAGAATCACTGATCCAAGGAAGCTAGTGTTTGACCAAGGGGTTTGTCCAAGGGTTGAATTCCAGGCAAGTGATCCCTCTCTTGACCCGCCATCATTGTCAGCGATGGCGATATCAAAGCCTATCTTTTTGTTTAATTCCGGCTTGATGGAATCAGAATTAAATAAGACGGTCCAGGGGAATGCAATCTCAAATGAGTAGTTGGTTGGAGAACTATCAAATTGCATGAATTTAATCCCTTCCAGGGTGGGGGCATTCCCAGTAAGGTTCGGATAGTCATAGTCCACCCGGTATTGACGATCATCCCGATCACTTTTGAATCCAGGTGATTTTTCGTGATTCATGTCAAAATAGATTTCTACATTATCATACTCCCATGGATTCATGGTCATGTTTTTGGAAAATTCACAGGTGGAAAACAATGTCACAGTATCGTCATCATTTAGCCTAAAAGATCTCTGATAATTCAAATAATTGGTTAAGGCTTTAATTTCGGCTAAAGGTTCTGTTAGAATCAAATCGGGCTCTATGTCTTTAGGAAATAATTCTCTATAAGTGCGTGTCAGCATTTCACATCGCTCGCTATCTTTCATAAAATCTGCTAATCTCATGTAGGAGACTAATTCCCCATATGCGAGGTCTCTTTTTTCCTTTTTTATTGCCTCTTGAATAGCACTTTTTAATTCTTGATAATTACCTTCAAAATCGATGTTTATTGTCAATGAATCAGGTTGAAGGATATTCTCAACAAATGCATAGTAAAGTGGTGATCGCTCGATAGAACCTTTTTCCAGCTTAAATGGCGCATTCAGGCGGTTGGATTTTGCAACCATGATAAAACTGATGGAATCAGTTTCTGATTTAATCATCAGGACGGAATAGCCATCCGTTTCGCCAGCCGTCCAGATGAGCTTTCGCGCATCAGAGATGTCAATGAAACAACCCAGGCCAGCGGGACTTCTTTCGCCAGATTCGAGATATACAGGACGGAACATATCTTTATTCGTATTCTCATCCTTGAATAGAAGTTGATTGTCAATTCCCTGGGAAAAGCTGATCAAGTCATTCAGACTGGAATAGCCGTCAATCATATCCCCTTTTTTTTCCAGTGAACTTTGAGCCATATCCAATTTCCGGGCAATGTTTGATCTAAAAAGATCGGTAACATTTTCGTCGCTCAATTGCTCGATGATGGGATAGATGGTGAGAAAATTTTTATCACTGTAATGAACCGGCTGCATCGACGGTTGATCTGTAAAGGATAACAGATTCTTAATTCTGGTTTTGCCCTGTTCTCCGGCCACTCCATATTGGTTAAGGTAGTCCGTTGGGCTGGCTAGTTTTTCTTCGGTGCACTGAAGAAACAAAGTGCTTAAAAACATGTTTTTAACATCTCCTACTTCTATTTTCTCATCCGGACTGACTCCGTTTTGTTTTAGATAAATTACATCGGCATTGGAAACAACAGCATAACTAAAAGCCTCCAGATTTAAATCTTTAGCGATGGCGACTACTTTTTTGTCAAGTTGGGCGAGTTGATTTTCATCAGGCAATTGATCCGGTCCCTTAACTTCTTTATGGCATGAAAAAATTGAGAACAGGGTAATAATTGCGATAAAAAACTTTATATGCGTATTCATTTTATTTCAATTGTTTATTCATATCTAAGGGATTCTACGGGGTTCCTGTTTGCCGCACGGTACGCTTGCCAACTTACTGTCAACAAGGCAATAAAAACTGCAATCGATCCGGTTGCCACAAATACTTCCCAGGAAATTGTCGTTCGGAAGGCGAAACCTTCCAGCCACAGTTGCATAATATAGTAGGCAATAACACTTGCAATAGTAAAGGACAAAACAACCCAGCCAAGAAATTTTTTTGTTAGCAATGTCATAACCTGAGAAGTTCTGGCACCGATGGACTTTCGGATACCAATCTCTTTTGTTCGCTGTTCCGCCGTGAACAGGGCAAGGCCAAATAGTCCGAGACAGGAAATCACAATGGATAGAACGGTGAAAAGCATGGCAAGCCGACTAAGGTATTTTTCAGAATTGTAGGTCTCAGCATAATCCTGATCGACAAATTCATATTCGAACGGAACGGTCTCGTCAAAGGCCCGGAAAGAAGCTTCGATATTTTTAATAGCCTCCTGTCGCAGGTTGCCATCAATTCGAACCATCGTGATCCATGTATTGGACGGCCGGTTAATAACTAGCAATTGCTGAATAGGGCGTCGCATCCCGCCGATGTGAAAGTCCTTTGCCACTCCAATAATATTTGCCCGGCGCCCCCAATATTCCAATACTTCACCCACCGGATCCTCCAGTCCCATTATTTCAGCAAATTTTTGATTGATAATTACGGAATTGGTATCCGAGGGATACTTTTCACTAAAATCCCGTCCGGCTATGATATCTACATTAAATGTTTCACAAAAATCATGATCCACCTGAATGTAAGGCACACTCAGATTAAAATCCGGACTTTTACCTCGCCACCTGGGATCAGAAGTGTCACTTCCCACCTGGAGAGGTGAATCACTGGTGTAACAAACAGAAAGCACTCCTGGTAGCTTCTCCAGTTCCTGTTTAAATGTTGCCTGGTGCTTCTGGATGGTCAATGATTGAGGAAAGAAAACAATATTGTCTTCATTCAAACCCAGCGTTTTGTTTTGGATAAATTTGATTTGTTTAAAGATGAGCAACGAAGAAATAATAAATACAATGGTGATTACAAATTGAAATATTACAAGAGATTGTCGTAGCTGTGGAAGGCCTTTTCTAGGGTTAAAAAATTGCTTCATTACCGTAATCGGCTTGAATGACGACATGTACATCGCCGGGAAGATTCCGGCCATGAAACCGGTGAATAGTGGTACGAGGCACGCTATTAATACGATCCTGTAATTGTCCAGGTCAAACGTGAGGTTCATATCGATCAGCGTATTAAACAGCGGAAGGGCAAATGCGACGATGATAATCGAAAGCAGGAAACTCATGAAAGTCAATGTCAGCGCTTCTACGATAAATTGTTTGAAAATGAAGCTTCTGCCCGATCCAAAGACCTTTTTGACACCAACTTCTTTTCCG
>JBNLGG010000071.1:0-19006 GCA_050305935.1 Cyclobacteriaceae bacterium | reverse complement strand
ACTGGGCAAATACCCAGGGGCCTGACGGCAAGTATTACGACTACCAGGTCGTCTTTACATTCGGTATCACACCCCTTCAGCAATACATCGTGAAATTCCCGGATGGAAAATTCCAATGCCTGAGCACGGCCTGGGATGCCGTTGAGAAAAAGTGGTTTGACCTCTATCCTGGCTTCCATGTGCTGCCGGATGAGTGGCTCCATCAAACCAGGGGCGCCATGAACTGGAACACGATGTGCGCCGACTGCCACTCCACCAATGTACGAAAAAACTACTTTGAAAAAGCCGATTCATTTAATACCCAATTCTCGATCATCAACGTGAGCTGTGAAGCATGCCACGGGCCCGGCAAATTACACGCTGAGAAGGCTGAGAAAGAGGGCTATTTTTCTGATCTCGCATCGGAAGGTTTGTACCTCACGGCAAAAAACACACCGCATGAGCAGGTGGATCAATGCGCCCGCTGTCATTCCCGGCGTGAGCAGTTGACCCTTGCCTACAACCACCAGGGAAGTTTTCTGGATCATTACTATCCACGTCTTCTCGACGAAGGAGCCTACCACGGGGATGGCCAGATACTGGATGAAGTATACGTCTATGGATCGTTTGTACAGAGTAAAATGTATCACAATGATGTCAGGTGTTCCGATTGCCACAACCCTCATAACCTGAAACTTAAATTGGTGGGCAATGCACTATGCCTCCAATGCCACGAGCCCGCCAAATACGATGTCAAGCTACACACTTTTCACCGGAATGAATCGGAAGGTTCCCAGTGCATTAATTGTCACATGACGGGTAAACTATATATGGTCAATGATTACAGAAGAGATCATAGCTTCAGAATCCCAAGACCTGACCTGAGTATTAAATTTGGTTCGCCGAATGCCTGTAATCAATGTCACACGGGTAAAAGTAATGAATGGACGTATGATGCCTACAAGAAGTGGTATGGCCCTGTCGATTCCATTTATTACACCGATATCCTTTCTATTGCACGGTCCGGCGACCCGGCGATTTTGGATTATCTAATTGGCCTCTGCAAAAGCAGTCAATATCCAGCCATTGTTCGGGCAACCGGATTACACTACCTTTCACGATATACCCAGCCGGAAGCTGTAAGCGCAATTGAAACCCGGATGGATGACAGCGATCCGTTGGTCAGGGCGGCGGCGGCGGATGCACTCAATGAATTTACTCTCAGCCCATCGGCAAAAGCAAAACTACTGGCATTGCTGAACGACGAAAAAAAAGCGGTCAGAATAAAGGCCTTTAAAGCGGTAGCGGCTTTGCCATCTGCCGAAATCCCTGTAAGCCAGCAGAAAACTTTTGAAAGGGCGAGAAAAGAATACCTCACGTCCCTACAGGCCAAAGCTGATTTTTCAGGTGGGCAGACGGAAAAAGCTATTTATTATCAGCGCATTGGCCAAAACAATGAGGCCATCAAAGCCTACCTGAGAGCCCTCGACATAGACAATCGCAACAATCCAGCAAGGAACAACCTGGCGAATTTGTACTACGAACAAGGAAATTTTGCCAAGGCTGAGGAAACATTCAGAAAAATAGTGGAACAGGAGCCAGAGCACGGGCAGTCTTACTATTCCCTGGGCCTTCTGCTATCGGAAAAGGGCGAATATGAAAAGGCCATTCCCGAATTCAAAAATGCCATCCGGTACATGCCGGAATACAGTCGCCTTTATTATAACCTTGGTTTGATCTACCAAAACCTTCAGCGATTTGATGAGGCCGAAAACACCTTTTTACGAGGCCTAAGTGTAAATCCCAAAGATGAGGGGCTCCTTTACGCGCTGGTGTATTTTTATGCCAATGTAAAAGGTAATGCAGTCAGGGCACGCAGTTACCTGGATCAGTTGGTTGTTTACTATCCACAAAATCAGGAATACAGAAATCTGTTGGAGAAGTTTTAGCCCGGGCCTTATGACAAGAATTATTGTAATTTAGAGGAAAAGTCAACTCGCTATACCTTATGAAATTCTACTTTCTAATTTCAGCATGTGTCATTGGACCCATGCTTCTTTCTCCCCAAAAATCCTTTGCACAAACCCGATTCGATAGCACCTACCTTACCATCGAAACGATGGCAAAAAACCTTGAGGTGCCCCGGAAAATTCTCCGGGGACCGGATGATCACATCTGGTCTACCGAGCTTCTACGAAATGTGAAAAGAATAAATCCCGAGGACTGCGCCATCAACAATCCTCCAACTATCAAAGAGGTGGAAAGTGTAAGCGAATCCGGTCTTTTTGGCATGGAGCCGCAACCCAGGTTTTTACCAATTGTGTCGCCAATGATCATTTCTGACGGAGACAAAGAAATATCGCACACTTTTACCGCCATGACCTACAATATCCGCTATGCTACGGTAACGGATGGGGAAAACCAGTGGGAAAACAGAAAGGAACGCGTTGCAGGGCTTATCCGGTTTCACGAGCCGGATGTAGTTGGTATCCAGGAAGGACTTCAGGGACAGGTTGAGTTTCTTGACAGTGCACTAGCTGCTTACAGTTTTGTGGGAACCGGCAGAGATGATGGAAAAACCGGTGGCGAATATTCAGCCCTTTTTTACAACACCCATACATTTGAATTAGTAAAGGATGGCCAATTCTGGTTGTCAGAAACCCCGGATGTGCCATCGAAAGGATGGGACGCGGCCCTCAATAGGGTATGCACTTATGCCTTCCTAAAATCGAAACACTCCGGCCAGATGCTATTGGCAATGAACACCCATTTTGACCACATGGGAAATCTTGCCCGCCTCAATAGCGCCAAGCTCATTCTGGAGAAAATAAAAGAGCTAAATACTGAAGATCTTCCCTTAATCCTGACCGGCGATTTTAACCTCACACCTGAGAGTGACGGGATTCAGCTTTTATCGAAAAATTTGAAAGATGCTTTTGAGCACTCTGATCTTTCACCATTTGGCCCGGTAGGGACGTTTAATAGCTTCCTCTTTTGCGAACCAGTGGATGATCGACGCATTGACTACATATTTGTGAGCCAGGGAATTACGGTAAATAAATATGCTGTACTTACCGATTCATACGAACAAAAATACCTTTCTGACCACTTCCCAATCATAGTCCGGCTAAAAATCAAAAATGCGAGGAAAGAATAGCAACCTGACCTGGATCGCTTCCACCCCATTCGGTCAATTTACCATGGCAAGATCAAGCTGTCACTTTTTAGTTATTGGTCATGGAAAAAAAATGTGTCTTAATTGCACGTCGATAAACCTTTTGTTAAGACTTTTGGGAAATTCGTGGTATTCAAAGTTTCCATCCCAAACGCCCGATCACTTAATGGCGGGTAGCATAGAAGCCTTTTTGTTTTTAAATCCTTTCATATGGCGTAGAATATCATCCAGCAATCGGATGGCCTCAACAATACTCGGCCCTTTGTTCAGCATCACACATTCGGCTTTTTGAGCTGAAGCCGCATCGGTAATTTCCGCTCGGGAGGGTAAGCCCTTTTTTGCCATATTTTCAAGGACCTGCGTAGCCCAAATTGCTGGTACATGAGCAGCATTACACAAAGAAATAATCTCTTCCTGGATCCTGGCAATGTTTTCCCAACCACATTCAATGGCCAGGTCTCCCCGTGCAATCATGACACCAATCGGGTAGGTCTTCATGGCTTCCAGAAGTATATAAAATAAATTATTGAAAGCGCGCTGGGTTTCAATTTTTAAAATGACACCGGTCTTTTCCAGTGCCTCGTGCTTTTTTAACTCTTCTAAAAGTTCAACTACATCTCTGGGCTGATTGACGAAAGAAAAATTGACCACATCCGCATGCCCGGTAATAAATTTCAGGTCTTCTTTGTCCTTCTCTGTCAATCCGCTGATTTCAAGTTTGCTGTCGGGAAAATTTATCCCTTTGTCTGCACGGAGCTTACTGCCCCGAATTCCTGCATTCAGAATTTTAACAACAAAATGATCCTCCTGCTTTTTAACAATCTTTCCCTCAATTTTCCCGTCATCAAACAAGATCCGCTCCCCTGTTCGTATATCGTCAAATATTTCAGGCAGTGTAAATGAAATTTTTGCCTTTTCGATCACATTCCCCTCCAAATCATGGGTAGCATCTTTACCCACGATGGGATGTTTGTACACCAGCAATTCATCATTTTTATTAAGCAAAATCGATCCCTCATTTTCGGGCAGTAGCCCAACCTTACCACTAAAAACCTGATTTCCATCGACCAGGGTAAGTTCTGTCTGATAAGCGATATAGGTGGGCTTTTGCACCCTGGCCAGAATCTTGTTATCACTCGTTCTCGTCAAAACTTCTATCTCCCTTTTTTTGCCCCTTGTATCTGTGAGTTTGATCACCCCGCCCGCCACCAGCCGGTCATGAAATTCCTCATTGACAGGAACGACATTTATTTCTCCCGGATCATATGCTTCTTCCTTCACAAAATAAAACTCGTAGGGACTCACCACTTTGCCGAACTCATCCTTCGATGGCCTGAGTCGCTTAACCCGTGGTCCGGGCGTAATATTCCCGGTTCGTACCTTTGGCCCGCCAAGATCCATACTGATCTTAGTATCAAGCCCTAATTCCCCGGAACATGAGGTAACATTATCGATGATCTTTTTCCAGACGATCGGCGAATCATGTGCGCAGTTTACCCTGGCGGTGTTCATTCCTGCTTCCAGCATTTGCCTGACCAGATCGCGATCCTGTGCCGTAATGGTAGGCTGGGTGACCATGATCCGTACACTCCTACCCTTGGTCTTTACCCCCAATAATGCTTTCGTATTTCTCTTTAGGTATTTTTCACTTTTAGCCATGCTGACAAGCGCCCGGTGTACTATTAAGGGCTTTTGTTGCGACAGACTTTTCACAATCGCCAGGATGGTGTGCAAACTCGCCAAGATGTGTGCTTCAGCTCGTGCCAGCCTGGATAAACCCAGCTTTTTAAGCTGGTTTTGAAGGCCGGAAATATCTTCCTGCCGCAGTGCCCAGTAGTGCACAAGGTTAATGGCGCTTTTCAGGTAACGGGGATGCACCGCCCGAAGCTGATCAGCGTGCATCCGTTCGAATTCCTTCATCCGGTCAATGAGCCGCTGGATGGTTTCGATGATCTCAATGTACTGTACTACCCTATTTTTCATAACAGGCACAAATTACTAAGCCTGAGAATAACAATTGGTATTTGCTAATCAATTAATTCATCAAGTTTTTAATAGCGTCTACCTGTGTTTTTCCATATTCGTATCCGATTGTAAAAAGCTCTTCCGATCGATTGAATTCAAAGCCACCAAAACCTTTTAAACCGGGCGGTTCCAGGAAAAGATCACAGAGGTGTTTCTTTGCAAAGGTGTTTACATTGATCGCCATTAATAAGGAACGCTCCATTAAAGATTTGAAGCTGCCGAGTTCATAATTGGAATCAATGGGATTGCAGCTCACCCCCACTATTTTGTCCACATGACCAACCAATGGTTCAACAGGTAGGTTATTTAAGATTCCTCCATCAATAAAGTACTCTCCGTTAATCTGAACCGGACTAAAAATTACCGGAACCGCCGTCGAGGCCATGACGGCATCAATGATGGAACCACTGTTAAAAAAGACATTCTCTCCTTTTCTGACATTAGTAGCCGCGATTACCAGGGGCTTTTTTAGGTAGCGAAAATCATCGTTCACGATGTGCTGAGAGTAGATATTTTTTGTCGTCTCCATTTTTAGCAAACCCGATTTACTGATGGCAGGCCGTACGTATCTATACAGCTTTACCGATCGAATGATATCCATAATCTCGTCAGGAGTATAGCCATAACATAAAAAAGCACTCACAATGGCTCCCGCACTGGTACCTGTGTACATTGATACTTCGATGCCTGCTTCTTCGATGGCTTTAACAAATCCTACGTGGGCAACTCCTCTTGCCCCTCCGCCCGATAATGATATACCTATTTTCATCACATTATTTCGCTAAGAGGAAAAGCTTCCTTCATCCTAATCCCCTTGATCGTTTGCTCGAGGGTACAGCATTGATTGATACTATCATGTTCAAAAAAAATAATGTATTCATTTGCCACAGCTTCTTTTAAAAACCTGTCTTTTTCTTCCATGGTAATCAGGGGCCTCGTATCGTAACCCATCACATAAGGAAGGGGAATATGCCCGACAGAAGGAAGCAGGTCAGCCGCATACACAATGGTCTTTCCATTATAGTAGATATGTGGGAGCATCATTTTTTCAGTATGGCCATCTACAAATAGGATATTGAATTGTTCAAAAGGACTCTTATCACCGACAAAATTCAACTGCCCGCTTTCCTGAAGTGGCAACAGATTTTCCTTTAGAAAGCTCGCTTTCTCCCGGCTGTTAGGCTCCGTGGCCCACTTCCAATGGCCTTCGTTTGTCCAATAGTTTGCATTCTTAAATACCAACTCCGGAATTTGCTTTTCCCGGTCCTTCCAGCCTACTGCGCCTCCGCAGTGATCGAAATGCAAGTGGGTCAAAAAAACATCCGTAATATCGTCTGCGGAAAAACCGGCCTTTTTTAAAGAAGATTTTAAGGAATCATCCCCGTGTAAATAGTAGTAGCTAAAAAACTTCTCGTTTTGCTTATCCCCGATTCCCGTGTCTATCAAGATCAATCGATCGCCATCCTCGATAAGGAGACATCTCATTGACCAGGTACAAAGATTATTTTCGTCAGCCGGATTGGTTCGTTGCCAGATAGTCTTGGGTACTACTCCGAACATCGCGCCGCCGTCCAATTTAAAATTTCCTGTTTCTATGATATGTAAATTCATCCTTCTTTACTTAAATACATGTTAATATCTTCTTTCAAAGCTTTTACTTTTTCCAATGTTTCTTCATAAAGCTTTACCTTTTCGTGCCAAAAATACTGGCTGCTGAAAGCCAGGTTCATAAATTTCGTCTCGTAAAACACCTCTTTGTTTACAACCCCACCACGCCCATACCTCAATTTTTCATGGAAATAGGGAATCTTGACCATATAAGCCTGATTGTTTGTGTGCTGTTCGATCTTTTCCACATTATTGTATTGGCCTATGTACACATCGGTGATCCTTTTGTTTAGGTCGAAATCACTGATGATGGACAGGTTTCCATTGGCGTTAAGCGAATTGAATGTTGCTTTATTTGGAATAAATTCAACTAAAGTAATCAATGCAATCACATGTTGCAAAGTAGCTGAATCGTCCTCAAAGTTTCTCGTTTGAAGTTGGTGAACAAACCTATTTACCGCCGATTGAAAGTATCGAGAAGTATCCAACTGATCTTCAAGATAGGCGATATCACTTTCCAAATCAGAAACAATGCCTTTTAAATAGGTGGTTTCCAGCTTTTTTGCCGTCTTGTTCTCTTTCCAGTTATTAAGGGCAAATGCCATATAAACGCCGAGGAAAACTACCAACAATTCTGAAAGTCGCTGTTGCCAGTTGAAGTTGATTTTCATTGTGAATGTTTTAAAATAAAAAAAAACCACCTGTCCAATAAAGGAAACAGGTGGTGAATAAATGTTCTTGGTAAGTTCTGAGTTACAGTAAATCTGCTCTCCTCTCCAAAATACCTCACTTTAGTATTTTCTAACCTTTAACTTTCTCCTTTCTTTTTTCAACTACCGGCTCATTCACCACTCCCATACTGCAAAATTTCTCAATTCTGGAATAGATCATCTCCTCCACAGGCTGATTTTGCAGTTCCTTGGCAGTCTTAATGATGGTTTCCTTGATCTTTTTTGACATCCACTTAAGGTCTTTATGGGCTCCACCGAGCGGTTCCTTAATAATGTCATCCACAAGGCCAAAACTCTTCATATCTTCAGCTGTGACTTTCATTGCTTCGGCTGCCTGTTCCTTATAGTCCCAGCTTCTCCATAGGATGGCAGAACAGTTTTCTGGTGAAATAACGGAATACCAGGTATTCTCCAGCATAAACACCTTATCACCGACTCCAATACCAATGGCTCCTCCTGATGCCCCTTCGCCTATCACAATACAAATGATGGGCACCTTGATCTGGAACATTTCCTTTAGGTTCCGGGCAATGGCCTCTGCCTGACCCCGCTCCTCGGCTTCCAAACCCGGAAATGCTCCGGGAGTGTCAATAAAGGTCACGATCGGCTTATTGAATTTTTCTGCGAGGCGAAATAGACGGAGTGCTTTCCGGTAACCTTCGGGATTTGCCATCCCAAAATTCCTCATTTGCCTTTGCTTTGTATTTCTTCCCTTCTGCTGACCTACAAACATGTAGGTCTCCCCGTCAATGGTACCAAATCCACCGACCATGGCTTTGTCGTCCGAAATGTTCCGGTCGCCGTGAAGTTCGATGAAGTCATCGGTGATTTCATATATGTAATCGAGTGTATAAGGTCTTTCAGGATGTCTGGACAACTGTACCCGCTGCCACCTGGTAAGATTAGTAAAGGTTTCTTTCTTCAAGGCTTTGATCTTTTCTTCTAAGGTCTTCACCGCATCCGTCACGTCCACCCCACTGTTAGAAGCAAGCTGTTTCATGTCGCTGAGCTTGTTCTCTAATTCCCAAATTGGTTTCTCGAAATCCAATAGCATAAATTAGTTGGTTTCAACCGCAAATCTATAACTAAATTCAAAAAAGAAACATGGATATCAAAGTATTTTGGAAAGTTCGTCGCCTTTTAAAATACTTTCACAACTATGGTCGATACATCTGAATGACTTGCCATGCCTGAGTCAAAAACAAATGTTCCATCTATTTCATCTGATTATGAATTACTTAACCAAGAATATGAATAATGACAAAAAAAATATTGCAATTAATGTTGTTTAAATACAGTTAAGCATCTACATTTGCATTCCAATTTCGCAAGGGGATGATCGACAAACGAGTTGATCGGAGGTTCTGAGGAAACTTGGCTTCCGCCCTGCAAGCTGGTTCATTCCTGAAATATGCCACTGGCATATTTATTAACGGAATATCTTGGTCTGGTAGTTCAGTTGGTTAGAATGCCTGCCTGTCACGCAGGAGGTCGCGGGTTCGAGTCCCGTCCAGACCGCCTTCGCCCACCGAAGCTTCGAAGAATGAGAAGCGAAGGTGGGCTTTTTTATTGTATTCATTTGAATTGAATCTTGTATTGTTGGGTGGGCTTCGGCGGTTGCTAACCGCCATTACATTTTCATGTTATGAATCAATTTTATGTGTATATCCTTAAAGGAAAGGATGGTTTCATTTATACTGGTTGTTCGCAAGATCTGGATGACAGATTAAATAGGCATAACAGAGGCTCTGTTACAGCCACCAAAAACTACAGGCTATTAGAGGTTATCACGTATATTGTTTTTAACGACAAATACAAAGCATACGCTTTTGAAAAATATTTAAAATCAGGCTCTGGCAGGGCATTTCTTAGAAAAAGGTTCATCTAAATCTTCGTCCCGCCGAAAGACGGTGCAGCGTAACTTGTAGTTGAATTCATTCAATAACATGGAGTTTGTTTTGATCTTTGAATTTGTGGCTCCTGCTCATGGCAGCAGTTCTTAACTTGCCATATAATTCCCACAAGTTACGCTGCGCTAAACTAGCGGGAGGGTGTAATATTAAATACAATATACCTTTAAATATTTGGAAATATACTTTGAACAACATGTTCGTTTCTTGCATCATGCAAAACCTGATTAACTGACATTTTCAAACTTTCAATGAACTTTGAATTATCATTATATGTTACTCGGTTGAAATAAATGAAACCATTTAACCTTGCCATTATTTGGCTTTGACTGCTAGGAAAAATTGTCATAAGTCCAGATTTTAATAAATCAATTGAAAATATTTTTTTCAAGCTTTCCCTGTAATCATCTTTTGTGTCAACTAAATAAATTGCGATTGAAGGTCTTAAAAAGTGTGCTCTTCTGATGAACTTTTGAATTCTATTTTTATCGATAACATTATTTAGTGGATTTTTCTCATTAAGATATAATGGTTTTTTACATTCTATCCATAAGAATTTTGATATATCAAGAGTCCCAATCACATCATATTTTTGACCGTCAGGATCATAAGGATTTTCAGGGTACGGATATTTAATTTTTATATCCCGCGCAGATGAAATATTCATTTCATTTAAAGATCTTGATACAAGACATTCAAATAGATTACCTATTTTCTCCATGCTGTATGATTTTGTCAAGTCCTTTTTTATAACTTTATACTCAATCAGCTTTTCAACAAAAGAATCAATTTTATCTTGTTCTTTTAGTTCAATTTTTCTTAAAATGCTCACATAATTGATATAATTATTCTTAATAAAATCTATTAATTCAAGATATTTTTGAATTTTAAAGGTGTTTTCTTTCTCTTTAAAAACTTTTTGAAAATGTGTATTGGTAAAAAAATTTAACTCTCCTTCTCTAGTACAAGATTCGATTTCACAACCCCTTCTTGCCAGTGGTGCCTTTGGATGTAAGCGGATTTCATCAATATTCACTAACGCCATAATTGTAGGAATTAAGATTATTGTAAAAATAAAACAATAAAAACTAATCACTTCTCATTCTACTCCAAGTTAGGAGTTGTGTAACATGTGGTTGGATTATTTTGAGCTTTTATCTTATTTTAAATTCAATAAAAATGACAAACCCCCATCAGATTTATTCGTAGAGGACTCTGATGCAGAACATTCCCCTTAATCCCGTCCACCCACATCCACCTGGATAACCAAAAAACACAACAATTCCTATCGACTCCTTATATTTGACTTTCATACTGAAACGGCTCAAAGCTTTTGAAGGAATTTTTCTCACAACTCGCCACCATCCTTATTTTTAGTGGTATCCTGCAAGGGTGCTACCTGGCCCTGCTGCTGAACAGCAAACGGATCAGGAAAACCCGGGCAAATCTGTTCCTGTCCATTTTGCTGATCGCCATGTCCTTTAGTATTGCCCATATTGTTTTTGCAGCGAAAGTCATCGACCATATTTCTGATCATGTCTTCTCCCTGGGAGATCCTACCTTTTTATTGATCGCTCCCTTGCTTTGGTTTTATGTGAAAGAACTCACTGGCGACCGGGTAATATTTACCTAAAAATCCTGAATCCCTTTCTGTTTCTGATGACCGATGTGAAGCATAGGTATTGAAGACATGCATTCAATTTAGATAATTTCATAAGGATATTCAGCGCACTACAGGTAAAAGTGAACGCTTCGGAAGGAACTTACTAAAACAAATCAAAACTACCCTCGGCAGGGAGGATCATCACCTAATTACCATAGATGAATTTTCCGAGGATGTTGGAATTGAAAAGAAAGAAATCTATCCTCTAATAACCGACTAAAAACCTCTCCTCCCCTACATAAAATTTAGAAACACCATTTTTCGTCTTTTATTTCCAATTGATTCGACGATTTCACATACTAATCTTTCCCGAAGGAAATACCCTTTTTATATTTCCCTGGCCGTCAAATTTCAAGCTATCCACCACGAGCTCTCTGAGTAAATCTTCGCTGTTGTCCTTAATGCGGTGGTAAAGTATGTACATCTGACCATCCTCCTCAAAAACAGTATGATGTCCCGGCCCAAGTGTCGTCGAGTCTTCCGAAGTCGACAAAACAGGACTTTCGGGACCTTCTGCCCAGGGGCCGTATGGAGATGGGCCTCGTACATATCGTACTTTGTAGGTTCCATCGGTACATTTTCCATCGGAATACATGAGATAGTATTCACCCCCTTTTTTCACCATAAATGGCGCTTCGAAATAGTTTGGCGGAGTAATGTCTTTGATGTTCGCCTCATCAAAGCTAACCATGTCATCGTCTAATGGGACAACAAAACAATGTCCGTTTACCCAATTCCAGCCAGAGCCCCAGTATAAGTAAGCCTGCCCGTCGTCATCAATGAATGCTTCCGCGTCAATCATATGATAATCAGGAAACATATCTCCCTTGATCAATGGCGTATTATCTTCCTTCGCATTTTCCCAGGAACCTAATGGCGAATCGCTACTTCCTGCCCATACTTCACTGCCCACAGAAACATACATATAAAACCTTCCATCTTTCCCTTTAATGACACTGGGAGCCCACACCCTGGAATCTTTGGAAGTAGGGCTGGTACACGCTTCCTTGGTAGGCCAGTTAATATTCTTTCTTTCCCAATTGATAAAATCAGGCGATTCGAAAACGGCTAATTCATTACCACCCCAGGGATCAATAGTTGCATAGACATAGTACTTCCCCTCGTGCCTCACAATGGAGGGATCAGCAAAAGTTCCATCTATCACGGGATTTTTTACAGACCTTATGGCTTTTTGGTCACAACCCACTATTGATAAAAGTACAAAGCCAACCAATATTGCACTCTGATTTAATTTTTTGCTGGAATTCAGATTTTTCATAGTCTTATTTCAAGAAATCTTTCTAAATATTTTTAAAAAAAAGGAGAAAGCTCTTCGCCTTCTCCACCACTTAAATAATTATAAAACCAATTTTCAAGTAATTCATCAACATATAACGATCGCAAATACTCGCCATCAACTTCCGACACTTACTACCAAAAACAACAAACCTAAGATAGCCACAACCACACCCCACGAGATTACAAAACCAACAATATCCTCGCGGTTCCATTTGTAAAATTCCCAGTCAGAATTTTTGAATATAAGAATATCTGTATTACCCATAGTATCAGATTTGCCCATTCTAAGGTCTTCCATATCTTCGTCTGACCCTTTAGTACTCACCCTGATCCGCATTTTATTATAAAAAACCCTTAAAACCGCTTCATTGTCCCTGGAAGTAAAAAGTGATACCAGGATTAAAATCAAGAAGGGAAAAGCCAATCGGATCAGGAGCCGGATGGTCTCATTTAAGGCATACGTGTTAGAACTAAGATCAAATCCCAGTTTATCCAGCAACACCATCTCCAAATACAGGTAGCCGCTACCGTACTTCCTGCCATCTAACTCTTTTTTTATGCCTTTAGACCAGAATACTGACCTTGGAGGCAATGCGAATTTTTTCGTGATCTTATCCCCTACCTCAACATGTGTGGGCTCGTCCATTCCATTCTTTTCTTCACTGCTTAGGGCGGACCATTCCTCCAGCAATTTGTTCTGAGCTTCTACATCCATGATCTTAGCCGAGTAGACTCTCTCAATGGGAGGCAAATCCGTCTGTTTCATAAGGTATTCATTCGCTCTTAGCTGCGGAAATAATAAAGGCAGTAAAAGCGGTATAAAATAAAACAATGAAAATGTGCCCAATATCGAGGCCCAAGCACCTTTGGCATTGGCTCGCCTCCATTTTAACCCCAGCCAAAAAGCCGCAGCGAATATGACAAAGAATTCCCATATGAACTTTAATACCTGTAAAATGCCGTCGAATTGCGTGGTTATCATAGCTGCCCCGACAAGATAAACCGCTCCGGATATCCTACCTGCCCACACATAATGGTTTTCAGACTTATTGACAACCAGGGGTTTATAGAGATTATTTACGATAAGCCCCGAAACTGTTAACATCAGGGTATCAGCGGTTGACATCAATGCGGCCATCATACTCGCTAACATCAGCCCAACCAATCCTATGTTTAGGCTGCCCAAAAGATCTCGGGTAGCGTGGCCCCACACCAAATCAGAATCAGTCAGACTTCCTTTGTAAAGGAGAATGGCAGAAATACCAAACACCCCCCACATAATCGTGACCACCCGCTTCATAAATGTGCCTGTCACAAATCCTACTCTGGCGGCGTTTTCATTTTTTGCGGCACCGGCCGTCACAAGCTGGTTAGGCTGGGTAACTACTGTGACACTGGAAACAATAGCTGCTGCCAGGATATAATACCAGGTAAAATCAATGGTAATGGGCGACCCGAAGACCTCGAAAAAATTTTCCGGAAGCTGGGTGTGCAGTTGCTTGAGGGCCTGCATGGCACCCGATCCACCAAAAATTTCATTGATACCCGACCAGGCAAAAGGAATCATGATAAAAGACAGGAAGATGATAAAGACCCCCTGCAGCATATCCGTATAAAAAGCCGCCTCCAGTCCTCCAAGTGCGGCATAGATCAACACTATTATGCAGATACTCCAGACAATAACGGAAGCATTTAAATGTGAGAAAAGGCTGCGCGGGTTTATATTTCTTAACTCACTCAACCTTTCCTTTTCACCGGAAGATAAGCTCCCATAGTCCCTGCTTTCTAAGCTGTGGAGTTCACGTGCTAGTAGCTTTTCATCCTTTTCCTTGATCGTCAGCTCATGCTCAGCTTTACCCGTAATCGCCAGGGTGGTTTTTGTTACAGCAATATAACCCACAGAGAGCAAGCCCATCATTCCAATCGTCGCCACCAATGCATAGGTGGCGGCCATTTTTTTGGAATTATAGCGCTCCTCATAAAAGTCGCCCATCGTCAAAATCCGCAACCTTCTCAACCAGGGGGAAGTGATCCAGAACACAGGAGTGGCAAACAGCATAAGAAGAGAACTCCAGATACCGCTCGCCCCGTTGTTAAATGTAGTGGTCGATACGCCTGTAGGTCCATCGGCGGAAGTCGCCTGACCAAAACTGGCAAATGTAGACACCAATTTACCAAACTTTCTCCCCCCTAAGAAATAATCTTCTTTGTCCTTGATGCGTAAACTTGCCCTAATTCCAATGTAAATAATAATGGCAAAATAAAGGACAAGGACAACAATATCTGTAATTGAAAGGCCTAGCATACTTCCTTATTGGATACTTTCTTAAAAATTGTATCGGGATTGGAAAAATGGATGGAACTCTCTTTATCCGGATAGGCCGATTCTCCCTCAAAATTCTCAATGGTTAGACGATCTACATCAATGCTTTTCAGCGCATGACTAAAATATTCTGGCCTGTTCTTTCCCCAGTTCACGAAACAATTGCTTATAAAAACATTTCGGGCATTTTTTAAAAAGAAGCCATATGTTTTACCTGTTACCATCCCTTCACCCTCACATGGTCTACAGTCATAATTTCCTCCTGGGTAATCCGTAGTTTTATTGATTTCCAAATCCACATCGTTAAAGCGAATATTTGATACTTTGTCAGGAGTCTCAGCTATAATAGCTACACCATTCTCACTTTTACACCTGATGTTGCTAAAAGTAATATTTTTTATCTCACCAACATACCCTTTCCTTTTTCCCTTTGGCAATCTCCATCCTGCATCTTTATGATTGTCAGTGGCACGAGGAAACGCAGTGATTGAAATGGGTTCCGCCTTTCCCCACCAGACATCTGAAAAAAGCCTGCATTCTATGATGATATTTGAAAAGACAATATCTGACACCTCTCCCTCATCTCTGTGCTGAATGCCTATTCCCCGATTGCTATCTTTGATAATACAATTAATAAATGCCACACTACTGATGCGATCCATATTTTCTGAACCGATTTTGATGGCACAAGAAGTGGAGATCAAGGTGCAACCCATCACCGTAATATTTTCACAAGGGCCGTATTCGGCATATTCCCTCCTGTTTTTAAAACATATACAGTCATCGCCTGACTCTATGTGGCAATTGCTTATCCTTACATTTTTGCTATGATCGAGGTCTATCCCATCACTGTTACGGATCTTTAAGCTGTTCAAAATGGTGATGTCCGAGATGGAAACATCATTGCACCCAACAAGATGAAGCGACCAATAGGCAGCATTTTTAAGGGTTATATCCCTTATTTTAATATTCTTACCCCCTACAAGGGTTATCATATGAGGCCTGGGATCTACCTCTTCAAAAGGTTTCAGGTCAAATGAATGCTCCAGTTCCTCACCCATGAATGCAATTCCGTTGCCATCAATAATTCCACCTCCTGAAATGGAAACCATTTCGATTTTATCTCCTCCTATCCAGATGGTCCCCTCACCGGTATTTTCCCTGAATGCGCTATCGGAATAAATATCTTCATTTGGGTTAGCTAATAAAGTTGCTCCTGTCTGAACATATAGATCTACGTGGGATTTTAAATAAAAGGGCCCTGATAGGAACACATTGCCACCGGGAAAAAACACCCTTCCTCCTCCCGAAATTGAACATTTGTCAATAGCAGATTGTATGGCTTTGGAATCATCTGTCTTCCCATCGCCTTTCGCTCCAAAGTCTATAATATTGTAAACCATTTAATTTTTAATATGTAGAACATAATTACATAGTGACAATATATAGAAAATAATTGAAAATAAATATCAAACTATGCTATGTTTGTATTTTAGGTACCGATAAATAGAAAAACATCGACTTTTAACCCGGGACTAATGAAAAAAGAAAATAAAAAACATAAGGCGCTCAAGCCCATCAAACAGTCTTCCCTGGCAGATCAGGTAGAAGTCAGTTTAATAGAATATCTAAAGCAAAACAACTTTACCGCAGGGGATGCTCTTCCAAAAGAGCTGGAACTTGCAGAATACCTGGGTGTCAGCAGAAACATCATTCGGGAAGCCCTAAGTCGCTTGAGGATGCTCGGAATGATTGAATCTAAAAAAAGAAAAGGGATGATATTGACGGAGCCCGATCTTTTAAGTGGTGTCGAACGAGTGATGTTTCCGAATATACTGGGTGAAAGTGCCATGAAAGATATTTTCGAACTGCGACTAATACTAGAAGTGGGTATGGGGGACTTGATTTTCGCTAGAAAAAAAGATAACGACATTGAAGATTTAGAAAAAATCACTGCTCGTGAAGCCAATGATCCCAAAACCACATCGTTGAAGGTCAGGCTCAACTACGAAATCGAATTTCACTCTAAACTTTATAAGATGTCTGGCAATGAAACCCTTCAGAGATTTCAAAACCTCTTATTGCCCATCTTTAACTACATGATGGAACAAGAAGCTAAACTTGAGAAAAAACCTGAAAAAGGGAATGTATCACATATTGACCTGGTAGAAACGCTAAAAAATGGGACTCCGGCTCAATTCAGGGAAAAAATGCGCGAACATTTAAAGCCTCACTACGAAAGGTTGTAGTTTATTTTGACACACCTGACCAGCAAAAAAGTTTTTAAAAAGAGGAAAATGACCTTGTCTTCTTGCCACCTTTGATTTTCCTCTTTTCAAAGCTTTCAATTAGTTGTCCAATGTTTGATATGGTATCGGGTTTGTTTCAAATATTTCCCTGATTTTAACGGGCCGGTTTTCTCGTAGAGATTTATTTGCTGCCTCGGCTATCACCAAAGCCATAATACCATCCTTACCTTCTACTGGCATAGTTTTATCGTCCTTTAGTGCTAAAATAAAACTCTTGATTTCTTCCATATAAGATTGAGTATACCGCTGCATAAAGAAATGTAATGGCAGCGATGTAGAAACGCCATCTACAGTGGAAAGCTCGTGAAGATCCGGCTTTTCATTTTCTACCCTGGCCATTCCCTTCGAGCCAAAAACCTCCAGCCGTTGGTCGTAACCATAAGCTGCCTTTCGGCTATTATCTATCACCGCAAAAGACCCGTCATCAAAAGTAAGGGTAGTAACGGCGGTATCTATATCCCCTGCTTCTCCAATGGCTTTATCTACGAGGACATTGCCCTTTGCAAAAACCTCTGTCACTTCGCCTTTCATGATATACCTGGACATATCAAAATCGTGTATGGCCATGTCCTTAAACAAGCCTCCGGAGCTCTTAATATATTCCACGGGTGGCGGGCCTGGATCTCTGCTCGTAATTTTCAGAATGTGAGGCTCTCCCACCCTACCTTCATCGACAAGGCTTTTAACTTTCATAAAGTTCGGGTCGAATCTTCTGTTAAAGCCCAGCATGAATTTTACTCCGGATTTTTTGACTATCCCCAGCGTCTGTAAGGCCCTTTCCAGCGACAGGTCCATCGGCTTTTCGCAAAATATATGCTTACCAGCCTGGGCGGCCTGCTCTATCAGTTCTGCATGAGTGTCGGTAGGTGAACAGATGAGCACAGCGTCAAGTTGCGGATTATTGATCAATTCATTGGTAGTACTTACCACATACCCTCTATTATCTTCCTTTTTGAAGAAGGGGTCAGAAACCGCAACAACCTCCGCATCAGGGATGAGATTGTTAATATTTTCCAGGTGAATCTTCCCGATCCTTCCTGTGCCTATTATACCTAATTTTATCATCTTCATAATTCTATTTGATTAACACACGTTACAAGCCCAGACTTTTCAGGTAGTCACGGTTAGACTGAGCACAGACCTTGGGTTTCCCCATACCCGGCAGCACATCCTGTTCAACTACAATCCACCCATCGTACTTCCTTTTAATTAGCTCTTCTACAATGGAGGAAAAGTCAACATTTCCCTTCCCCAATTCACAGAATACACCATTTTTGACCGATTCAAAGTAGTCCCAGCCTTTGGACCTTGATTCCGTTCCAATCACATCGCTATAATCTTTAAAATGAATGTGCCAAATGCGATCATAGTACAGGCGGAGCGCCTCAAGCGGGTCTCCGCCGCCAAAAGCATAATGCCCCATATCCAGGCATAGCCCCAGTAAATCCGGATCGGAAAGGCTCATTAGTTTTTCCAGTTCCTGAGGAGTCTCTACATAGCCGCCACAATGGTGATGAAATACGGTTCTCAAACCAAAATTGCTTTTTACAGCCTTAGCTATTCTATTCGCCCCATCGACAAAAGTATTCCACTGTTCTTCAGAAAGCCCCATTTCCTTTGTAATCCTCCCCGCATGTTTCGTTCGACTCTCCACTGATCCGTTTTCATCCGCCAATACGATAAATGCATCTTTGAAGCCTGCCTGTAGCATGAGCTCTGCTACCTGAAGAGCTTTGATCTCACCTTTCTGGTGGCTGTCCTTGTGGGACAATGCCACAGGCACAAATGCTCCCAGCAAGTCCAGGTCATGATCTGTCAATACTTTTTGCAGTTCTTCAGGCTCCGTAGGCATAAATCCCCAGTCTCCCAGCTCGGTTCCGATGTATCCCGTTTCCTTAATTTCAGTCAGCACCTGTTGATAATCCGGAGATTTTCCTTCCAGGTCAAACTCCAGCACGCCCCATGAGCAGGGAGCGTTTGCTAT
>JBNLGG010000070.1:0-19045 GCA_050305935.1 Cyclobacteriaceae bacterium | reverse complement strand
CCACCTGGACGGTTGACATTTAAATATATTGCATAGAGAAAGTCAAAGGCCTGCGGATCCAGCGAGTGGATCTCCACATGCACAGAATCGCCTACCAGGTAAGGTGGGTAAAACTCATTATTCCCATCAGGAATTTTATCAAGCGGATTTAGAAAATCCTTTCTGATGGGGATGAGAAACACCTGGCCATCAACCGCCTGTCCGGCAGAAAACCCGGCGTCAAAAGCCATATTGAGCTCAGATGGCTTGTTCAGTAAGGTATTGTTTTTCCATGCCTTTATCCAATATGCATCACCAATGCCCACCGGATCGGATGCCATGAATTCAGCAGTATAATATTCTTCCTTAATGATAAGGTCTTTCTCATTATAGGTGAATGTAACCGAATCGACCGGTGGCACTCTTCCCAATTTTGAAAAGGCCTCAAAGGTTTCCCCATTAACTGTCACCGACAATCGATAGGTATGTCCAACCTCTCCAAAGGGCTCATCCACCGGATCCCAGTAATAGTAGTCCTGAGACTCGAGGAATGAATAGGTAACTCCGTTATCCATGTCTTCTACCGTCACCTCGAGATTTGGGATCTTCGACGGAAATGCATTATCAAAATAGGGCTGGGATCGCGTAACGCGAATGATCTGCCGTTCCATTTTCTGGTTGACCCAGGCATCTACCACAATGATTTCCTTTGGGGTATCCAGCTCCGGATTGATGGTTGTTTCGCAACTGAAAAGGGTTAAGAGAGTTAGGAGTCCGAAGACCGGAGTCCGAAGTTTTGCCCAGTTAGCAACTTCCGACTTCCGACTTCCGACTTCGGTCTTCTCTCTTGTATTCATGGTTGTTTGATCGATTGTATAGTTGTTTGTTGGAGTTTCTATTGGCTTCATTTTCTAAAATTTAAAGTTGTATGAGAAGGCAGGAATGATTGTCCCCACTATAGATAATTGGGTAGACGAAGTTGGGATTGGCCCATCGGTTATGTGCCTCTCATTTCCCTGCGAGAAATATATGCTGAAAGGATTTTCCCTGGCATACAGGTTATAAAAGGAAATTACCAGGTAGTCAGACGCTTTTCCACGTTTCTTGCCCATAAATATTTTGTTGATGGTCAGTGACACATCCAGGCGATGATAATCGGGAATACGTACATTATTTCGTTTACTGTCTCCGATGTAGGGAATGACATAGTCCTGAACCGTAATCCTGTCGGTTGGGTAAGTGACCGGTGTTCCTGACAGGAAGGTGAAATTGGCTGAGACAGAAATCTTTTGACTCAAATCATAAAAGCCGGCTATTTTCAGGTTGTGCCGCTGATCAAAGCGAGCCGGATACCAATTCCCCTTCCGGTTGATCTTGTCACCACCATAGTTGATGCCATCCGTTTTCAATTCCGATTTCCCAAGGGTATAACTCGCCCAACCTGTCAGCCTCCCCTTATTCTTTTTGACCATTAGTTCCAATCCATACGCACGGCCTTCCCCCCTCAACAATTGGGATTCGAGGTATGCATTCCCAAAAATATCCGCCCCGTCAATGTAGTCGACCTGGTTTTGCATCCATTTGTAATACACTTCAGTGGAAAATTCATAGCGATTGCCATTGAAATTCCTGAAATATCCGAGGGCTACCTGGTCACCGATCTGAGGTTTTATGTTGTTAGTAGATGGCTGCCAGACATCGATAGGTGTCGATGCGGTTGTATTTGAAATTAGATGAATATACTGGACCATTCGATTATAACTACCTTTAACTGAAGAGCCCGGAGTCAACTGGTACCTGAATGAGAATCGAGGTTCAAAATTGCCATACGATTGGATGACTTCCCATTCATCTTTTTCATCCGTACCAATCAAAGGCTTCTCCATTCCCGGAATGGTGTCCCCGAAGGAGTATTCCCTTCCCCCCAGGTAATTAAAATTGCTGTACCGGATGCCATATTGAATCGATAGCTTGTCGGTAAGCTGCTGGTCATTGCCAATGTACAGCGAAGCCTCCAGCGCTTTTCTCTCATCCAGGCTAAAATCAACAACACTTCCATTGCTTACCGATTGTGTCGTGGCTGGCTCAAAGCGATACAAAATCAGTTCCCCTCCAAAGGTCAATTCATTTTTGGCATTGATAAACCAACTGTACTCAGGCTTGAAGTTAAAAGTATTAATATGGGACTTCCAGCCATACTTGTCATTATCGCTGTCGCCAAATTCAAAACCATAGTCATAGAGACTGTAAAAGAAGGTGTAATTGGAAAACAGGCGGTCATTGGCCAGGTTATTCCAGCGTAAGGTTGCCGTTCTGTTTCCCCAGTCAAAGCCCTGGAATTTATCAAACTTAAAGACATCACGCCCCAGGTACCCCGACACGTACACGCGGTTTTTCGGGTTGATATTGAAATTAGCTTTGGCTGTCAAATCGTAAAAATAGAGGGCAGCTCCATCATCGAGGACGTCGGTAAACGGCTTGGCCAACACATCCGCATAAGAACGACGACCGGCAATAATAAACGAGGACTTATCCTTTTTAATCGGACCTTCCACCGCCAATCGGCTAAACACAGTTCCTACACCCCCGTTTACTTCATACTTTTTGCTATTGCCCTCTTTCATTCGAATATCAAGAATGGAAGAAAGCCTGCCTCCGTACTTCGCCGGAATGCCTCCCTTGTACAACTTCACATCCTTAACCGCATCGGGATTAAACACTGAAAAGAAGCCGAATAAATGGGAGGATTGATAGACGGGCGCCTCATCCAGCACCACCAGGTTTTGTCCGACGCTACCTCCACGCACATTAAACCCGGGAGCGCCCTCCCCTACGGTGCTGACTCCCGGAAGCATCTGAATGCTCTTAATGATATCCACTTCTCCCACAAAGGCCGGCATCTTATCGATGGTTTTGATATCCAGTTTTGCCGTACTCATCTCGATATCGCTGACATTGGCATCGATGGCATCGCCGGTAATGATCACTTCATCCATCTGCCTTTCGGCAATTTCCAATTCAAGATCAAGGCGGATATTTTGATCCAGATGAACCTCTTTCTTTACATCACCAAAGCCAATATACTGGTAGTTAGCATGGTATGCTCCCTTTGGCAGGGTGACGGAATAAAAACCGTACACGTTGGTAACGGTGCCGTTTTTAATTTCGTCAATGTAGACTGTCGCCCCAATGAGGGCCTCGCCATTGCTAGCCTCCCTGATATATCCACTGAGTGTGAATTGTTCCTGTGCCAGCAGGGGCAGGGAAAAAATAAGGCATAGTAATCCTGTTAGAAATTTTTTCATTTTCTATTTTTTTGGTTGAATTCGATTAATTGGACTTTTTTGTCGCTTTGATTATTAGTGAACTATGACTGCTTCATAGGCATTAGATATCATCAGTAAACTCTATGGATGCTTCCCCTGAGGTTTGATAAAAAACATGCTTGATGGTGTTTTTATCGCTTATAAATATCCCCCGGTCTTCGAGGATCACCGTTAGCGAATCAGACTGAAAATTCTTCAGCTCAATTCGAGTCGTACCTGTCGCTTTAATCTTTTTGATATCGGGAGTAGTAATCCTGGCGTATAAATTACCTTCACCGTCGGATGAGGTAGAATCTATCTTAAAATATAACGTCCCTTGTATATTCTCAACTTTAGGCTCAAAAGTGCCATCTCTGGCTACTTCGACTTCGTGGCGACGCCCCTGCCTGATGTTCACCGTCCAATTGGATGAGAAATCGAGGTTGTAAAACTCTCCTACTTCTGTGGCGCTAAAAGGCATCTTTAGGTCCGCACTGGCCATGATCGAATTCACCTCGCTTCTGAAAAACATCAGCCCGGTGATGAAGATGGCTATCAGGATGCCAGCGGTCGATATGAGGATTTTTTTGCTTGTTTTCATGGGTTTTGAGATGGAAGTCCGGAGACCGAAGTCCGGAGTTGGATATCGTTCATCCGAGTGTTTGACAAATAAAAAGGTGGTTTTCTTAGCTGTTTCATAGTTAGCTGATTTTCTTTTTAAATGCTACCAACATGTTCATTAGATCAAAAGACTCCTGGTAATGTTGATCAAACTGTTGCTGGGAAATATATTTTCTACGTTTTGCCTTATGCAGGCAAGTGACTACCTCGGCTAAAGATCGCACTGAATAGCCAGTGAATTTTTTGAATTCGGGATTCGATTGGCCAATTGATCCTTCTGAAATATTGAGAGCAATGGAATCAACGGCCCGCATTAATTGAGACGACAAATTGTACATTTCCTTTTTAGGAAACTCATCCGTTACTTCATTTAGTACCTCGCCAAAATCCATTGCTTTCTGCCAGATAATTAACTTTTCAAACTTAAAACTCATATTATTTAATTTTCTAAGAATCAATAATTAATCCCTACTACGTTAAACTTCTGCTTTCCCACACCCCATTTCGATCTTCGGTCACCGGACTTCCGTCTACTCATCCGACCACTTCTCGCCAGCCACCACACATCCAGTGGTGGGATGAGGAAACAAACTTCCGCTTTCGATCTTCCGCCCCCCACTTCGGTCTTCCGACTTCCATCTTCCGACTCCTGACTTCCGACTCCTGACTTCCGACTCCTGACTTCCATCTTCCGACTTCCGACTCCTGACTTCCAACTTCACGACTCCGCTTCCACATACCTTTCATAATAAGATTTCAAATCATCCAGCTCCATGTTCAGCATTCGCAGTGCTTTAAAAAACCTCGGTAGCTCATGGTGAATGAAATCTTCTTTTTTGAGCGCCCGGGTTTTTTCAAAGCCGTCGTCCGCAACAAAATAGCCTATCCCCCGCTTGTTGAAGATGATGCCTTTGTCCTGTAAATAATTAAATGTTCTCATAACTGTGTTAGGGTTTACTTCTACATTGACTGCCATTTCCCGGACAGACGGGATGCGGTCTCCCGGATTCCATTTGCCAGTAAGGATATTCTCGCAAAAGAGATCCGCGATTTGTAAATAGATGGCCTGATCTTCCCTGAATTCCATGCTATACCTCCTTCTCTTTTAGTCCGAAATAGGATATAACCCAGCAAAGCGGTGCCAAGACCCACCAGAACATCCACACCAAAATACCCCAAAGCGTATGCAGCGCTGATCCTTCCAGTGGCTCAAATTCCGTCACGCATTGCTCCATCCCTGCAACAGGCAAACCAGATAGGATAAAATAGCCTATGAGCGCCAGCACCATCCCAAAAACGATGATTGAAATCAGCGTCTTAGGAAAAACAAATCCCTTAAAATGCGTGGCACCCACCATGAATATACCCTGTAAGGCCAGGTAGTATCGGATTGTGACCAATGAAAACTCACTGAACGGATTAAACGGAATATAAGACAGATAGCTGTACATCATTTCTCCGACGAAATTTGCAAATACTGTATAAACCGTATAAAGCATCGTATATACCGCAACCCACCCCACTGTAGTCAATAACCACATGCTCAGGAATTTTTCAAAGGTGGAGGCCGGCAGCAGCAGATACTGATATCTTTTTAGGGTATTTCCAAGGTCATTAAACGTGAGGCTGCTTAATATAAAGCCACAGATCAATAGCTGGAACGCATATCCGTCAGAATGCTGAAATACCAGCATAGTTGGTTCGAACACCGGCGTAAGGAGTAAGCCCATGAAAAACAGGACGCCAAAACTTATCACCAGTGTCATGGTAATTCCTTTTTTACTCCGGTATAGCTCCATTTTTATCAGCCGCCAAAATCTTGTGAAATCAAACACTCTATTCATCACTCCCTCCCTCTTCAAATATTTGACTGACTTTGTCTTTTGCATTTACTACCGCGTTAAAAAGGATCTCCAGGTTGAGGTTTACTTCTTCCTTGCCCTGGTTTTTCTTCACTACCGTGTAGCCGCCAAATGTGGATTCTGCATAAATCAATTCCTCCTCAGGAGGAAGTTCTTTTTGTTTTGAAATCGTGATCCTCCTTGCGATTTCCTCAAAACTTTGAGAAAATATGACCTCCCCCTGATCGAGAATGATAATTGGATCGATCAGATTTTCCATATCGCGGGCCTGGTGCGTAGAAATAATGAAACTACGATCTTCGTGGATTGCACTGGCTATTATCTTTCGGAACTGGCTTTTCGAAGGAATATCAAGTCCGTTCGTCGGTTCATCTAAAATCAGCAGTTTTGACTCTGTAGCCAATCCAAATGAAAGCAGGAATTTTTTCTTTTGACCATATGAAAGAGAATTCAATTTTCGGTTTGCCGGAAGGTCAAATTCCTTTATGTATTCCTCAAAAATCCCATAATTAAAACGTGGATAAAACGGGCTGTATAAACGCACATAGCGTTCCATTTTCAGGTTGGGAACATGAAATTCCTCTGAAACCAGGTAAATTTCCTGAAGAAACTGTGGATAACGTGACCATGGTCTATAGCCCACGACATCGAGGCTCCCCTGATCAGGAAATAACAATCCTGAAATAATTTTCAACAAAGTGGATTTCCCCGCCCCGTTTTTTCCCAACAAACCATAAATGTTTCCCATGGGAAGACTGAGGTTCAGTCTGCGGAAGAGAGGTTCCTCCTTTTTATAACTAAAAGATAGCTCCTGAATATTAATCATCTTATCAAGTAAACTAGTGTACTACTCAACTAATACACTGCAATAGTATGAAATCTTTACGGTATTAGCAAATGAAAAGTTTAGATTTTTAAAAGAGATTATTCCAATTCTTGTTAAAAAACTGATGAAAATGCAGGGTAATACATTCACTTTTTGAACCAGACAGAAAATGTAGTACCCTTCCCTGGTTCACTTTCCAGTTCGATTTTACCGCCCAGGTTTTCAATTTCCTTTTTATCCAGGTACATTCCGAGCCCTTTTCCTTCTACATGAAAATGGAACCTGATATACTGGCCGAGGATTCCAAAATGCTGCATAAAACCAACCTTTGTTCAGGTCTGCAACCGTTAACAAGGTTTTGCATCCGACATCGATCACCCAACTCATCATTCCTCCATCTTCAATATCTCTACTCCGGCCAATATAACAGCTCCCAACCCATGTGTATCATTTAACTTGGTGGGTCTTTTGTAATAAAACACGAGGTTGTCCTCCATCCCTGTTCCGACACATATATCCCGCACCTGCCCGTCATCCTGAACTTTACCCTTGATTCCTTCCCAACCCTGCTTCGCAACAGAGGCATATCTTGCATCCAGCCATCCGTTGTTTACTCCTTTCGCGATAGAATAGGTAAACATCGCCGTACATGATGTTTCAAGATAAGAATCTGTTTTGTCAATCAGTTGGTGCCACAAACCCGATTCACTTTGGTATCGGGATACCCCGAGCACCTGCTGGTGTAATATTGACAAAAGGGTGTCACGTTTTGGGTGGTCTTCCGGTAGAAATTCCAGCAGATTAGCCTGGGCAAGCATCACCCAACCATTACACCGACCCCAATGTGCCACACCATTTTCCTTAATATCACTATACCAACCATGGTAGTATAATTGAGTTGTAGGATTATAGAGATACTTGTTATAAAGAATTACCTGATTTGCTGCGTCGTCGAAGTACTTTACTTCTCCGGTGAAATGACCCAAACGAGCCAAAAATACAATTCCCATATAAAGGTCATCTGCCCAAATGGTCATCTTATGCGGAAAATGCCTGACCATCGTTCCATCAACCAGGCGTTCCTGCCCATTGGTTATGTGTTCGGCAGCTTTGTCGATATAGTCTTTATACTCCTTCCTCTTGACTTTTTCATAGACTTCGATCAGCCCACCACCCATGGCGCCGCAATCATCCAGTTCCCTGGTGACAATGCATTGTCCGAAAGGAAATGTCCACTTGTTGTCCTTTTCCGGGTCGAAAAGCTTTTCAAACACTGCATAATTGTCAAAAGCAAAAGCGTAATTTTCAATGGCCCATTTTTCATAACGATCATCACCGAAAAACGCAGCCATATCCAGCATGGCAATATTCAGCACTCCGTTCCAATAATTCCAGGTATTGTAGGGACTGCGAATCCGGATGGAGGGCTTGTAGTTCTTTTCGTCGATAGCCTTTATGACTTCATTCGTTTCAGCGTCGACAAAGTCGTAGGTGGTATTTCTAATAATATTATTAGTAACAGAACGCAACACCTTTTCATTTTCATCTTTTGTGATGCCTTGCGGAAAGCCATTGCCTGATAGTAACAGCACAGTGAAAAATACAGCTATAGTTTTCATTAATGTGGTTTATAGCTGAAACTAAGTTTTATCAATGAATTGGCGGTTAAAAATCCTTCATTGGCTGCTGAAATTGCATCACTTTCCGGGAATCCTTCAAGGTTTTGAAAACCTTGAAGGATTGACAATATGTGGAAGTAATTCTAAAACCAACCTTAATCCCACATCTTATGATCAGCTTCCACATTTTCGCCTCCCCAAATTTTGACAGCTGACCGGAGTTGATCAGAGTCACTCCTGAATGACGAAGTCGTTTTTTAAAATATATTTGCCCTGGCATTCAACTTTAGATTGTGTATCGTGACGTCAAAAATCAAAAGGTAAAAAGATGGAAAAGCCACAGTTTTGGCCATGACCTTTCCACCTTTTCTAAAAGTCCATCTTTATTGACAAGCCGAAGCTTTTGTAATTCGGAATATTGAAATAATCCAAACCCCTTCCGTTTGTGTTGCCTGTGAGGTTTGTTTCCGGATCAACACCAGAATATTTTGTGATGAGTAATAGATTATTGGCAAAGAGAGATAATGAAAGATTTTTGAAATCAATTCTTGACAGAACCGCACTACTAAAATTATAAGTAAGTATGACGTTTCGAAGCCTGACCCATGATCCATCTTCAATGGCATCTTCTGCTACGCCTTCCATACCATATCTCACCCACCTGTTTTCAGTGACATCTTGATCGCTATCAGCAAAATTGACAGGGATATTGTTCGGTTCACCATTTTGAGTTACTCCCTCAAAAATGTATCCTGTTGTCTTTCGTAAACTCCCCGATTCACCCGAGGTTCCAAAATAGTTCATCGCGTTCCTGGTGCCATTCCATAGATCACCACCTTTTCTTATGTCAACTAAAAACCCGAGACTAAAATTTTTAAATGAAAATTCATTTTCAATGCCCAATAGCCAATCGGGATTTGGATCTCCAATTACTCCCATATCGGTGTCGACCAATGGATAACCGTCCTCCCCAACTACCAGCTCCCCCTGATCATTTCTCAAATATCTTGTGCCATACAAAACGCCATAGGGTTGACCCTCCATAAGGGATGAGGAAACTGTCCCAAACCCGGCCATAGAGATAACCGACCTGTCATCGGCGAGCTTTTTTACCAGGGAGGCAACTTTCGTAAAGTTCATCCTGACCATCCAATCAACTCCCCGGTTCAGCGGGTAAGCGGTCAAATTTAAATCAACTCCCGAGTTTTCAATACTTCCACCATTCACAAGATAATAGGACGAATCGCTATTTATTGGCACAAAAGCATTATGTGAAAGACTTCTGAAATATGACATTTCAAGATCGAGGCGATGGTTCAGGAAGCTCCAGTTACTACCGACTTCCCAGGATTTGTTTGTCTCTGGCATAAGCAATTGATTGTTCGAAAGACGCACCCTATCCAAAAAAGTATTGAGGTTGCTCATGTTGTCCATGCCATTCCAGTAATAATTCGGATCAAGAAACAAGGGTGGCTCCTTCTGATTACTCGCCACCGACGCAATGACTTTTACCGTACTTATGTAATTTTGATTCATGTAAAAGGATGGGATATCGGTAAGATTAAAGGCTATTCCTAACGCTTCCGAGTGCAGCAGATTGTTAGGTGAAGCTAAAACGGAAGTTCTCTCGCCAGTTAAAGAAGCATTTAGCACCAGGAACTCATTGTATACCATGTTGATTCTGGACAACATCTGCCAATTGTTCTGGCTATAATTGTTTGTCCATAAGCCATCCAAATCTCCGTTCGGGTTATCGTCTTCCGTTATCGACTTTCGTATTTGTCTTTCGGAAGCTAAGCAGCTAACTCCCGCTGTTACTCCAATATCAAACTTGCCTCCCAAATATTTATTGAAATCAAAAAGCAAATCAGAATTCAATCCCTGGTAATTTTCCTGTCTGAAGATGCTCAGACCGTTATTGACTGGGGCGGAATTTTGATCTAAAGTTATGCTATGTCTGTCCTCATAAATATCTCCACCGGCCGTTAACTTCAATTTGACCCCGCCGGTAAGCTGGTATTCGACAAACGCGGAGGGAATGATCCTGCCGATTTTTGCTGTTGCACTGTTTTTGGAGATACTCCAATATGGATTATCGCTCAGTCCTCCATTATAACTTCGCTGGCTTCCGTCTCGCAACTGATAAGTGTCATTCAAATCCAGGGCATGTTTGCCATTACCATTTGAATTATCAAATGTAGGCGGGGTGGTCAAAAGCCCAAACATGACCGAATTATTTCCCCCTCCTCTTAGTACTTGTTCTACATTGATATGCGATCCTTTCAACGAGACTCCATAATTAAGATCGTCAAGTTGATGTTTTAAATTGATATTCAATGTTGTTCGTTCGAATGATGATCCGGGTATCGTTCCCTGTTGCAATGTGTGGCCCAGGGAGGCAAACAAATTTATCTTCTGCATTGATTTCTTGTAGGAAACGTAATTATCAAGCGTAAAGCCGCTCTGTAATACATCGTGGGGATTATATGCCATTGCTTCCCGGGCACCATCTCCACTACCGGGCACCAGCCTGCCGTTTTTATCAAAGGCATAATCTGCCCCATCAAACGCCAGTGTCGAAATCGAAGGACCCCAACTGAAAAGTTCGTTTACATCACCACCTTTCCAAATTAAATCTCCATTTTCCGGCCTTCCCTGAGCATACTCAGATTGTAATGCCGGAAGCTTGTTTACTTTGTCAATAGAAAATGATGTGTTCACCTCTACCTCCTCTTCATATTGCTTTGCCTTTTTAGTTGTGATGAGGATGACGCCATTTACAGCCCTACTTCCATAGATAGCAGTGCTGTTTGCGCTTTTTAAAACTTCCAGTGATTCGATATCGTTTGGATTTACCCCTGCTATTCTGTTTGGAGCGACGGTGCCAGAGGTAGTCACCGGCATATCAGTGTTATCGAGTGGAACACCATCTACTACAATCAAAGGGGAATTATTATCAGCAAGGGAAGAAATTCCTCGAATCCGAATGCTACTATTGCCACCCGGCGCACCTGAATTTTGGGTAACTATGACACCAGAAACTTTTCCGGCAAGTGACTGATTAACGTTTGTATTCGAAAAGGTATTTGCTGCGCTACTCTTCACGGTCGCGACACTTCCGGTAAGACAAGATTTCTTTTGCATGCCATAACCCACCACCACAATTTCAGAAAGTTGCGATACATCTGCCTTTAAAGCCATTCCAATCGCCTGGTCACTTACGCCCTGTGGCATCGGCAATGGTTGTTTCACTCGCTCAGTTTTTCCTGTTGAATTTCTAATAATGGTATCAACAGCGATGAAAGAGGTGTAGTTGGTCAGCAGGTTGTATTTAATCCCCAATTTCGTAACCTCCTGTTTGAGTTTTTCGGAGGTTTGAGGGTTATTGTCTTCGTAATAACCGGCATAGTCATCCAGGTATTTAATTTTATTTCTGGCCCAGAGGTACCGGAGGGATTGATTGTTGTTTGAATCAGCATCCTCCAGCTTGAATTCTTTAGCATAAACTCCTTCTCCAGTAACTCCTCGCAGTTTGATAGAACCGGAAGCATCACCTTTGTACTTTCCATAAACGATAATTGGGCGTTTGGCAAAAACATCAGGAATAAACCTGGGTTCAATATCATAGACTTTAAAATCTTTGTAGTCAATAGAAATATCCGTTAACATAGGGTATTCAACCATCTCTTTAAATTTTCTCCCCACCACCTTTGCCTCGGACGCATTTGTGACGATGAACGGCTCTCCCATTCCGGCATGAGCCAATCCTTCAATCAGATATCGGTTTACCGATGAACCTATACCGATCGCAAATAGATTGGCATCATTCCTACTTTCGTTAATCAATTGAAAAGCTTCTTTTTCGATTGAAACATAGCCATCTGTAATTACAATGAAAGTCCTTGATCTCCCGTATTTTTTCTCCAGGGAAAGGGCATCTTCAAGCGCTGAATAAAGGTTTGTTCCTCCTCCTCCCGACTGACGGTCAATGGCACGAATCGCTTCCTTGATATTATATTCATTTGCCTGAACCGAATTTCTATGAAGCATCTTATTTCCGCTTTCAAAGAACATCACATTAAACACATCATCCCTTCTTAATGAACCAATTAGATTTTGTAGCAACTCTTTACATACATCCAGGGGAAAACCGTGCATGGAACCGGAAACATCTACAATAAAAATGTACTCCCTCGAAGGCACCACCTCGATTTCAGCATGGTCGGGTGGCTCGACCATCATGAGAAAAAAGTTCTCCTTTTCGCCTGGATTGATCAATATTCCCGAAGCAACTTCACCCCCTCGCAGCTTATACCTAAGAATAAAATCCCTGTTGCCTCCATACATTTCTTCCTTATCCAGCACAATTTGAGCTTTCGATGTGGAAAGAAATTGTGTATGTATTTTGTGGGATACAGAATGGATTTTTTTTATTGGTATGGGCGAATTCAAATTTAATATCATGTTGTACTTATGGGGTGGATCGCTCCCTTCATGCAAGTATGGATTACTCACCCAATCCTTATCTTCGTGGTCACCATCAACATTTTCTTCCGAATATCGGGGACCCACCACTGTCGGGTAAACGAATTCGTACGTTCCGTCAAGCGACTCAAGTAATTCTGTATACTTGATATCGACCTTGATCGTATCACCCGGCATTATATTGGAGACATTCATCTGGAATACATTTGGGCGGTTTTGTTCGAGCAACGTGGCCGTTTTACCCGCACTTTTTGCTTCTTGGTATTCAACTCTGGCCTGTTCCTTTTCTTTGATCTTAGCAGTCAACCTCCTATCGCCAATCGTCATCGTCATCCCATACACGGCAGCCCTCGTCGACCCCGGAAATATGTATATCGCCTCAATAGGTTTTGACCCTTCATTCACATAAACCTGCCTTATCTGGACATCTGCAATAACACCCGCTATGTTAACAAGAGCCTCGGTAGCTTTCAAAGGCATCTTATCAACTGATGGATCATCACTTTGAATGAAAAAATAGGGAGAAAATGTTTTGTCAGGATCATCAGGAATCTTATGCCGAAATATTATTGGATCCCCTTCCATATCTGCAGAAGAAACAGGTTCCACCTTCATTTCCTTTGACTGATATCCTACATATGAAAATACTAGCGTAGAACCAATTGGTGCTTCAATTTCATACCGACCCTCTATGTCCGTTACGGTACCATCATTGGTTCCCTTAATGGAAATATTTACTCCCGGTAGGGCCTCATTTGTTTCGGGATCCGTCAATGTACCTTTAACTATTCTCGTTGCTACCTGAGCCTCTGAGTGAAAAAAAATATGCATTATTAAACACAGGATAAAAGTAAAGTTTCTCATAATGGAATTTGTTTAGTGAACATCTATCATCAAGATGCCGACACCGTCCAAATTCCATAAATGTTCCTTAAAATTGGATATCGAAAGCTATTTGACAATTGGATATCAAACAGAAAAAAGCCCCTAAGAAACGCTATTTACATCTTGCCAATCGGGTTTCCTCTGATGACAACCCGGAAGCGGTCAAATAAACAGGTGTTGTAATAGAATTATTCAGAAAGTTCGCCAAGCAATGCCTTCATTATTTTATTGAGAGAAGACTTCACCTCATGATCCTTGATTTTGTCTCCATCCACCTTTCCCTTTACTCCCTGAACCAGTAACCTTGTTTCGTCAGAAACCCGGGCTTGGAGGGTGGTGAGTATCAGATGCAATAATTCGTATGCTTTTTCACCGGATGCAGAGGCAATGATCTGGGCTACCGGTTTATTGGTGAGGACGGTCGTTGAAACAAGCCAGTCGAGTGCGTTTTTTAAACTACCTGGCAGGTTAAACACATACTCCGGTGTACAAATGATAACCCCATCTGCGTTTTCTATCCTTTTTCTGAAATCTACCACAGAACCTGGCACCATTGACCCTTCTACATCGGGATTAAAATGAGGAAGCCGATCCACACCCTCGTAAAAATCGAATACGACATCAGGAAAACTCTTTTTCAGATGCTCAAGAAGAGTCTTATTTGAAGAACGTTGCTTCGTGCTTCCGGATATGGCAAAAATGGAGGGCTGATTATTGTACATTGAGAGTAATTTATTAGTAAGGACTAAACTATTAAATAAACACAGAATTGTTAAACTTCACTGAATTATTTCGCTTCACCCCCCCAGAATGCCGCACATCATCAATATTTGAAATATTTGACTGAAAAAAAGTATACTTGAAAATTGTTTCACATTAACTGTATCTCAATGCACCACAAAAAAAAAATTCTAATCCCCCTATTTCTCTTTTTGTTTACCAATGTGTTGCTCGCCCAACACAAATTCACCTATGACCTCAACGATATTGCTGACGACTTGTTTAAGGTGACGCTTGTACCTGACAAGCTGACAAAGGAAAATGATGTCTTTCAGTTTGCAGCTACGGCACCAGGCACCTACTCGATCATGGACATTGGACGGTTTGTCAGGTCGTTCACAGCAATGGATAGCAATGGAGACACCATCGCTACAAAGCAAATTTCCACCAACCAATGGAAAATATCTGATCCCGAAAAAACAGTAAAGATCAGCTACGCCATCGCCGAAACATTTGACAATCCAGTGGATGAACACCCTGTTTACAACATGTGCGGTACGTCATTGGAAAAAGACCATGCCTACATCAATAACCACGCTGTGCTGGGTTATTTCCATGGCATGCAGTCGCACGAGATTTGGATTAAGCTGGAATACCCTGCCGATTGGAAAGTGGGTACAGCAATGACTCTAAACGATGAAGGCTATTTCACAGCTCCCACCTATGATTTTGCCGTTGACTCGCCAATGCTTTTAGGCAGACTAAGTGAATCAAGTGTAGATGTTGAAGGAACCAAGGTGGATGTCTTCACATACTCTAAAACAGATAAGATCCTATCAGACAGCATACTGGTGGACTTAAAAGATATTTTATTTGCTGCTTCTAAATTTACCGAGGGATTGCCGGTAGAACGTTACGTTTTCCTCTTCCATTTTGAAGATCTGGATTTTGGTGCCTGGGAGCATTCTTATAGCTCGGGTTATGCCTTGAAAGAGTCTGAGCTTAATGAACAAAAAGTCCAAATGCTAAGGTCGGTCGTAGCGCATGAATTTTTCCACGTGGTTACCCCACTGAATATTCATTCAGAACTGGTAGAGAAATTCAATTTTGAAACGCCGGAACTATCCAGGCACCTCTGGCTGTACGAGGGCGCAACGGAATGGTCGGCCTGGATCATGCAATTGAGAGGCGGTATCATGCCGCTGGAAGTGTACCTGGAAGAATGTAGCGACAAACTAAATGTCAATGATAATTTTGATCCTTCCATCTCACTGACTGAACTAGGTGTCAGAGCTGCCGAACTGGAGGATCAATATATCAATATTTACCACGGAGGAGCCATGACCGCCACCCTGCTAGATCTCTTGATCCTTAAAGAGTCAAAAGGAAAAAAAGGATTAAGGGAAGTTATCGTGGAACTAACAAAAAAATACGGGCCGAATAAACCTTTCGACGAAGAGAATTTCTTTAACGAATTGGTAGCAATGACCTACCCTTCGGTGGACGACTATATCAAGAACTACATCGATGGAACCCAAGAGCTTCCGGTCAAAGAGTATTTTGCGGAAATCGGAATTGACTACCAGGACTTTGCCGGCTATGATTCTTCCAAAGTGGCCTTTGGCATCAGCTTGAATGTCAATGGAGCGCAGCAAATCTTCATCACCCAGGTGAGTAATTCTGAAAGTCCTTTTATGGTGGGCGATATAATAAAGAAAGTAAGCGGCACTGAGCTAACATTAATGAATGCCCAAACTGAGTTAGGCAAAATAAATCAAATGAAGGCCGGTGAAACGGTGCATTTTACTGTAGATCGAGATGGCACAGAAGAGGAGTTTGACGCACCACTATTACCCCAGAAGATCAAACACCAGTTTACCGTACTGGAAAAACCTTCTAAAAAGCAGTTGAAGCTAAGGGATAAGTGGCTGAGGAATTTGTGATCGCTTTATCAGTTCAGACGGTGGCCCAGCCGGATCACCGTCTGAACTCATGTGGTTGTCGATAATGATGTAAAATGAAAACCCGGACCTTCCATTCTTTAAAAGCAACTCTTAAAGGTATTTGACCTAAACCCCTCACAGCGTATTTCTACTTCCCATCGATTCTAACTACACCTTCATGTCTAAAGGTGATCGGTAGTACCATTGAGTCTACAACTCTGACACCATCTTTTCTGGCGGGAATCCAGTTTGGACAGAGGGAAATCACCCTGATTGCTTCCTCATCCAGTCCGTGGCCCAGACCTTTTATTACTTCAACCTTCTCGACAGCACCATCTTTCGATATACTAAATTTTACATAAACTTTACCAGATACACTTTTGACCCTCGCAGCGTCCGGATACCTAATATTCATCCCGAGAAAACTGTAAAAACCTGCCATGCCACCCGGGTATTGGGCCTTAATGAAACCGGTGTCACTTTCAGCAATAAACGAGGTATTTGGCAAATCATCGACGAATTCAGCCGGATACATGTCAAAACCGGGCTGGAATTCCTCTATGGCAGCAAATGATTGTGGATAAAAAAAGTCTTTGCCAAAGAGCTGCGTCGAAATTACCATATCGCCAAATGCTCCCCGCATTTCAGCCGAATAAAACACATTGTCCTTATATTTTTCAATATGAAGTATTTTCCCACCCGTCGTAGTTACTTTCCAGATCCCGACCTTTTTCCCATCTTTAAACTTTCCGGTAAGCTTATATTTTACCTTGCCTCCCTCAGAAATAATTTTTCTCCAGGTTCCACTTTTACTGACAACACCTGGCTTTCCATTTGGGTCAATTGAGTGCAACACATAGTAATCCTCTTCGGTAAACTCAATGGTTTCGGATAGCGATCCATCCTCATTATAGAATTTCCATTCACCAACTTGAATATTGTCAATATAGTTCCCCGACGAATATATATTCCCATTCTCATAGAACCTTTCGAATAGCCCATCCTTAACTCCATTTTCATCATAAACACCCTTCACCAAGAGACCACCATTCCTGTGATAATCAACAAATGAACCTATAAAATACCTTTTCAATCTATTGACTTTTGCAACGCGATAAAATGAGTAATCAGAAGCCCCACACAATGTCCAATCATCATGAAAATAAATAGTATCAAGCACATCTGTGTTTTGACTGAACGTAAGATCGTCGCCACTCTGCTCATATCCAGTGGGAATGTTTGAATCTATGATATTGTCCTCACCAGGCCCCTGATCAACAACACGAATTGTAGAATAGTCAAGTGGGTTAAAAGCAACATTTTTGCAATACCCGGTCAAATAGGTCATTGATTTTTGACTTCCAAAATGAACCGCTGCATCAAAATCCCTACAAGCATCTTCTTTTTTGGAAAGATGCTTCAATGCGACAGCTCTATTATGGTAGGCGTCCATAAAATCCCCCTTAACCGAAAGTACTTGATTCAAGTCTTTGACAGCCTGAAGATAATTTTCCATTCGAATATGCGCATTCGCCCGGTTAAAAAGACAATGAATTTTATTAATTTTTACCTCACTTTGATCGTTTAGCGATAGTGCCTGAGAATAGTGATCTATAGCCTCTTTATAATTTCCTGTTCGAAAGTGAATATTACCAGCTAAGTAATAAATATCGGATTGGTTTTTAGAAAGGACTAAAGCAGAATCTATCCGATCTCGTGCCTTATCAAATTCATCGAGGTAGAGGTAGGCGGTTGAAGCTCCTACATAACTATCTGCATTATTTTGATTAAAATCGATCGCCTTCTCAAATTTTTCAACAGCTACCTGGTATTCACCCTTTTCAATTGAAGCCCATCCCTCGTTAGTTAAACTGACATTCTGATTGTAATCATTAATGTCAATTGTCTCCTGGGCAAAAAGACAACTGGTATAAAAACAGCAAGGAAATAGAAGAAAAAAAAGGCGTGATCGGATATCCATAAAAATATTTATTAATTAGAGATAAAAAATAATGCTAAATATAAGAGGCGAAAAAATATTTAAAAAACAAAAGTCATGAACATTTTGGCACATTGATGAATGAAAAGGCACCTATCAAAATCTTAACCGCAAAATCAACCCTTGGAAAACATTGATTTATTTTAATTGAATAGCCATTCTATAAATAATATGATTCGAAACGGCTGGAAGGAAGGCACCACGGCATGTTGACAATGCTCAAAATCCTAGTCAATCCGCTCCCAGATTTTTCTAACGTGAGCGAACTACTTTTCAGATCGTGTAGACGGCTGACGGCCAAATGACCGCCAGTGCACCTCACACACCACCGTACGTACGGTTCTCGTATACGGCGGTTCATTGAATCTCAGGACGGAATTTAGAGTAGTAACCCAGCATGCTCTCATAACCTTTTCTTCGTAGGCGTGACAGGGTAATAGTGGTTCCCAGTATAGGGCTCTGGGCTACTGCCCAGCCCCCCATCCTCGTCCTGCTCCAGGCATAGGCCTGTCCTTGGGACACCCCTAACCTGATCAGGTTTTTGCGCTTTCTTTCCAGCTTTTTCCAGTCATGCCATATGCAGTATCTAAGCCGGTTCCTTAGCCACTCATCGAGTTGTTTGAGCTTTGCGTGAATACTTGCCAGCCGGTAGTTGTTCACCCAGCCCATCCATACTTCTTTGAGCTTTTGAAGTCGTTCTTCGAAGCTGTATGGCAAAGTTTTCCTGGTGATCGCCTTGAGTTTGCGTTTGAGATTGTTCCAGCTACCTTTCTTCGCTACCAATTGGTATTTGCCCTTTTC
>JBNLGG010000069.1:0-19133 GCA_050305935.1 Cyclobacteriaceae bacterium | reverse complement strand
AATGCCAAATACATTTTCCTGACCGCCACCCTGGACGCTGCCATTTGGGGCGCAGAGCTTTCCATTGGCGAAGGACAAGAAAGAATTTATTTGGTAGAGCCGACAGGACCAATTGAAGACGACCCGGACTTGACAGACAAAAAGTTTCCAGGCAATCCCACCAAATCTTATCGCTCGACCGAGCCATTCAGAGTGGTTGGAGAAGTTACTGGTTGGCAAGGACACCCGGCGGAACAAGTTAATACCATGAAAGCACACCTTGCCAAACTCAAGGAACAAGGCATAATTTCCTTAAACGACTAGAGTGAATTATGGGAAAAAGTAAATTACTGGAAATGAACAACGTGGGTATCGTTGTACATCAGCCTGGTTTCATGGTAAATAAAAAGGGCTTTCATCCCTTTCTAATTTAATCGTCCAATGTAATCTCCTCCAACACCCGGTTACCCCAGCCACCGTATCGCCCTACGTTGTTGGTGTAATTGGTAAGCTCGACATCGCTGTATGCACAGCCATCGTAAATTTCAATGGCCATTTCCACCAATTCCCAATCGTCTTCTACCAGATGCCAACTAAACCTATGTGTCGCATTGGTGTTATAGCCTGCCCATCCCTGCGACAGTGAACCCAATGGAAAGAGGCTTCTTTCCTCCAGTGGTAGCTCCAGTTGGGCCAGGCACTGTTGGACGACCGCAGTATTGGCCGTGGCTGCCACAAAGCTGGTATCCTGCCAGTTACCGTGGTTTTCCAGTGGGCAGCTACTAAACCTGAAGTAGCGCCAGTCAGGCTGTAGTATTATTTTTTCTTCATCTTCCTTGCATCCTGGCAATGCCAGGATAGCCAACAAAATCAATAGCAATTTGTTCATGTGTTGATAATTTGCATCAAGACACGAAGTACGAGGAAGCGGTTGGAACCTGGCTAATACGGGACACAGGACAGTTACTTCCCTCTCGCAGGTTTTCCAGTGTGCCTTTGCCGCAATCAGCCTCTTTTTTGACACGTCTATACCTTATTTGTTTTGTAGCTAAGCGGTACATTTGGACACTTACAAATCAACTAAAATAACTATGGCACTGATTAATCCTCACATTAACTTCAACGGAAATGCCGAAGAAGCCTTCAATTTTTACAAATCAGTATTTGGCGGAGAGTTCGCAAAAATTATGCGTTTCAAAGACCTGGCAAGTGCTGAATTTCCGTTGGCAGAAAATGAAGCCAACAAAATAATGCATATCGCTTTGCCTATTGGTAAAAATATTTTAATGGCAAATGATGTTCCCGAAAGCATGGGCCGGACAAACGAAAACGAACACCGGAGTAAAATTTCAATCAGCGCAGAAAGCAAAGAGGAAGCCGATAAATTATTTAATGGTCTTTCAGCGGGCGGACAAATTGAAATGCCAATGGCCGATAGTCCCTGGGGCTCATACTTTGGCATGTTTAGAGACAAATACGGAATTGAATGGATGGTAGATTTTGACCCCAACTATAAAGGGCAGATTTAACTGCAGAAGAACAACAGAGGCCCTGTCATTATTAATGTTTTCCCCGCCATTCGACATTTGAAATGTCGAATGATGATCGTAGGATTTGTAATCTCCCCTTGTTTGAATGAGGGGGACTGATTTTTGAAAACAGAAAAAATCTTCCCAAGATCAATAAATTCGGTTATTCTACCTGAAAGGCCAAAACGTTTTGGACCGTTATGCTAATACCTGAACCTATCCAAATAAAAGGTTGAACTAAGCTGAAATCATTTTTAATATATCATGCATTTGTAGAAAGGTAGTAACGCAAAAAAAGAATCTTTAAGAAAATCAAAACAAGCAAGTCAAAATGATTCTTTATTTTTATAAACAAAATTGCTTCACGGCTTTGTGAAAGGCGCCTAAGGTATTAATGATTTCAATGGTGGCAATCGATAAAAGTACACAGTGAAGACTTCTTTTTAGGTTTGTTTGTAAAGATGGATTAAATGAAAGGGGCGATATTATTCATAGCCGGATCTATAAATTTATTTTTTCCGTTCCTGGTCAACGCACAGTCATTTTTTGGAAGCAAACCATTTATCCAGAATTATAATAATAAGGATTTTAATACCGTCGAAAACCAGGTTTGGTCCATTGTCGAAGCCGACAATGGACTGATGTTTTTTGGTCACAACAATGGTATTCTTGTGTTTGACGCTTCGGAGTGGAAGACTGTGACCGTACCGAACAAGTCGTATGTTCGATCGCTTGCAAAAGGAAAAGATGGAAGAATTTATGTCGGTGCAGTAAATGAATTTGGGTATGTGGATTTAAATGATTCCCTGGGATATGAATTTCATTCCCTTACCTCATTAATTGAAGATACATCGATTCAATGGGATGACGTTTGGGACGTTTTTGCTCTTTCAGATGAAGTCATTTTCTGCACGTATTCGGGATTGTTTATTTATAAAAATGAAAAAATAGACATCGTCAAGCCCAATAGAAAATTTAGCAGGGCCGCCATTCAAGATGATCAGGTAATTCTTTCCCAAGATAATTCGGGGCTGTACAGGCTAACGGATAATCACGAATTGGAATTTTTAGAAGGTACCGAACTCATTAAGACAAATGTCAGGTTCATAGAAAAGTTTGATGAAGAAACGTGGATGATAGGCGTTGACGAACTGGGAATTGTATTTTACGATCTGAAAAGGAAAAAATTATTTGAAAAAGATGAATTTCAGAACATTACCAGCCTGCTAAAAGAAAACAAACTTTATTTTGGCAGCCGCATTGGAGATCAAACTTACGCTCTCGGTACGTTTTATTCAGGAATTTTGGTTATTGATGAGAAAGGTAATATCGTCAATCGCTATGATACCGATTCCGGTTTGTCTGACAACATGGTGTTTTACATCAAAAAAGATGAAAAAGGCAATTTATGGGCAGGTTTAAATCACGGGATTTCATATGTTCTGCGCAGCGCCCCGTTTTCCATATTAAATGAAGACTTGGGTTTAAAAGGAGGCGCAACAAACTCATTCGTATATCATGATAAATTAATCATCGGCTCCATGTCGGGCACTTATTACAAGTACAAAAATTCACCATTGACCATATTACCAAAAACTATCGGGCCTACGGGCAATTTTATAAACATTGATGATAATATTTACTTCGCTCATTATAATGGGCTTCTGAAGTTTACAGATAACGAGGTAGAAATCATCACACCTTCTATAACAAGAAGTGTCATTCGCCTTTCCAAGCCACCAAATCATGTGATTGGAGCAACATATGACAAAGGACTGGTATTGTATGAAATAAGTGAAAATACCTTGAAATTTAAAAATGCTATTGAAGGGTTTGACGATATTTCACAGTTTATGGCTCAGGACAAAGAGGGCTATATTTGGGTTACCGATGTAATCAAGGGTATCTATAGGCTTACCCTCGATTCAACTCTGCAAAAAATAGTAAAGACGGATCTATTTACCTCCGCCAATGGTTTGCCGGCAAATATAAATAATAAAATAATTACCCTTAATACCATTGAATCTGATCCCAAGATTATTGCAGCTACGGAAAAAGGCATCTACCATTTCAATAGCCAGACAAATCAATTTGAAGAGTACTCTTTGCTAAAGCCATGGGTTGATTATCAAAAAAAGATAGAAATCATATCTGAAAGCGACAATGGCAACATCTACATTGGATACGAGGATCGCATTGTAATTCTGGAGAAAACGTCAGGGAAAGGTTACACCATTGTTGAGAAACCCCTTTATAAAATTCAGAATATTAACACTGAAGGCATTTCAAGCAGCGATTCGTGTAATGTGCTCATTTCCGCCGATGACGGTTTGATTATCTATAACAGATGTCGCTCTGTACAAGCTGATCATAACTTTGATGTTATTGTTCCGCAATTAAGTATAAATGAGCGGGAGTTGTTCATTGAGCCTTCATCTGAAATTGAGGATCTTTCCTTACCATATTCAAAGAATAATTTAAAATTCTATTACACTGCTTTGTTTTTTGAGGATCATGAGAAAACTTCTTTCAGTATCAAGCTGGAGGGGTTTGACAAAGATTGGTCCGATTGGAATAGCAGTAAAGTAAAGGAATATACCAACCTGCCTCCCGGGAACTATGTGTTTCGAGTAAAGGCAAGAAATATTTATCAGATTGAAGAAAGTGCAAAGCCCCTCTCTTTTGCTGTTTTAAGACCTTGGTATCTTACTTACTTTGCCATTTTAATTTATGCAGTTGTTATTCTACTGGTCATCTGGGTGGTAGTGAAAATGCGAACGAGAAGACTCGAGCGGGAAAAAATTGCCCTTGAACAAATTATCCGGGAAAGGACAAAGGACATTTCTCATCAAAAGGATCAGATAGAAGCTCAGTCAAAGGAACTGGAAGATGCCAACCAGATGAAAGACAAATTGTTTTCAATCATAGCACATGACCTGAGAAGTCCCCTCAATTCTCTAAGTTGTTTATTGAAACTGGCAAATAACAATTTACTGACCGAAGAAGAATTTAAAAAGTTAATACCTCAACTCACACAAAATGTCACTGCTAACAATCAACTGCTGAATAATCTGCTGAACTGGTCGAAAAGCCAATTAAAAACCAGTACTGTAGAGCCAGAAAAATTTCAGATTAATTGTGTCATTGAAGCGAATATTAATTTGTTTGAAAAGCAGTCATCAGAGAAAAAGATTCAGATAACCTTTAAGAAAGATCGCGATTACACATGCTTTGCTGACAAAAACATGATCGATCTTGTTGTGAGGAATGTAGTTGCCAATGCTATAAAATTTACACCTGTAGGTGGCTCCATTCAAATATGGTTAAGCAAGGAGGGCAATAATTTGCTCGTTCATATAGCGGACAACGGACAGGGGATTTCTAAGGAAAACCTTCAAAAAATATTTGGCAAGGAGATGTTTAGTACAAGAGGTACTCAAGACGAAAAGGGTACCGGATTAGGTTTAAAACTGTGCAAAGAATTCGTCAGCAAAAACAGAGGTGAATTTTTTGTTGAGAGTGAAGAGGGCAAAGGAAGTCATTTTTATTTTTCGGTTCCGGTGTGATTTGTTACTAATACTTTTCTCTGTTTAAAGCATTGACATGCTTTGATTTTTTCTGACGGAAGACATCGACCATCAGGAGATATTTACCACAGTTCAATTATTCTTGTGTTTGCTCCTTTTTGGCTTGATTGAAGACACAACAGCGAAACTTTTTTGAAGGTACTGAGACAAGGTTTCAGTGTCCTTTATGAGATCGATGGGTGCAGTTTCTTTTTTCTTCATGAAGTATTAATCCACTTTTCTATCCTGACCGTCAGACTGTTTGGGGATAGAAACATCGATGCACGTATAGGAACCCAATTCAGATTCCACCTGTATTTCACCGTTTAGTTTGCTAAGGGTCTCCTTCACAATGTATAAACCCAAACCGGATCCATCTGATTGTTCCGTGCCACGATAAAACATGGTAAATACTTTTTCCAGGAGCAGCGGGTCTATTCCAATGCCGTCGTCTTTTATTTGAATTTGATATTGGTCTTTACCCGTTGAAAAACCTATCACCACATTTGACTGTTCAGCATCCATTTTTCTATATTTTATGGCATTTGAAATAAGGTTCTGCAAGACGATCTTTAATCTTAGCGTATCCGTACAGATCTTTTCCTTTTTAGAATAGTTCTTTACTATGTTCACTTTACCGTGATCATATGAAAAGTTCATTTCGTTCAATACCTCTTCTACTATCTGATCGAAGTAATTGATATCTTTTTTGACTTCAAAACCTGTGTTCCTTGAAAATTGAGTGAGGCTTTTTATCACTTTTTCCAATTTTAACACACTATTTTCCATGTAGCCAAGATGATTTAAGAGCTCGCTATTCCTGTTTTCTATCCTCGTGATATTTATTAATCCTAAAATAGACTTCAAAGGAGCGCTAAGGTCATGCGAAGCGCTGTAGACGAAACGATCCAACTCCTGATTGGCTTTAACCAACTTCTGGGTGCGTTCCTGAACCCTTATATCCAGTTGTTCATTTACTTGTTGCAATTCTTCCTGTGCACTTTGTAATTCTTCATTGGTAGCCTCAATTTCATTTTGTTTCTCCTTAAGTTCATTAATCAGCGAGTTTAACTTTACGGTCCTTTCCTGGACTTTTTTCTCCAGAATGACATTATTATTCCGGAGTTGCCTTGTTCTGAGGAAAAAGAAGAGATAAACGAACCCCAAAATAAATGCCACAATCAGTAGCCTAAACCATACCGTTTGCCAAAAGGGTGGTATAATGACAATTCGAATTGACTTACCCTGTTCATTCCAGATGCCATCATTATTTGACGCTTTTACCCACAAGGTATACTCGCCGGGGTCAAGATTTGTGTAAGTGCAATAATTTCGGGTAGCATCGGTTGATACCCAGTCATCATCAAAGCCCTCAAGCATGTATTTATATGAGTTGTTTTCGGGATTCGTGTAATTTATCCCAACAAATTCAAATGAAAACACCGACTGCTTCCAGGATAGTATTATTTTTTCTGATTCATCGATATGATACTTTAAGGGTGAATTAGCCCCACCGATCTCTACTGATTTATTAAACAATTTAAAATCAGTAAAGATTACGGGTGGTATAAAATCGTTATCTATCAGGCTATCGGGATAGAAGGCATTAAATCCGTTATACCCTCCAAAATAGATCTTTCCATCTTTTGCCTTAAAAAAGGATTGTATAAAGAACTGGTTACCTTGCAAGCCATCTTCCTTTGTATAATTTCTGAATTTTTCTGTTTTGGGATCGAAACGGCTAAGCCCATTGTAGGTGGATATCCATAAACGGCCGCTGTTATCCTCTACAATGGCCTGTATGTTATCATTTGCCAATCCTTCCTGTTCGCTATACCGCTTGAGTACCTGTCCGTTTCTGTCAAAAAGAAACAGGCCCCCCACAGAAGATCCTGCCCATAAATTGCCATTGGTATCCTCGCAAAAAGCAGCAATAAAATTATCCGGGAAATGGTTGTAATAGATAACAGAGTCTTTGTGGATATCGTAAAAATGCAGTCCCCTTTGGGTAGCTATCCAGATGTTTTGATTTTCATCCTCCCAAAAATAGGGGGCCTCCGCACTGATAAGTGAAAGTCTCTCACCACTATCAGGCCTGATCCTTTTGGTGACCCCTTTAGTTACATGAAACAGATCAACCGAAGTATTGCGTATGCCCAGCCACAGCGTAGTGTCGCTTACCATTTTTAAACCCCATACGGTTCTACCGGAGATACTCGTAGGATCACCCGCATCGGGCATATAGTGATAAAACTTTTTTGTCTTTTTGTCAAACCGGTTCAGCCCGGCATCCCATGTACCAATCCAGATATTATCTTTGTTCCCTTCAATACCGCGGATTACATTACCGCTGACGCTATGTGGATCATCGGGGTTGTGCCGATAAGTCCTGAAGTTGCCTGTTTTTGGATTGTAAACACTGATCCCCCCCCCATCTGTTCCTATCCATATCTCACCATTGGTGTCTTCATAAAAACAATCTGTGAAATTATAAGATAAGGAATTAGCATTTAAAGGATCAGTCCTGAATAATTCAAATCGCTTTTTTTTTGGATTATAGTAATTCACCCCTCCTCCCGAGGTGCCAACCCAAAGAATGCCCTCCCGGTCCCTATAAAAACACCATATACCATTGTTATTTAATCCTGTGTTATATGTAGTATCGCCATAAAAAACATACGAAAAGGTATTATTGACCTTATCAAATATATTGACCCCTCCCTGGTCGACAGCCAATAACAAATACCGGTCACCTTCCGGAGCTATGTCCAGCACATAGCTTCGGTTGACACCCGTTCCGCTCTCATTTATCGGATATTTATAAAATTTGCCATCGGAGGGATCAAAAGAAAAAAAACCGCTACCTTCTGTGGCTATCCAGCACTTATCATTGTCGTCGATGTAAATACTTTTATAACAGTCATTCCCGAAATCAATATCCGGATCATCAAATTTGGTAAATTCTTTCTTTTTAGTGTCAAACCTGAAAATTCCGCTACCCGTCAAAGGAAACCAAAAGTTTCCCTTTGAATCCATATCGATCATATCAACATAAGGTGCATAAATACTAATGTCGTGGTGAATGTATTTAAAATGCTTAAAGGCCTGTTGGTCAGGGATCCACTGATTTAAACAATTGGTCCCTGTCATGATCCATAAATTACCATCATTATCCTCAATCATACTCACAACATGGTCACTATCGAGGCTTTGGTCGTCTGACGGATCGTGTTTATAGACTTTAAAAGTTTCCGTTTTAGGGTCGTATAAATTCAAGCCCTGATCTGAGCCAAACCAAAGGTTATGGTGGCGATCTTCAAAAATACTGGTAATGTGATTGCTGCTGATTGAACCGGCGGAAGATTCGGAATACCGGAATTGGACAATGTTCTGGCTGTCAAACCTGTCCAGACCCGCATCTGTTGCCATCCAAAGATAATCTTTGCTATCCCTGTAGATGTATCCGATCCGGTTACTGGATAATCCATCGTCAACAGTAAGATGATCGAAGGTCAAGCTAATGGGTTGAGCATTGACGCCACTTATTTGTAGAAGGAATAAGAAGACTATGACTATAGTTTTCCACATACAATGTCAATTAAACCCGCTTTCGAATGCTAACCCGGGAGCACGACCTCCGGCATCCGTACCATATGACGCCCCTCAGGTAATTAAATCGAAAATCCCAGATTTCACACTATACGATGCTTCTCATAAACCGAAGCCGTATGAAAGATAATTTATGTGATAAAAGCATATCAAGCAAACTAAATTACATTATATAAAGCAATATTCTGTATGTGATATTATTTGAATTATAAGTTGAAGCATGTTCGATATGATATAAGATAATGAAGATTCGGTGTAATTAATTCGTACATCAGTTGACCAACCTATAGTTTTAAAAAGCATATCAAATAATTATTCCGGACTTGTAGATGTAATCCAAAATGGATATTCCCGGGAGGCAAGTTGGGGTAGTGCCTAATCATAATTTGAACTCAGAGCAGATGATGGTGGTTATGACAGAATTGACTCAAATATAACCCAGGGAGCAGGTTTTAAACTAATAATTCATAAGAGTTTTCAAGAAGGAGAAAATGACTCTGAAGTTTCTTTGAAAATTGAAAATGACAAGTACAAAGCAGAATAATTAACCTTCGGAAAAATCGGATATCAATATTAACCCCTTCATTGCTGGTAGAAAAAAAGGCCATTCTTCATCGTTATTGTGAAAGCCTGCTTCGGCAGACGCCAACAAGGAGTAGGCTTAAATGTACAATCGTTGGCAAGTTAGGCTACTTTATTGCCTGAATTCTTAACTTATAGACATTGGTCTGCGAGACAGGTTCAGGGTAAGCTCCACAAGTGGGAAGACTTATTTTTTAATGAAGATTTTTGAGTCCATGTCCAGCACGTCAAATTTTGTGATATCGATTAAAGGCAGCACGGCATCGTAAAACCCGATAATAAACAAGCCGTTTGGATTGAGGCTTTCGTAGAACATTTCAAATAATTTCATTTTGGCATTGTTATCAAAGTAGATCATCACATTTCTGCAAAATATGATGTCAAATTTGCGGGTAAAAGGGTCCCGGATCAGGTTGTGATGATCAAATGTAACGTGGCTTATCAGGTCTCTACTCATTTTGTAGCCATCCGAAACTTCTGAAAAGTACTTTCTAAGGGAGCTCTGGGAATTGTACTGCTGGTAATTTCTTTTGTATTCCTCCATTTTGGCACTGCTATAAATGCCTGTTTTAGCGAAAGAGATAGCCTGGTTACTGATGTCTGTTGCCCATCCTTCCACATGCCGGTCGAAAGTAGATTCCTTCAACACTATTCCCATCGAATACACTTCTTCCCCAGTGGAGCATCCTGCATGCCAGATAGACAATGTTTCCCTGGCAGCAAGTTCATTTACCAGCAAAGAATAAATTTTTTTCCAGAGAACAGGGTCTCTGAACATTGACGTCAGCCCAACACTTATCTCGTCCATCAGCGGATAAATAAAGGAATGATCTTTCAATATTTTCACCCATAGCTCGTGTATTCCATTCAATTGGAATATATGCAGCGCCCGTGTCACCCTTCGTTTTAATGACTTCGATTCGTAACAGCTAAAGTCGATCCCATGACGTTGATGGATCGCGTCTGTAAGCGATTTGAGCTCTTCGTCTGATATGTCAATTCTTTCCATGAGAAGTTCTTTATCCGTCACTACACTCCTCTTTGTAGAATCAGCAGCCCTTTCCTGTCAGCAGCATTCCCTTCCCCCAGCTTCATAAGCAGTGCACTGTAGGTTCTGGTGGTACCACTTTTGTTTTTTATTTCGATATCGAAATTTTCGGGCTGCTCATTGTCATTTAGCAGATACTCTTCAACTTGTTTTATCGCCTTGTTCACCACGATATCTTGAAGAGTATAGCGCCTCAATTCTACACGCTTAATTCCTATTTCTCGCAGAAACAAATCACTGGGAGCCCGAAGCTTTCCACCGTCAGCGATTTCAACCATTGGGAAGCAGGCTTTTATACCTGAAAGCGTCTCCTGTATTTCCTGAAGTTTTTCTTTTTCCTGGGTTGTGAAGAGGGTAATAACCATAACCTTTTCCACATTTCCTCCCTTATTCAGAATGGGTATGAAATTTCCATTCATCCACATGGTTTTCCCGTCTTTATTCAGCAACCTGAATTCCCCCGAAAAAGCTCTTCCTTCGAGAATATTGTTCCACATCAATTCGTACTGGAGGGCATCATTCCCTTGACCGGAGATGAAATTTTTGTATGGATTTCCATTTACATCGGCATACGTGTATCCGGTAATGCTGAGAAAGACTTCATTGGCAGAAAGGACATTTCCTTTTAAATCGAGTTGTACTGTGGATAATGAAGACAAAACAGCATCCATTTCCACCTGTTTTTTCCTCATGTGCTCTTGTGTTTGGTTTAGCTCCTCCACATTTTGGCTTAATTCTTCTTTCTGCAAATTCAGTTCTTCCGCCATCGACTGCGAGTCTTTGAGCAAAGCTTCCGTTCTCCTTCTGCTTTTCATAGAGGCAAGGTTATACCCAATGTTCTCGCCGGCTTTGCGCAGGTACTCGAGTTCCAGTGAAGAAAATTTCTGAAAAGAAGCAATCTCAAGCGCACCGTACAGACTTCCTTCCGACATCAAGGGCACAATACACAGGCTAAAGGGTGGTGCTTCTCCAAGTCCTGATGAGATCTTTATGAAACCACCCGGAAGATCTGAGTAGCAAGCCAATTCTTTTTGGTAATATACCTGTCCCAACATACCTTCTCCCGGCTGTACGACACTGTATTCCAAATTTTTTGCATTCATGGCATAGGAAGCTTGCAGCTCAAAATATGCTTCCTCACCTTCGCCTTTCAGTAGAAAAAAACCGCCCTGCTGTGCCTGCACATATTTTGTAATCGTTGAAATAACTGTCTTCTCATAGTTTTCCTGGGTACTTTCATCATGCTTGATTTCCGAAATGGCAATCAACCCTTGTGAGATCCACGTGTTTTCAAAGTCTTTTTTCCGAAGTTCAACAATCTTCTTATGTGTTGCCAGGATCGATAACCGCAGTTTTTCATTGCTCACACCTTCTAATGATTTCAAGAAATTTTCGCTGCCCAGCTCATCAATTTTGTCGGTAACAAACTTAATATCTGACGTCATTTCCTTAATCGACCGCAGGCAGTCAACTGAATTTCGTGCTTTATCGTACAACGACATCAACTTGATAATTGTCTTAGGAAACCACCGGTAACTTCTATTGATGCCAGAGAGAACAATGAGATTGAAAGCTATAACGAGAGATACTCCTTCCAGGAGCAATCCCTCGATTCCCAGGAAGATGAGTGTTCCCCCATTCAGAGCTATTCCTCCCCACCAAAAAAACTTGTATCTCATTGCTGTAAGCATCCTACATTTTTTTTTGAGAGTGGCTGTCGATGACCCAAATGAAAGCAGGAAAGGAATTGGGATAATCATCAAAAGAAAAATGAATGATATTAACGTAAACGACTTCTTCGTACTCACAGAAGTCGTCCAGGATAATATCCCCTATTCGTGCTCTTACCCTGCCTAAAAAAACAGGCACATCGCCATACATATGCTGATCGAGTTCGTTGGATAATTTTGTAATGACGGAAGCCGATAAAATGTTGTTGAGCTCCTTTATAAATTCCTCTTTCAAATCGGCATTGGTGGCTTGGCTTCCGGGTATCCTTTTTGTGATCAACTCATAATCAACTTCCGAAAGGATAAAATAGCTTTTGCCCGTAATTTCTCCACAAATCTTGGTAGTTAATAGGAGATAATCAGAGGAAGTATCGTATGAATAGCGACTGTCGTCGTTCAAAGCGATGCTCCCGACTTGTACATTCATAAATTTGATCTTTTCACCAGTTAACTGACCAAATGCCTTCGTTGCATGTTCAAAGCCTGAATCAAAGGCACCTTTCAGGATCTTTTCTTTGTCTAAACCATTCGCCCCTATCATATTCAAATGAATTAAATGTTATAAGTTTTTTTCTGTTCCGCAGCAAGTATGTTAAGTAGTCCCGGAATGCTCAAAACAAGGCAGACATTTCCGTTTCCCAAAATAGTTACACCACTTAGAAACGGCGCTTTTTCAAAAGGCTTCTTCAGTGGTTTTTCCACTATTTCTTTTTGCTGAAGAAGCTTATCAACCACAAATCCCATCCTCTTCCCATTAATAGCAACAACCACCACATCGAGCTTTTGTTCCGGATGGCGCTCATTATAAGAAGAGTGATTTCCGGCTTTGACCAGGTATCCTGCAAAGAGGTCAGACAAAAACACGATTTGAATGGTATTTCCCTGGTAAATAGTTACCAGGCCATTGGAAACGCTGTGAATATCACCCTTGTAAATGGAGATTACTGATTCAGTATAGGAAAGTGGAATAGCATACGTTTGGGATTCAAGTTCAAACAATAAGGTTGATTTTACCGCCATTGACGCCGGCAGGGTAAGTGTAATAATGGTGCCCTCACCGATCATGGAGTCAACTTTAACCGTACCTCCAATGGAGTCTATTGCCTTTTTTACTACGTCCATTCCCACACCACGACCCGACATGGCAGTCACATTATCTACCGTGGTAAAACCGGGATTAAAAATCAGCGCTATAAGATCCTGATCAGAAATCAGCTTTGCTTCGGCCTCCGTTATCAATTCTCTTTCGATGGCTTTCTTTCGAATCTTCGCTGGATCGATACCGGCACCATCGTCTTTAATGGTAATAATAACGGTATCCGATTCACTTTCGGCCGATAGTGTAATTGTACCTTCTTCGGGTTTACCTGTTTTTTTCCGCGTATCTGCATTTTCAATGCCGTGACTCACCGCATTTCGTATCACATGGATCAGCGAATCGCTCATCACCTGCAAAATATTGCGGTCTATTTCTGTTTCTGTTCCTGAAAGTTGCAGATCCACTTTTTTGCCTTCTCTCGCAGCGGCGTCTCTTACTATCCGATGGAATTTATTGAACAAAAATCCGACTTGCACCAACCTCACATCCATCACCGAATATTGAAGATCGGAGGAAATGCGATTGAGCCTAGCAAACTCATTTTTAGAATGATTCTGTAAACCATTGCCAACTATCCGGTCTCTTTCAATCACCAACTCACCTACCAGGTTCAATAAATTATCTAACTTTTTCACCGAGACCTGGATAAGGTCGGAAAATGAAATTGAACCCGTCTCGTTTTCTTCTTCAACCGCCTCATCATCGCTTTCGGAATCTTGTTCTTCCGGTGAAGACGTCTGGGATGTTACGGCATCTGACTTCCGGGTTGATTTTTTTTCGTTGGGCGTCGTCTGGGTCGAATTTTTCACCAGCACTTCAAGCTTTGTTTTTATCCCTCTGTACTTTACTTCTTTAGGATCTTTAATAGCATCGATTAGCTTTTCCAGGGCATCTGCCGCTTTAAAAACAGTGGCAAAGATCTCTTCACCAAGCTTTATTTTTCCTCGCTGCACCTCGCCAAAAAAATCCTCCATCACATGGGATAGCTCCGCAATCTTCTCATAACCCATTCCTGTGGCATTACCCTTTAATGTATGGGTAATCCGAAAAAGGGCCTGGATAATTTTTTCGTTATCCACATCCTTTTCCAGTTGTGTCAGGAACCTGTTTATTTCCGAAACATTCTCAATAGCTTCCGCTAGAAAAAGCTCCTGGTATTCCTTATCTTTTTTGGTATTGCTCATAATGCACTAATTATAAAAGCCGGGATATCCTTTACTGACATTTGATGCAAGGCAGCGCCCGATTCCCAGGCCATTCTCGGCATCCCATAAACAACTGACGTCGATTGGTCTTGCGTAACGGTCAATCCAAGTTGTTCCCGTATTTTCCTTAAGCCTTCTACGCCATCTTTTCCCATCCCCGAAAGCAGCACTCCTATTGCCCGTCTTCCATACAGCCGGGCAACAGATTCAAACAGCGAATCGATGGAGGGATTATTAAATTCCTTAAAATGCCTTGGGTCCCGGGCAAAAACGGGACAAGATCCGGACAGCTCGATTTTTATGTTTTTCGTGCCCGGCGCCAGGTAAATTGTATTGTTCAATAGCGGCTCTCCTTCGTCTGCAATTAAAATGGAACGCCCTGTGGATTCAATTAGCCGATTGGCAAACGATGTGATAAATGGTCCGGGCATGTGCTGTGCGATCACCACTGGTACCGGCAGATTTTCCGGCAGATTGTTGATAATCGACTCTATTGCCCCCGGTCCTCCCGTGGAAGCTCCCAATACAATGATATCATAGTTGAGCTTTGCTTCAAAAGAGTGTTCGAAGGAGTTTCTTCCGACTACCTTGGTTCTAAGCGCCAGGTAGTCTGTCATGGAAGCCTCCCGAATCATATTACAAAGGTGCTTATAAACCTCCCGGGAAGAGTCCTTTTTTGGCTTGTCGACAAAATCGAAGGCGCCTTCTTTCAGAGCATCGAAAATTTTAGGGTCACCTCTTTCCAATGAACTTATCAGAATAATAGGAACGGGCGATTCTTTCATTACCTCCTGTACTACATACAAGCCGTCGTATTGGGGCATCACCATGTCTGTGATGATGACGTTAGGTTTAAATTTCCTTACTTTTTCCACGCCATCGAGCCCATTCGAAGCTGTTGCTACTATTTCGATACCCTCCTCCTGTCTAAGTCTATCGGAAAGCATGATTCTCATAAATCCGGAATCGTCAATCAAAAGAATTTTAATTTTTTTGCCGTCCATACACCTAGGCTAGAGCTTTTTTACTTCATTTACCAGTTGATCAGAAGTGAATGGCTTAACGATATAAGCCCTTGCGCCCAGATTGAGACCTTCACTGATAACTGATTCCTGCCCCACCGCGCTTATCATAATCACCTTTGATGACAACCCTTCATCCATATATACCTTTAGGACATCTGTACCCACCATATCCGGTAAAATATTGTCCAGGGTAATGATTTCCGGCTCCAGCTCAAATGCCAGATCGATAGCCTCCTCCCCGTTGGCCGCTTCACCTACAATGTTGAAACCTACCTTCAACAATGCGTCCTTTATAACTGTTCGCATGTACAGCGAATCATCTACGATTAAAACACTTTTTGACATACTGTTTCCTTTTAAATACAATAAGACCTTGGCTCCGAAGTGACGATCAGTAAATCATGGGTAATACTATTGAACCTTGCAGTACGAGACACACATCCCCCAACATCCATCGAGGCGATGAAGATATTTTTCTCCACCAAACGGCGGACAATCGCCTTGATGTTTTTCTCACCGATATTTAGTGTAGAATCGAAAAGGTTTGCGCCCCCGGTTATTTTTGCCCTGAGCGCATTCCCGTCACTACCAAGTTCTTTAAGAGAATTAAGCAGACATGCTATTAAGCTATCTGTGCCCTTGAAGTGCCCGGTAGCGGAAGAATCAGGAAGAGGTATATGCGCTCCTCCTGATATGCGTTTCTGACGATCCGCCACAAACAATCCAATACAAGACCCCAAACCGTGACACACATAAGTCACAGGATAGTTGGCCACATGTGTCTCATTGATCGATAGAGCCTTTGTCTGCATTTCAAGCGACTTGAGAGCTTTTTTCTACCAACAACTGCTTGTCTTTCTCACCGATCACGTTAAAAGCATCGATTAAGATAACCAACCTATCCTCAAGCTTGACGATCCCCTTAACGTAGGATTGCTCCGCCTGATCGCTCGTAAACTGATAGCTTTCGATTTGGCTGGACGAGACAGAAAGGGTATTTGGCACCTCACGTGACAAAATCCCCATTTTAAACTCGTCGCTTTCGACGACTAAAGTGAAGTTTTTACCAGCTTCGTCCTTATCATTGTCGGCAACCAAACCTAATTTTTCTTCCAGATCCAGTATCGCTATGATATTGCCCCTGATATTCGCTACACCTTTCATAAAGGAAGGCGTCCGTGGCATCCTGGTGACCGTGGGTGTTATGACTACTTCCTTGATCTGGTCTATGGCTATTCCGTAATCTTCCTTGCCCAGTTTAAACACCACTATCTGCTGTCTTGACACGGTGCTTTCAACATTTTTTGCTTCTTGAGAAACCTCTTTCATGACTGTACAGGTTAAGTGATTACGCTTTTAACTTAAACTGTGTAGCACCTGCCTGTAGCTCGGTAGCTACCGCAGAAAGTTCATCACCTGCTTTCGCTATTTCAACCATGCCGTCGTTCATTTGCTGGCTGGAGCTTGCTACCTGCTGTGTACCTGCAGCTGTCTCTTCAGAAACCACGACGATCTGTTCGATGTTTTTCACTACGCTGGAAATCGAATCCTTTTGAGTAAGTGTAGCCGTCTGTATTTCTTTTGAAGCGGTAAACGTTTCTTCGCTTGAGTCAGCAATTTCCTGGAAGATCTTTTCAGCTTCCTGGCTCGAAGTGTTTCCTTCCACCACGCTTGCGTCCATAGTTTCTATTGCTTTTCCGGCCGCAACGGTGTCTTTCTGCACATCGCTTATAATCTTCTCAATTTCAACGGCCGATTTTCTGGAATCCTCAGCCAGTTTCCGTATTTCTTCAGCCACCACAGCAAATCCGCGTCCGGCATCGCCTGCTCTTGCTGCTTCAATGGCTGCATTCAACGCCAGTAAATTAGTTTGGCTGGCAATATCCGTAATTACATTAAGTGTTCTTCCAATTTCCTCGGTTCGCTGGGTTAAAACACCTATCGATTTTGAAGTTTGATTAGAAGAACTCTTTATTCCGTCCATTTTATCTACCAAAATCTTCATCGTATCTATCCCCTGGTTACAGCTTTTCAAACCTTTCTCAGCGGCCTGATTGATGATATTCGCCTTTTTCTCCATTTCATTTGCAGAAACCATCACGTGATTTACCAATTTGGAGGATTCGTCTGTCCTTTGTGCCTGATCCTGAGCACCTTTGGCCATTTGTGCTATAGCAGAAGCCACTTCAGCAGTATTGCGTTTCATGTCTTCGACTTTTTTCTGTAACAAGTCTGACGATTTTGCTACTACGTCCGATCCCTGACTGATATTTCCCAACACCGAGTTCAAATTATCCAGGGCTTTGTTGATTTCCACGGTAAGGCCGTCGCTGTCGCCAGACGTATCACATCTCATACTAAGATCACCGTTTGACATCGCTTTTATGACCCGGATGATCTCAGTCATGTCAAGCGCATATTTTACCACCTTAACAGGTTTGCCATTGAGATCAAGAATCGGATTGTAAGAAGCCTGCAAATGTACTTCCTGGCCTTTTTTGCTTATCCGGGTGTAGGTTCCTACAAAATACTCACCCCTGTTAAGTGTAGCCCAAAAGTCCTTGTATTCGTTGCTGCCTGCATATTCCGGGCTTACAAATATCCTGTGATGCTTACCTTTAATCTCTTCTAAGGAATATCCCACTGCTTTCAAGAAATTATCATTGGCGTGCCTGATGGTTCCATCCATGTCAAATTCGATGACAGCGTTGGATTTATTAACGGCTTCTAACTGAAACTGAAAATCGGCATTACGGAGCTTCTGTTCGGTAACGTCGGTAGCAATTTTCACAACTTTAATCGGCTTTCCTGTAAGGTCAAGAATGGGATTATAAGATGCTTGTATCCACGCTTCTTTACCACCCTTTCCAATCCGTTTAAACTCATCTGCAACGAATTCTCCCCTATTGAGTTTATCCCAAAACTGTTTGTAGGCAGCACTTTGTTCGTATTGACGATCCACAAATATCCTGTGATGACTTCCCTTGACTTCATCCAGTGTATAACCCAATATGTTTAGAAAGTTTTCATTGGCATCGAGGATAATGCCATCCATATCAAAAAATATGATTCCCTGAGACTTATTTATAGCGTCGATCTGGCCCTGGAAGTCTGCATTTTTTTCTTTCGTCACAGTAATGTTGGTCGCCAGCTTTATCACTTTCGTGACTTTACCTTTACCGTCGAGCACAGGTGTGTAAGTACCTTGAAGCCAAACAACATCTCCATTTTTTGCCAATCTCTCAAATTCCCCCGAAAATCTTTCTCCGCGCTGAAGTTTCTTCCAGAAGTTTTTATATTCTTCGCTACGCGCATAATGTGCACTTACTAGCAAGCGGTGGTGTTTTCCTTTTATTTCTTCAAGCCGGTAGCCCATTGCTTCCAGAAACACATCATTGGCTGTAAGAATATTTCCGTTTGGATCAAATTCAATTAACGCAAAAGTGCCATTTACTGCATCCAGTTGACTTTGAATATTGTCCAAAGCCTCGTCCTTTCCTTTGCTTCCGTTGGACTCATTTTTTTTACTAATTTCCTCTACATCGAGTCCGTTTTCTGTTTTCTCTGACTTTTTCATGATTTTTTTCCCTTAGTAGTTTTCCTTTTTTTTCATTGAATCTCTTCTTAGTATTTACTCCTGTCTTGGCTGACATCGCTTTTCAATTGACTGTGCATGCTTATCATTTTTGTATAAATGAATTTCCCGAGCCATCCGCGCCGGCACTCTACATGTCCCGGATAATTAAAGATCTCATTCGCGG
>JBNLGG010000068.1:0-20647 GCA_050305935.1 Cyclobacteriaceae bacterium | reverse complement strand
AAAGAGAATTGGTATCCGGCGATTCCTCCCACTTGTCAATGCTATTCCCATCTGTCACCAGCCGATTATTTTGGCAGAACAATGGTGGAAACCCTGCCCGATAGTATTACGGTGGGTGTCATCAATGTGGCTATTGGCGGCTGTGATATCCGGATTTTCGATAAGGATATTTACGAGGAATATGATTCTACCTATGCGGAGAAATGGTTTCTTGATAAAGTACAGGACTATGAGGGAAATCCTTATCAATACTTGATCGACCTCGCCAAATTGGCGCAGCGAGACGGCGTCATTAAGGGCATCCTCCTACACCAGGGAGAAACCAATACCGGAGATGCTTCCTGGCCAAACTATGTAAAGAAGATCTATGAAGATATGCTGGCCGACCTTTCCTTGAAGGCGGAGGAGGTACCGCTTCTGGCGGGGGAGACCTTGTCGGAAGGGGAGAATTGCTGCTCAAGTATGAACGAAATAATCAACACCCTTCCGGAAGTTATTCCTACCGCTCATGTCATTTCGTCCAGCGGCTGTGTCGGAATGGACGGGGCACATTTTACTTCGGAGGGTTATAGAATTCTGGGGAAAAGGTATGCCTTGCAAATGCTTTCGTTGATGGGGTATTAGGATTTGTTGGTAGGTAGGACTTGCCATTGCAGTGGGTCTTTTAAATAAATGGAGTGAGAGTCGTCTCACATCTTCAAGGATCAGATGACTTTCAAAGGGCCAGAATAAAAAGCCCGACACTATAGCCGGGCTTTGAACTCTTTAGATTCCGATTACCTTTTTACTCATTACATAGGTTTGGCAGGTCTGCCTCCGCTTCTTCAAGGGCGGTCTGAAATGCCTGCCGGTCGGCTCCTGTTAGCAACGCACAATCTCCATAAGGTTTCAGTGCGTCGATATACGCCTGGTAGGCTGCCTTTAATGCACTGCAGGTTTCTGTGGTAGGATTGCTGCTGTAGGCTGTGGCGGCGGTGGATATGGCTGAAAATTCATCCTGTACACCCACTAACCAGTTGTAATTACAGTTGCCAGGGTTATTCTCATCATTTTTGCTGCAATTGGAAAAGCCCAAAAAGGAAAGAACAAGGAACAAAGATAGGTAGGTTGTTAATTTCATATATTTAAGTTGTTTAAATTGATTATATGAAAGTTAACACAAGCCTACGGACATTCAAATAGGCGTAACTTAAAAATTTTTGACCCCTAGATTTGCTAATTATATTGCCCCTTCCACTTCCTTGCTGTTGCATTGTTTTCTCCGGGGAAATCCTGTGGGACCTTCTGAGTCACTTTTCCAGTAGCCGCCCATTCTGCGCCTCTTTGCAATGTCACTATGAAGCCAACCCCCTCCATGCTGTAATCCATGTGGCCGAGCATGCTATGAAAGACTCTTCCTTTTTCATAGTTGACTGTCATCAGCATGGGTACGTGCTCCCCACTCCCCTTGACATTTTTGTTCCAGGGAGGGGCGTTTTTTTCGGGATCAGAATATGCTGTGGCAAGGATAGTTATGTTCTCAGCAGGCCCTCGTAATCGGTCGTGTAGTTCATCCTTGGCATGAAGCCATTCTTTGGGGAGGTCTTTCATAATCGGGTGTTTCGGATGCCGGTTTTCTATTTCAAACTCAAATTGTGCGCCATGAGAACCGGCTGCTCCGGCAGTGGTATCCCGAATTATCTTGCCTTCATCATCCAGATATACGAATGGACCGGTTTTTTCATCACGGTTGCCCCATCCACCTACGCCTGTCATCTTGTTAAACTCCGTCCATTCGCCCCAGGCATTGTTAGCAGCGTGGACCACCACGAGGCCCCCACCATTGGCCATATATTCTTCAAACTTTTTCTTCGTTTCCTCTGGCCAATCGGCTGCCATCCACCCGAAATTATCAATCACTACATCGTACTTTTTAAAGTCTGGGCTATAGTTGGGATCAGTTTCCGGTTTTTCAACCGGGGTGGTGGGAGACCCGTTTTCTATGGGATACATGGTCAATAATTCCTTTATATCGTCCAATCCGATGCTCTTGTCATAATGCGGCCCTTGCCAGGTGTATGCGGTTCTGGCGATGTCTACAGTGAATAAGCCTGTTTGTTCCAGGTAGTCCTTCATCATCATGGTGGTCATTGGCCATACTCCATGATTACTTTGACCATCAATAATTAAAGCCTTCATTGCAGGTTTCATTTTTTCGTTGAGGACATTTTGCTTGTACCTGAAGCCGAACCATAAGACGGCTATTCCAAGTAAGGCGGGCAACAGATATTTTTTCATAGCAATTAATTTATCTGGAATAAGTTATCATAATCCTTCGAATAAAAACTTTAATATCTATGGTTGAAATCTTTTGAACTTTACAGAAAGACTTATCGTATTTACTTTTTTATTTCACTCACCTACTTAACCCTTAAGACCTATGAAAAAATCCGCTATCCAGCAAATGCCAAAGTTTTTTGAAAGATATATCCATCTCGTGGAGGACATTGATCTTCTGGATGCACTCAAAAAACACCGGGTATGTCCCATAGAAACCGATAAGCTGCACGCATTGGCTGATCAACGGTATGCTCCCGACAAGTGGACGGTGAAAGATATCCTACAGCACATTATTGACACGGAACGGATCATGGCCTACAGGGCATTGCGCTTTTCAAGGAATGATGATACATCCCTGCCCGGCTATGAGGAAAAGCTGTATGGGGAGGAAGCAAACGGATCGGCTCGGTCAATCGAAAGTTTGCTGGAAGAATTTCGTGTAGTAAGAAATGCCAATATCATGATGTTTCAACACATGACCGATGCCATGCTGATGAGAGGCGGGGAAAGTAACAATATTTTCATCACCGCCCTGGCCTTGGGATTTGTGATCGTTGGTCATCCCATTCACCACTGGTCGGTAATTCGCGAACGTTATTTTCCATTATTGCCCTGAAAATAAATAGGATATCGACACATTGAAGTATGAATTCCGCCGCTTAATTTCGCCGTGAATTTGTATGTCGATCATTCGAAAAGTGAAGGCCGTAGAAAGGGTTTTCAAAAGCCTCGAAGAAGAAATCGCAGATGTTAAGCACCATACAGGCCTTCAGTGCATTGCTGGCTGTGGCAGGTGTTGCGTGAAACCGGACATTTATGCCAGTCCGCTGGAGTTTTTGCCCCTTGCTTTTTATTGGTTTAAAAATGGCGCCGCCACCCAAATGCTGGAACTATTGGAGCAGGAAAGATCACCTATTTGTTTTAATTATCGCCCTTTGTCGGTGGGTGACCAGGTAAATGGAGCCTGCCACAATTATGTCCATCGGGGCCTCATCTGCCGTTTGTTTGGCTATGCTGCCAGCCGGGATAAAAATGGTGAACTGAAATTAGTTACATGTAAAACGATCAAGGAGCAGTTTCCCCGAGAATATGGAAATGCCAACCGATGGATTGAGGAGAAGGAATATGTTCCTGTAGTGAGCGACTATTATAAACGATTAATACAGATTGATTTCAGATTGGCAAATCAGTCACTACCTGTCAACGAAGCCATGAGGGAAGCGCTGGAGGAGGTCATGCACTACTACGCTTATCGACCCTTTAATTGGGGTAAGAAAGCAGGATAGCTTATATTTTATTTTTGACCGTTTTTTCTAGATTTTCCTTCATCCTGAACTCTACGATTCTTCTGATCAAATCCAATGGTAAAGGTTGGTCTAAAGGAAACTGCACCGATCCTTTGGCATTTTTATAAACTGAAATTTCTTTTTTAAAGCGGGTGATTCCCGAGGGAGCCGGGTAAAAGCCGACGTGACTTTTGTAACCAGCAAAGTGGACCAGGTTGCCATGAAATACAAATGTAGGGATGCCATACTTCATGGCCTCTGTGGCTTCGGGAGCTGTTTTTTTGATGACAGAACGAATTTCCTCAAGAAACTTTCTCGTGCCTTCTGGAAATTCTGCCATGTAGCTGTCGATATCACCGATCTCGGTTTTCATCATCTACTTGGTCAGGTCTAATTTTTTAACTTCTTCAAGATAATCAAACTGTAAGTCTTCGTGGAGGGTCAATAACGACTTTTTCAGGGTCGTTAACTCCCTTTGATAGATATTAATGAGCACCTGGTTATTTTTGATGGACGGCTTCATCGACGACAATTGGTGGCAGAAATACAGCTTCAACTCCACCTCCGTTTCTTTTTTGCCTGAATAGCGAATATATTTTTTAATCAGACGAAGGATTTTCCGCACGCTTTTTTTTATGAAATAGTAAGTGGAGGTATTGATTTCATCAAAAAGGTCATCCATTTCGGCTTTAATGCTTTCGATGAATGACTGCTCGTCGTTGGATTCATACAGCAGGTAGGTGAGGAGTTCTTTGTTCTCTTTTTTGAATTTTGCCAGGCGAAGGCAGAGGTCGATTAACTCCTGGGGTGGCCTGGTGGAAAGATCCTGTTTGATTTCGTGAACGCTTGCGGTTTTCATACGGCGAAGTTATGAATTCCTCTTGAGGCTTTTTGCACAGGTTTCACATGTCGCACACATGCTTGGATTGACCATTGTGTAAAAACTGTTGAATGGCATCAGGTAGGCATGGATCAAAGCGATAAAGTCTTTCATTGGATTTGTGAAATGAATTAAAGAAAAGTCGATTAATTATTCATACCATCACCCAGTCTCTAAGAACCCCAATGATAAGTCCAACTATCAGTGATGGCATGAATTGACACCTTGATTCAACAATCATCACACCAAACATAAAAATTAACTGGCACCCACCGGGGTTGTGATCTTCATGATCAGACTTGGGTTTTTGAGCGGATTAAATCCAAATTGTTTATAGCGACCCTGATTTCTTTCATAGAGATTGAGAGGAAATGTATCTGACGAAAACAGTGTTTAATTGGTTTGACTCCGAATAGAAAGGCACATTTTTTAGTTTGACCACTCAATACTGATACAATGCATTCGAGACTCCAAGTCATGATATACAGGTAACCTGCTATGTCTGAAAAGGCCTTCTCAATAATCACCTGGAGATCGCAGGCTACATAGTCTCCTGGAAGGAAACCAGAAGTCGAGGGACAGATTTTACGTCTGAATTATCGGACGAAAAGTTTGCTTTTTTGGGAGATCCACAGGTTTGGTATAAAATAAAAGGGGATGTTTAATTGGGGGCTCGCGTTAATCTTTTTTACAATTTAGTCGGTGCGGAAAATTCATTTAAGGTGTACCCTACAATCGGCATCCGGTATAAGTTTTGACTTTGAAAATTCGAGGTTATTTTATTTGTTTGAGGTTACAATACGGAAGCGAATATCATTTACCACAGATCTGTCAATGTATTTATCTCTCTATATTTTTATTCATTTGTAACTAAAAATTATAATAGAAGAATGAAGCGTTTCATTTATAAAAGTACAACAGCATTGATCATATTTGGTCTTTTGGTTTTCTATTCAGGATGTGATCAACTGGAAAAACTGACCCAGTTTACCATGGATTACAATTCTACGATTGTGGTCCCATCAAGTGTAGTGGTAGACCTTCCGATCAATCTAAACACACCTGATATCCAGTCAAACTCTGAATCGACATTTGCAATCAACGATACAAGGAAAGACCTGATCGAGCAGATCATTTTGAGGGAATTGACTCTGACAATTACCTCGCCCAATGGAGCTGATTTCAGCTTTTTAAATTCTGCAAAAATTTACATCAAAGCAGATGGATTGTCGGACGTGGAGATCGCCTATATTGACGAAGTACCAGAAAGCATTGGCGCCACTTTAAGTCTGGAAACTACCGGCGTGGACATCCAGGAGTATATCAAAAAAGATAAATTTACTCTGAGAATGAGCACCGTCACGGATGAATTGATCGCCTCCGATCACGAAATAGATCTGTATTCAAAGTTTTTTGTGGATGCCCGGATTTTGGGGCTTTAGAGGGTGTTTTTGAATAGTGCATTTTTTGGTCGGGGATATCGCCAAAAAAGAATCGCTTAATAGCACATTTTCAGAGAATTTATTTCATCAAAACAGATAAATCATTCTGGTGTTTTAGTTGTCTGTCTTGGCTGGTGAGATAGAGGTAATAGTTAGCCAAATTATAATTAGGGTTAACATCTATCACCAGCTCGACGAATTTCATATCCTCTTTCTTGCATGTTAGTTTATACCGCATTGTTTTAACCAGGTCTTTGTTGATCACCTAAAAGAGCTGGTAAGAGGATACCTTGCTAATAAGAAGGTTTAACATCTGATAAGAATCCCTGTACATTTGATTATTGACCATGATGGCTCCATGTATTTTAGGAGTGATGAATCCCTTGTCGAGAAGCGATCGAGCCTCCTTCTCATCAGTAAATGAGGCAATTACATCTTTAGCTATCGACGAACCTGTTGTTCTCAATTTAGGCTCCAGGTCTTTTAACGAGATTTTTGGGTATTCTCTTTATCCGCATGAAAAAAGAGTAAAAGTGACAGGGCTAAAAAGATAATTATTGTGTTGGAAATGTTCATGGGTTAAAGGTAAAAGAAATCAAAGGAATTGAAAGTGGGTAGCAGATACGTTTTATAAACACTCAAATGCAAAATGCAGGAAAGTGAGTTGACTTGGAACTAATACATTTTTTAAATGGAAATTGATAACAGCCTATGACCTCCACCTAAAATTTCGTAATATCATAGCTATGATTCTACCTGGTGTCGACTTTCTGCAAAGATGTATCAAAGTCACATTTATTGGTGTGATTTGCTTTCTGACCCATAGAGAAACTGAGTAACGAGATTATCGGAATAGAAAGCAAGGTACATTTGTGGTTCGCGTTCGAGGTGTCTGTGGATCATTTTAAAAAAACTATGGAGAAAACTGTCCACTTTGTTAAAACCCTCGTTGCAATGATGAATTATTTATCCAATGAATCGCAGATTCAATTGCCAATCTTGGATCGACATTTATTTCATCAGGTTGAATTGATTTTGTATAAACATTTTTATTCCTGTCTACAAAATAGCAAACACTCAACAAAAGCTTTGCCCCATCCGGAAGTTTAAACTGGTTGTTGGCTGTAGTTAATCCGCAAGTAGGCATACCAAAAAACCGGGTACTCACGTTCCCCTTTAGCGCCACAGCAACCGCTTCTCCAGCACTCATAGTCCAATTGCTAATGAGTACTGCAATTTTCTTTGGTGGGTAAGGACTTTCGTACGAATCTTCAATTTTAAACCTTTGGAAAAAGTTAAAACGGATTTCACCGTTGGCACATTTCCACGCATGACATTTTTTATTCGAGTCATCAAATTCTTTCTTTGAACTGAAATATACGGGTCTATCGGAGTCAAGGAGAGGACTTATACCCAAGACCATTGGCCACATATTGCCCCCCATATTATTTCTCAGATCAATGATCCAACCTTTCAGTTTAACATTGTCTTGTTTTCGTATTTCGTCCTGAATATTTTGCGCAAATTCTTTTGCATTGTCTCCCATTCCGTTAAATGTTCCAATTTCAATGTATCCTATATCAGAAAGGGGTTCGGATTTTGAAACCTCAAACCTTTCGCAAGGCTTCCTTTCTCCCAATATAAACGCTCCATTCTCCTTTATATAAATGCTGTGGTGATCTCCTAATAAATCTAAAGCGAGTTTAACGGCAGGATAACCATCTTCAATTGTCCTTGCGCCAGAAGCTTTTTTATATACAGCATCTTCAAATTCTTCCCACTCAATTTCATCCCTATTGATTGAATTAAATTTCATCGTATTGATCATCTTTTTAAGGTGTTTTTCCACCTTCCAAGCCATACAATAATTCCCCGCATCATTTTTGGATTTACAGCACAATATTGACAGGAACACCAGAACAATCCAAAAGATTTTGAGATGGTTCATAAAAATTTCATTTGTTTAATATAGTGAATTCTATCTTGTCCATTTTTTCTATCAAGCCTGTATTTAGATATTCGGTTAAAAAAAGGTGGGGTTTACATGTTATAAAAAATGAAATTCGCTTACATCCAAAGTTAATGTTTTCTTCCTCTATGACCTCCACCTAAAATTTCGTAATATCATAGCTATGATTCTAAGTGGACTCCATCCGATTAAAGGTTATTTTAAAGTTACATCTATTGGCTTCTTTTGCTGCCTGATCTATGTTGGTGCAGTGGCCCAGGAAGAGAATCTTACGGAAGAAGAGAAACAGAAAGTAGAATCTTTTCACGAAGACGCAGATATTACGGCGACCTATATCGAAACATGGCGAATGCTTCTGAAGCTAAAAACCTATGTCGATTATAGAAATCTTCCCGAAGTAAAAAGCCATTGCGATACGAGCAAGATAAGCGATCAATTCAGGATCACGTTAAAATCAGGTTTATCCTGGGATATGGAAGAAGGCCCCCCAGAAAAACCCAATGGTCTTTTTTTAAAAAACATGTCGGAAAAAGGGCGATCCAGGAAGGACGTGACGGATTGGGACAAATATCTGTTATTCATCCGTGAGTGCCAGAAGTATGGCGGTCTGGCATTTGATATGGTGGAAAAAGTGGATGTGTATATTAATTTTTTCAATCAGGATCGTTCTCCATGTATGGTGGTCAAATATGAATTTAACCCCTTAGACAACCGAAAGTTTGAGCAATCAAAACGGGATATTTGGGTGTATGAGGAGGGAAGAAAAATACCTTTTGGGAATTAACGGCTGACTCAAATACTCCCTAACCTGTCCCCCCGACAGGTCATCAAATCGTACCATCATTCAAAAGTTCTGTCAGGGGACAGAACTTGGTAATTGCAACTTATTATTACTTATTTGATTTTGAATTTTGCGATCCAATAGTAGTTGTATTCTATCCATTCGAAGTCCTTACCATCATTACCTATCACTTTCACCAAATCATCGCGTACAGGAAAGTTCTTTAACACTTCGAAAGATTCCCCAGACTTCAATTTTCTAATTTGATAGGTGTTGCCATTTTCATCCTTTCGACCAATCGGACTGCTACTTCCAGCTACATATTTATTGTCCAGGAAAATGACTTCAGAATTTTGCTGTAGTTTTGAGAAGACTGTCTCTAAAAACAATGCGAGATTTTCTTTTGGAATGTGCGACCATATAAACCCTCCAAATAAGCCGTCGAAGGTAGATGGTAGGGACTCCAGTTTCCACAAATCCATTACTTCAAACTGAACATTATTTCGCGTGTGTTTTTTGGCTTGCGCAATTTGGATTAATTCGGAATGTATGTCAAAGGCGTAAATTGATTTAGCTTGCACGGAAAGGACTTGAGTCCAGTATCCTGTTCCACAGGCAATTTCCAGGATGGATTTGTTGAGGAATTGATTTGCTAAAAACCCTTTAATCCTTGCGAGATCTTCTTGTCTCTCAGGTTTTTCATAGACGAGTTCATATTCAAGAGCACGCTTCTGATAGTAGATATCTTGTTCGTTCACACTTTGAAATTACAAAAGAAAGGACAGACATTTAATAGATCGGCTTGATTCTAATCTGACGCCACGGGGTTACGACCCCTGACAGTATTGAGTATGTCTACAGCTTTTTTTTAAAAAATGGATGGGTTTTATTCAATTGGTAAATAGAATTTACCTTCTGTTATTGGTACCTCAGAGCCATCATCTTCCAAGCCAATGAATTCAAAAGACCCAGAAGTGGTCATGTCTACTAAGTTGTAGCTATCAATTTTTAGGATTCCTCCAGGTTGACCCAACTCCATGACCTGTCCCCTGACAGGTCATCAAATTACACCACCATTCAAGCCGGTTGAAAGTTCTGTCAGGGGACAGAACTTGGTGGTGGGACCTTGGTTGCAGTTTACCCCAGCCACCCTTTCACTTCATCGATGCTTGGATTTTCTATTTCCAGCTTCATTTTTTTGCGAAGTCCGCACAGGTCATTGTGAAGTTTTCCGGCTTTTTGTTCTTTGAGTTTTGCAAGGGTGTCGATTCCCAGATTTTTAATCAACGGTATCAAATCAGTTCGAACTCCTATTTTTTCGAGTTCCCCAGCTATATCCACCATTGTAGCCTTCTTCTCTGGTTTCATCTGTGGGAAGAAAAGAACATCCTGGATAGATCCCTGGTTGGTCATGATCATGGACAGGCGGTCGATACCAATTCCGATTCCGGCGGTGGGAGGCATGCCATATTCAAGCGCTCTAAGGAAGTCTTCATCCAGCACCATCGCTTCCTCATCACCTCGTTTTCCTAACTCAATTTGTTCTTCAAATCGCTGACGCTGATCAATTGGGTCATTTAATTCGGAAAAGGAGTTACAGATTTCTTTACCATTACAGATCACTTCGAATCGCTCCACCAATCCTTCTTTCGACCGGTGCTTTTTTGCCAATGGGGACATTTCCACCGGGTAGTCTGTAATAAAAGTGGGTTGGATCAGGTTGCCTTCACACTTTTCTCCGAATATTTCGTCAATGAGTTTTCCTTTGCCCATGGATTCATCGACCGGTACATGGAGCTTAGCAGCAGTTTCGCGAAGCTGTGCTTCATCCATTTCAGATATATCAATTCCTGTAAAGTGCCCAATGGCTTCATACATGGTAAACCGCTTCCAGGGTCGCTGGAAATTGATGGTATTTTTTCCCACTTGAATCTCCGTCGTGCCGTGCATGTCGATGGCTGCCTTCTCGATCATCTCTTCCATCAGGTCCATCATCCACTCGTAGTCTTTGTATGCTACGTATAGCTCTACTTGTGTGAATTCAGGATTGTGGAAACGCGACATCCCTTCATTTCGGAAGTCTTTTGCAAATTCAAAGACCCCATCATACCCGCCTACTATCAATCTTTTTAAATAAAGTTCATTAGCAATACGCAAATAGAGCTTCATGTCCAGTGTATTGTGATGGGTAGTAAATGGCCGTGCCGCAGCCCCTCCGTACAATGGCTGTAGAATAGGCGTTTCTACTTCCAGATAGCCCCTGTCGGACAAGTATTGACGAATGGAATTGACCAGTTTGGTTCGTTTTTTAAAAACCTCACGTACTTCTGGATTTACAATCAGGTCCACATATCGCTGTCGATATCGTTGTTCGGGATCTTTGAAGGCATCGTGTTGCACTACATTTCCCTGTTCATCAGTCGTCTCCTTCACAATTGGAAGGGGTTTAAGAGACTTGGACAGGAGTTTTAATTCCGTCACATGGATTGAGATCTCGCCTACCTGGGTGGTAAATACATATCCTTTGATGCCGATGATATCACCGATGCCCATCAGTTTTTTGAAAACTGTGTTGTACATGGTTTTATCCTCACCTGGGCAAATATCATCCCGACGAATGTAAATTTGAATTCTACCAGCAGCGTCTTGCAATTCGGCGAACGAAGCGGATCCCATAATCCTCCTGCTCATCAGTCGGCCGGCAATGCTGATGTTTTTGTAATCGGTCTTGGCCTTTTCGTAGTTTTGATGAATGTCCTTGGTGGTGACATTCACCTCGAAAGTTTCTGATGGATAAGGATTGATCCCAAGTTGTTCGAGTTGGGCTTTATCTTCTCTTCGTTGGAGTTCTTGTTCACTTAATTGCATACGACCTTCAAATTTTGAGGTGCAAAAATAGAGGATAAATGCCTAATGAAGAAATGTTGGCCGATTTTTAGTAGAGGGTGAATGATTAGGGTAACACCCTTCGCTCTAAGCTCTCTGCCCTTTGCCCTTTCCTCCTCCTCAATTCCTTTTTGATTAGCATCAATTCGCGTGAACTTTGTCCGGCGATGGAAGTGTTTTCCTCAGCTCTTCTCATCAGGTAAGGCATGACAGTTTCCACGGGGCCATAGGGTAAATATTTCACCGCATTGTACCCGGCATCCGACAGGTTAAAAGATATGTTGTCGCTCATTCCGAATAATTGCGCAAAAAATACACGCTCATCGTTAGGATTGATGGTGTGCTTTTTTAACAGTTCCACCAGGTGACGGTTTGAATTTTCATTATGTGAACCACAACAGAAGTGGATGTGTTCTATATTTTCTACACAAAAGGTGAGTGCATCATCGTACTGTTTATCAGTATCTTTTTTGGTTGGTAGGATGGGGTCTTCGTAGCCCATCGCTTCCGCTCGTTCACGTTCTTTTTCCATATAAGCACCCCTCACTAATTTCGCTCCAACGATAAATTTACCTCTCGCATGTTCGACGATATCCTTCATGTTTTGGAGCATGCCTTTGCGGTACATTTGGTAGGTGTTAAAAATATATGCCTTTGCCGTATTGAATTCTTCCATCATCTGATGGGCCAGCTCGTCGATCGGGTTTTGAATCCAGCTATCTTCGCTGTCAATAAACAAACGGACTTTATGTTCAAATGCCGTTTTACCAAGTTCGTAAAAGCGCTTTTTTACTCGATCATATTCAGCTATTTCTTTTTTACTGAGGGATTCATTCGCATGGATTTTTTTTAATAATTCAATGGAGGCAATTCCTGTCGGCTTAAAAACACTGAAGGGAATGTTGCGATGGGTTTTTGCCTGGGCAATTGTCCGCTTTATTTCAAGCACCGTTTTGTCATGATCTTCTTGCGTGTCCTCGCCTTCAACGGCATAATCCAGGATAGCGCCCACTTTATATTGCGACAGCAAATCGACTGTTTTCATGCATTCTTCAATGGACTCGCCACCGCAAAATTGCTGGAAGAGGTTATTTCTGATAATTCCTTTAATCGGAACTTTTATTTTAAGGGCTAATTTCACGATATTTGTACCCAATTTTGTCAGGAGCCTATTATTAATCGATGCAAACAATAAATAACTCTTTTTTAGTTGGCGGTCAGTTTTATAGGAAAAGGCTTTGGAGGTGTCTTCAAATGAGATCGTTTTATTGTTTTTTTCCATACTGCATCTAATACATTCACCCATTTTTTAAGGTGATCCAATTTAAAAATTTAGCAAAAGAAATATAGCAATAATGAAAATAGAAAGTTTAGAAGGATGGGGCATGGGCCTGGAAAAGCCGCTGATCATTGCGGGGCCTTGCAGTGCAGAAACTGAAGAGCAGTTACTCGACACGGCCATACAATTGAAGGAACAGGGAATTAAGGTCATCAGGGGAGGTGTCTGGAAACCGCGAACACGTCCCAACAATTTTGAAGGGATAGGCGTGGAAGCTTTGAAATGGGCACAAACCGTAAAAAAAGAGACAGGTTTATATTTTGCTACTGAGGTAGGCAATCCTGCACACGTCGAGGCAGCATTAAAACATGATATAGATATTCTGTGGATTGGGGCGAGATCGACCGTGAACCCATTCACCGTTCAGGAAATTGCCGAGTCTCTTCGAGGGGCTGATGTTCCTGTGCTGGTCAAAAACCCAATCAACCCTGATTTGGCTCTATGGATCGGAGCATTGGAAAGAATAAGCAATGTAGGCATTACAAAATTAGGTGCCATTCACCGTGGGTTCTCCTCTTTCCAAAAGACGCGATATAGAAACCTGCCCATGTGGCAAATTGCTATCGAGCTAAAGAATCAACTTCCTCAGTTGCCATTGATTGGTGACCCAAGCCATATTTGTGGAACCAGGGATTTGATATTTGAAATATCACAAAAGGCAATCGACCTTGACTACGATGGATTGATCATTGAATCCCATCGCGATCCTGACAATGCCTGGAGTGACGCTTCCCAGCAGGTAACTCCTACTTCGTTAGGAAACATCCTTAAAAACATTAAGTACAGAAAACCTACCTCTGAGGATATCGAGTTCATCACACATCTGGAAGAATTGAGGCAGCAAATTGATCACTTGGACAAAGACCTGTATGAGACCATCGCTGCCAGGATGAAGATTGTGGATGAGATCGGGTTTTATAAGAAAAGGAACAACGTTACTGTATTCCAAAAAGACAGGTGGAAGGAAATTTCAGACACCCGACGGAACTGGGCTGAGAAGCTAAACCTGAATCCGGAATTTATGGCAGAGTTGTTCAAGGTGATCCACGATGCTTCGATCAGACGGCAGGAGTACATTATGAATAACCCTATTGAGAAAGTAGTGTGAGTATCCCATCCGATGTTATTATAAGTAAAAATGTAGAGGAAGAACTGCAGCATTTTTTTAAGGAGCATTCCTTTTCAAAAGCTGCAGTGTTGGTTGATGAGAATACAAGAAAATACTGCCTTCCGGTAGTGCAGGAATACCTCCCGAAGGGAGTTGTCCTGATAGAAATTAAGAGTGGCGAGGAGCAAAAGCACCTGGAAACTTGCGTTGATATCTGGGACACCCTTACCGAAAATGCATTTGACAGAAAGTCACTGCTGATCAACCTAGGCGGGGGAGTTATCGGCGACATGGGTGGCTTTTGTGCTGCCACATATAAAAGAGGGATTCCATTTGTCAACATTCCAACGACCTTACTTGCCCAGGTTGATGCAAGCGTGGGAGGTAAACTGGGCATCGATTTTAAGGGGTATAAAAATCACATTGGTGTATTTCAGGAACCGCTCAGGGTGTTTATTTGCCCTAAATTTTTAAGTACCCTTGACCATAGGGAATTGCGATCCGGCTTTGCTGAAGTGATCAAGCACTGTCTCATTGCCGATCGACCTAAGTTCAACGAACTTAAAAATGTTCCATTGAGCGATCAGGATTGGGAAGATATATTGTCTCACTCGGTGGCAATTAAAGGAAAAGTTGTGACGGAAGACCCACAAGAGCGAGGTCTGCGGAAAATCCTGAACTTTGGCCATACGCTTGGTCACGCAGTAGAAACGTTTTTCCTGAATCGGGGAAACAGAATCCTCCACGGGGAGGCTATTGCAATAGGGATGGTCTGCGAGGCCTGGCTGTCCAAATCGAAGTGCGGATTGACCGAAGATGAGTTTGGTGAGATCTACCAATACATAGATCGCTTGTACGATTTAACAATCATAGATCCGACATATTTTGAAGAGATTTTGTCTTTGACACTTCAGGACAAGAAAAATGAAAACAACAAAGTGAAAGCTTCACTATTAAAGGAAATAGGAAGCTGCCAGTTTAATATCGACTTGTCGAGGGAAGAAATGGAGGAATCTTTTTTGGCTTACAATCAACTGGTAGGCTAAATGAAGTACTGATCGTACTCATCCTCGTCATTGTTCTTACTGATAAAGTCTTTTACGCTCTTGATGTTGTTTGCAATGTTGGGTCTTTTGATTTTGAAAGTTTCACTATTGGTGAATCTGCCAGCGATTGAGCCTAAAAGCACACCGGAAACAAGGAGCGATGAAAATGTAAATAATTTATTCATTTGGTTGATCTTAAAAGTTGTAAAATTATTAACCGGATAAACGTGATTTGGTTGTTGAAGATTTTAAATCAACCATAAATATATAAAAATAGTTCTATATTTTAATAAAATATTACAACATATCTTCAAGAAGATTAAATTTCGTCAAAAAAATGCACATGGAGTCAAGCCAATTTGTTCTGATAAAACACCAGGAGAACCTTAGAAAAGCAGATATAAAATTAGTTTCCTCCAAAAGTGAAAGTAACCGGGCGCTTATTATCAATGCCCTTGCTTCCAGTAGTGGCCTTCTGGGTAACCTTTCAGAGGCAAGGGATACGCAAACGATGATGAGGCTACTTGCCTCTGAAACAGACATTTGGGATGTCCTGGATGCAGGAACCACGATGCGGTTCCTTACGGCTTTTGCTGCCATAAATGGAATGCAAAAAACACTTACTGGAACCGAAAGAATGCAGCAGCGTCCCATTAAAATCCTGGTCGATGCATTAAGGGAATTGGGTGTTGAAATCCAGTACCTGAAACAAGAAGGTTTTCCTCCCCATCGAATTATTGGTTTCGAAAAACAACAGACACGACAAATAAAAGTACAAGGCGATGTAAGTAGCCAGTATATTTCGGCACTTTGTATGGTCGCTCCCCGGTTGCCTGAGGGATTGACCATTGAGCTTACAGGTAAAATAGGCAGCAGGCCTTATATCGAGATGACCTTGGCGCTTATGCGGAAATTTGGAGCGGAGGTTAGTTTTGAGGGGAATATTATTACGATCAGTCCAAAGGGATATAAAGAGTCATCCTATGTAATTGAGTCAGACTGGTCAGGTGCAAGCTACTGGTTTAGTTTTGTTGCCTTGGCAAATCAGGCAGATATCAAGCTATTGGGATTGCGGGAAGACTCGCTTCAGGGTGATAAGGCAATTGTGGGTATTATGGAAAAAATTGGTGTAAAAGCCACCTTTGAGGGAGATGGTGTTAGGTTGACAAAAAAAGATGCCTCAACCATCAATCACATTGATTTTTCCCATTGTCCGGATCTTGCACAGACAGTTTGTGTGGCGTTGGCAGCACAGGGAATAGCCTGCGAGATGACTGGCCTTGAAAGCTTGAAAATAAAAGAAACCGATCGGATTGCTGCTCTGCAAAATGAACTGGGAAAATTTGGAGGCAGGCTGGAAGAGATCGATCTGCATCATTGGAGGCTTATTCCTTCGACTGAAAATATTTCTGCTCTGAAAAACATCACTATTGAGACCTATGACGACCATCGCATGGCCATGGCTTTCGCTCCTCTGGCCATGAAGACAGATGTCAAAATTCTTAACCCCTCTGTTGTTAATAAATCCTATCCCGGGTATTGGGATGATCTGAGAAGTGTGGGGTTAATGCAGGAATAGAGCAACATGTAAATTTTAAGCCGGGTGAGTCGATTACTTATTAAAAATTCTTAATCGTATATTGTGCCTATCATGTTAGTCAACTTTTACTTTTAGGAATAAATATGAATCCACACTCTTTAAAGATTTCTGATAAATTTTATGGAGAAACGGAACCCATTCTTATTGCTGTTGATAACATCATCTTTGGGTTTCACCCCAAAGAAGAAAAACTAAAAGTTCTTTTATTCAAGAGATTGGTAGAGCCTTTCAGTGGTCTGTGGTCTCTGATAGGAAGTTTTGTCCGCCCGGACGAAAATGCCAGAACTTCAGCCAATCGCATACTCAACGAACTCACTGGAATTTCCAACGTGTTTTTAGAGCAGTTAAAATGTTACACAGACGTTGACCGCGATCCGGGTGACCGGGTGATCTCCATTGCATACTATAGTTTAATCCGCCTGGATGAACACGATAAGGAACTGGTGGAGTCATTTGGGGCAAAATGGTTTAATATAAATGAAGTGCCCGATTTGGTTCTTGATCATAACCAAATGGTAAAAGATGCTCTCAATCAATTGCAGATAACTTCAAGGAGAAGACCGATTGGATTTGAATTGCTTCCTAAACATTTTACACTGCCTAAATTGATAAAACTCTATCAGGAGATTTACCAGCATCCCTTAGACGACAGAAACTTCAGAAAGAAAATTCTAAGCTTTGGATTGCTAAATAAATTGGATAAAAAGGATAAGACGACTTCTAAAAAAGGAGCTTTCCTCTATAAGTTTGATCGGGAGAAATACAAAGAACTGTTAGAGAAAGGCATCAATTTTGAACTTTAGTAAAGCGGCTTTATTTACATCATTTATTTCGACAATATTTGTCTAATAAATTTTCCAATTGACTGAATTTTTACTATCATTAATAATCTCACTGTATCTGTTCAGTGTTTTTTAATGAAATATATTTAGTTGTATTTTAATAGATGATCAACCAATCCCTAAACTCAATCCGATCAAAAATTGCAAAATTTTGCGCTTACCGTGAAAGGGCCGTCAAAGAAGTAAAAGACAAATTAAATTCGCTGGGTGTTGAAGAACAAATGGCCAGGCAAATCGTCGAGGAGATGAAGAAGGAAGGATTTGTGGATGATGCACGATTTGCGAGGGCCTATGCCGGTGGGAAATTCCGCACTAAAAAATGGGGCAAGCATAAGATTAAAAGAGAATTGAAAATGCGCCAGTTATCGGATGAGGATATTCAGAATGGGCTGATGGAGATCGAGGGGCAAGCCTACCTGGAAGCTCTTGAACAACTGGCTCATCAAAAATTCAAATCCCTAAAAGACAAAAATTTGTTCCAACGAAAAAGCAAAGTAGCCTTGTTCCTCATCGGGCGAGGCTTTGAATCAGAATTGGTCCGGGGGGTTCTCAACAAAATCAGCGAGTAGCCTAAAAATTGACAGGAACTTTCTTCTCAAAAAATCAAAACTTTTAATTGCCTTAAAAAAGAAATAAAAGTTTTGTCATTATCCGTATCTTCGGAGCCTGACTTTTTAGCGGGCAAGCTGAGCAGGCCTAAGGAACTCATCCTTCTTATCACTCAGGTGATTTGCGTGTAAACTCACTCGTCCAATCGATATCAAATAAAATGGCGAAAAAGAAAACAGCTTTTTTTTGTCAGGCCTGCGGCGCCGAATCGGCAAAGTGGGTCGGTAAATGCCCACACTGTGGTGAATGGAATTCCTACGTGGAGGAGGTCGTCGCATCCGATAAGGAAAAACCATGGAGCCCTCCCCTGAATATTGAGGCCGAAAAAAGCAAACCGCTTAAACTTGCTGAAATTACTTCCAACGGAGAACAACGCATTAATTCCGGTGACACCGAGCTCGACAGGGTGCTTGGTGGCGGAGTGGTAAATGGCTCGTTGGTCCTTATTGGAGGAGAACCGGGAATAGGGAAATCTACTTTGCTTTTACAGGTTTCCCTGCAACTGAACTACGAAAAAATCCTCTACGTATCCGGCGAGGAAAGCCTCCACCAGATCAAGATGCGGGCAGACCGGATGAATGGCTCTTCTGAAAAGTTGTTTTTATACGCCGAGACATCACTGGAAAAAATATTTGATCAGATCAGTCAGATCAAGCCTGATATTTTGATCATTGATTCCATACAAACAATTTATTCTGATGCACTTGACGCAGCGCCAGGCAGTATATCGCAAGTAAGGCATTGTACCGGGATTTTAATGAAATATGCCAAGCAGTCTTCCATACCTGTTTTCATCATAGGGCACATTACAAAAGACGGCAGCATTGCCGGTCCAAAAGTCCTGGAACATATGGTTGACACCGTTATTTTATTCGAAGGAGACCGTCATCATGCCTACCGGATTCTAAGGACTACTAAAAATCGGTTCGGGTCGACGTCCGAATTAGGGATCTATGAAATGCAATCGAACGGATTGAGGCAAGTAGTCAATCCATCGGAAATATTAATTTCCCAGCGCGATTCATACAGTAGTGGAGTGGCGATTGGTGCCAGCATGGAAGGAAACCGGCCCTTACTGATCGAAATTCAATCCCTTGTAAGTTCGGCCACTTATGGGACGCCACAACGAGTGAGCACAGGGTTTGATTTAAAAAGGTTGAATATGCTCCTTGCCGTGCTGGAAAAACGGGCAGGATTCCGGTTGGGAATACAGGATGTATTTTTAAATATTGCGGGAGGGTTGAAAATCGATGATCCGGCGATTGATTTATCCGTGGCGATGTCGGTAATCTCCTCTTTTAATGAAATAGAAATTCCAACAGAGTATTGTTTTGCCGCGGAAGTGGGGTTAAGTGGCGAAGTGCGGGCGGTTAATAAAATTGAGTCGAGAATAGCTGAAGCTGAGAAGCTGGGATTTAAAAACATTGTTATTTCTAAATTCAGTAAGCTGCCTCAAAATCAAAAGCGGCAAATTAAAGTTCTTCAGTTTGGTAAAATACAAGAAGTGATATCAGAATTAATGGGTTGATTATGAAATTAAAAGTTCCAAATACGCTTGTTTTACTGTTTTTTATGATGGTTCTGGGTTTGTTAATGACCTATGTTTTACCGTCTGGCACGTTTGATACCATAGAAGAGCATCATAAACAAAAAGTAATCCCGGGAACTTTTCATTCATTGGAAAAAGAATACCTGGAGCCTTGGGAATTATTTACCGTATTGCCCAGGGCTTTTGCAGACAGCCAGGCGATTATCTTTTTTATATTTATCATCGGAGGAGCGCTTTCAGTAGTAAAATCCACCGGGGTCATCGACGCGATGCTGGGCAAATTACTCAACAAGTTTGGCTCAAAGCCTCAGATCCTGATTTTAGCCGGAATGTTTGTCTTTGCGGTTGGATCAAGCACGCTTGGAATGGCTGAAGAATACCTGCCTTTTATTTCAGTATTGATAGTATTGTGTGCGGCCTTAAAACTGGATGCACTGTCTGCTGTTGCAATCATGGTAGTAGGTTATGGGATCGGTTATGGTACGGCTACCATCAACCCCTTCACAGTGATGATTGCCCAGGATATTGCAGAAGTAAAACCGACTTCCGGAATTTGGTTTAGGTTGGTCATGTTTATCCCATTCTTCATAGTTGGGTTTTTACATGTAAAAAAATACACGAAGAACGTCTGGCAAAAAAATATTCAAGAAAATGTCTCACACTCTGAGGTATATGAATACCCTGAATTGACTGGCCTTCATAAAGTGATACTATTAATAACCGTTGCGGCACTTGCCCTCATCGTGTATGGAATATCAGAACTTTCCGGTTGGGGCTGGTATTTGATAGAATTAGGAGGGGTGTTTTTCGGTTTGTCGGTAATTGTAGCCATTGTTGCGCGGATTAACATAAATGATGCAGCCAAGTATTTTGCCGAGGGAGCCACTGAATTAACGACCACAGCCTTACTTGTTGGCTTCGCAAGGTCTGTAGCACTATTGTTAGAGGACGGGCAGGTTTTGCATACCATTGTGCATTATTTGTCAATTCC
>JBNLGG010000067.1:0-21431 GCA_050305935.1 Cyclobacteriaceae bacterium | reverse complement strand
TTTATATACAGCGTGGTTTTTAAAAACTCCAGTTTGTATGATCCCTACTGGAGTGTGGTCCCACCATTTATCGCTTTGTTCTGGATGTGGGTATCGCCAAATGAAGCAAACCTATTCAGGCAGATAGTCCTGTTGACGTTAGTTAGTCTTTGGGCGGTCCGCCTTACAGCCAACTGGGCGCGGGGGTGGCAGGGGCTGCAACATGAAGATTGGCGATATGAGCGAATTGCATCCCGGATGGGTAAGCTTTACTGGCCGGTAAGTTTTTTAGGAATCCACTATTTCCCGACAATCATGGTGTTTTTAGGTTGCCTTCCGCTAGTTTACACCATGCGAAGTAATGCGCCTTTGGGATTTTTGGATTTGGTTGCGTCTCTTGTTACGATCGGGGCAATATTGATTGAAACGATAGCGGACGAACAACTCAAAAAATTTAAAAAGAAAAACAAGGCCGGGTTGATGCAGACCGGCATTTGGGCATACTCCCGGCATCCAAACTATTTTGGGGAGACTAGCTTTTGGCTGGGCTTGTTCTTGTTTGTTTTTTCAACAGGTTACAGCGAAGGTTGGTGGACTGGAATTGGGTTTCTTGTCATGCTCATATTATTTGTGTTTATAAGTGTGCCCATGATGGATAGAAGGCATAGAGAAAAAAGACCTGAATATGAAGGTTATATAAAAAGAGTTTCGGCGCTTATACCCTTACCTCCAAAAAAATGAAGTTGTCTGCTTGTTTGTTCATTCTTTTCATAATTCCGTTTGTTCCGACATTTGGTCAAGCAGAAATGAGTCTAAAAGATTGTTTGCAGGAAGCGCTTTCAAACGCCTATTCGATAAAAAACCAACAATATGACAATGAATTAAATACACTCAAATTTAGTATCAATTCCAGTAAATACCTCCCACGGATTAGAGCCAGGGCAGAGTATTTCAACTATCCATTTGATGTGCCGGTGTATTTTTTTCCACCGGAAGAGGGTGGTGTCATTTCAGGAGGAACAGCAACAGGAAACTATCCGGTACCTTTAGGCCTGCGGCACAATTATTCGCTTGGCTTGTTGGTAGAGCAGACATTATTGGATACTGATTTCCTTGAAGCAAAAAAAGGAAAAACAACGCTCCTGAAAACCAATGAATTGATGCTTAGGAAAGCGGAGGAGGATCTTATTTATGATGTAAGTAAAACCTATATTGAAATCCTTAAAAATGCAGAAAAGGAAAATTCGATTAATGTGAATGAGGAGCGCCTCGACAAGGCTATCAAGATAGTTAAGATCAGGGTGGGGGATGAATCTGCGTACCAAACAGATCTTGAAGAAATGGAACTAAATAAAAAGCAACTGGAAATAAAAAGTGCAATACTACAGACGGGAATTAAAAAGCAAACGGACTATCTGAAGTTTTTAATGGGAATGGAGGTAGCGAAGGACATATCGGTATTGAAGGACTCGGCTCTTCTGGATTTTGATATTCCGGATTCAGTTTTTTTGGAGCAAAATGTAAACGCTCAATTGATTGAACAGGATCTGGAAGCTGGAGAGTTACAAATTAAATCTATCCAACATCAAAAGCTTCCGGAGTTAAAAGTCTATGCAAATATAATGGCCATGTCTCAAGGAGATGCGTTTAGTCCGTTTTCAGAAGGCCAGTATAGGTACAACCCGTCTACAATTGGCCTGACGCTGGAAATACCAATCATGGACGGTATGAAAAATACAAAGGAAATTTCGGGTTATCAGGTGGAACGACAAAAACGACAGCTAACGAAAACCCAAAATGATGAGTTTGTAGCGATGTCATATCAAAGTCTCATGGCAGACTTGAAAATAAAGCAACTGGTGTTAGCCGAAAAGAAAATAAACCTGGAACTACAAACGAGAATTAATTTAAGGAAGCAGGATATGTTTGAAAATGAACTGATCGGTATTTCCGAGTTGATGGATTCTAATGCCCAGGTAGCTTCAGCAGAAATGGAATACATGGATTCCTACTATGATAATTTACTTGTCAAACTTGCGGTGCTAAAAATGGCCAGTCAATTAAAGGAGGTTCTGCTCAATTGAGATGAAAGCATTTTGGAATATATTGATTACGACCCTGCTGCTGGTTTTAATTGTCCTTGTGTTGAGGAACAACAAACAGGAGACGGAGTTAAATATAGCATTTGCTGAAAGGAAGGTAGAGGAGATTCCTGTGCGTGTGGAAGCCGTACAATATGGCACCTTAAGCAGGGAATTGGTTTTTAAAGATGTGATCAAACCGATTCTGGAATTGCGGCTTAATGCGCCTGTACAGGGCAGGGTGACAAAAGTATTTGCGAAAGACGGTGAGTCCATTGGCCACAACGCATTGCTGATTAAAACGGAGGACGATTATATCCAGGCAGAATATAAAGTGGATAAGCAAAACTTCGAGTTGGCAAAAAAGAGCTTGGGTCGACTTGACAATTTGAAGGAAGAAAACGCCGTACCAAAGAGTCAATATGACCAGGTGGCGGCGCAGCTTGAGAACGCTGAGGTAAAAAAAGCCATTACAGAGAAGCGCCTTAACGAAACCTGGGTGCGTTCGCCGGTTTCAGGATTCTTAAATCAGATGTACGTCAAAGAGGGGATGCTTATCAATCCTTCTGTTCCGATAGCCGAGATCATTGACCTGTCAAAATGCAAAATCATCCTTTTCGTGAGCGAATTTGATGTCGTTGATTTAAAGGAAGCCATGGCGGTGGAAATTATCGCCGACACCCGTCCTGACGAAAGCCTGAGAGGTGAAATTACCAGCATTACCCGGAACGTTGATTTTGCGATGAAGTATGCTGTAAATATTGAATTTGTAAATTCTACAGATTGGGTGAGAGGAGGAATGTCCTGTAAAGTAATTATCCCAATAAAAGATGAAAGGGAGGGCTTATTGGTTCCTTCACAGTCCCTGATCAAAGATTCAGATAGTAGTTTTGTCTACTTAGTTTCTCAGGGAATAGCCAAAAAAACACCTGTCACAGTTATTTCAGAAAATAAGGGAACAATAAAAGTCGATGGGAACTTTAATAGGAATGACATGGTAATAGTGGAGGGGCAGACAAAACTAAAAAATGATATTAAGATCAAAATAATTGAGTAAAAGATGATACTGGAAATTGCAATTCTTAACGTAACGATTGGAAAGGAAAACGAATTTGAAAAGGCCTTTAGCGAGGCGCAGCAATACATCAAAAAAATGCCGGGATATGTTTCGCATCAGCTGAAAAGATCGGCGGATTCTCCGCACAGGTATTTGCTCATGGTGCATTGGGAAACACTAGAAGACCATCAAAAGGGATTTAGAAGATCACCGGAATACCAGGAATGGAAGAAACTACTGCACCACTTTTATAATCCTGTTCCTAAAGTGGAATATTTTGAGGATGAAAATGTTTTTTAATCGAAATTAACAGATAATGGACTTTACACACTTGATTAGTGATCCACAAGCACTTTTTTTCTTTTCAATGTAACCAGGTTGTCAAGGATTTTTTCGAGTGTGTCTTTTGTTTGATTTAAGTTCGAGCTTTCTATTTCACTCACAAAGTCAGATGTTATTTTTTGAAAGTGCCCATCTATTTCCATTCGTAGGTCTTTTCCTTTTTCGGTTAGAAATACCGTTTTGCTCCGCTTATCAAAGCTGTTTATTTTTCTTGAGACGATGCCCTTTTTTTCCATGTTTTCAATAAGGCTTGTTATACTGGCTTTATTCTTCATGAGTTCATCTGCAAGGTCCTGCTGTGAGACTCCATTTTTTTCGTAAAGAATTTTCATTATTACCCATTGTTCCCGGGTGATGGGATAGCCCTTTTTTTCAAAAGAATGATTAAGGTAGTAGTTTCCAAGCCTGTCTAATTGGCCTATGAGAAACATTAATTCATCGGATAGTTCTAATTCGGTCATTTAGATTTTTGTTTTGTGTTTTTTTAACAACGAGCAGTTGTTGCGATAAGTTTTACGTCAAACTAAAAATTGTCCGGTTGACTTTTTCTCTGGTGGTGTGAAACCGGCAGTTGCTGACCATTTATAATGAATTTATATTGCTACTCTTACGGTATGAGCCACTTATAAATTATTTTTTGGATTGCCCGGGGTCATAGGATTTTTTCCGAGTAAGTGTTGCCTTTATTTCCCTGTTTTTGGTGAAGATGTTAGAAAAGTGGAAAGTCTTTATGATTGCTCCATCTCGACATAGTATGTTAAATACAGATCATTAACTCGTGTTTATTATTGAATTCCTACTTTATTTTATTTAAATTAAGTAGTTACTGGCTCATATTTTATTTAAAATAATTCAAAATGGGATTCAGAAAAGTATGGCAGAGAGCAATACATACAGGGGTTGACAATGATTCCAGGGATTATCGTTCGGCCGGAGTGATATTAGCTAATAAAATCTCACTTATCCTATTAATGTCGGTATTACTCTGTTTGGTTGCTTTGCTGTTTGCCGGGAAGAGTGTTGGTTCAGTCAATTTGATTGTGATGACAGGGATACTTGTTCTTGTGCTACTTCTCAACAAAGCGGGGTTAGTAAATGCTTCCAGGATCGTCATTGCGATGGCTCCTTGTCTAACATTCTTCGTTCCGTCCGTTATTGGTTTCCAGGAACATACAGCGGGGATTATTTTTTATTCTTATGCAATCGTCACATTGAGTGCAATACCGGTATTGGTTTTTGACATACGGAAAGAACGATGGCTGCTTTTTTCTTCGCTATTAGTAAATTTGCTGGCGTTTCTTATCATTGAGCCAGTCCTTTTTAGGACCATGGAACCCCATGCAATTTTTGATTTCCTTCGTGAGAATTATCTCCTTTTCAAAATTGTGTCGACCACCTTTTGGTTTTTTTTCGTCACGGCGCTGCTGTCCATGTCCGGGCACAATAAAATCAACCAGGAGAAGGTGGAATTTGCCATGGCACAATTGGAACAGAAAAATTTGGAGTCAAAAATGAGTCTGGAAGAATTAAAGATGTCGAATGACGAATTGAGGCAACAACAAGAACAGATTTCTGCACAGCGGGATTTTATAGAGTTGAAAAACAAAGAGTTAAAAAAATACCAGGAAAAGCTTCTGGATTACGTTTTTGAAGTATCAAAGGCACAGGATCTTTTGGCTGAAAAAGAAGCAGAAAATTTTAGTCTCTTGAAGGCGTTGAGGGAGAATTTTTTTATGGTCGAATTTGATCGAAATGGTCGTATTACCTGGTTGACACCCAAAACATTGAGCTATCTGGAAATGAAGGAAGAGGAAATAGTTGGAATGAGAGGAACGGACCTAGTGACCAAGATTGATGAAGATAATACTATAAATGCAAACTTATTGAAGTTATGGGACAGGATAATTGGGGGGGACTCAGTGTCGGCAGATATGGAGTTGTCGATCAATAAAAGGAAAATCCACGTGAGTTCCACATTTGCGCCGATCATTGATCAGGGTGGCAAGATCGTAAAAGTGCTGACTATAGCAGAGGATATTTCTGACATCATAAGTCAGAAGAAGCAGATCTCAGAAATAAATCAGCTTCTGCTACAGCAGCAAAAGGAGATCAAAGACCAAAACGAAGAGCTCACGCAGCAAAAAGAGGAAATTGGCGCAATGAATGAAACATTGGAAGAGCGTGTAAAAGAACGTACTATCGTGTTGGAACAAAAAAATAAGCAGCTCGCCGAATATGCGTTTATTAATGCCCACCTTCTTCGGTCACCAGTGTCGAGCATTTTGGGATTGATCAATTTGCTGGAGTATGAAAAACTGAATGAAGAAGAGCGAAATATCTTTAATTATATGAAGAAAACTGTGAAGCAGCTTGATTCCATTGTCTTTAAAATCAACAAAGCCATTCAGCAAAACAAAGACTTTGATCGCGAATTTTTAAGGGAATAAAACATCCATGAGATAAGGGAATTAACTTGCGGACGCAAAAATCATCCACTCCGAGAGGCAAAGCGATCAGGGTTTAAGAAAAAAGCCGGACTTGCCGGCTTCTTTCAGTATTTTATCCCATCACAACGGTGACAGAGTGTTCTTTGCCGTCGCCGATCAGTTCAATTTTATTGGAACTCTGTTCCTTTCCGTCGATCACCACTTTGGCCACACCTTTTGATACATGGTTTGGGTTTTCGACTTTAATATTATAGATGTCACCTCTGAATTTCCTTTGCACATTAAATCCGTCCCAGGATGCAGGAATACACGGCTCCACGATCAAGCCATTGTAATCAGGCTGGATGCCAAGAATGTATTGAGTGATGGCATAATAGTTCCAGGCTGCGGTACCAGTAAGCCATGAGTTCTTCGCTTCGCCGGGTTTGAAAGCATCTTTACCTGCAATCATTTGCGAATACACATAAGGTTCTGTTCTGTGCAGGTCGCTGATATCCTCAAGATAAGCCGGGGCGATTTTTTTGTAGTAATCAAATGCCTCGTCACCTCTTCCAATAACAGTCTCGCCAATCATAATCCATGGATTATTATGACAGAAAATTCCTGCATTCTCCTTGTAGCCCGCAGGATACGTGGAGATCTCGCCGTACTCAATATAGTATTTAGTAAATGCGGGGTTGTTAAGTACAATCCCGTATTCGCAGTCTAATCGTTCCTTTACAGAGTCGAGGGCCAACTTAGCCTTCCCATCCTGTGCGCCAATACCGGCCATGGTACAGAAGCCCTGTGACTCAATGAATATTTTACCCTCTTCATTTTCATCACTACCCACCTTCTTGCCAAAGAAGTCGTACGCCCTGACAAACCACTTGCCATCCCATCCGTGTTCATTGACAGCCTTGATCATATTGTCCACGTGGATCTGGGCCTCCCGTGCCTCATCATCTTTTCCTATGGTCTTGCACAGCTTGATGAAATCGGTACCATAAAGCACAAACAGCCCGGCGATCATTACTGATTCTGCCGTTCCGCCTTTTTTATTTTCAGTGGTCTGAAACGATTCATTTGGATTGGAAGAAAAGCAATTAAGGTTAAGGCAGTCATTCCAGTCTGCCCTTCCAATTAATGGCAATTTGTGCGGCCCCAGGTTGTTCACCACGTGGTAAAAAGAAGCCTTCAGGTGTTCAAAATGGCTTTTTGCTTTCGATTCGTCATTATCAAAAGGAACCTGCTCATCAAGAATCGAGAAATCTCCCGTTTCCTTAATATAGGCTGTTGTTGACAGGATTAGCCAAAGTGGATCATCATTAAAATTACCACCAATAGCATTGTTTCCACGTTTCGTGAGTGGTTGGTACTGATGATAGGCAGAGCCATCCTCAAACTGGGTCGCTGCGATGTCAAGAATTCTTTCTTTTGCTCTTTCAGGCACTTGATGGACAAAGCCGATGAGATCCTGGTTAGAATCGCGGAATCCCATTCCGCGGCCAATACCGGATTCAAAGAACGAGGCGCTTCTTGACATATTGAAGGTAACCATGCACTGGTATTGGTTCCAGATATTCACCATTCTGTTCAGCTTGTCGTCTGAGCTTTTCAAGACATAGGCAGAAAGCAGCTCTGTCCAATAGTCCTTTAATTCCTGGAAGGCATGTTTTACTTTATCAGATGTGTCAAAGGAAGCAATCATCTTCAAAGCTTTTTCTTTGTTGATCACCCCTTTTGTTTCCCACTTTTTCTCATCTTCATTCTCCACATACCCAAGCATAAAGATGTATTCTTTTTCTTCACCCGGATTTAATTCCACCTCTATGTAATGCGAAGCGATGGGTGACCACCCGTGAGCAATCGTGTTTTTTGGTTTACCGGCAGCCACAACATCCGGATTGTCGAAACCATTATATAACCCAATAAATGATTCCCTATCAGTATCAAAGCCGTTGATCGGCGTGTTCACCGAATAAAAGGCATAGTGGTTTCTTCTTTCTTTGTATTCGGTTTTGTGATAGATCACTGAGTCTTTTACTTCCACTTCCCCGGTAGAAAAATTCCTTTGGAAGTTGGTCATGTCGTCTTCCGCATTCCAGAGGCACCATTCCTGGAAGGAGAAAAGCTTGAGACTTTTTTTCTCGTCGCCATTGTTTTTAAGTTTCAATCGCTGGATTTCCCCATGGAAATGAAGAGGAATGAAAAATAGTGCCTCTGCTTCCACTCCATTTTTTTCACTGTTTATAATGGAGTAGCTCATGCCATGTCTACATGAGTATTTATCTAGTTTTGTCTTAACCGGTTTCCAGCCTGGTGACCACGTAGTTTCACCGTCCTTTATGTAAAAATACCTTCCGCCATTGTCCATGGGCACATTGTTATAGCGGTACCTGGTAAGTCTTCTGAACTTAGCATCTTTGTAAAAAGTGTAGCCTCCGGCAGTGTTGGAGACCAATGAGAAATAATCATGATTTCCCAGGTAGTTTATCCATGGAAATGGAGTTTTTGGGTCGGTGATTACATATTCTCTCTCCGAATCATCAAAATAACCGTACTTCATTTATTGTCTTATTTATTAGTTGTTTTTTCTTTAGGCAATTTATCAAACCAGTTCTTCTTCAGGATTATCGTGCAAACTGCTGCGATGGCAACGCTGATGATCGTAGGCACGGTTTCCAATAAAATGAGATAAATTGGGAATATTACCAGTGCCGTTTGCCAGATGATGCCGATAAACACATTGAACATGTCTCTTCGGAAGTTTTTGTTTGCTTCAAAAGTAGGGTCATCGGCCACCACTTTTTCGTGAATTGGTTTCCAGAATCCCCACGGGCGTACATTTTTGTAAAATTCCTTCAATACCTTTTCATCCGTCGGTGGCTTGCTGTACGTCCCTGCAATGGCGCCAACGAGTGAAATCAAGAGGATGAATGGGAAGAAATACAGTGGGTGAAGGTCTGAGACCCCGTAGATAAATGAATTTTCCTGCATGCCCAAAATGTAGGCATGCAATCCCTCCACCGAATCGACCTCGGCAGCCGATTCAAATTGGAATGATGGCTGGATGTCAGCGTCGTATGGGATATTGCTTACATATTCTTTATATTCTTCCTGTGTAAATTTGGAGTCGACGATAGTGTTGTTTACCTGGAAAGAAAATATGAAGCCAAATAGCCCTGGCAACAATGCGATGGCGATACCGCTGGTCATTCCCCAGAAGAAACCCTGGGAGTTAAACCTCCACCAATACCACTTTAGCACGTTGGCTGCCACATAGGCTCCGTAAAGTGAAGACACGATCCATTGCAGCACTTCATTGACATCCTTGGCGAAAAAGCCAAAGAAAATACTAACGGCAACAAGGATGAGTCCTGAAATGTACGTAATGGTTTGTACCTTTTTCTGTTCTGCCTCCGGATTAATATACTTCAGATAGATGTCATTTACCACATAAGCCTGCGCTGCATTAAGTGTTCCCGCGAAGGTGGACATAAACGCAGCCAGAAGACCGGCCAAAAGCAGTCCAAGTAAGCCAACCGGAACAAATTGATTGATGGCGGACGGTAGTATTTGTTCAAAATCCAGCCCTTTGCCTGGCACCATTAGATCCAGTTGGTTATAGAAAAGCAATCCGAGCACGGCAAAGCCTGCGATCATGAAGTACCGGATAGGCATTAAAATCGCAGAAACAGATCCACTCATCAAGGCTGCTTCCCGTTCTGATTTGGTAGAAAGGATTTTCTGCATGTCGTAAGTAGGGGCGGGACCGGCCATACTCACCAGGATTCCTTTGAAAACCATCATCATAAAAAATACTGTAAATAGTGAGAAACCGTCTTCGCTGATTTTTTGATTGACTTCATTGATAATCCCAGTCCAGTCCATGCTCAGGCTCCATCCAAAGAACGGGCTCAGCCATCCGTCTGGCACCACCAATGCATTGCCGGAAACGGCTATCATCGCGATGATACCAATTACTAACCCTGAAACCGCCATAATGGAATATTGGATCACATCGGCCCACACTATACTTAGCATTCCTCCCAGCAATGAATAGAAGATAGCAAAACATGTAAATACGATTCCGTAGAAATGTGGGACAAATTCTAGTGGGATGTCAAAAGGTATATAATGCCTTAAAAACTCCCATGGAACAAAAATTTCAACAAACTTCCCAATACCTATGAATCCGTAGGCCAGGTAGCCAAGTCCCATGATGATAGCAAAAATGACCACAATAATATGCGATAGTTTAGCGCCTTTATCAAATCCAAAGCGGGTTCCAATCCATTCCGCGCCTGTGGTAACACCAGACCTACGCAGCCACATGGCCAGAAAAACCATTAGAAAAATTTGGTTAAACACCGGCCATAACCAGGGTAGCCAGACACTCTTTACGCCATAAACGAACAATATCGTTACCAGCCAAACCGTACCTGAGATATCAAACATTCCCGAAGCATTGGAAAGTCCGAGCATATACCAGGGGAGCTGGTTGCCTCCCAGTAAATATGACTGTTTAGATTTCTGCGCCTTCTTTTTCAGGGCAAATCCGATTATCACCGTTGAGGCCAGGTAAGCCAGGATGATCAGGATGTCAATTAGATGAAGTTTCATGTGCTAAAAATTAAATTCCTTAAACCATAAAGTCTAAAAACTCTTTTTTCGTTTTTTGATAGACGTCCTTGCTGAACATAAAAAGTTGTGCGGGCTTATGGGCCACACCTTTTTGTTTTTCGTTAAGTGGTACCAAATAATTCATTCTCGAAATTTTCTTGCGGAAATTCCTCTTGTCGTATGATATGCCTAGTATCTCCTCGTAAAGCTTTTGTAATTGACTAAGCGTGAATTTCGTAGGTAAGAGTTCGAAGCCTATTGGATTAGTTCTGATTTTAGTCCTTACGGCTTCGAGAGCCAAAGATATAATTTCTTTATGATCATATGCAAGATCGATGGGCTCATCTACAGGGTGCCATATGAGTTTCCTCTCGCCCGGGCGGAGTTTTACGTCATTGATATAAAGCAGGGAGTAGTAAGCCGTTGTGATAACCCGGTTTTCAGGATTCAGGTTAATACTTTCCAGCCAAAGCTTGTCCTTTGGGTGATTAAGCCTTTCCGGGTGGCCAAATGTGCCAAACTGCTCAAGGTAGATGTTCTCAATACCGGTTAAACTAAACAGCACCCTGTGTGCGGCTTCGTCCAGATCCTCATCGTTAAACACATGGTTTCCAAGGAGGGTGTAGTCGTCAATGAGAACATTTCCTGATGTATCGATAAGTGTCCTTTCAACCAAAAGTACATAGAGCCTTTCCGAATCAAAACCAAAGACGACACAATCAATAGAGAAATTTGGACTTAGGATGTGCTTTTGCATGAAAAATTAATTGTACACTATACACTAAGAAAAACAAAATGCGAATTTATAATAATTCCAACGGATTGCCAAAATCGAACCCTTATTTTTTAAATAAATGGTGTTTTTGCTTAAAAAATTGATATTGTTATGCTAATACAGCCGTTTCTTACTCGCTTCGCTAATAATTAAGTGTATGTTTTACACATGTTCATCCTTTGATTTTATTCATAAGCGATTCCACTTTTCTCCTCATCATTTGACAGAACTTTGTGCGTTCTTTTTCTGACGCTACACTTATAAGGATGGAATTGTTAATGATGTTTTTTACCGTGGAGTAGGTATAATCACAAAATATTGGGTCGGTGGTGGTCAAAATGTTGATCACGTTATGGGCCAGGTTTACAACTTTAATATCCCCCATCCTGAAAATCACTGAATTATCTGCGATGGTCACTTCATTGAGGTAGAGGTTAAAGGGATTGTCGGGCTCGTCGATCGTCGGGTTTTCACCAAAATCAAATTTATAGCCTTTTGATGCTTGTCGCTGTATGTGGTCAATCAACGCATACACGTCTTCACATAATTCTAAGGCGTCTTTTTTGCTTTTAAATTGACCGCTGTCATAATAGAACTCAATTTGCTTTAAAGTCACATTGATGCTTTCCTCACTCCAGATCTCTGAGGAGGGGATTTTTATATAGTTCTTCCAGACTTTATTGGCAAGGGTTAACGTTTCCTCCGGAACAAAATCCGGCATAAAAGGTTTTTCTTCCAGACTTTTGAATTTCAGGATGTTTTTTGTCCAAAAGAAGATTTTGAAGGTTGCCAGCCGTTTAAACATGAACAGGTAAAAAAGGGGGATATCTTTAGCTGCATAAATCAACTCCCTCACTTCAAAACTTTGAATGGTTTTAAGATTGTCGATGACAGAATTTAAGTACGTGTTAAAGTCAAACCGATCGGGTTCGATTGCCCGGTAATTGAACAAAACGGTATCGTTGCTTACGGCCAGGAAGGAATCAAGTGATATCTTATACTTCACGCAAAGTCTCTTTAGCTCGTCGATGGAAAGGTTAGTTTCGCCTCTTATTCTTCTGTAGGCACTGTCTGTACTGATATGTAAATCTTCGGCAAGGGTTTCTGCCAAAGACATGTTTTTAGGCAGCTTTTCCCGTATTTGCGTTAGAAATTTTACTTGAATATGCTCTGTTTCCATTATACCAAATTAAAATAAATCAACTTTTCCTTTTACATATAACTCGTAACATGGCGTGCAGACACCATGTGAAATAAGGTTCTTTTTTTTCTTGCCTTTTGCCAAGCGGTTAACTTTCTCACTCCAGGATATGTGAAATTTAATATTTTCAAATAAATATGCGGTTCAAATTTGCAGAAAGTGCAAATTAATAAAAAGAGTGATGCAATATACAATTCACAATCGATTATGAAAGTTGCTATATTTAACCCATAATCTATCCAAAAGGGATAAGGTATTAACAGATTCCCCTTTTGCATCAGCCTTGTGATTCCATACAGGGGTCACTCTTTTCTAATAATCCAATCTCCGTAAATCATAAGCGAACTCTATTGGGGAGCAACCACAGCTCCCCTCCCTTTTTTTTGCATTTTTTTAAACTAATAGGTATCAGGCAATATTGGGTTCAAATACTTTATTGGTATATGACCAACCCGGCTGATTTTTATTCTTTTAAAAATATGAAATTCCAGCGCTAGGAATTCGATATTGATGTGGATCCTAAAAAATTAAAGTGGGGGTTTTATATGGACTCAAAATATGAAGGAAAGTATTAAAGAATCATATACATGAGAAAAATTATAATGAGCAATACCACCCATATGATCAGCTTCTTTTGTCCCTTTGATTTCCGGTCTCTTTTCATTGATGAATAATTGGGTATTGAATTTACTATACATCTCGCATTAAGGAAACCATTATTGATATTTTATCCATCCGCATTCCTGTTCTACCATTGGGCAGTATCAATTACTACGCTATTATTCATAATGATTATATTGAGATAGGACACGAAATAGCACTAAATCAAGAATTAACGGTTAGGACTGATGAACTAATCGATCTGAAGCCTGGTGTCGTGAGGAAAGGATAAATTGAGTCGTCTCTGATTGTGTGGGTTTAACATCGCAATCAGAGACTACCCAAACAACTAATGTAGCATCATAGAGGCAATTCCCAATTCAAGGCCACGTAATTCGGCAAGGCCTTTCAATCTTCCAATCGCCGAATATCCCGGGTAGGTTTGCTTGCGAAGGTCGTCCAGCATCTGGTGGCCGTGGTCGGGCCTCACAGGCAAAGAGACCTTTCTTTTTTGCATGACCTGGAGCAATTCCCTAACCACACCTACCATATCCGAATCCCCGTCCAGGTGGTTGGCTTCAAAGAAATTCCCTTCGCTATCCCTTTTGGTATTTCGCAAGTGAATGAAATGAATGTTGTCTCCAAATTCCTTTACCATCGCTACCAGATCGTTGTCTGGGCGTACGCCGTAACTGCCCGTGCAAAAGCATAATCCATTAGCTGAAGAAGGCATGGCATTTATCAATTCCCTGGCATCCTGGGCGGTGCTGACTATTCTTGGCAGGCCGAGGATAGGGTAGGGAGGGTCGTCAGGGTGAATGGCCATTTTCAGTTCGGCCTTTTCTGCCGTCGGAACCACTTCTTTCAAAAAGTAAAACAAATGTTCCTTTAGCTTTTTGGCATCAATTTGATCGTAGGCCTTTAAGGCTTTTAGGATCTGTTCTTCGGTAAACCTTTCTTCACTCCCGGGCAGGCCAAGTAGCGCATTGTTGTAAAGCGTTTCCTTTTCAACCGCTGTCATAGAGGCGTACCGCCTTTTTGCTTTTTCAATTTCCTCGGCAGTATAATCCGCATCCGCACCCGGCCTTTTTAAAATGAACAAATCGAAGGCGATAAAAGCTGACTTTTCAAATTTAAGCGCTTTGCTTCCGTTTGGTAGAGTAAAAAAGGGGTCAGTTCGCATCCAGTCTAATATCGGCATAAAGTTATAGGTCACCACCTTCAAGCCGCACATGCCCACATTTACCAACGATTTCCTGTAATTCTCAATATACAATTGAAAATTTCCCGTTTGCTTTTTAATGTCCTCATGCACTGGTAGACTTTCAATAACTGTCCAGGTCATTCCAGCATCTTCTATTTCCTTTTTTCTCCTATTTATTTCTTCAACCGCCCATACTTCACCTACAGGTATGTGGTGCAATGCAGTAACTACTCCCGTACATCCTGCCTGTCTGATATCCTGAAGGCTTACCGGGTCATTTGGGCCATACCATCGCATGGTTTGCTCCATTAATATTTTATCCATGTTTTAATTAAATTATAAAAGAACAATTCATTTTTTAGGCCTTGGCATACCTTGAAATCATACGCCACTAAAGGTACTGAATCCACCATCAACCGGCAAAACCACCCCTGTAACAAAAGAGGCGGCATCGCTCACTAAATACAAAACGGCGCCGATTAATTCGTGGGCTTCACCAAATCGCCGCATGGGCGTTTTATTGATCACCTGTTGGCCTCGTTCTGTGTAAGAGCCATCCGGGTTTAGAAGCAAGGCCCTGTTTTGGTTTCCAATGAAAAATCCAGGAGCCAGCGCATTTACGCGGATTTTGTCGCCAAATTTCATCGCCAGTTCTGCCGCCATCCACAGGGTTAGATTAGAAACTGCAGCTTTCGCGGTGGAATACCCCAGTACCCGGGTGATTGCCTGGGTCGCCGCCATAGATGAAATATTGATAATGCTTCCTGATTGCTGCTTAGACATCACCTCACCAAAAACCAAGGATGGCAATAACGTACCATTATAGTTGAGTGCAGTAACTTTGTTCAGGTCTTCAATATCTAAGTCAAATACGGTTTGATGGGGTAATACCGTTGCACCCGGCATATTGCCACCCGCCGCGTTTAAAAGAATGTCGATTTTTCCATAATGACGGAGTATTTCATCTCTCACTCTTTTCAAGTCATCCATGTCAAGCACATTGTTTTTTAACCCAATGGCCGTCCCTCCCTGTTCGGTAATCTTTACTGCAGCATTTTTGGCAGCATCTTCATTGATATCAAGCATTACTATCTTGACCCCTGCTTTGGAAAGACCACTTCCGATTTCCCCGGCCAGCACACCGCCACCGCCGGTTATCACTGCTACTTTCCCATCAATACGGAACAAATCATTGAGAAAATTCATCGTTTTTTTGTTCTATTTTAGGTTCAGGTTTTTTCATTTACCATCCTGGCCTTATCCCGGGCGCATAAGGAAATCGCAGGCCCTCATAGTATTCCAATGTGTATTCAGGTTTTGGCAGGTTTTCAGGGATGGGCCGATGGGAAAATGTCTGGAAGTACAATAGGCAGGCATCGCGCCACCAATTGGCTTCCTTCTTTTGTATTCCCAGCAGCATTTTCACCTGATTAAACCTTTCATCATCCACCTTTCCTTCCAGTGTATTCCATTCTTTTTGCATCCAGGTTACAGAATCAGCCCCCTTGTAATATTGGTAGCAAAGCTCCTCCCATAAGGTATTTCCGGATTTCATCTTATAATCCCAATCCAGGTGATGAAACCACAACAATAGTTCATCTGGACAGGTCTTCAATGATGACAAACTATCGGCCACAGGCTGTTGATATTGCTCCAGCGCATTGCTCCCAGTAGCGGTTCGGTCGAAGCCAATTCCCTTTGAATCTGCTTTGTGATAATAAACCGAGGTCCAGTCAGCTCTTGGCATATCTTTAATCCAGGGTCCTGGTCCGTAGTGATGGCTGGGGCCCATGATATGATGCAAGCCCAGCGGAGTCATGTATTTCACGGAAATCTCCCAGGATGCATTCATTACATCGCCGACGGTGGTCACGACGTCGCTGTCATTGCCAAAAGTCATTCTAATCCATTCCTCAGCTATTTCCTCCGCCGTGAGAGTGTGATCCCACGCCAGCCTTCCAAAGCAGTACCAGTTGGCCTGCCCAAAAAGGTGCCCCGTCCAGTTTCGGTCGTTTCCGATGTTGGAAACGCCGGCCATTCCGGATAATTTATGATTGTCCAGGCTTCCATCAACTACTTTTGCTACGGAAGATCCTTGGCCTTTTGCGTAGGTGTCAGATTCCAGGCATTCCCTGTACATAGGAGCGAGATACACGAGCTGCGTAGCCTGGCCCAGGTATTCCTGTGTTATTTGGAATTCCATCATGAGGGGTGTTTTTGGCATGGCGCCAAACATAGGATGGAATGGTTCTCTTGGTTGAAAATCAATCGGCCCATTTTTGACCTGGATTAAAATATTATCACGGAATTTGCCATCATAGGGTACGAACTCATGATAAGCTTGCCTGGCCCTATCCACAGGTTCTTCGTCGCTATACACAAAAGCCCTCCACATAACAATACCACCAAACGGTTTTACTGCATCTGCTAAAGTGTTAGCGCCATCAACATGTGTTCTGTTGTAGTTTTGAGGGCCTGGTTGACCTTCTGAATTTGCTTTTACTAAAAATCCACCAAAATCAGGAATATAGTTATAAATTTCTTTTGCTTTATCTTTCCACCAATTTTGCACGCTTTCATCCAAAGGGTCTGCAGTATCGAGCCCTCCAATTTCTAATGGAGCACTAAACCGGGCTGTTAAATAAACTTTAATTCCATATGGCCTGAACACATCCGCTAAGGCTTTCACTTTTTCCAGCCACATTGGTGTAAGGACTAATGCATTGGAATTCACATTGGTGAGAGCTGCCCCATTTATTCCTACGGAAGCATTAGCCCGGGCATAATCAATATACCTGGGATCAATATAATCTGGCAGCTTATGCCAGTCCCAAATAGAAAAACCTGCATACCCCCGTTCGACGGTTCTATCCAGGTTATCCCAGTGATTAAGGATGCGAATATTGACTTTAGGAGCGCTGGAAATGGCAAGGTCACCAATAGATTGATTGGTTTGAAGGAGCTGTAAAAAGTGGAAAGTTCCGTACAGACAGCCAATTGGAGAGTTGGCAACAATAAAAATATGGTTTTTAGACTTGATCTTTTTTGTCGCGATGAGATAACCTTCATTTCCCACTTCCTTCAATTGCTTTTCAAACGTGGATTTTATGATCTCCTCGTCGTTTGTGCCAATGATCAGCGAATTATCCTCCTTTGAATTTGAGAATTTGGGAGGTGCGCCCAGCATTCCTTCCAGGCCAATCGACAACTCATTCTTAATGACAGAAAAGGTGGGGTCGTTGCCAGCGAGATAAATGCTTTTGAGTTTTGCCTGATAGGTTGCCAATAATTCCTGATGCGCGATTGGCTCATAACGCAGCCATAGCTGGTAGCCATCCTCCGCTTTAGATAAGGCGCTTACAGTAATTAATAAAAGTGTGAATAGTCTTTTCATAAATGATATTGACATCTTTTGTGAAAGTTGGCTTTGACTTTATAAACAAAAATGCTATTTCAAAACCGATTTTTTTAGTCCAATCCAAAAATGGAAAATAGGTGTTTTCACCTTTCAGACTTTTTGGAAATCTATCTTGTTAATACGGCCATCCTTTCTTACTTGAATCAATGCATGTTGTAGAGCAATCGATTGCGTTGCAAAAATAAGTCTAAATATGCCAAATACTAAATTTCACGCAATTTGTTTATGCAGTCGGTTGTTAACTGATTTTGAGTTCCTGCTTCCAAATCCGATAGATTTTTGTGGAAAATGAAAATGCATGTCAAAAATCAAACACACCGTATAAGGCATTTTTTTGCGGTGGTTTGTGCTGTTAAATGACTACCAAAGAATTAGTAAACACGAAATAAGATCAACATTGATCGTTTTGAAAACCTTCCCGAATAAAGTTTGGGGTGGATTTTCTATAAAATCGTTGAATGGGTGATTTTAGTAGACTAATGTTTTTGTATTTGCTATTATTAAAGAGTGATAAATATTTATTTTGTTAAATAATTGAATATTAACTTTTTATAATAAAAAAACAAAGAATGATGACAAGTGGTATAGGAGCGAAAAAAATGCACAGGTTGAAGTTAGGGCTTTTTAATTTGATGATTGCAGGCTTGATGATTGTTTTTACAAGCTGCTCCAAAAATGATCCCGACCCGGATGGTGGCAACCCGACTCCTACCCCTGACACCTCAATTAAAATCACTTTAGATCCTGCAGTTACTTACCAGGAAATGGTGGGATTTGGCGGTGCATTGACCTGGTATTGCGACCGGGTAACACGTAGTTCCAAAAAAGAAGAAATCTTGGATTTGATGGTAAATGATTTGGGAGCTGACATAGTCCGGCTGAAAAATTGGTACTACCCGCTGGACTATCCTAACAACAAGGTTCCCGATCAAATGGAGGCCACAAAAGAATGGTTTAAGCAACATTTTGATGCCACAAATGAATTATATACCAAGATCAAATCCAGAAATCCTGGCGCTAAAATCCTGTTGAGTTCATGGGGGCCACCTTCTGCGTTAAAAAGCAATAATAGCCTAAACGAGGGCACTTTAAAGAAGGATGGTGATCGATTTATGTATGATGAATTTGCCACGTATTGGGTAGATGTTCTGGATCACATCTCTTTTTCGCCCGATTACATCAGCATGCAAAATGAGCCAAACTATGTGAATCCCGGATGGGAAACATGCGAATGGGCAGCCCAGGAAACCGCCACCTTACCCGGTTATGTAAATGCAATCGATACGCTTTATCAGAAAATAAAGGATCGCCAGAACCTGCCGGTTATGGTTGGACCTGAGGCGGCTAATTTAAGCACAGCTTCCTTCAAAGCTTTTGCGGACAAATTGGTGGACAACGGTAATGTGGGTGTCTATACCTATCATCCATACAATCTAAATGAGTCTTCCTCAGAAAGTACGATAAAAGCCAGTTTATCGGAAGTGGGAAATTTCAGCAACAAGCCAAACTTTATGACCGAGTATTCAGGAATGTCATGGCTGAAAACCGGCAAACTGATCAACGACGCATTAAAAACAGCCAATTCCTCGGCTTATATTTATTGGGAATTGATGTGGGCGGAGGACAGCAATACAGCAATGGTGCGGGTGGATACCATTGGAAATTATACCGTCACTCCTTTTTACTATTTAATCAAGCATTACGCTAAGCATGTAGATGCTGGATATGAAAGGATAGATGTCATTTCGGAAAATTCCGGGATCGATGTTGTTGCATTTAAGAACCCGGAAAACACACTGATTACCTTGGTTTTGATAAATACCACTTCGACGAGTAGGGAAGTCAGCTTTGAATTAAATCCGACAACAATCAAGGGAATGTCGGCCTGGTCGAGTACTGAAGATAATTTGTATGTGGCATTGGATGGATTAGTGGTGGGAAACCCTGTATCCCTGAAGAGCAATTCTATTACTACTGTTGTATTGCAATTATAGGTAAATTTTAATGTAATAAAATAGCTATGATTAAGAAGACCGTTTATGTGATCCTTGTTTCAGCCATCGTGGTTTTGGCAGGAAGCCAATTGAATAAAAAAGATAAAAGAACCTTAAAAGACGCTTTTAAGGACAAATACCTTATTGGCGTGGCGGTCAATACCGGCCACATAAATGGACAGCCCAAGGAGGAGGTTGAGCTCATTAAATCGCAGTTCAGCTCTCTCACAGGCGAAAATGATATGAAGTGGATGTACATCCACCCGGGAAAGGACAAGTTCAATTTTGAAATCGCAGATAAGTTGGTGGCGTTCGGCGAGGCTAATAAAATGTTTGTAGTAGGCCACACGCTGGTTTGGCACAGTCAATTAGCCCCCTGGGTATTTAAAGCGGATGATGGGGGAACAATAGATAGCGAGGAATTGACCAGCCGGATAAAAAACCATATTTATACCATCGTTGGCCGGTACAAAGGAAGAATAAAAGGATGGGATGTGGTCAACGAGGCGCTGGAAGAAGATGGCTCTCTGAGAAAATCCAAATTCCTGGAAATAGGTGGCGACGGTTACATAGCAAAAGCTTTCCAATTTGCCCATGATGCCGATCCTGACGCGGAGCTATACTACAATGACTATAACCTGGTGAATGCCGGCAAACGGGATGGGGCCATCAGGATTGTCAAAAACCTTCAGAGCAAAGGCATCCGGATAGACGGAGTAGGCATCCAGGCCCACTGGGGACTAGGCTATCCTTCTTTAGAGGAGATTGAGACAGCGATAGAAATGTATGCCGGTCTGGGAGTTAAGGTAATGTTTACCGAACTGGATATTTCTGCATTACCAAGCCCCTGGCACATGCCGACAGCGGATGTTTCGGTAAAATTTGCCAACAATCCGACCATGAACCCCTATCCTGACGGACTACCTGATTCTGTTCAAAATCGACTGGCAGATCGCTATGCAGAGATCTTCGAGCTGTTTAATAAGCATGCAGATAAAATAAGCAGAGTTACGTTCTGGGGACTTCACGATGGCGTGTCATGGAAAAATGATTTTCCGATAAATGGAAGGTCAGACTACACCCTGTTATTCGACAGGCAATTGAAACCCAAAAAGGCATTTGATGCGGTGATTGCTACCACTGAAAAGTAGCCAATTGGAAGGGATGAATTGATCCGTTTGGAAAATATGGTTCTACATTCCATAAACACTTTTGTACCGGAAATTCAACAGACAGCTCTATTGGGATCCCATTAACGAACGCTTCAAAAATGACGACGAAGCGAATGCCATGCTCTCAAGACCACTGTGCTGGCATTATATGATCAATGAGTAGACAATTCTTTGGACAATTAAGAGCTAAAAATTATCGGTTAAATTTCCCTAACCCTTTCGGGGAGTCCGCATGCACGCTGCCGCGGAAGCCTTTGCGCAGGCAACTGGACGAGACTGGGGGTAGGCAATTGTTTTTTTGAGACACTCAATTAAAATCTATAATTTTATTTCCAATGAAAATATTCCAGAATTTCCCTCACAGAAAACTACCTGGATTACTTGCAAAACGGTACGATGCCCGACGGGGAAATACCTAATATGATTGCCAAAAACTACACAACAACCAAAGCGAGGGAAAAATATTCCTTGCCAGATAAACAACAGTACATTCCGCCCTTCTGCATTTCTATCATATCCTAAGGCAGGTACATTAAAATCCCATGCAATGAAATTG
>JBNLGG010000066.1:0-23282 GCA_050305935.1 Cyclobacteriaceae bacterium | reverse complement strand
TTAAGACGCTCGCCACTAATTGGCATGCAGTACGATGGATCAGGGCAGCCTTTTCCATCGTGCTCTTTATTTCCTATTTTTCAAATGGCGATAACTTTGCCCTTCTTGGGGGATTGATCTTTGCCTACCAGGCTATTTTTAATGTCGGTTGCTGTGGTGCATCCGGTTGTTCCACTAACGCTAGACCGTCCGAACAAACTATTGAGGTCAAAGAGATTAAGAAGACGGACTACCTTAAATAAAAATTTTGAGCGGAAAACGGGACTCGAACCCCTGCCTGCGAAAGGTAGGCGCGACCCTCAGCTTGGGATCCGCCGGTTGGCGGACTCCAACTAAGCTATTTCAAAGTTTGGATTAAACAAACTGTATTTGCTATGGTTCTAAAGAATACTTCGAAAAAAAAGAGCGGAAAACGGGATTCGAACCCGCGACCCTCAGCTTGGGAAGCTGATGCTCTACCAACTGAGCTACTTCCGCTTTTATTGGAGCTAATTTAATTGGTTTTGACAATTTCCAATCAACCTTGTCAGGGAATATTTTAAAAATTAATAAATCTTGTTAAGGTTGTCAAAATGGTTATTGAAACCAAGGGCCAAGATTCAGTTAATGCATAAAAAGCCCCACCGCTTTTCAGACATGTGAGGCTTTCAGTAGCGAATTTTTTCTTTTCTAGTAATTCAATTTGACGATTCGTCGATCGAGTCTCTTCTCTTTTTCATAATACTCCGAGATCATCACATATCCCTGCTTTGCCGGGTAGATGAAGAATTTATCTGAATTCCTATCCAAATCGATTTTATCGACTGAAAAGGATTTGTTATCCGAATAGATAATACTTCCCACCTGCGTCCTTTTGTCTTTTCCACTTTTTTCATTGTTTGTCATAAATTGAACCGTAAAAGAGTTTCTTTCAGGAGATATCGAAGTAAAGATGTATCCAAATCCTCCATATGCCTTAGCTATTAGACCGAGCATTTTGGCATTGCTTATCATCATGTTTTTTGGGAGATTGACCACTTCTTTAGGCTTGTTGAAAATCTCAGTTCTCGTAATTTGAAAATTTTCGTCAAACTCAAAAATGATCATGTTGTAAATAGCGATTTTCTTGGTGGTAGGGGAAAACTCCTTTCTATATTGTTCTCCAATCGCAAAAACTTTTCCATCGGAGGTGGAAACAAATTTTTGAAAGGAGATCGATGTTTTGTCAAACAAGTCCCGGTTTTCGGGATTCACCGTTGAAGCAATTTTGTTCCAGTCATTGTATGTCTCGCTAATTATCTTACCATTTTTACTCAGGTTCATGGAAATAATTCCAAGACTTTCATCCTTCATCATGTTGTCGCTCTTATTAAAATATTCCCCAATAACGGCCCACTGTTGTTTTTCAGGATTGTATTTCATTTCCCCGAACATGATCTTGTACTTGTCATTTTGAGAAGGTATGTCAAAAAGCGTGGACCCGTCTTTCAAGTCTTGAGTCAATACAAACATTTCCACGTCGGTACTAAAAAGGGACGTCCTTTTTGCAATTGCCGAAACCACATAGTCTTCAGAAATAAAAGCCAGGCCAGAAGTCTCAAAGTCGTATTTATCATTTCTGATGGAATGGGTCTCCCACAATTTTACAAGTTTATTGCTATAAAACCTGATGCTGTAGCTCAGTTTACCTTCATTTTCATATCCGTAAAAAAGGAAGCCCCGGTCTGGGACGCCCTCAAAAATTTTTTGCGTGTTGTCGCCGGTTTGGGCGATGTATGTTAGCATTTGAACCGCCAAATTGCTTTTTATAGGTATGGATGTGTTTCCGGCCAAAGCCAACTCATTGGTGTAGGAAGAAATATGCACTGTTTTTTTCGAGGGTTCAAAGAAAAGGAATCCAAATGCGGCGTTGTTGTAGGCTGCATCCATTAGCACGTAATCAACGGGTTTTACCATTTCTATCGACTTGATCAGGTTCAAATTTTCGTCCTGAATACTTAAAAGGTAGTGATTGTTTTTCCGATCCTTTTTTTCTAATAGTATGAAATTGTAATACCCAACTACCTCGTTGTTCTTGACTATTTCCCCTGAATTTCGCATGGTAAAAGAAACCACATCGTTGGTTTGGGAATTCTGGCCAAAAGTCAGTGGATTAAAAAGCACAATTTGCACGACCACTAGTAGCACAGGTGCCAAAATTTTCATATTTGTCTTCATATTGAATTATTTAAAAAATGAAAAGTCTATTTCTGTTGGAAACTTAGTTTTGATCTCGTTTTTTATTTCTTCCTGGCTTAAGCCCTCATTAAAAATTCCCGCCATTTGCCACAGTGCATACCAAAGGTCTATTTCTTCGGGATTCTTAATTGCCGACTCATATGAGTAATAATACCCAATCGCTGCAAGGTCATTTAACCTTAGTCTATTGATAAATGCCAAATATCGATCATAACTTTCCGAGTGGTCTGCGCTTGGCATATCCAATACATCAGTTAGACGATGATCTTTTTGGTAGGAATAAAATTCGAAAAAGGACCTGGCAATTGTGGAAATCAAATAGGGATCCTCAGGATACGACTCAAGTAAAAGAAGGCTTAGGTACATTGCCTTCCCATATTGTTCCTTATGCCAGTAGGTGTTGATTATCTCAAAAAGCGCCATTTCCTGGATAGTATTAAGAGTATTTTTTTGCGAACCATTCGTAGCTTCTTTTAATTTGGGATAGGATTTTACCAGCTTGTTAATTCTTTCCTGGCAATCAGGATGGGTTTTGATAGAATCAGGCATATTTTTTTCTCCAAGCGAATTCCATCGCCCTCTTTGATACTCAAGCCATTCGTCTTTAATTCGATAACTTTCAAAGTCGAAATAGTTAACAAAGTCGATGCTTTTTGGAGGGGATATATTGTCTATGGAATCAAATAGAGCCAGTGTTTGGATTATCGCTCCGGGATTGTATGCAGTGTTTAAATAGAAAAGGACGGCAAGCGAATCCGCTTCTAATTCCCGGTTTCTGCTATGCTGATTGACTGAATAGTTTAGTGATTGAAATACCTCTTTTAATTCAGTGTACTGGTTGTATTCACTTCGTTTAATTTTGCTCAACTGTTTTTTAAAATCCCGGTCAGAGTATTTTTCAGCCAGTGATACTATTTTATTATTTGAATGTTCCAGATAAAAATGAGCTAGTTCGTGACACAAAACAAAGGCGCACTGATCTTCCCAATCCAATTGGGCTAAAATGCCCAGATTAATTCCTATGAGGCCCTCGCCAAAATATGAGGAGTTTGGGGCGGTGCTTCTATGTGGGTAGATTAAAACCGAACTGGCGATGGAGGGGTTTGCCAGGAGTATTTTATTCCTTATACTCTGAATATAGTTGTAAATGTATCCATCGGTTATAAAATTTCCATGGTCAAATTCCCATAAAATATTCTGATTTCTTTGATCGACCAGCGATTCAATGTTGTTTCTAACCCTTTTGGTATGGCCTTCAAGCTGAGCGCCCAAAACAGCATCTTCTCCTTCTATTAAGTGTCGTATGGGATCCGGGATAGTGTCAGAGAAGTGAGCTGGGTTATAAGTTAACTTGGTTTGCGAATATCCAAAGTGGGAACACTGGATGATAAAAAAGCAGGATAGAATCAATCGCAGATGCATAAAAAATGTTGCTGGACTAAAAAAATAAACACATGCTGCAAATATAACAACTTGTATGTAATGTCCCATTTTTTATGGCTACAGGACTGATTTTTGGAACCCATTAGAGATTATGTTTTTTTACTAATCTAATTTTATAAACTTTACAATATGCAAGTCAATGAAGCTCTACGTGCCCAAATCCTCAATATTGTTGAGGAGCAACTTTCATCCAATAATCCACAGGAAGTGGTAGCGACACTGGCACGCCTTCAGAAAGAAGGTTTTAACAAAGCAGATTCTAAAAAGCTGATTGGCCAATGTGTTGTATTGGAATTATATGATATGATCAGGAATAGAAAAGTGTTCAACCTGGATCGATATGTTAGAAACCTGAAAAGATTGCCACAGGAGCCGGAAGTTTAATTCGTCATTTGATCGGCTGACTATTTCTCGCAATTTCCACATCACTGGCCACTTCATCCCGGATCAGCGCCCAGTGAAACCAGTTGTTATCATTTGCCTCGAAAAAATTGTGATTGTAGTGAGTCAGGCGCATATTCTTATAAATCGGACGGGTAATTTCAATGACCTTATCCCAATAGGTTAACGCATTTTCAAGGTATTTTACAGCCGACTCCTTTTGTCTGATGTCTCCGGTTAGCCGATAATTCTGTAGAGCAACAGCACCTCTTAATTTTTCGGAAAGATGTAAACCAAGGTTTGCCCAGGTCTTGATGTCAGCCACTTCATACATCAAGGAGGCGTCTTTGCTCACATCAATATCTTCAACCAGTCGTAAGGCTTCCCTGTTATCTCTTTCCAACATATCAGACAGAATAGGAGGTGTAATTTTTTCCACGCCAAAAGAACCTCTGTCAAGTATTGTTTTAACATAGTTATTGACTGATACATATTCCGTAGCCATACTTGGTTGATCAATTAGTCGATCAACCGATATGTATTTAGTAGAATCTCCCTGTAGAGCCAGGAAACCTTCGCTGTACAATGTAAAATCCCATCTGGAATCATATAACGAAGCAAGGCGCAGTTGTGTGGAAGAAGCAAGTGAGAGGGCATTGAGGAGGTTGTTTCCTTTTTCGCCATAGCGTCTGTTAAAATCCGCCTGGAATACGGCATCTGGTGTATCAGGATCATACAGCAATCTTCCCCATAATTTATAATACAGCCATTGCCGCTGAAATGCCCATTTACAATCCACAGGCTTTTTGCTGGCTGTGAAATAATCCAATCCAGGAATATAGCATTCTGATCCGGTGAAATATCCGCCAACATAATCTGCTTGCCCATTTAATGCAATATGTTGTCTGATAAAATCAGGAACGCCCCATCGTAAAGCAAAGAAATCTTCGTTTCTGGCTTGCCAGATGACTTTGTAATTGGTAGGAGGAGGGCTAAAATAAGTGCCTCCCAGCTTTCCTCCGTGTACTTTTACCAATTCCGGCGTTGAGTGTGCATGCGACCAGTTGAATTTCATTTCTACCCATATTGGCCCTTCAAAGCGGTCCCCCAGCTTTTCCATTGCTTCCCGGGTAACCTCTTCTACATTTTTACTGACTCCAGGATCAGAAGATGTCCCCGAAGAAAACGGCACGCGATGGATCAGCTTTACCGGTCGGTCAACCTCCAGCATTCCTGCAATGATTACGTCGTCCATCCATTGCTGGCGTTTCAGGGGCGTCATTCCTGCCATTCCTTCGCCATGAGAAATTCCAATACCATCCAGGTTGGGGTATTCTTCCAACACTTGTTTGACGCTTTCCCTGATATACCTTCGGACGATTTCTGTTGTATCTCCTTCTACAAAGTAATGCGGGTAGTAATTGTTTTTGGCCACCCCATAAGCTTCGCTGAACTCCTTACTCACAAAAATACTCCAATGGACAATGTAGGTATCCAACCCTCTTTCCTTGGCCAATCGGAAAATCTCCCGATACAGGTGTTGCCATTCTTTGAATTCGGCATTTGACCACGGACTTGCCTCTGGAAAATTCTTCGGTTGGATCATAAAGGTGTAAGGATGAATATTCCACAGGCTAATGGCATTGAAGCGGTTTTCCACCATCATGTCCAGGAAGGCTTCCCAAAAGTCTATTTGTTTTACTGTCTCAATATGCTGATCCAATGCAGAGCTTGGACGATATGTTTCCCAGGGAAGGTTGAATTTGATTCCCCGGAATTCCAGGTTGGGCTTTTCGCTGGTATAAGGTATGGCTCCCAAACTTAGCCCATTTTCAAGCATTTCCGCTAATGCTGACGATCCGTAAATCATGCCACGGTTATCTCCACCATAAATGGTAATGAATTTTCCCTCAGGGATGATTTCGAAAGCCTCCGGGGATAGTCGTTCTGGATGAGTCGACAGACTAATCAAAAAATCATGCCCCGTCTTTTGATCCAGTATGGAAAAATGATTTTTTGACAATGCTTTGATTAGTCTTCCGGAAGCGTAGCAGGCCTGGGGAGAAGAATGATCATAGAGAATGAATACCTTTTGCGAAAGAGCGCAGAACGAAAGGTATTGAAGCAAGATGAATAGTAAGGAAGTCAACTGTAGCTTTTGCATGGGAGGAGATTGGTGTGTGTCAGATGTTTTTGTTTATACTTAATTTAATAATTGCCCGGCGATGACAGTTTGAATTTTTTTCCATGAATTATCTTAGAGGGAAGGAATCAATAACTATACGTGAGAAATTAATGAGTATATTGATTAACTTAAGTTGCTATAATTCAATCATCAACACCCACATTCGTCAATGAGGAATAAAATAAGAAGGCTTTAACCTAAATTCAATCCTATGAAAATCCTAAAGAAAATTTTAATAGCTATTGGTGTAATCGTTGTTTTGCTATTGGCCATCGCTTTTTTTGTCAAAAAAGACTATGCGGTGGAGCGTGAGATTACTATTAATGCTCCCAGAGAGGATGTTTTTGACTATATCAAGTATTTGAAAAACCAAAACGACTATAGCAAGTGGGCCACGATGGACCCGGATATGAAGAAAACTTATATAGGGACCGATGGTGAAGTAGGATTCATTTCTGCGTGGGACAGCGAAAACAAAGAAGTAGGCAGAGGAGAACAGGAAATTACAAAAATAACTGATGGAGAAAGGATCGATTATGAACTTCGATTTTATGAACCTTTCGAATCAACAGAAATAGCCTATATGGTCACCGAAAGTGAATCTGTTGATGAAACAACAGTAAAGTGGGGTTTTAAGGGACACATGCCATACCCCGGAAATCTTATGCTGTTATTCATGGATTTTGATGAAATGATCGGTGGTGATCTTGATACAGGATTAAAGAACCTGAAAGGACTATTGGAAGTGGAATAATTGGATTGTAAATCAGAGATATCCATGGTTCATGGGTGTAAAGAATATAAAGTCCCCAATGTTAGTAGGGGAGGTGTGGCTATCTTTCAAAGACAACAATTACACATTAATGAGGAACGGGAATTCCGTAGGCCAGTGATAGGTAGGTAGCAATAGCTTCAGAACCCATAATGAAATTCTTTTCTTCATAGTGCATGACGTTCAGAGCTCTTAGATCAATGTCTTTTCTTTCGATTATCATCAAAGGCATTCCCTGGTTTTCTTCGCCAAGGAGATTAATGATCTGGGTGCGTGGTCGCGGGAAGTCGATGTACGTGATTTCAAGGTCTTCTCTCAAATTAGGATAGTAGTGAAGAACACCTTCTAGCATTGCATTAAACGGGCAGTAGTAAATCTGTCCTTCAGGCTGTCGATCAGCATCCATAAAATTTGGATTGAGCAGAAACAACCTGTCTTTATTGTCGGTCATTTCATTTTTCTTCTTTGGATTAATGGAGTATACCTGAAGGATGTTAGAAGCAAGTACCAATTCCTGGTTGTCCTGAGTTATGCCGCAGGTAGAAGTATTCATTTGTACATCCGCCTGTCCATACATGGAGATTGTTTTCAAAAGTACGAAGACGATTATTATTAATTTTTTCATGAACATAAAGTTAAGATGGGGAGAAAAAAGGGCTACGTGATTATTGTAGCCCTCATTCGTTGAAATTAAAATGTTAATACTGCAGCGCCTTCTTTTACCGGATCGTGAATTGCGGTTGAACCTACGATCTCAACTCCATCGATGAGGTCTTCGGCAGCATAACCTCTTACTTTTGCACATGGAGGGCAAACTCCTACCTTACTTCCGTTATTAATCACGGCCTGTACCATATCTTTCATAGTTGGATCTTCAGGATTCAGGTGGCCCCGGTCTGCAGCTCCTTTTCTCACCCAATCAACCCCTGAACTTACCAGGAATACCGATACATCCAAACCATTTTTGATGCCTCCGTTTGCAATGCTCCATGCAACTGATGATCGCTCGTTATCAAGACCTTGCGAGATAACTACTACTAATTTTCTATTTTCGTTCATAGTGGTAAAATTTTAATTGTTTTATGTTTTGTGATTAATTATTAATTCGATTTAATTCCTGGCGTATAAGCATGAATACTAATGGCAGATTCTGAAAAAGGATTCCCTACCGCGTGATAGGCCATATCGTCATCTATGTAAGCCATAGCGCCAGCCTTAAAGGTGCTTTTTGCCAATAATTCGGGTGTATTGTCAGTGGTATATCTCAATTCCTCCAGTTGGCCTTTTATTACTTTAAATACACAGCCACCTGTTGGATGACCATGAATACTGCTCATCTTACCTGGCTTCCAGTGAATCAAGACTACCTTTAACAGGTCATTTTGAATTAAAACATGATTGGTTTCTTCATTCGTCATGAAGATGTTCAGTTGATGCGGGTCAATTGACTTTAATTCATTTAAAACTGAAGTAAACTGTAAGGCGGAATATGGTGCCTTGTTATAGGAGAAAGTATCGTAGAGACCCTGACAAATCCCAGATAAATCGGGAATAAAGCCCAGCATCATATCTATCTTGGCTTGGGGAGTCAGGATGTCATTGAAACTAGTAAGGTTGGTAGGATTTTTTTCGGTCCTAAATTTGGTTTCGATTGAATTGTTTTTTGTTGCTATCATGATTCTCTCTCGTTTGAACAATACAAAGGAGAGAAGAATCTGACACTTGAATTTTGCTGAGAAGTTCTATGATTTGACTATTTAGCCCAAATTCAAAAAATCAGGCTTCCTGCAGTGCTTTTTTATAGTCTGACGGATTATTTCCCATGGTACTTTTAAATACACGGCTAAAATGAGACAGGTCCTCAAATCCCGATTCGAATGCTACCTGAGATACGCTCATGCTGGTATTGGCAATTAGGTGGGCGGCGTGATGAACTCTTCTTTTAACAAGCCATTTACCCGGACTTTCGTTGAATTGCTGCTGAAATTCTCTTTTAAAGGATGAAAGACTGCGATGGCTCATTTCGGCAAAATCCTCCAGTTTTAGATTGAAGCAGTAATTTTTCTCCATGATTTCCCGGAGAGAGGGGCGATCAGATTCAGTTAGGATATTGAAATATGCAGTCAGTAACGAATCACTGTTCATTAAATTGATAAGTAGTTCTTTTAATTTCAAAACCAAAATATGATCAGGAGGGCGGTTTTCTCCTCTGAAATAAGTGAGCATCGAATGGAAATAACCTTCCAGGTAGTCGGAAGAATTTACCGTGGTCGCTGTGAAATCTTTTGGGTTCTGGGAACAGTTTAGATTGACCTTACCTTTTACCTCCTGAAAAGTCTCTTTGATTAAATCATCGGAAATAAAAAATCCTAACATGCAATATTCATCGTCGAAATACTGATGGATCACCTCTGCTCCCTTTTTCAAGTAAAGCGTTTGGCCTGGCTCCAATGTCCATTCACCGTTGACGGTCTTATATGTTTTTTTACCGCTCAATACATGGACGAGGTAATCATTCCTGGAAAAAATTCCGATTTGTTCGGCGTCTATTGGGCAGGTGTATTCCAGACAAACCGTTTCTTCAAATTGAAAGCGATTGAAGTTTAAATTTTCCTTAACGATTTTATAAAAATTAAGCATGCGGACTCCAGATTAAAGATTGAAAATAATAAATTGAGGCTAAAGGGTGTAGTAATTTCCGGATTAATTCAACTTATTCCAATCTAAAATTGGATGTCGTGATAAAAAACATCGCCAATGCCGAACCTATTTTTTGTTGGCCGTAAGCCAATATGTAATAAGACAAATCGAACAATCCATGAATTTTTTAACCCTTAAAGACGTCCAAACTGCCAAGCAACGGATCGATCAATTTATCCATCAAACCCCAATTGTAACTTCGCAACAATTAAACAAATGGCTCGGCCATACCATTTACTTCAAAGCGGAAAATTTACAGAAGACGGGCGCCTTTAAAGCCAGAGGTAGCTGCAATACCATTTCATGGCTCATAGAAAACAATATCAAGCCTGAGCGCATTGTGACAAACAGCTCGGGAAACCACGCACAGGCGGTGGCCTGGGCGGCCTCCCAATTTGATATTCCATCCACTATCTATATACCAAAAACGGCCTCCGCAATAAAAATACAGGCCACCAAATATTATGGTGCAGAGGTGGTGCTTTGTGAGACCCGGGCGCAATCTGATGACGCTGTGGCAGCCGCAGCATCGGAAAAAGGTACCTATTGTATACCACCCTTCAATCACGAACAGGTAATCGCCGGACAAGGCACAGCGGCCATGGAAGCGATATCAGAATTGGGGGAGGTAGACGCGGTGTTTGCTCCCTGTGGGGGTGGTGGGCTGATTTCTGGTACATTGGTCACCACAAGGGCGATGTTGTCCAAGGCAAAAGTTATTGGCGCCGAGCCACTGGCTGGAAATGATGCCGTCCAATCCATTAAAGCCGGGAAAATCATTCGGCTGTCTGATCAACCTAACACCCTGGCAGATGGCGCTATGACACTGGCGGTAGGAGACATAACGTTCGAATATTTAAAAAAGCTGGATGATCTTTTGGAAATAGAAGAAAAGCCGATGGCCTATTGGTCACAGTGGCTGTCACATCTACTAAAAATGAGGGTAGAACCCACCAGTGCTATGGCCATGGAGGCTGCCACCAAATGGCTAAAAACAAAAAAAGCCAGACAAAAGGTCTTGATCATTCTTTCCGGAGGAAATATTGACCAGGCAAAAATGAAGAAACTTTGGTCTGAAAACTACCTGGACAAAATACCCCAATTATAAGATGTTTATAAAAAATAAAAGCAGGACCCTGATGGAGAAATCCTGCTTTTTCATGTAAATGGAGGGTTAGTATTGTTCTGGTTATTCTCGGTTTTCAAGATACCTGGTATTCCTGCGGGTATTTAGACCATTTCCACGTTCGCATCTTTCAAGGCAAACAGTGCGGTGGCAGGAATTGAGAGTTGTTTCGCTAATTGAGTGTTTTGATTTTACCAGAACCTGAAGTTCTTATGTCAAGTTTAGCGGTTGATTTGGTAAGATAAATGTTTCCGGATCCAGAGCTGTTTCCAGTCAATTCTTCCCTGACGTTTAGGTAAACCGTTCCTGATCCACTTTTCGATATATCACATTCATCGCTTTGCAGTCCACCCATTTTTACATTTCCTGAGCCGCTCATGACTATTTTCTGATATCCGGTTTCTCCACCATCAATATCAAGGTCCCCGGATCCAGAGTTATTTATGAAGTTTTGATGGGAAGTCAATTGTTGGATCTTCATGTTTCCAGAACCGCTGTTGTTGATGCTGACTTCTCCGTTTACTTTCACACTTCCCTCAATTTTCAAATTTCCTGAGCCGCTGTTATTTATTTTAGCATCAGAGGATGAAGTCAATCTGTCGGTACAATACATATTGCCCGATCCACTAGAAGAGATAACCAAATATTTAGCATCGATGGGTGATTCGAGGTAGGTGTTTCCAGATCCTGATCCATGCACTTCGTCCACATCGACGAAGGTGACATAAACCTTGACGTTCCTGAAACTATAGTTTTTCCAGGAGTCATTTTCTATGTAAATATTTAAGGTTCCGTGATTTACCTCTGTGATGATTTTGTCGATAGGTCCGCTATCGGCCTCAATGACAACCTTTTCGGAACCACCTTTCTTTATGTAGGTTTCAAAGCTGCCACCCGCTTTGATGGCATCGAACGGCCCAACGTTTCGTACTTGCCTATCCTGCGAAAAGGACGTGCAGCTAAAGAATATAAGGATAAGAAATATGTATGATTTTTTCATGATAATAGTTTTTCAAATGATGCCAAAAATCATTCCCTTCTTTTTAAGTAAAAGATTACCAAGGGATTATAAATTTTCTCTCTCGATCGAAGTGTTCGTTTATGTACAATAAAACGATACAACTGTCTAAAATTTTACAGTTCCTTTGATGGCATCGTGGTTTAAGTCTATGAGAGTGAAATCGCATTAAAAGGTTATTTTTATATCGATCATCGGCATTATCCTGGTGCATAATGTTCCTTTAAGCCATAACATTAAAAGCAATATGGATGAGCTCAAGTTCAAACTTAGAGGACAGGTCGAATTGGATGAGCCCAATGAAACGCAGATAGATTTAAATGAGGGACTGTGTGAAAACAACATGACCCTGGCGGGAATTAATTAACGTCTGAGTCAATAAGCTTTTAAAAATTGCACTCGAGGTGTGTGCACTGATTTGCAGGTACAAGGAACTCCAAAATCTGTATCGAAAAACCCAGAATGAAGTCGTATAAAACCATCTTTTGACAAGGATTCGCAATTTCGCGAAGAACGACATTTTATCATAGGGAAGTGAACAAATTGCTGCAGAGAGAGGTTATAAAGAAGGTCATTTTCAGTAAAAACTTACCTGGCGAAAATCAGTATTCTACGGTAAAGATTAACAACTTTACTGGTAGTAGGCGGGTTTTTAAAGAATTTTAGCTTAAAAACGGTATTTAGCTTTCATGGAAGTCAATTGCCCCGTGCTTACTATTTATCGTAATATGTATTTATAGCAAAAAAAAGAAAACTAGTTTATGAAAAAGTTAATCGTCGTTTTTGGATTGGGCTTGATATTAGCCGGTTTAAGTTTTACGGAAGGAGTTGCACAATCAAAGAAGAATGGGCCTCCGGACTGGGCCCCTGCGCATGGATATCGTGCCAAAACCCGTCATATTTATTTCCCAGACAATAACTTTTATTATGATGTTCAGAAGGGCACCTATATTTACCTAAATGGAGGAAATTGGCAGGTAAGCGCCAAACTTCCGTCTATTTTTAATGGAGTAAATTTGAAAGTTGCTACCCAGGTTGAGCTTGATATTGATACAGATTCCCCACAGAAGTTCAACGCCGATCATAAAGTCAAATACAAGGGGAACAATGGAAACAGTAAATCCAATGGAAATCCCGGTAAAGGAAATAAGAAAAAGTAGTCACGCTTATTTTATAGCGAGTTGAAATTGCTTTTTACTACCGTCGTTTAGATAGGGGTAAATGGAGTGTAAAATGATCTTTTTATATTGTGGTAGATCGGTCTTTTGCACTCCATTTTTTGTTATCTCCGCCTCCACTACCCAAAAATCGGATAGAATGGTCATTCTATCATAAAGCATGAGATATTCATTTTCGAATTCAGATGGGCGGAATATACCTGCTTTCAAAAGGCGGTCGATAATTGACATAAATTGAGCCTTTCTTTTTTTAGTCAGTTCCACATGATAGGCAGCAATCTTCGCATTATTCCTCATGATGTGTACAAAGTCGAGAAAGATGAATCGGTATTCAAAAAAGGCAGCTAACATCTTTTCTATAAATTCAAAAAGCAAAACAACGGTAATTTCCCGGTCTTTTAATTTACGCAAGCTTTCGTCAATCGTGTCGACTAGGTGTAAATACAGCTCTGTTTCTATGTCTTCTCTGCGTTTAAAATGGTAGGTGAGGTTACCGGGACTGATATCCAATTTGTTGGAAATTGTCCGTTGACTCACATTGGGGACGCCCTTTTCGTTAAAAAGTCTTAAAGCCGTAGCTAATATCTTTTCCTTATTTCCTGCCATGTCACAAAAATAATAATTTAGTGCGTTTGTACTAATTTATACTTCTGGTACATTTGCACTAAAACAAATAATCATGGTCATTTCGCAACCCATCCCGAAAACCGCTGGCATTATCCAGGCGCTACCGAAAGTAGATTTTTCCGATTGCTTTGCCACAACCAATAAAAGTGACAGCCTGGAAACAATTGCCCACCTGATATTCAATAATCCTCCAGACTGGGTGAAAGCGCTGTTTGCTATTAGGAATGCCCTGGTCGGCCTGGTGGGGTTAAAACACAGGATGCCTTCCGATTATCACACTCGTTACGAGCAGGGTGGCTATATTGGTTTCTTTAAAATATTCCTGATCGAAGAAGGGGAACTGGTGATGGGATTGGACGACAAGCATCTCAATTTCCGGGTAAGCATTTTCGACTCGGCCCAGGAAACTTATAATATTAAAGTGACCACCCTGGTGGAATACAATAATCCACTGGGAAAGGTGTACATGTCGATCATTCGCCCTTTCCACGTGATGGTAGTGAAGAGTATGGTGAAGAAAGCCTATAAAGCAGTTGAAGGCTGATTTTTAAATTTTAACTTTTGGTTAAATCCCGTTTTTAATAGTTGCTGATCTGTATTTTCATTGATATTGTTTAAATTCATTGAAAAAACACACCATGGCGACTCTCAACATCTATCTCACTTTCAAGGACAATTGCGAAGAAGCATTCGAGTTTTACAAATCAGTTTTTGGAACGGAATACCAATCATTTAACCGTTTTTCGGAGATGCCCGAAAACGAGGAGTTTCCTGTTTCAGAAGATGATAAACACAAGGTAATGCATGTCTCACTTCCCGTCAGTCACGACTCTGTGTTGATGGGCAGTGATACCGTGGGAGGACATCAACCCGGTCTAATCACAGGCAACAATTTTTCCATTTCATTCCATACCATTCACCGGGAGGAAGCTGATTCGGTATTTGGCGCTTTGTCGAAAGGAGGGAAAGTGACCATGCCGCTGGCGGATACTTTCTGGGGTTCATACTTCGGATCCCTGACCGACCGGTTTGGGATTAACTGGATGATTAGTTGTGATTTAGGGCAAAATTAAAACAAATGACGGCTGCGGAATTTAAAGAACTGGCGCTTTCATTTCCAGGTACGGAATCAACGCCTCATTTTGACCGTTTAGCTTTCAGGATTGTCAAGGGGAAAATATTTGCTTCGCTACTTGAAGAGATCAATAGTGCCAACGTAAAGTTGTCCCGGGAAGATCAGAAGGTGTTTTCCGGGTACGATGGCGGCCAGATTTTTCCTATTGCCAATAAATGGGGCGAGCAGGGGTGGACTACCTTTGAATTGGCACGACTGCCAGAGGGCTTGGTGTTGGATGCGCTGAACGCTGCTTATTTGAATGGTAAAAAGTGAAAAAAATCTGGGTGATTGTGAGCTTTAAAGCAAGAATCCCGGGTCTTTCAAACAATTGAGAACGAGCTATGCCAGGCATTGAATTGATTTTTGGGACAGGAAAGGCCAAAACATGGATTTTTGGTTTTCTGCTACTGTTGACGACGTCGTCTTGTTCGATTTATCGACCAACCACCATTGCCGAGTTAGAAAAATCCAGCTATGATGACAGGAAATTGATAGTTGCCTATCGGGAAGTGGACGACTCAGGCACGCATATTTATGAACAAACATTCAAAAAATATGCATTTATCCCTGACTCTTTGATCGGACACCAAAACAGAAGGAACTTCGATTCGCCTACAAAAATTGCAAAGAAGGATATTGTTGATCAAAGGCTAAAACATACTGGTTTGAGTGAATTGGCCACCATTGGTGTTGTTGCATCTGGTGCCCTGGTTTCCTGGGCGATATTGACGGTGGTAGTGTTTGGTTCAATTGGAGGTCCTGATTAAGCTCGTGCCATTTATTATTGCTTTGCTCGTCCGCATCTGCAATGGGATAAGTGCCTCCGTTTACTATTGAACATATTTATTGAAATTTTCAATCAAATGGTGTTATTGTTGAATAAACCTATATATTAGTGTCGTTACATTGAAAAATTCACACCAATTGTTTAATTAAATTATGTCAATCAGGGTTGCACTCCGCCATTATACCAAATACGAATACGACCGCCATATTGAAGTCTCTCCGCAAGTGATCAGGCTTCGTCCGGCGCCACATTCCAGAACGTCCATTAAAGGATATTCCTTAAACATTAAGCCTGAAAACCACTTCATTAATTGGCAGCAGGATCCCTTTGGCAACTACCTGGCCCGGATCGTTTTCCCGGATAAGATCAATTATTTTGAAATTGATGTGGAAGTGATTGCCGAAATGGTGGTAATCAATCCATTCGATTTTTTCGTCGAGGAATACGCGGAAAAGTTTCCCTTTAAATATGATGCGACGCTCAAGCAGCAACTTGTTCCTTATTTGGAAATAAAAGAAAAAGATCCTCTTTTGATGGATCTAGTTGAAAAAGCTAAAGAGTTTAGGAAGAAAAAGCTAATTACTGTTGATTTTCTGGTTGCAATTAATCAACTGGTAAATCAAACTCTTTCCTACAATATCAGGATGGAACCGGGTGTCCAATCGTGCGAAGAGACATTGACACTTAAATCGGGATCTTGCAGGGATTTTTCCTGGTTATTAGTCCAATTGTTAAGGCATATGGGATTGGCAGCGCGATTTACCTCTGGTTATCTCATTCAATTAAAAGCGGATACCAAGTCGCTGGATGGGCCTTCCGGTCCGGAGGAAGATTTCACCGACCTTCATGCCTGGGCCGAGGTGTATATCCCTGGTGCCGGATGGATTGGTCTGGATTCCACCTCAGGCCTTTTTGCTGGTGAAGGTCACATTCCCCTGGCCTGCACACCAAACCCTGAAAGTGCTGCACCGATTTCAGGGAGTACAGAAGTTACCAAGACCACCTTTCATTTTGAGAATTCCATCAAGCGCATCGTAGAGAAGCCGCGGGTAACCAAGCCCTACACGGATGAGGATTGGGAGAATATATTGGCCGTGGGGCGGCAGGTGGATCAGGAGTTCGAAGTCAATAATGTCCGGCTGACAATGGGAGGTGAGCCGACCTTTGTAGCGATTGATAACCAGGATGCCCCTGAATGGAACTCTACGGCGGATGGTGAGCACAAAAGGAAATTGGCCAATGTACTATTCCATAAATTAAAAGACGCGTATGGAAAGGGAGCTTTAATGCAATACGGACAGGGAAAATGGTATCCGGGAGAACCATTGCCAAGATGGAAATTAGCCTGTTACTGGAGAAAAGATGGATTACCGCTTTGGTCAAACGATAAGCTGATGGCCGATCTCTCGCACAACTACGGTTTTGGCATAAAGGATGCCCAGAAGTTTTTATATCGTGTGGCGGAAATATTGAATCTGGATCCAAAAAATATTCATCCCGCATACGAGGATCCTTTTTATTTCATTTGGGAAGAAAGCAAGGTTCCAGTAAATGTTGACCCCCTGGAACTGGATTTGAAAGAGCCATTGGAAAGGCAAAAATTGGCAGAACTATTGTCGAAGGGATTGAATGAACCAGTGGCCTATGTAATACCCATCCAATGGGACAATAAAGAAAACGACTGGCAGAGCTGTAGGTGGAAGTTCAGGAGGAAAAGTCTATTTCTGATACCTGGAAATTCTCCGGTTGGACTGAGACTTCCCTATAAGTCGATCCAATTTCTCGATCCTGAGAAAGAAGAAATAAAGCCTACCCGGAGCCTCTTTGAGATTCCCAATCCCTTACCGGAACTGGAAGATGTAAATGACTTCATTGATACCACAGCCTCCTTTAATAACAGCAAAGATATATTTAAGACAGCCATGACCGTCGAGATACGGGAGGGTAAGATATTTGTTTTTCTTCCACCCGTGACTCATTTTGAACATTATCTCAGTCTGGTGAATGCAATAGAAAATGTGGCTGAAAAACTGCAAATACCTATCCTGATCGAAGGATATGATCCTCCGTCAGATATTCGCCTTCTAAAATTTATGATCACCCCAGATCCGGGGGTTATTGAAGTGAATATTCACCCTTCCGCCTCTTGGGAAGATCTGACAAAGAATTATGAGACTTTGTACGCAAAGGCGGAGGAATCCAGGTTGGCAACAGAAAAATTTAACCTGGATGGCAGACATACCGGAACAGGTGGAGGAAACCATGTAACACTTGGCGGGGTGACACCAGCGGATTCCCCGTTTCTACGAAGGCCGGACCTCTTGAAGAGCTTTATCACCTACTGGCAACATCACCCCTCATTGTCTTATCTGTTTTCCACGCAGTTCATTGGCCCTACCAGCCAGGCGCCCAGGGTGGATGAAGGGCGCGATGAGATGTTGTACGAATTAGAGTTGGCATTTCAACAAATACCGGATCTTCGTGAAAATGAAACCCCCTATTGGTTGGTAGACCGCATTTTCAGACACTTATTAGTTGACATTACCGGAAATACCCACAGGGCGGAGTTTTGCATCGACAAATTATATTCGCCCGATTCGGAGACAGGCAGACTTGGATTACTAGAATTCAGAGGATTTGATATGCCGCCTCATTATCGAATGAGCATGGTGCAATTTCTACTGATCAGGGCCTTGCTTTCCTGGTTCTGGAAAAATCCCTACAACCACAAGCTTGTACGATGGGGAACAGCCCTTCATGACCGGTTTTTACTTCCTCACTACTGTTACAAAGACCTGAGTGAAGTGGTCAATGACCTCCGCAATGCCGGATATGATTTTAGTATATCATGGTTCGATCCTTTTTTTAATTTTCGTTTTCCTTTCCTTGGCGAGTTGCAGGTGGATGATGTTCACATCGAATTAAAGATGGCCATTGAGCCCTGGCATGTATTGGGCGAGGAAATGTCAAGTATGGGAACAGCTCGCTTCGTAGATTCTTCATTGGAACGAATCCAAGTTAAGATTAGCGGGCTGACCGATTCCCGCTACCAATTGTTATGCAACGGATGCCGGATTCCTCTCAAAAATACGGGCGTACAAGGTGAATATGTGGCGGGTATTCGGTACCGCGCATGGCAGCCTCCTTCGGCTTTGCATCCTACGATCGGTGTCGACACCCCTCTTGTGATAGATCTTTACGATACCTGGACAAAAAAATCAGTCGCGGCTTGCCAGTACCATGTGGCACATCCGGGTGGTAGAAATTATGAAACGTTTCCGGTTAACAGCTTTGAAGCGGAGTCAAGGAGAATTTCCCGGTTCTTTGATTTTGGGCACAGTGTGAATGTGGTGGAGCCGACGATACTCAAACGTCAGACTGCCGGGCGCTTCATTACCAAACTCAATATTCTGAGCCATTATGAGGCAACAGGAGAAGTAGTAAATCCGGACTATCCCTACACCATGGACCTTCGGCGCTATAAAGGCAAAAAGAATTTCTGAAAATCAAAAAAAATCAGACATTTGAGTCTATGATCGATTTTTATTTGTCTGAAAGAACGTCGAGTAATACACCATTCTTCGATGAACTGGCGGCGGCTGACGGAACGATTTTTCCCCACTGGCAAAGGATAGTGGAAACCTATAATAAGCTTGGCAATGAAAAGCTCAGTGCCAGAGCAGACGAAGTAGCGCACCTGTTGCGGGAAAATGGCGTTACCTACAATGTCTATGGCGATCCCAATGGTATGAACCGGCCATGGAACCTGGATCCCGTGCCCATGGTGATCAGCGAAGAAGACTGGCGGCGTATCGAAGCGGGCCTTACACAACGGGCAGACCTTCTCAACCTCATCCTGAAAGATATTTACGGCCCGCAAAAATTGATTTCATCGGGATTGATCCCCTTAGAATTAGTGTACAGCCACCAGGGATTTATCAGGCAAATGCATGGAGTGAAGCTCCCCTGCGAAAATCAATTGATCCAATATTCCGCCGACTTGGCCCGGGGACCAAATGGGAGAATGTGGGTACTCCACGATCGGGCAGATGCCCCCTCAGGAGCGGGCTATGCTTTTGAAAACCGGGTAGCAATGACGCGGGTGTTTCCGGATATGATCCGGGAAAACCATGTGAGGAAAATCACCAGCTATTACCAGACGCTTAAGAATACACTCGTCAATCTTTCCTGGCAAAACAAGGAAAATCCCCGCATCGTTTTTTTATCGCCGGGACCGGGGAATGAAACCTATTTTGAACATGCCTACTTGTCTGCCTTTATGGGCTTCACCCTGGCTATGGGCGAAGACCTGACCGTTAGCGACGGGTATGTGTGGCTGAAAACGATTGAAGGGCTGGAAAAAGTGGACGTAATCGTGCGTCGGGTGGATGATGTTTTCTGTGATCCGTTAGAGTTCAGGAGCGATTCCCATTTGGGGGTGGTTGGCTTGATGGAATCCATTCGTCAAAACAAGGTGATGGTCGTAAATCCATTGGGATCAAGGATATTGGAAAACCCTGGCCTGATGGCCTTCCTGCCGCGGCTTTGCAAAGAATTACTCGGACAAGACCTCGTGCTTCCATCCGTAGCTACCTGGTGGTGCGGCCAGGAGAAGGAAATGCAATACGTGCTCGACAACCTTCCATTCCTCATCATCCGCCAGATCTATCGGACCAATGAGAACAGGTCAGTGTATGGAAGTTATTTATCGAAAGTAGAGTTGGATGAGTTGGCTAATAAAATCAAGGCAAATCCGCATTTGTATGTTGGTCAGGAAATGGTCAACTTCTCCACTACACCCTCTTTTATCAATGACAAGCTGGAAGCCAGAAATGCGGTCTTTCGAAGCTACGTTATTTTTGATCAGGAGAAGGGATCCTACTTCGTAATGCCGGGGGGCTTGTCAAGAAGCTCCGCAGAAAGAGGGGTTTTTATTGTATCCAATCAGGCCGGTGGCATCAGCAAGGATACCTGGGTGCTTGGCCAAACAAAAAAAGCAATCTCAGAAATCAAGCCAAACGTATTGGTCACCAGAGTGGATAATATTCTACCGAGCAGGACAGGGGAGAACCTGTTTTGGCTGGGCAGGTATATTGAGCGGTCCGTTTTTATGGTAAGGCTGTTGAGGATTATCCTGAAGGAATATTTTGAGACCGATGCCGACACCAAAAATGAAAACAATGACATCCTTGCCACCTTGCTGGAAACCCTGACTATCGTCACAGCCACCCCGCCGGGGTTTACAATAAAAAAACAGGTAAACAAGCCAGAGCAGGAATTGATCGGCCTGATTACCGATTCTCAGAAAATTGGTTCGCTTAGCCAAACCCTCCAGTCATTCCTGGCCAACGGCTATGCGATACGAGATCGCCTGGGCCTGGATACCTGGAGGATACTGGATAGTATTTCGGAGGAATGGGAATCGATGAAAGGGCAGGACAACCTGTTTAAATTGTACAGGAACCTTGACAACTTGATTATCAAACTGATGGCATTCCAGGGATTGAATTTTGATAACATGACCCGCGAACATTCATGGAACATCCTGAATATTGGCCGGTTTCTTGAATCATCCATAAAATCCTGTGCGATCCTCCAGCATACACTTCAGCACCGGATAGATCCAGATTTGGAGAAGAAGTTATTGGAATACGTTTTAATGATTAATGAAAGTCTGGTCACTTACCGCTACCGGTATCGGTCGACGCTGGAAGTGTCAAGTGTCCTGGGACTGTTATTGATAGACGAATTAAACCCAAAATCAATTAGTTACCAGATTTCCAGGATCGATGAGCATATCAGCCATATCCCAGCTAGTAACCGGCAATACCTGAACCCGATTAGGAAAAAGCTGTTGGAAACCACCACTCTCGTGCGACTGTGCGAACCGCAAAAACTGATAACCATCAAAGAGGGAAAGAAGAGCCATAGAGAATTGGTTGATTTTCTTGGCAAGGTGATTATGAACCTGAGGACGATTTCCGACCTGATCAACGAGCAATATTTTAGCCATACGCAAAGTCAATATGGTTTTGTTACCGCCAAACTTCCGGAAATTTGAAATATAAGGTCAAACATACCACCAAATACACCTACCAGTCATTAGCATCGCTGTGTCACAACCTCGTATACCAAGTGCCTGGAAGCTTCCCGTTTCAGGAAATTGAGGGCTTCGAATACATCATACATCCCGAGCCGAGCTTTGTCACCCGGCGGCGGGATTTTTTTGGAAATGACTTCCTGTATTTTTCAGTTCAGCGTTCACATAAAGAGCTGATTGTTAGTTCTACGAGCACTATTGTTTTGTCATTCCCTGAGTGGCAACATATAATGCCTGCAAATACTCCGGCCTGGGAGCAGGTGGCAAAATGGTTAAAATCCACGCTGGCGGAAATCAGTATCCGACAATTTTGCCTGGAGTCAAGCTATATTCAGTTTATCGATGGGGTAAGGGATTATGCTTTGCAATCATTTTTACCGGGTCGCCCTATTCTCGAAGCTATGATTGACCTTAATGGCCGTATAAATGCTGATTTTAAGTTTACACCTGGGTTTACAGAAGTTTCAACTCCCTTAGCTGATGTATTTAAGTTCCGGAAGGGAGTCTGCCAGGATTTTGCACATGTAGGATTGGCCTGCCTGAGATCTATCGGATTAGCGGCGAAATATATCAGCGGATATATTGAAACTATTCCACCTCCTGGCAAACCAAAACTGGTGGGAGCTGACGCCTCGCACGCCTGGATAGCGCTTTATATTCCCGATCACGGGTGGGTAGAATTTGACTCTACCAATAACCTGACTGTTTCCGGTCAGCACATACGCGTGGCCACGGGCAGGGACTTCGCCGATATCGTTCCCATGAAGGGCATCGTCTACAGCGGTGGCGGCCAGAAGATGACGGTGACGGTGGATGTGGATAAGATTGACTGATCTCTTTTGGGAAGAGAGCGAGAAAAGGGATGATGACTGGGGCATTGTAAGTGTTCAATTAGATGTCAGTCTTGTTGTAAATGCGGGCGAGGGGAGCAATAGTCCAAAGCCCTATACTTGGTACAACAATCACATTGTCCCGCCTAAGAAGAAAAAGACATGAGGGTTTGTTGGATTACTACTCCAAACTACAATCAGAGATTCAGTGAACCGCCCGGTACAGTTTGTCTTGCTAAAAGTGTGATAACCTTTACACCGGGTAGCGTGAGACGTGTCCAATTCTGCGGTGGGGTACTGTCCAATAAAGTGTGTCTGGATAAAAGGGTTTTCCACAATTAACTTCTTTTCAATATTAGTTAAAATTCTCATCAAATTTAAAGTTGATAATTGGATAGCTGTAAGTGTTTTCTTGCATTTCCATTGCCACAAAACCCAGAAGTGTAATTGCGGACATTACAGTAGGTAAGGCGTTTCTCATTTTCAAGGTTCTCCTGAAAGATTTATTAAGCCTTTCTATCCAATTGGTCGTATATATCATTCTTCTTATTCTATAGTCAAAATCAAGGTATGTAAACACGGGATCTAAATCAGTCCTGTTTATGGTTGATTTTAACTTAGGATACGTTTTACTCCATTTCTCAAGCACAGATTGTAGGTTGTTCAGTGCCTTGTCTTTTGAATATAATGGATCATCTGGATTAAATACTTCCTTTAATTCTGATGCAAACAGAACCCTGTCAGCCTTGCGGATATGTTTATTGAGGTTTCTTTGAAAATGAAGGACACATTTTTGTTGCA
>JBNLGG010000065.1:0-23841 GCA_050305935.1 Cyclobacteriaceae bacterium | reverse complement strand
TATTACCCCTGACGATTCGTATGGCAAAAAAAGGATTGAGCCTGTGTGCAGATAGTTTGAAGACATATTTGCTTTCGATCCCTGACAACTGTCTATTTTTTAACAACGAAAAACACAAAATACACGAAAGGATTGCATAGCAATCTTTCTTTTCGTGTTTTAAGAGAACAGAATTAGTGGCTCCATATCAGGCGTTTAATCTCTGCCTTAGGATGTGAACCAAAATTTATCAAAAGACCTAATTCCATGCCGGTTGATTTCAGATAGTTTAAAACCTGTGCCTGATGTTCGTTTGTAAATTCTTTCACGGCCTTTATTTCTACAATTATCTTCCCGTAACAGATAAAATCTGGCTTATAAGTCTGCATAAGCGTTTTTCCTTTATATTTCAGCTTTAACTCAAGTTGGGAAGAAAATGGTATACCCTGCAACAAAAATTCATTTTCCAAACACTCTTGGTACACTGCTTCCAAAAATCCACATCCCATTTCTTTGTAAACTTCAAATGCAGCCCCTTGAATCTTATAGGCTTCTTCTGCATAGAGTATTTTCATAACCATATTGTTAATGTGATTACACAAAATATTTTAAGTATAACTAAGAAAAACACAAGATTTTCGAAAATTGCATTGCAATTTTCCTTTTCGTGAATTTCGCGCTTTTCGTTGTTTAACCAACATGTAGGATAAATTGCTCCGGAAAATTCGTTGATAGCTATCGGGAAGAGGTGCGAAGCGGTGCGTAAAATATAAAAACTTGTTTTCTTTTGATTTTTCTGTTTACCCCAAATTCCAAATCCGTAGAAAGTGTACAAAATACAAGAATGCCTAAACAATACTTCGGATTTTTATTAAATTCAAACCGCATTCATAAATAAAAATTTGAAATAAACGACCTTCCAACGATGAACAAACTGATACTTTTTTCTGCCGGACTTTTCCTGGCTTTTAGTTGCGCCAATAAAAAACAACCCGATGTTTTGTCCGAATCCATTCGCTTAAACCAGCTTGGTTATTACCCTGCAAGTGTAAAAGAATTTATCCTTGCCGACTTAGAAGCTACAACTTTTCAGGTAATCGATTCGAACCGTAAGGTAGTGTTCGAAGGTGAACTTACACCGGGAGTCACTTGGGCACCATCTGGTGAGAGTGTACAGAAAGGTGTATTCACCGAATTGGTCTCTCCTGGCGAATACCTGATCAAGGTAGGGGACTCGCTTGTTTCCTATCCTTTTGAAATCAAAGAAGATGTGTACAGGGAAGCATTGGATGCTTCCATCAAGAGTTTTTATTTCCAGCGTGCGTCGATGGCCATTGAAGAAGCCTACGGCGGAGTGTATGCCAGGGCGGCGGGCCATCCGGATGACAGTTGCATCTTCCATCCTTCTTCCGGTAAATCGGAAGGTGCGCTCAATTCCCATGGTGGCTGGTATGATGCAGGTGATTATGGTAAGTATATTGTTAACGCTGCACTATCTGTTGGTCAGATGATGGATTTACTGGAAATATATCCTGACGCAGTCGCCGACGGCGAATTAAACATCCCGGAAAGCGGAAACGGAATCAGTGATCTTGCTGACGAAATCAAATACGAGCTGGACTGGATGCTGACCATGCAGGATACCGACGGTGGTGTGTTTTTTAAATTGACGGCTAAGAATTTTTCCGGTTTCGTCATGCCGGAAGCCTATGACCTGGAGCGAATGATCATCGGAAAATGTACGGCGTCATCTTTGAGCTTTGCAGCCTCTATGGCGCAGGCTGCAAGGGTGTTTTCATCCATCGATTCGGACTATGCTGAATTGTGCAGGATGGCTGCGATCAAAGCATGGCAATGGTCATTAGCTAATCCTGATATCGCTTTCAAAAATCCAGCAGATGTGTCAACGGGTGAATACGGGGACGGGGATTTCCACGATGATTTTTTCTGGGCTGCTTCAGAACTGTGGTTGACAACGGGCAAGCAGGAATATTTGGATTACCTGAAAGAAAATGAGCCGGAGTATGAACATGTGATCACCAATAGCTGGAAGTTCTTTGCGCGAAACATGGGCTTTCATTCACTCCTGGCCCATGGGGATCAACTGGAGGAAGAGTTGCGAAAGAGCCTGACAGAAAAACACCTTGCGCTGGCCAATGACATCCTGGCTAAAATTGACCAAATTCCTTATGCCATTGCCCTTGACCACTTTGAGTGGGGATCAAATAGCGATGTGCTCAACCAGGCAATGATCCTCTGCTATGCGCATTTACTGACTGATGACCCAAAATACCTGACCGGGGCCATTCAGAATACAGATTATATTTTTGAGAAAAATGCGGTGGGCTATTCCTTCCTGACTGGCTTTGGTGACAAGCAGGTGATGTTTCCCCACCATCGCCCCAGCGGAGCGGATGGTATTGAGATACCGGTGCCCGGATTTATAGCAGGCGGACCTAATAAAGACAAGCAGGACAAATTTGGAGTTTCCTACACCTATGAAGAACCGGCCAGATCTTTCGAAGACCTGGAAGCCAGCTTTGCTTCCAATGAAGTCTGCCTAAACTGGAATGCCCCGGCAGTTTTTGTGCTGGGATATTTGGAATCGGTGGAGTAACTACTTGAACCTCAGGTTCCATTAAGTGTCTCACGTGTAATCAAATAAAAGAATTGATGAGCAAGCTACTTCTTTTAATTTTATTTAGTCTGACAATGATTTCATTTGATTCGAAAGATGATCGCAAAATCGATCTTCAAAAGTACTTCGATGAATTTGATGTAAGAGGATCATTTGTGCTTTACGATTTGGGAGAAGATCAATATTCACGGTACAATCCCGAAAGATGTAGAAAACGATTTAGTCCATCTTCCACATTTATAATTCCCAATACACTGATTGCATTGGAAGTGGGTGCGGTGAAAGATGAAACTTCCATTATCAGGTGGGATAGTATTGAAAGATCTATTAAACTCTGGAATCAAGATTTGACATTAACAGAGGCATTACGAACATCTTGCGAGCCTTGTAATACAAAGCTTGCAGATGAAGTTGGCTTGGAAGCTTACAGGAAGTACCTGAAAAAATTAAATTATGGTAATCAAAAAATTAGGATACGCACAGATGATCCATTTTACAATGAAGAGAGAAAAAATGCATTTTGGTTGGTGGGTGATCTGAAAATATCTCAGGATGAGCAAATCGAGTTTCTCAAAAGTTTGTATCAATTGGAATTCCCCGTTACAAAAAGGGCAATGGAAATCACTAAAAATATTTTGATTGAAGAGAGAACAAATGATTATATCTTAGCTGGGAAGACTGGATGGACAAATGCAGCGTTAGATGGGATTGATGTTGGATGGTATATAGGCTACGTAGAAAAAGCAGACCAAATTTATTTTTTTGCTACTAGCATCGAAAGTAATAATCCAAAAAATAATTTTGCGAGTTCCAGGAAAGAAATTACAAAGAACATACTAAGAGAATTAAAGATAATTTAATTGGTTACTCCAAAAAACAATCCAGATTTCTGGGGCGCCAATACACTCCGCTGGTCTCAATTTCATTTTCAGAATACAAACAGAAACTGGTGGATAGTTCGATGTCATTGGATAAACTGCATAGCAGCTTACCTTTTGCATCATATAGCTCCACTTGTCCCTGGCAAAATGCGCAGCAGTATTTAAAAATGAAAATCTCGTCATCATCAAAATTGCCTTTTGCTACATAAAATTTATCGGGGGAGGTTGCTGCTTTTTTCTCTATCAAAGAGTCAATAGAAGGAAAGGTTGACGTTTTCAATATGTATGACGGGTCAACAGATTGAAAATCTTCCACGCAGGAGGAAAGAGCAAAAAGGATCAGTATAATAATTGGATTCAGACGATATAATTTCATAAATCAAATTTCGAGCATCAATGAAATTCAGTCATTATCCACAGGTTAATCTATTATTACTTTCTTAATGATTTGGTGATGCCATTGTTAAAAATCAGGCAGGAGTATTAAGCTAATGTTAAACCCGCATAATATTGCAGCGGCAATAGCAGGAGAAACTGGAAAACTACTGGCTGACGGTAAGGGAGGGTTTTTGATTTAATAGGCTTAGTATTTTGAGAACATCCTGATAATTCGTACCATGACCCAGTTGGTAATTTTTTAAGAAGCAGGTTTGCCAGTAAAAATTCGGTTTTTAACTCAATTACTTTTATCTTCTGAATTGCAAGATTTAGGCTAAAAGCATTTGCATCTCTGATAATTGACGACTTCTTTTAGGAAGTGTGTCATTTTGATTAATGGGGTATTAAACGAGGAAATAGATGATCAATCTTTGTCGGAAGTTATGTTTCCTGGTAGTGACAGTGCTGATCCTTCTTCGATGTTCGGTATTTGTACAAGAGAAGAAGGAAGAATATGTGCTTCCGAATATCGTCTGGATTGTGCTGGAAGACCAGTCGCCGAACTTTTTCCCGATGTATGGCGATCATACGGTAAAACTACCGGCTATTGAAACCCTGGCGGAACAATCGATCATTTATGAAAATGCCTATTCCCCGGCGCCGGTGTGTGCGCCAGCGCGAAGTTCGATTATCACAGGAATGTATCCAACTACCCTGGGGACACATAATATGCGTTGTTACAATGCATATGATACAGCGAATCAACCGGCACTTGGAATCCCCAGCTATTCGCCGGTTGTACCGAGGGCTGTACAGCCATTTACCCACTTCCTTCGGTCAAAAGGCTACTATTGCTCCAATAATGCGAAAGAAGATTACAATTTCGCCACCCTGCCATCCATGTGGGATGAAAGTGGCAAAAATGCTACCTGGAGGAACCGGAAAGAAGGACAAGCTTTCTTCTCAGTCTTTAACATTGAGGAAACACATGAATCCAGGATTTGGCAAAATGGACAAAAGGAACTATCTGTTTCTCCTGAAAAAGTTAACGTCCTCCCATATTTTCCAGACGATTCGGTTGTCAGGCATGATCTGGCAGTGAACTACAGTAACTTGGCAAGGGCCGATCTGCTGGTAGAGAAAATAGTCAACCAATTAAAGGAAGATGGTTTGTACGATGAAACGATCATCTTTTTCTATGCAGACCACGGCGGACCATTTCCCAGACACAAAAGGGCGTTGTATGAAACAGGTACAAAAGTTCCTTTGATGGTAAAAATGCCGGGCCAGACGAGATCAGAAAAGAATGACCGTTTTATTAGTTTTATCGATTTAGCGCCGTCCATGTTGTCATTGGCCGGGATAGAGCCACCCGCTTATCTGCAGGGAACATCATTTTTAGGGAGGTTTCGCTCTGAAAACGATCCCGAATATCTTTTCACGGCATCTGACCGCTTTGACGAGTGCTATGACCGGAGTCGTGCAGTAAGGAATGGTAGGTACAAGTACATTCGGAATTATAATACCGATTTGCCCTATGCGCTTCCGATAGCCTACCGGATGAATATGCCCATGATGAATGAATTGATCCACCTAAGTGAAGCAGGCCAATTGGATAGTGCAGCACAAAGATGGATGAGCCCTTCCAAACCTAAGGAAGAGTTATACGATCTGGAAAACGATCCTTTTGAATTGAACAACCTTGCTGATGTGCCGGATATGAATATAACAAAACGGCGATTGAAAAAGGCTTTAACGGACTGGGAGGAAGCCACCAATGACCTTGGGTCCTATGATGAAAAAGAGTTGATGAAACGATGGCTTATCAATGGCAGGCAAGTGCAGCTTGAAAGTCCGAAACTTGAAATGGTCAATGGGCAATACCTGATCATCTATCATCGGCAGGAGGGTGTTACCAATATTTATCGCGAGAATGAGACAGCACCCTGGCAGATATTCTTAAACCCCATCCCAATCACTGAAAAAATGCGATTGGAGATCAAAGCTGTTAAAATAGGATTTAATGATAGCCGGGTCGTTACGTTCGAAAACTGAGGGCTTATTTTGTCAGGTCTCGAAGGCGTACCATTGACTCATAAGGAGCATCTATGATAAACATATTCACAATCCAACGGGGGACCGATCCTCCCGGATTATAAAACCCCTCCAGCTCTATTTTTACCTTTCCATTATCGAGCCGGGTAATTTTCCAGCTATCCTGGTATTCTTTTACCCGCACGACGCCATCTTTTATGGGATAATCCATTTCGGATGGAAGTGTTACGAATGCCGTGGAGTTTTCGTTCTGCTCGATTTGTACTTCTGAGACAAAATCGCGGTCACTCGCCGGCCACGGCGCGTTGTATTTGGCATAATAAATTAAATGCTTTGCCCCATCTACTTCCAATATTTCACTTTCCTCGCAGTCCCGAATCCATGACTCATAATTGTCAAAATCAAGGTTGAGCCGGACGATTTTTTCGTAGTCGGCTTCAAATTCTGCCTGGAGCCTGTAATATTTAAGGTTCTTGGTTATATGATCTTTGGTATAGACTTTGATACCATTCTTATCCTTTTTAAGTTTCCAGTCCGGCTGTGCGTTTGCATGGAGGGAGTAAAGTTGGATTATGAAAAGAAACGTGCATAATTTAAGGTAATATGCCATTTTTAAACTGGATGTTGTGTTTTTAAACGTTTTTAAAATGAATTTAACATGAGCGGAGCATGTAATGTTTTTGAAATTACTTGTTGTGACAATTTTAGGGAACATTTTCTCACCCGACAGATTTAGTATTAAATCATATAAATAAGTATTTTGTGTTGATGAAATTGAACCAAAGAGTAAGAATAGTTTGTAAGGTATCACCTGAAAATACACTTACTTCCAGTATTTTAAATAATATCTTTGAAACTGTTTATTGAAGTAAATCACTTAGCTTATGAGATATCAAACTCAATCACTATTCAGCTTGCTGTTATTTTTTTGTTTAGCCGGAGGTGCCTTGGCTCAGGATGCAAAGTCATTGTCGCAGGCAGACAAATTTTTTGATGTACGTAATTATGAGGAAGCCCTTCCCTTGTACATTTCAGCTTTTGAAGCGGGAGAGACGAAACCCGGGACACTTTATAAAATCGCGAAATGCTACATTGAATCGGATGCTATCAATTCCAGGGTCAGAAGTATCAAGTTTTTTGAGAAAGCGGCAGAGGCCGGTTTGGACCCCTTGCCCTATAATTTCTATTTTGATTTTGGGAAAGCCTATTTTGAAGATGAACAGCTAGAGAAGGCCATCGATGTCCTGACCAAACAAAAAGACCTTTACACAAGCAGGGACAGAACGCAAATAGCTGAAGTAGAGGCCTTGATCAAACAAAGCTACAATGCGCTGGGATATCTGAGAGAGCCTCTTTCGGTCAATATACAAAAGCTTGGAAATAACATAAATACGGAATACACAGAGTATAATCCTGTGGTTTCTGCCGACGAAAGTGTCATGGCCTTTACAGCTTTACGGCCAAATACCGGTAAGACAAGGACGGGAGATAAATTTGTAGAAGAGATCTATATCTCCTACAATGAAACAGGCAACTGGACTATGCCAGAAATAGTAGAGGTCAACACTACGAGCAATATCGGTACGGCTGGCATCTCGGTAGACGGTCAGCGGATGATGATATTTATTGGTGACAGAAGCTCGGGAAGTCTTTATACCATTGATAAGTCTGTGGAAGGATGGACACGACCGACATCGATCGGTGAGGGTGTCAATTCAAGGTACCTGGAGACAACAGCCTCCCTGACTCCGGATGGAAAGACAATCTACTTTTCAAGCAATCGTCCCGGTGGTTATGGTGGCCTGGATATTTATTCCAGTACCTTTCAGTCAAATGGCACATGGTCAAAGCCGGTTAACCTCGGGCCAACCATTAACACAAAATATGATGAAGAGGGTCCGTTTATCCACCCAGGTCAGAGTATGCTCTTTTTCTCTTCCAATCGACCTGAATCAATAGGAGGTTGGGATATATTTAAAACAGTCTATGAAGAGGGTAAATGGCTTGACCCTCAAAACATGGGCTATCCCATAAACACCACCGCTAACGACAACTACTTTACCCTGATTGCCGACGGTTCAAGAGGATACTTTTCATCCGATAGAAAAGGATCTACAGGAGGAAGTGATATTTACGTGATGGATATGCCCGAAAATTTTGGAACGATTCCATTGACATTAATTAAAGGAAGGATATTAAATGCGGAAACAGAAAAACCCATCAAAACATTGATTTACATGGTGGACAATGAAACCAATACTAAACTGGACTATGTCTATCACCCAAATCCTGAAACGGGAGATTACCTGGTTATTTTACCTCCCAACAAAAACTACGATATGATCATTGAGTCTGATGGTTATCACCCTTATACCCTGAATATTGATATCCCGAATCAGACCTATTTCTATGAGCTTTACCAAAAGATTTATCTAAAAACCATTAAGCATTTCGATGTGGTAGTAGGGCAGGAGATTGAGGTTAAAAATGCATTTTACAATACACACGGCGAAGAAAAACAGGATATAAGAAAAGAACACGAGGCTGGCCTGATCAAAAGCGACAGCATTGATGTGTATGAATTAATGGGGAGTCTGATGGAAGCCAATGACCAGGAGGCTATTGACTACCTGTTGGAATTGGTAATGCGAACGGACCCCATTGATGAGGTGAATTTTAACGAAGAGGAAAACCAGAAGCTACAGGCAGCAAGGAGGGTTTATTATTACGACGAAAGCGACAGTAGCAAGTTTGAAAAGAAAGTAGTTGATGGGAAGGAAATCTATTCATTGCCCACCATGTTTGTAACCAAGGCAGCGGAAGAGCAAAAGAACAAATCAAATTCAGTGACGAAATCATATAATCCTGCTGTATTAAATAAAACCGTGAAGGTGTATTTTGACGCAGGAAAATCGGAGCTAGATCCGAAATATAAACCGCCACTGGACGAGTTGCTCAAGCTGTTGATTAAGCATAGCGAATTAGGGATTGAGGTGTCTGGTTATGCTTCGGTAGAAGGGGACGATGAGTTTAATAAGGCACTTTCAAATAAACGAGCGATTTCCGTATTAAATTACCTAAATACAAAAGGCGTGGTGAGGAGAAGGATCGTCGCTAAAGGCTATGGGGCAACCAAAGATACGAGCTCTTCCAAAGAAGAAGCCCGACGGGTGGAAATCAAAATAATTGATCTTACCGAGATGTGATTTATACTGTAATATAAGCAGAAGGTCGCCACAAGCGACCTTTTTTTATGCCTTGTTTATAATAATTACCCCCTTACCATTCGTAAAGATAAAAAGCCTTATTAGATTTGAATTTTATAATATTTAACCTCAAAAATGTGAAACAGCTATTTTTGTCCTTTGTTTTCCTCTGTTTTTATTCCATTACTTTAGCCCAGCACGACTTTACATTTGTCAATTCGAAACACGATGAATTGTCGCCCGTTCTCCACCCAAACGGACAAGAACTCTATTTTACGCGCGCAAATGATTCGCTTAATGTAGGAGGAAAAAAGGACGAGGGTGATATTTGGGTATCAAAGCTTGAAGAGGATAATGTCTGGTCGCCACCAAAAAATGCCGGACTGTCGCTTAATAACCCGTTTTTCAACGCTGTCATAGGATTTACACCGGATGGAAAGATTATGTTCCTGCATCATCGTTATCCGATAGACAGCAAGCCTCCGAAGACACAGGGGATATCGTATTCCGAATTTAAAAATGGCAAGTGGGGATTTCCCAAACCAGTGACGATAAAATACTTTAAGAATGAGTCAAAACATCAGAGCGGAAGCCTTTCGGCAAATGGTGAAATATTATTGCTGTCTATGAAGTCTTACAGTTCCAGAGGACATGAAGATATTTACGTGAGCTTCTGGGACGGTAATAAATTTACGCTGCCAAAAAACCTGGGAAGCGTGATCAACACGGAAGGTGAAGAAATGACCCCGACATTAGCCCCTGACAACCGCACCTTGTTTTTTTCTTCCAATGGTCACCCTGGTAAAGGAGGCCGGGACATATTTAAAAGCTACCGCTTGGACAGCACCTGGACCAACTGGACTGTGCCCGAAAATGTGAAAGCGATCAACACAAAAGGGGTGGAGTTGTCCTTTATCATTTCCCCAGATATGAAGTGGTCGATTTATACCAGTACGCTCAATAGTGATGGTTATGGAGATCTAAATTTTTATCAACTTCCTCAGGACAGCAGCTTCCAGCGAGCGCCGGAAAACGACAGTGTCGACTTTGTTTGGGAAGCAGAAGAACCGATCCTCTTAAAAGGAGATAAAAAATTCCACGGGAAGGCGCTGGATGACAAGACCTATGACTACATCGATTATTCTGTATTTGTGCGCTATAAAAATGTGGAAGATAGCTTGAATATTTCAGCCGAGGAGCAATCGTTCACATTTACTGTGCCCGACAGCTTAAACCGTCTCTATGTGGATGTAAAAGCAAAAGGGTATATGCCGGTAACAGAGACAATTTTCCTGGAAAGCGCGGTGACAGACCGTCTTTATCGAATGAAAAAACTGGAAGTGGGTACCACGATACAGCTTGACCAGATCTATTTTGAAAGGGGCACCCCAAATATTCTTGACAGCTCCTATGCTGAATTGGATAAAGTGGTAGAAATTATGGATGAAAACCCTCGAATGGAAATAGAGCTGGCTGGACATACGGATAATCAGGGAGATTCCGAGAAAAACCTAAAGCTATCGCAGGATAGGGTAGAGATGGTGAAGAAATATCTGGTGGAAAAGGGCATTTCTTCAAAGCGAATAAAAGGTGTTGGCTTTGGTGGAAGCAGGCCGATAGCCAGCAATGCTTCAGAAGAGACCAGGAAGCTAAACCGGAGGGTGGAATTCGTCATTACTAAAAAGTGATATGAAGCGGTCTAAAAAAATATTTCTCATCGCCAGCCTGGTTTTTTTTCTCATGATTGTTTTGATAGGTATTGACATTGCCAGGAAGACTTCCTTTCCGGGATCAAGAAAGCACTGGAAAGAGTACGTCGCCCCGTCTGATACGACCACAAAAGCCAAAGAGGAACAAGAAGCCAAATGAACCACAACTGAAAACCGTAGTAAAAAAGATATACATCGAGTAATTAAATTTTGATCATGAGTAGAAAAAAATCACTGATAATAGCGGTGTGATCCTTTCAAAAATATACTACAGAAATTAAGTCGCTTTCAGATCATACTCGGAATATGAATTATAGTGAAAGCGACCACTAAAAATAATTGGGAGTAAGTGTCTCGATCATCTTGTCGATGACCGTCTTGTAGTAATCATTCATCACATCTTTTTTTGCATAAAACTGTAGGCGTTGTGCGCTGGATAGTGATGACAATCCATGTATAAATGACCAGAAAATAAATGTTCCCTCTTCATGGCTCATTCGTTTAATGAGGTTTTGTTCCACGCAGGCTGTAATATGTTTTTTGATAAATGCATAGCATTTCCTGCCCTGTTCCCATTCACCTTTATTCTCAAGGAAGTTCATTGGTTCATCCATCATAAACATTAATTTGTAAAGTCCTGGATTTTCCCGGGCAAAGGCGAGGTAGCTATTGGCAATGGAACGCAATCTTCCCAGAGGGTCTTTGATAAAACTGAATTCTTCGAGTTTCTGGTAAAACTTTTCAAAGGCAATTTCCTGAATCGCAAAGAATATTTCATCCTTGTTTTTGTAATAAAGGTAAATCGTAGCAGGTGAGTATTCGATTGCCTCTGCGATCTTCCTCAGAGAGGCGTTTTCATAGCCTTCTTCTATAAACATCCGAGTGGCTGTATGTAGGATCAGGTTTTTCAATTCCTCTTTTTCCCTTTGTTTTCGTTCAAGTACTCCCATATCGTTGATTAGTTAGTAAACAGTGTTTAAATTAATGAAACAGAATAAGTTATGATCACTAAAGATCAAATTCTTTTACATAGATATCCATTTGTATTATCCCTTGATGATCCTTTTCCTGGATCGGTTTTACAGCAATTATTTTTGAATGGTTATAAATCTCGGCAAACTCGTTTTTACTAATCCGTGATCTGTTTTTCCCTTTTGGCAATTTATAATACTGCATCCTTCCGGAAATATTTGAAATAGCGCTGTATACAAAGTCGTAGTCAAATTCGATAGGCGATGGTATGTAGTTTAATATCTTCATTGCTTAAAACGATTCTTCGCTTATAAACTGTTCGTAGATAAATTTATCCTGAAGCGAGCTGTATTTATCAAAAAGTATAGAGGCTGCATCAGGCGTGAAACCATATTTCAGCTTAATCTCATGGATCAGGAAATGAAGGTCTTCCATGCACTTCGAAATTTGCCTGATAGTCCTGCATTGACTGGGTTGCAGGAGCCTTGCTTTGACAGCCCGGGAAAACTCCCATTCAGCTTTTAGTTGTGTATATCTCTTTTTCATGTGTGTGTGCAGTTTTACACGGTTAACGATGTGAAAGTAAGAATAAATGTGCAAAAATGCACATATTAAAAGTTATTAAATTGTATTAATTATATAATAACGTGCAATATTGCACAAAACCAATTCATGCAATGTGAGCGAGAAACCGTTTGTTGGCAGGAATTAGTTTTTGATTAGAATGGGTCAGAATTGGTAAAAAAGCGAAAAACCCGGGGATTCAGGCCGGGTTTTTTCTTGGGTGATCGATAGATTTGAAGAGGATCTACTATAGGTGATCACATTATGTTAGATGTTTTCAAGACACTACAAGTTGCACTTCTAAGATTTATTTTACTGAAAAGTCGCGGATTTTTGAGAATCATCATTTTAGATGAGCCGTTCTCATACATATTACTTACTGCAAAATTTTCCCTGTTGTTGATGGTTATGCTCTTTGCATTTGGTCCGCTGATATAGATATTAATGGGGCGTGAGCTCGCATAAGCCAGTCTAATTAGCTTTAGAGGATTATAGATTTCCTTCATTTGGACTTCCAGATTACTACCCTTCTGTAAAATTTTCAGGTTTTTCACCAGGTCAATATCGCCTTCCACGTGAAGTTCGGGGATTTCCGAATACTTGAGGTAAACATTGGAAGTGGTGTTTACCGAGATACTTTTAATACTTTCAGCTTGCAATTCACAGTAAGCGTTACTTTCATCGTGATCCACATTAAATTCAAATACAAATAATGCTGTGGCCATGCCGATGAGTAGTAGATAGATATGTTTCTCTTTTTTCATGATGGTTTGGCTTATTAATGAAAGACTACACGGTTTACATTTCCCCATTTCACATACACCGGCTCACTTTTACCGGTTTCAAAAATTAGTACTCCACTGTTAGAAGCGGCCACATCGTGGCTGTTTCCTACCAGTACCGTTTTTCCCACTCTAAGCCCGACGGAGCTCATCTGATCATTTATTGGTTTAATTTCTTTGATGTTCCGCAGGTTAATTGAATAGTAAATTCCTTTATTCATTCCCTGTATCAGTTCAAAATCATATTCCTCATCAAGGTCGTAAGCGATTATTCCAGAAAAGCTCTTATTGTCATTGGTATAAACCATACCTGTTAACGCTTTTGGTGGTGCAAAATCGTAGTAGGACGGCAGGTGATTTTTACCAGCATTTTCAAATTCCGCACTGACCACCATGTCGATGGGAAAATAAATTTTACCAAAACCATCCACCCAAATGTTGATCCCCATCTCATGTGGATCATCGTTTTCAAGTTTTTTTATGGCCAGCACCCTTCCGGAGTTTAGTGTTACGATATGTCCGTTTTCACCGGCTTCGATCTTTTGGATATTCTTAAATTCAATGGCCAATTCCCCGTCCAGGTTGTTGCAGATTAACTTGTCTGTGTCGAGGGACTTATCATTGGCCCATTGAACAAATCCGGAATAAACGCCATCTGTTGTTTTTAAGGTGGCATATAGCGGTTTACCAAATTTGGAGGGAAGCGCTTTTGGAGAAGGTGAGAAGGAGATATGATCGACTTTATCCCATTGGAAAACGACCTCACCTAATTCCCCATCCAGTAGTTTGATGTCGGTATTGAAATCATTGGAGCCGTTTTTGAGTTTGACATCCTCGCCGTTTTTTAACGTTACCGTTACTGTCTCGGGTCCTGTAATTTTGATGGATTTAATGTCTCCGAAGTGGGCCACCCACACATGTTCGAGTTTTTCTATATCTTCCTCTTTTAACCCTAATTCATCCGCTCTTTCCTTCAATAACCTTTTCATTTCCGCCTCGGTAATAACTTTCGACTGGTCATCATTGCTGGTTTTAATGTCAACTCCCCTTTGGGTGGAAGCATATGCCTGCTCTTTTTGATTTTTTTTCATGTGGAGCCAGCTATAAAGGCTCTCCAGGATGTCTCCTTCCCTTACAAAAGCGTGGTATTTGTTGACGGTCTTTATCGCCTCGAAGTAATCGGTCCACAGTGCCTCTTCATTATTCCAGCGGATGGCGCCCGTGTAGCTGGAGCCATTTTTTGTAGTGAGTGTTCCATAGATGAAGCAGGCGTCCGACTGGGCTATCGACGAAAGCTGCAGAAGGACAAAAACCTGGGTGATCAATAGTTGCTTCATCTTTTGGGTAAATTGACAACCAAAGCAAATGAATTACTAACACAAGAAAAATGAAATAATTATGAGTAAGTATTTGTCATGACTGAATCGGGATATCCACTGTATGAAACCGATTGTCATTTTAGCAGTAATCGGTACTATAATTAGCTATTTGTCTAACCAGGCTTTAAAATTGGGAGTCCTTTCTGACGAAATAATAATTTCTTCATCAATCTCCGGTGTCAATTCGATCTTAAGCCTTCCCTTGAAATAGGGATGTACCTCCTTGATCCCTTCAAAGTGTACAATGAATTTACGGTTGATACGGAAAAAATTTGTGGGATTAAGGAGGGTTTGGATTTCATCCAGCGACTGATCCAAAGGGAACTTTTCATTAGCCCGGGTATGTAGGTAGGTCATTTTATCATAGGAGAAAAAGTAGGCGATTTTGTCAACAGATACGGCTTTAATTTTCTGTCCTACCTTCACTAAAAACCGGGACTTGTATTCGACCTGCTGTTTGGAAAGCAGCGCTGCCAGTTTGGTGATATCAATTTGGTCTAAAGGATTGGACCCTTTTATTTTTTGTAGGCACTCGCGAAGTTTTTCTATCTGGATGGGCTTGAGCAAATAGCCGATGCCATTGTGTTCGAAAGCCTGAATAGCAAACTGGTCATAGGCCGTGGTAAAAATGATGGGCGCTTTGATCTGAATTGCTTTGAAGAGTTCGAAGCATAGGCCGTCATTTAGTTTAATGTCACTGATGATCACATCGGGATTTTCATGGGATTTAAACCAGTTGACACCGTCCGCAATCCCTTCAATTGTTCCGACGATCTGAATATCCCCATCAATTTTCTTCAGGTAATTAATAATTTGCTGCTGTGCCAAATACTCATCTTCAATGATCAATACTTTCATATTTCCTCGATTTCAATTAGTGGTATCCTTACTTCAAAGTAACTTCCGTTATCGGATATCTTTACTTCGTTGTCGGAAAAATACTGATATCTTCCTTTTATATTTTTAAGCCCGGTACCACTTGATGTGGCAGGCATCACCAGTCGCTTTATATTGTTTTTAACTGTCAGAGCAGGATCGTCAGTTTCGTTGATCTCGATGACGAGCGGTTCATTCCGGCTAAATGAATTATGCTTGATGGCATTTTCAATAAGGAGTTGTAAGGTGAGTGGTGGGAGCTGGCAATCGAGTTTATCTTTCGAAATATTCCTTTTTAGATAAAGGGAATCTTTAAATCGAGTGGCAATCAAATGAAAATAGGCATCAATAAATTCCAATTCCTGGCGCAGGCTGATCAGCTCTGTTGATTTGGTTTGGAGCATGAAGCGGTACACCTCGGCAAACCGGGAGAGATATTCCTTGGAGCTTTCCTTGTCAATGTCAATCAGGGAGGAAAGAATATTGAGGTTATTAAATAGGAAGTGAGGGTCGAGGTGGTTTTTCAGATTTAACAATTCACTTTTGATGCTCTCTTTCTCCAATCGTTCCGTTTTTGTCTGGGTTTTTTTCCATTGATTGATAAAATGGATGACATAATAAATGCTGAAGACTGGCAGCACGATCAGCGACCCGTAAATATTGACCATGGCCACCTGGTCGGGAGCGGGGGGATCGTTCGTGAAAATGAGTTTGAAAATGAAATAGCTGACATTAAAACATAAAAGGGAGTAGATCAGGATGCTGATCAACTGTACAAAAAAGCGTACAGACAGGTAACGCTCCCAGGGGAGCTGCCGGTTAAGAATAGAGGAAAGCAAGCGATTTCCACCCGATATCAGAATAACCAGGATCACTGCCCAAATGCCGGTGATGAGCACAGAAGGATTAATTGAGGTGGTGAATAGCAGGCTTAGTAACACAAGTGCCAGGACGAAGGACGCAATAATGAAAACTTTATTCCTCTGGCGTTGATCCATAACGAAAGTTAGTCAAAGATGATCTCTAATACATTTTTCCATTCCACATAGGTGGGCTCGGATTTGCTTTCCGAATAGATCAGGATTCCCTCATTAAAAGCTGACACATCCTGCAACTCTTCCAAAAGCAGCGTTTGACCATTCCGCAATTTAATTGTAGACGAATGGTTGTTTCGGGGGCTGACCGATTCAATATTTCTAAAAGGAATAGTGTACTTTATTTTTTCTGACTTACCTTCCAACATTTCAAAATCCCACGATTCGTCTTTGTCAAACACAAAGTAGCCCATAAACTTTTTATGGTCAATCGTTCTCAAGGTGCCGCTTAAACGTTTTGGATCCGGATAGGAGCGGTAGGGATCGCCTGTTTTTCGATAACTGTGGTCAAAACAGACCTGTTGAAAAGAATTCCAAGGAATAGTGATGGTGCCCACATTGTCCACAATGACGTTTATCCCCCGGTTTTCACAATTCACATCGTTTGTACCGGACATTAAAAAAGTATTGTCATTGATTTGGGCTACTTCGCTGGCGCAATCCTTTTTCCTGATGCATCGGATATTTGAAAAATAAATGTGTGTGTCCTTTCCATCCACGTATCCGTCAAGCTGATCCACATCCAGTCGCTCGTCATTGTCCCACTGTACCATACCTGTCCAATACCCGGATTCGCACCGTACGGTACCGTAGAGGCAGTTTCCAAACTTGCGCTGGACCTTTGTGGGTGTATCAAAAAAATAGATTCGGTCGATATTGCTCCATTTTATTTTTAATTCCCCGAGTTCGTAGTCCATCACACGAACAGTGGTACCGATATCATTCGAGCCACCATTTACGAGGATCTGAAAATCATTTTTGAATGTAAGGGTAACAAGGTCGTTTCCCTCTGGGGAAATGGATTTTAGATCCCCAAACCTACTAGTGAACTGGTGGATATTGCCGGAATATTTGTCTTCCCAGATCTCCAGAAATTCCCATTTACTTTTCTCCCTTGTTTTTTGTTCGGTATCATTTTCTTTTAGCTCAATGTCGATTTTTGTAGGTCTCCCGTAAGTCTTGATGGAATTAAAAATGTCATGCCAAAATACTTCCTCGTCTGCCCAACGTATCTGACCTACGTATGCATTTCCCGATTTAGTGACCACCTTTCCGTAGATCAAACCCTCGTCATGTTGTCCGTAGCTAACGGCCACTGCAAACATCAGTATGGAGATCGAAATTAAAAGATGTTTCAAATCGGGCATGTAATGGTGCATGAACTCGCCTGATAAATATCCAACTAAAATACTAGAAAACCCTGATTTATTAAGTGAAACGGGATATTGCATGGATAAATCGGGAGATTGACAGGATACAGCAAGAAAAGCTAGTTGGAAAATAGACTATAATCAGAGAACCACCTTCAGCACCGAAAATGCCCAAATCAACCCGTTTCCTAACGAATATCATATTTTTTCAATCTGGGATTTGCTACCTAGAACCCGGTTTAATATTGCGTTGTGGTATCCTGGCTAATGTTATGATACCTCTCGTTTTTAATTCGACATTGAAAACAAGATTATGGAAAGAGTTAAAAAAATAATCCCGGATGCGACGATCAGGTTTGCAGGTGATTCCGGGGATGGCATGCAGTTGGTCGGTAAAAAATTCGCTGATGCCACTGCGAGCGAAGGAGCGGATGTAAATACGTTTCCGGACTTCCCATCTGAGATCCGTGCACCCGAAGGGACATTGTACGGGGTGAGTGCATTTCAGATTAGATTAGGAAGTAAGGAAATTGACACCCATGGCGATCTGCTGGATGTTTTGATCGCGATGAATGCATCCTCCCTGAAAGTCAATCTGCCACAGGTAAAAAAGGGAGGTGTAATCATAGCAAATAGCGGTGGTTTTGACAGTAGGAACTTGAAGCTGGCAGGATTTGATGAAAACCCTCTGGAAAACGAGTCTTTGAAGGAATACAGGCTTGTATCGATTGACATTGAAAGATTATTGAAAACAGAACTCTCTGGCCTGGAAGCTTCGCCAAAGGCTGTGCGGAAAGCCAAGAACTTCTTTGCACTGGGATTTGTTTACTGGCTTTTTAGTTATCGGATTGATACCACAGAGATGTGGATTGAGAAGAAATTCAGGAAAAATGAAGAAGCGCTTATGGTTAACAAGGAAGCGCTTCGTGCAGGGTGGGTTTTTGCAGCTGAGCATTCAGGAGTTGATTTCCAATTTCAGATAGGGAAAAGAAAATTCGCGCCCGGTTTTTACCGGAACATTTCTGGCAATCAGGCAACTGCATTGGGTTTGGTGGCAGCAGCAAAAAAAGCCAATATACCATTGTTTTTAGGTTCATATCCCATTACTCCGGCTACAGAGATTTTACAGTTTATCTCGGGATACAAGAAATATGGAGTAAAACACCTTCAAGCCGAAGACGAAATAGCTGGGATTACCTCAGCCATTGGTGCTTCTTATGGGGGATATCTCGCAGTGACCACTACATCTGGTCCGGGCCTGTCACTAAAGACAGAAGCGTTAGGGCTGGCAGTGATAACAGAATTACCTCTGGTAGTGATCAACGTGATGCGGGCAGGACCAAGTACCGGTATGCCCACCAAGCCTGAACAATCAGATCTATTCCAGGCGATGTTTGGCAGGCACGGGGAGTCGCCCATGCCGGTGGTAGCTGCGGCGTCTCCTTCAGATTGTTTTGATATGACGCTGGAAGCTACGCGGATTGCTTTAAAATATATGACTCCTGTGCTACTGTTGACGGACGGCTATATCGGTCAAAGCTCGGAACCCTGGAAAGTCCCATCGGAGGATGAACTGCCCGATCTTAATAAAGAGTATTATATGGATCCGGCCAACTTCAAACCCTACATGAGAGACGCTAAAACCTTAGCCAGACCGTGGGTAGTGCCGGGAACACCTGGAATGGAGCACCGAATTGGTGGACTCGAAAAAACAGATATCACCGGAACTGTGAGCTATGATGCGTTGAACCACCAAAAAATGACCGAATTGCGTCAGGGTAAAATCGATGGCATCCAAAATGATATTCCGGAAGCAGTGGTGAAAGGGCCAGATAGTGGCGAGTTGCTGATCATAGGATGGGGTGGCACGTACGGCGCGATTAACAACGCCGTGGAAGAGTTGCGGGACGAAGGAGTCAATATCTCTTTTGTTCATCTGAAACATCTGAATCCGTTACCAAAAAATATTGGTGCATTACTCGATCAGTTTGATCAGGTATTAATTCCTGAAATGAATATGGGACAACTACAATGGCTACTACAAGCCCGTTTTTTGAAACCTATCATTGGGTACCACAAGGTACAGGGACAGCCATTTACGGCGTCTGAGATAAAAAATAAAGTAATGAACATTTTAACGAAGGAAGAGGTGGTATCATGAGAACCTTATTGGATAACATTGTGGACAAAAAGCCCAATGGGCAGGAATATACAGCCAAGGATTTTAAACCCGAAAACGATGTGCGATGGTGTGCAGGATGTGGCGCCTATTCCGTACTTTCTCCGGTTCAGCGACTCATGCCGGACCTGGGAGTTCCAAAAGAAAAAATAGCTTTCGTTTCTGGAATTGGTTGTTCGGGAAGGTTTCCATACTATATGGAAACCTATGGTTTTCATGGTATCCATGGCCGACCGATAGCCATAGCATCAGGCCTTAAAATCGCCCGTCCGGACCTGTCTGTTTGGGTAGTGACCGGCGATGGCGATTGCATGAGCATTGGTGGCAACCATTTTATTCATGGGGCGAGAAGGAATGTGGATTTGAACGTCCTGATGTTCAACAATGAAGTCTATAGTTTGACCAAGGGACAGTATTCCCCCACAACGAAAAAAGGCTTTGTAACAAAATCATCGCCGCTTGGTACGCTGGAAGAGCCATTTAATCCTGTGGGACTGGCATTGGGAAGTGGAGCAAGCTTTGTAGCTCGCGGATATGATCGTGATCGTCAGCAGATGCAACAATTGATCGAAAGGGCAGCAAAACATAAGGGTTTTTCTTTTCTTGAATTGTATACCAATTGCGTAATCTTCAATGATGGCGCCTTTGATGATTATACAAAAAAAGAGGTTCGCGATGAGCGTACTGTAAACCTGGAACATGGCCGGCCTTTGGTTTTTGGTAAAGAAAAAGATAAGGGAATCATATTGGATGGCTTTACTCCAAAAGTGGTAGATCTTAACAATGGGTATTCAGTAGATGATCTGTTGGTACACAATGAGAAGGATAGCACATTGGCTTATGTTTTAGCCAATATGTCCTACAATCCTGAGTTACCCCGTCCGGTAGGGGTGTTCCAGGCCATCGAACGGGACACATATGACGATCTGGCCGCAAAACAGATTGACTATGAAGAGAAAAAGCATGGCGCATTTGATATGCAAACCATGTTAAAAGGAGAGGACTTCTGGGAAGTGAAAGAATAGTAGTTGTTTAAGTGTTAGAATGTGAGTCATGGTGCCACTTTGCGGGGTGCCATGACTTTTGCTACAAGATAAGTGCATAGAAAATTAGCGCATGATTACCTGCATAGACATGATCGCGTATTCCGGGCAATTTTAAATTTGATTTCAGGCATTTTTATTGCCCCACAATAATAAAAGGCGCCCAGTAGAAGGGTTTGGAGTAGATGGGGTGGGCTATGAGCTTACTTTGGGCTACCTTTAGGGCATAGGCGTAATTTTCCCCTTCGATGGCATCATAAAAATCGATCATCAGGTTGGCGGTTGAGCGGTCAGACACACTCCAGAGGGAGACGAGGATATTGCTCGCCCCAGCGTAGGCAAAAGCGCGCGAAAGCCCGATAATCCCTTCACCTTCCGAGATCTTACCCAAGCCCGTTTCGCAGGCCGAAAGTGTTACCAGGCTGGCTGAAAGATCCAGATTGTAAATCTCGCCGGAGAACAGATCACCGTCTTCACTTTCCCCTTCGATCTCATACAGAGAAAGACGTGATAGCTCTGGGCTGGCTTCATTGACTAATCCGTGGGTAGCGAAATGGATGTATTGGTAATCGTGCAGGTTTTTGGTCTTGATGATCGATTCCAATGCCTGGTCTTCCAGCAGTATGTCAGTGGCAATGGCCTTCTTATCAAACACATTTTTGAGGTTGGCAATTTCCTCACTGGTACCGGGTAAATCGGGAAGCCGTTTAAAAGTAACAGGGGCGCATAAAAATGCCGTTTTTCCTGAGGTTTTAGCAGCCTTGCCTGTCGCTTGTTGATAGTACAATGTGGCAGCGTACTGGTAGCTGATGGCATACTGCATGTTCAAGTAGGGCAGGGAGGTATAGTCTTCTGTCTTTGATTTTACCTTTTCCGCCAGCAGGGCTCCATAAGGAATGGTACCCAGTCTTCCTGCCGGAATGATGATCAACTTTTTAGTGTTTTTGGGAATGCCTTCCGGGAAAAGGATCTTATAAAGCTCCTGCCCCGCGAGGGTATACAGGTCATAGGCCTGGTAATTGATACCGTTCAGGTAGCCATTCACAAAGTGAAAGAAATCATTGGGAAGGGTACGGATGATGACATTAAAATCATTTTTTGATATCTCATAGATGATGATCTTGTTAGCATTTTTTGCAATAAAATAGCTGTAGAAAACGGTGCCTTCATCCAATGTCATCTGGATCTGACTGACGGTGGGAATCGAGACATTGTATTTTAGATCATAGTATTTCGGGTATTTCTGTTCCAATCCCTTGATAAACTCGTCGTAAGAGCTTTTAGCATTGAAAAGCGCTTCCTGTAGTCTCTTTAGCTGTTCTTCTTCGGGTTTTTTAGCCAGTTCCTGCTCGTAGTAGGCGATGGACGTCCGCAGGTTATTTTCTTTGATCAGCTCTTCATTTGGAATGCCCGCGAAGGACTTGGCTGCCGCATCAGCAATTGCTTCCAGCAGAACGGCAGATTTGCTTTTTTCGGTAAAGTAGAACGACTGCTCATAGTATGGATCTTTTTTTATGGACTCATAGGCCATATGGTTACAAAGTAACACCCCCGTTTCGTAGACTTTTGCTGCGGAAATTCCCAGCGCTATTTTGTCGGATTCATTGGTTCGCAGTCTTCTGGTAATGTCAATCAGGCTGTCACATATGTAGAGCGTCTCCAGGCTAAGTTTCAGTTCATTAAATTTCAGGGTTTTATAAATGCTTTTATCCATGAAAGCCTGGGACTTGGCATACAGCGTGCTCAGTAGGGTGAAGTTGTTGTAAAACTCTCCTGAGGTCGGGTTTATTTCCGGATTGGTATTATTGAATTTAATGGCATTGGCGATGATGGCCTTTTGGTAATAATCCAGGGCTATGTCAAATTCTTCCCTACCGTGATATATATTACCAATGGTGCTATAGATATTGGCAATCTCAGGGTGTCGTTCGCCATAGTAGCGGACATAAATTGCCAGGGCTTTATTGAAATACTGTAAAGCTTCATCGGGATTACCCATGGCGAGGCTCGTATTCCCCAGGTTTGTGTAAACAAAGCCTTCATTTGGGTGGCCCTGGGGGTATAACTTTTGCCAGATGGTCAGGGCATCATTGAAATTGTTCACTGCATCTCCGTAGAATTCCAGCTGGCGGTAGATCACCCCGATGTTGATCTTTATCTGGGCAATTTTTTCGTCATAACTTCCCGTCAACTCCTGGTACATTGCCAATGATTGTTCATAATAATCCAGCGCTGAATTTGGGCTTGAATTACTCAGGATAAGCCCCAGGTCGTTCAGGGAAGCGGCTGTTTTTTCATGACGGTTTCCGTACAAATTTTCTCGGGTGTGCAAAGCCCGAAGTAAATATTCCCGTGCCTGATTGTTATTACCTGTATTCCAATATACTAAAGCAAGGTTGTTCAAGCTGGTGGCCTGTACTTCCGTATTGGCTTTAGAAACGGCCAGGGCTTTATCAAAATATTGCTCTGCTTGTTGATTATCCCCACGCTTTAGATGGACTTCCCCAATCAGGTTATTGCATCCGGGATCATTTGAGTCAGTGATTAATTTGAGTTCGGCGGTAGCCTTTTCGATATTGCCATCTGCCAGATAGCGGGCAAGCTCAGAACAGTAATTTTGGGAGAGAGAGGGTATGGAGAGTAGTAATCCAATGGCAAAGAACCCAAAAACCTTCATGTCAGAACCTTGCTTCGTACCCTAGCGTAATCACATTGTCCCTCGTTAGCCCATCCGGGTTTACATCACGGTCGATAAACTTGTAGCCATACATCAGCTTTACGCTGTTCATGGTATTGAAATGATAGGCGGCGTTCAATAATCCTGATAATGCCAGGCCAGTTGTGCCTTCCACTTTTACATACTGATCAAAAGATTCCGATGCCAGGTCTTTATCCACAATTTTGTCTTTCCTTATCCTGAAGATCGGAAGCAATCCCAGCCTGATATCGACTTTC
>JBNLGG010000064.1:0-24028 GCA_050305935.1 Cyclobacteriaceae bacterium | reverse complement strand
AACATTTGACTGAAAAAAAAGAAAAAAGCTCCTTACTAAAGAATTTTAGCGGCTTTTATTGCTATTCAACATAGAAGTCCGCTAAGATTTAATACGCTAAGTGCGCAGAGAAATACCGGATTACAATTAACACTTCGCGGCCTCTGCGTTTTTCCATTCTGCGATCTCCGTGTGGAACAAGAAATCCGATAGGAAGAATGCACCCACATTCCCCGTTAATTTTTTTTCCACGCAAAGTCCGCCAAGATTTAATACGCTAAGAGCGCAGAGAAATACCTGTTCTGCGTGTTTTTCTTCTGCGGCCTCTGCGTGGAACAAGAAGTTTAGATGATAGAACAAACCCCTTTAGTAGCTGGAATTTTTTCTGCACTCAGTTAATTTAAGATTAGCAGGGTGACATACAATAAGCCATAACAAATCAATCCTCCAATGGCGGCAAATGTCGTAGAGACAAGATTTACCGAATGATTGTTCAGGTAATGACGTTGCTGTAGGGTGGCACCCAAAACTGAATCCAGCACATTAGCCACGATACCAATAAAAAACACGATGACAAAACCGGACCAGTCTATAGTGAAAAGCAGATACAAAAGGGAAATCAAAAGGCTCCCCAGTAGTCCGGCAGCAAGACCTTCCGCGCTGACCGCTCCATCCTTTCCCCTCTGATCGTTTTTAAATGTCAAAATATTATAGAATTGACGCCCTGTAATATTGCCTATTTCTGAAGAAAGCGTGTCAGATGTGGCCGTCGCAAAAACACAGGCCATCGCAAGATGTGCCAGCTCTTTGCTGAAACCAATGAGTGCTAATAACGCGAAAAAAGCAGCAGCACCTGCATTACTGAGAGCATGAACCCATGTCCTTTTCCCTTTATTTTCCTGGGCAAGGCCAAGTTTCACTTTTTGTCCATACTTCCATTTGGAAGCCTGCGAACCTATAATAAAAAACACCAGAAAATATATGAGTCCCGGAATGCCGACGCTATAATAAATCAGTGTGGCAATAACTCCTCCTGATAATGATCCTGTCCAGTCGGTCTTTCCGGATACCAATCCGTAGGCCATAATTATTAGAATACCTATCAGTATGAATATCTGTTCGAGTACTTCGTTTGCCATAAAAAATGTTGATTACTTGATATTCAAATCTAAAATAGCAAATATTAATTTATCCTACGGAATACATTTACTAATTATTTTAGTATTTTGCCGATACAAATAACTATTTTTTTTTAGACACAACATGGAGCCAAACCTGCTTGAACTGTTAAAAACTAACTTTGGATACGATTCCTTTCGATTAACCCAGCAGAAAATCATAGAGAATACTTTACAAAAAAAAGACAGCCTCGTCATCATGCCCACAGGGGGTGGAAAATCCATTTGTTACCAATTGCCTGCCCTGGCCCGGTCCGGAATGGCGCTGGTCGTCTCGCCGCTGATTGCTTTGATGAAAGACCAGGTAGAGGCATTGAAGATCAATGGAATAGAAGCGGGCGCATTTTATAGTGCCCAAACGGCGAAGGAAGCCGCAGACGTAAAACAGAAGGTAAAGCAAGGCGTTTTAAAAATACTCTATATTTCACCGGAAAAAGCTGTAACGGACAATTTTATTTCCTTCATCCGTCCGATACCATTAAATCTACTGGCTATCGACGAAGCACATTGTGTTTCCATTTGGGGGAACGATTTCAGACCTGAATACACCCAATTGCCCAAATTGCTAAATGAGTTTCCAGATGTACCTTACCTGGCCCTCACCGCCACCGCCGACAAAGCCACACAAGGTGACATCATAACACAGCTCAGACTTCGTAATCCGCTAGTGGCTGTTTCATCTTTTGAACGAAAGAATTTATTCATCAAAGTGCTTCCGGCGCATGCCAGAATGGATTCGATTTACCGCTTATTGGAACAGAAAAAAGAAGAGAATGGGATTATATATTGCCTGAGCAGGAAGTCCACTGAAGAACTCGCGCAGCGCCTTCAACAAAAAGGCTACAAGGCTGCTTCCTATCATGCCGGGATGGATGCCGATACCCGCCACCGTGTTCAGGAAGATTTTCAAAAAGATAAAATAAACATCATTTGCGCTACCATTGCCTTTGGGATGGGAATAGATAAGCCCAACATCAGGTTTATCATCCATTACAATCTTCCTAAAAACATCGAAAGTTACTACCAGGAAATCGGCAGGGCTGGAAGAGACGGTGAAGCTGCAAGTACCGTTTTATTCTTCAATTATCATGATGCGCAGATTTTGCGTTCCTTCATTGATGGCAGCGAAGCCAGCGACCAGTTTAAACAAGTGCAGCATGCCAAACTAAGCCGGTTGATGGATTACTGCCAGGCCACCAGCTGCAGGACCAACATGATACTCAATTATTTTGGTGAGTATCGTTCAGAAACTTGCGGGCACTGTGACAATTGTAAGCACCCGCCAGAAAAATTTAACGGAACAAAAATTGCCCAGATGGCCCTCTCCGCATGTAAGCGGCTGAAGGAAAATGTAGCCATGGGAATGCTCACGGATGTGCTTCGCGGTGCACAACGGCATGAAATTTTTCAATTCGGCTATAACAACATTAAAACCTACGGTATCGGCAAAGATATTTCCAGGGAGCACTGGATGGACTACATTTCACAAATGATTAATCTCGGGTTGCTGGAAGTTGATTTCACACAATCCAATAAGCTTAAGGTGACGGGGCTGGGCAATAATGTCCTTTTTAATGATGACCAGGTCTACCTTTCAAAACCAAGGGAATGGAACAAGGCGGTGTATGAAAAGCCAAAGAGCAAAACCCAGGTATTCGAAGAAGAATTGATGGAACTCCTGAAATCCACGCGCCTCAAAGTGGCCAACGAGGAGAATGTACCTGCATTTGTCATTTTCAGCGATGCCACCCTACGGGAAATGGTGGAAGAAAAGCCCCTTTATGCGTCTGACTTTCTCCAGATCAACGGCGTGGGCGACCATAAAATGGATAAATATGGCGATACTTTTATGAAGGTGATCCAGGACTATGTCAACAAATCGTCTCCATTAAAATCCATCAAAGGCAAAACCTACCTGGAAACTATGTCACTGCTCAACGAAGGCCTTAGTCCGAATGAAATTGCCGAAAAGCGACAGCTAAATCCCCTCACTGTGTATTCACATATTGCCTACCTGTATGAAAAGGATAATGGAGTAGATTTGTTCAAATATATTTCACAAAATGAAATTGATGAAATACACTCAAAATGGCTTGAGCTGAATCAAACCGATCAGTTGAAGCCGATATTCGAAGCCCTGAACGAAAAACACGAATACTATAAGATTCGACTTGCTCTGGCATTTTTACAAAAGAATTACTCATAAAATTGTTTTTGTCGCCATCTCTCTGCCCGGTATATTTTCATATTCTAAAAAGGAAGAAGACCCAACCATCCACCGTTTTAAACTCGTTACTCGTTATAATGTCGTCCTCAATCAAGTGCATTCATTTGGGTAACTGATGGTAGAAAATGGGGCTGCCTGCCATACCCGTGCGGGTTTTGACTGAAACTCTTTGGCGGAGTTGGAGTAGCCACAACGGAGAATTATGCCTTCTGCCTGAAAAAAAGCAATTTTCTCTCCCGTATCAGTAACCATCCCACCAATAAAGCCAACAGGAAAGGCCACACATTTGCCAAGCCAATGGCTATGTTTTTTAGATATTCCCACCCGTTACGAAACCCGGCAGAAATCTCGGCACCAAAAGTGGGCGCCACTTCCAGACTTTTATAGAATTCGACATTTACTTCAGAATAGCTGACTTTCCTGCTTAAATAGTTAAGCCTTGCCTCGGCCCTCTCGATTTCTTCCCTTACCTCCGCCACCTTCTTTTCTATCCTCAGTAGTTCTTCGATGGAATCCGTCTTGTCCAGAAGATTTAAAAATCGCTGTTCAAGGACCTCTTTGTTGTTAATTCTTGCCTGAAGATCGATGTATTCGCTCGTGACATCTGTCACCCGGATTTCTTTGGCATCAAAGTGTTGGACCTCTTGCGCAAGGGCCGTCATCAGCGAATCAAAATTCCTGGACGGAACTTTGATGGCAATCTTTTCTGATATTTCAAAGGAAGACATAGAACTGGTCTCTCCCGCAATGTAGGCCTGATGCCGGTGAATCAGGCCAAATACCATCGTCCTCGTCAAGCCCATATCATCTGTGGAAAAACGAAGGTCGGCTTGTTTAATCAGCATTTGTTGGACTTCCGGTTCCTGAGACTCATTCATATCAACTGGTAATGAAGTCATCACAATAGGTGCTTGTTCAAAGTCGGAGCTATTGTCAGAATGACATCCACCCAGCAAAAATGCGATTATAATAATGGATAGAAATGCTTTTCTCATCGTTTTGTCAATTTGGTCCTTTCATGATTGATACGGTTTCATTTACCCAACATCCGCAATGAATCTCTTCGCCGATATCGTAGTTTTCAAGATGTATGTCTTCGCCCAAAGGAAACTGGGCCACAGATGTCTGCATCTTTTCCTGATCATTCGCCAGCCGGTATTTTTCATAAGCGGCCAGAAAAACCAGCCTGTCGCTCACCCTGCTTTTTTCCTTCTTGCACTCATTAAAACTGGAAAAATACAGGTCTCCCCATAAAGCGTAAGCCGACATATTATTTGGATTGGGGGCCAGCGACTTTTTAATGTAGTCCCTTGATTTAACCTTATTGTTTCTTCGGGTGTAGAATTCTGCCAGTTCCATAGCCGAAAGGGCTTTTAATTCTCGTGAATCTGCCAACTGATAAGCTGATAAAAGGTATTCTTCCGCCCTTTCGTGCTCGCCTTTTATTTCCAATTTCTTTGCCAGAAAGGATGCTATTTTATACGTGGGCTGCGAATCGAACCTGACCATCAGCGCCTTCACAAATAGCTCCATATCTGTACAATTATAATTCATGGACAGGGTTAAAATCAGTTGGGCGTAGTGTGCACGATCACCGCCATCAAGCTTATCGCCAAATCTGTGTTCAATGTCTTCGCAGCTAATTACAATACTTTTCAGCAGCATGTTATCCACCATTTGTCGATGCTCTTTCAGTTTAGCCGTCGTATCATTTTGCTCCAGGTTGATCAGGTTGGCTGAAATCAATGAATAATGCTGTAGCACGCTGTCTTCGGATATCAACTGATCGCCATAGCCTCTCATAACCGCATGCATATAGGCAACCAAATGACTGGAAGCCAACCGGGTAGAAAATTGCCTGTATAATTGATCAAATAGAACAAGTTGAATAGAATCCGTTTTTGTTGTAGCAACCTCCTGGCCTATAGAATACAAATCCAGGCATTCCCTTGTACCAATCAGCTCATCCCTGCCAAAGTATATTTGCCGTAATTCGTAGAGCTGCGCAATATGTTGAAAAAGTTCTACCTTCCTGGCATCATCTTCACTTTCCGAAAATTCGCTTCGGAGCAACTTAATTCCGAGAATATAAATGTTTTCATGCAATTCGGGATAATTGGAAACAAACCAGTTCAGCGCTTCCTCACCTTCCTTGATGCGACCTGTTTTCGAGACGTCCTGCAGAATGGCATATTTTTCATGCATTTCCGGAGTCCAATCAGATGTCCCGGATTGGCCAACCAACAAGTGAGAAAAAAGGAGCAGGAGCAAAACCGCCCCTGCTATCTTGTTTAAACCAACTAACCACATATTTGATTGATATTGAAATTTCCTAGCAATTGACTTCCGCTAATTGCCAGGTAGCGTTTTGTTTTTATGGAAATTACGTCCGAAGCATTATCCCCGGCATTTATTAGCTCTACTTCGTTTAAAATGAAAATCACCATTCCAATGATAAGGAGGAGTAACACCATCTCGATAATTGCCAGGTTGTTTTTAAGAATTGCTTTCATGATTTTTAAGTTTAATTGCCTGAATCAACTTAAACACCTCAACCGGAAATCTAAAAAGCATCGATTGTAAAGACTTTGTAAATCGTTTTACAACAATTGTAAATAAGGTGAATACATATTTTTTTATATATTTCTTCCATGTCAGATAAAAAGGACATTCTACTTTTTGAACATCTCAAGGATAAGGTTGCTTCTACTCTTAGAAAGAAATATCCGGGCAACCATGAGGACATAAGTCAATGGAAGGGCCAGGAGATAAAACACTTTCAGGATGACCTGATCGAAAAAGTCCAGGGGCGGATCAGTGAAAAATGGTTTTACACCCACCTGAAGTCAGACAAAGAATCCATTCCGCGGATCGATATATTAAACTTGCTGTGCAGATATTGCGACTATGAGGATTGGATAGACTTTAAGGCTAAACATCAGCATCTTACGGTGCAAAAAAATAAATGGAAATACATCGCCGGTATTTCGGCATTTGTTCTTCTCACTTCCTGGTTTGCCTTTAGTACCCGCTACTACGAATACTCCATAGAAATAATAGATGCCTACACCCTCGAACCCATTCGGGATGCAAGGCTTGAGGTTATTTGGATCAATGAACATGAATCACCAAAACATTATCATGAGCTGGTCGATGGTAAGCTTTCTTTAAAGTCTGAAAACAAGAATATCAGGTTTGTGATAAAAGCCCCTTATTATTTTACAGATACAATTCAACGGAAGATACGCTACAAATACTGGGAAGAGCAGATCCCTCTCCAGCCCGACGATTTTTCGCTTATGATCAAGTATTTCTCTGCGTCTGATCAGGAACAATGGAATGAAAGAAGGGAGCAACTTCGACAGGTATTTTCTTACAACGCTGCAATTTTCCAGGTGGACAATCAGGGGAATGGAATGGCCATTTATAACCAGGAAGAGTTTATTGACAAACTTTCCTTCCCAACGAGCCGGTTGAAAAATATAGAAGTCCTGGAGTCAAGGATGTCAAAGGGCAAAATAGTATATCTACGTTTTAAAACTGAAAGCAATGAAATTAATTAATGCACTTTCTATCGCCATAGTAGCAATCATAACCGTCCATTGCAGCCCGATAAAAGAGTCTGAATCTGCCTACAAGGAGAGTGATCTGCCATATGAAAATGAGGTTTCATTGTTAAGTAGTTTTGAAAGTGACAAACTGGATTCCGCCGGACTGGTTGCCTATGATAAACGGGCCATTGAGAGGTCAGAAGAATTTTTTGAATACATGTCTATCGTGGGAGATTCTACCATCAATGACGTGCTGCGAAAGAAAGCCATGGGCCAATTTGTAAAACTATTTGAAGCAGAAAATGGTACGATCCTGAACAATAACATCAAAATAGAACCCAAAAAATTTATCGAGAAAATTTTTGCAGACAATGCGAAGGTTACGATTCCTTCCGCCTATCAAATTACATCGGCGTTTGACCCACAAACCTCAGGTTTAACCTATAACTGTGAAATTCAATTTGTATATGAAGGCGAAAACGTAAAAGGTAAAAGTATCACCGTCTTGACCAAAGCGAAGAAGGTCTTCGGCGATGAAAAACTTTTGGTTTGGGAAGTATATTTAAAGGAAGTTTGGCTATAAAAAAAAAGAGGCCGAAGCCTCTCTTTTCTAAATCTTACTTTGGTATTTATTCGACGGATTCTAAGGCTTCCAGCTTTTTACTTATCTCATCGTATTTATCATCCATTCTCAATTGGTTATATACACCACCCAGGATTTCCAGTAGTTTCAAATCATCGGACTTTAGCTCGTATGCTTTTTCAAGATAAGGAAGCGCGGCTTTAAAGTGAACAGCAGCTTTTTCCATCGTTTGCTTTTCTTCTTTCGCATAGGCCGTAGCGCTGTAATTTGATCCAAGTGGCTTGTCATTAAACGCTTTTATGATATCAGCAGCTTTGTTGTAGTGGACGATAGCATAGTTGAAAATCGCATCATAATAGGTAGGATCTACCTCAAAAGCTTTACCATACGCTTCCAGTGCCTTGTCATCATTTTCCTGCTCGTCGTACAGATAACCTAATTCAAAGTAAAGAATAGGATCTTCCGGATGTGCCTCAATTTCACTCAGAAGATGTTGCTCAGCTTCAGCAGATTTGCCAGATGTGATCAGGTAAACGATCTTTTCCTGCACGAATGACTTACTTTCGGGGAATTTTTTGATTGCAAGGTCATTGAATTTCATGGCAGTTTCCATGTCATCTTTTTCAACTTTGTAATAGTAAACAATGGTAGAATAAACAGTCTCTGGTGCACTTCCCACTTCCACCATCGTTTCATACATTTTCAGGGCATTATCAATGTCACCTTTTTCCTGGGCCACCGATCCAGCATACAACAAAGCCAGGGAATCACCTTTCTTTACTTTTAATGCATTCGAAAATTCTTCAAAAGCTTTGTCAAAATTTTCTTCCTGATAGGCTACCGCACCGGCATCAATCGCTGAAGCGTACAAACTAGTGATTTCCTGATTGGCAAAAATAGTGTAATAGCCATTTTCCTTCCCTTCTATTTCGGCGGTCTTCTTATACGATGCGGTTGCTTTTTCCAGGGCATCAGGATCCAGGTCTTTATACTCGCCATCATTGGTATAGATGGCTTTGTAAATATTACCTCTCGTATACCAGTTTTTGGCAGAAGTGGTAGTTTTGCCTTTTTCATCCAGTTCAAATGCGAGGTCGATTTCTGCCTTGGCTTCGTCTAATTTTCCAGCAGATAGAGCCATGTCTGCCTTGGATACTTTTCCTTTAGGTACATACTGACCAAATGCCAGCGGGCTCATCAATATGGAATAAATAAAAATTAATACTAATCTTTTCATTGCTTGTTTATTTAGAGTAACATGTTTAATCCTTTATTCATTTTCATTGGCATTTTCCTCATCAGTACCTAACGCGCCTGTCTCATCGCCCTCCTCTTGACCCTCAATTTTTTGCACCACTTCTATCGAAGATATTTCGTCACCTTCATTTAATTTGATCAGTCGCACACCCTGGGTTGCCCTACCCATCATTCTAAGGTCTTTAACTTCCATCCTGATGGTAATACCGGATTTGTTGATAATCATCAAATCGTCGGAATCTGTTACAGTCTTTATGGCCACCAGGTGACCTGTCTTTTCCGTGATGTTTATGGTCTTGACGCCTTTTCCTCCGCGGTTCGTGATACGGTATTCTCCTATGTGCGAGCGTTTCCCATATCCTTTACTCGATACCACCAGCAGACCTGCATTTTCGTCTTCAACGCACACCATTCCTACTACTTTGTCGTCGTTACTTGCAAGAGTTATGCCACGGACGCCAGTAGCTGTTCTACCCATCGGTCTGACCAGATTCTCAGGGAAGTGGATCGCTCGTCCGGATTCGAGGCCAATGATGATGTGATTGTTACCATTGGTCAGCCTCACGTGAAGCAACTGGTCGCCCTCAGAAATGTTGATAGCATTGATACCATTTTGCCGCGGCCGGGAATAAGCTTCCAGGCTGGTCTTTTTGATGGTTCCTTTTCTGGTACACATGATTAGGAAGTTGTTATTTATGTAATCCTCATCATTCAGGCTGTGTACATTTATAATCGAGCGGACCGAATCGCCATTTTCAATATTGATCAAGTTTTGAAGCGGTCTTCCTTTGGCTGTCTTGCTACCCTCCGGTACTTCATACACTTTTAACCAGAATACCTTACCAAAATGGGTAAATATCAACAGATAGTTATGCGTGCTGGCTATAAACAGATGCTCAGTAAAATCATCATCTTTTGATCCCGCGCCCCTGCTGCCCACACCTCCACGTCCTTGCGTCTTAAATTCGGTTAAAGGGGTTCTTTTGATGTATCCCTGGTGGGAAACAGTAATAACCATCTCCTCATTCGGGATAATATCTTCGATGGAAATATCGTCACCGCTAATGACGATATCTGTTCGTCTTTCGTCACCGTACCGATCCTTAATTAGGATCAACTCATCTTTAATGATCTGCATTCTCAGTTCTTCTTTTTCAAGAATCTCTTTCAGCTTTTCGATGAGTTCTTTTACCTCTTTATACTCTTTCTCAATTTTCTCACGCTCCAGACCCGTCAATCGCTGAAGCCTCATATCAAGGATGGCACGTGCCTGGATCTCTGACAATTCGAACCTTGACATTAATCCTTCCCTGGCTATTTCCGGGTCTCTTGAACTTCTGATCAGGGAAATTATTTCATCCAGGTTATCCAGGGCAATGATGTATCCTTCTAAGATATGCGCCCTTTTTTCAGCTTCTTCTAATTCAAACTTCGTCCTTCTGATGACAACCTCATGCCTGTGGTCTACATAATTTGAAATCAGATCTTTCAGGTTGAGTGTCTTTGGCCGCCCTTTGACCAATGCCACGTTGTTTACACCAAAGGAAGATTGTAGCTGTGTATATTTGTACAGGTTATTAAGAACAATGTTAGGGATGGCGTCCCGCTTAAGGTCATACACGATCCGCATTCCATCTCTGTCTGATTCATCGCGGATATCCGTTAAACCTTCAATTTTTTTCTCTGTAGCCAATGCCCAGGTCTTTTCGATCATATTGGCCTTATTTACCTGGTATGGTATCTCAGTAACGATAATTTGTTCTTTGCCGGTTTTGGTAGTTTCAAATTCTGCTTTGCCTCTTAACACTACCCTTCCACGCCCAGTTTCAAAAGCTGATTTTACACCCTGGTAACCGTAAATGGTGCCTCCAGTGGGAAAATCAGGAGCTTTTACATATTCCATTAAGCCGGCAATGTCGATGTCATTATTGTCAATATAAGCAATGATCCCATCCACAATTTCGGATAAATTGTGTGGAGGCATATTGGTAGCCATTCCCACAGCGATGCCTGAAGCGCCATTTATGAGAAGGTTTGGAAGCGCCGCCGGTAACACCGTTGGCTCCTTTAGTGAGTCGTCAAAGTTAAATTGAAAATCGACGGTGTTTTTATTGATATCATTCAGCAGCTCCTCGGATATCCGCTTTAACCTTGCCTCCGTGTATCGCATGGCCGCCGGGGAATCACCATCTATCGATCCGAAGTTACCCTGCCCGTCAACAAGTGGGTATCGCAGAGACCATTCCTGTGCCATCCTCACCATGGTATCGTACACCGCAGAGTCGCCGTGCGGATGGTATTTACCCAAGACCTCTCCAACTATCCTTGCCGACTTTTTATAGGGCCTGTTATACAATACCCCTAACTCCAACATCCCATATAAAATCCTTCTATGCACAGGTTTCAAACCGTCCCTTACATCGGGTAAGGCGCGGGAAATAATGACCGACATAGAATAGTCTATGTAGGCGCCACGCATCTCATCTTCGATGTTTATTGGAATTATATTCTGGTTACTATCTTCAGCCATAAATTATATTTTTCTCCACCTTAAAAATCGGTCGCAATTTAATCAAATTTATTTAACAGAAGCCTGATTCTGTGCAATTTTGAAGGTTATTTTATGCCTGCAACAAATAACAACAAAATGGTTTTTATTTCTTCAGCCAATCCCAAAGATGACGCCAATGTTCGAGCTCTCCGGTGCCGGGATTTTGCTCTTTGTAAAACGGCTGACCACGGAATTCCTTGTTGCCATGAACGTGCTTTAGCTGGGTGTGGCAAGCCTTAACAGGGCAACGTCTGATTTCAGGAAACTTATACCTGAAGCCAACATTCACATATACTGTAGGTTGTTTAAAAGTGTAGGTCTCGGGGATTCCACTATCCGGGTATTGTACCGGCATTGCAAGGGAATAATTCCTTATTTCAAATGAAGGGCGCACAAAAAACCAGAAATACTCTGAAAACTCATATTCAATAGGAATTCCAATGTTAAAGTAAATACCGTTTGATAGCAGGGTCTTATCATACCGGGGGCCATAGGTAACCTTGCCGATCTGGAATTCCGCATGATAATCCCATCCTTTCCAATGATAAAATTTACCACCCAACAAAACATAAAACCTTCTGCTCATAGTGGATTGCATCACCGGCTTATACTCAAAATCTCCACCTGTGTTCGGCTTCAATTTTTTCAAGCCCTGCACTTCAAACGCATAGCCTGCGCCAATCCTGAAACGTTGAATATCCAGATGCAAAGAGAAACTAAATGGAATATTTTTACCCATTCCCTTGTAGGTTGGCGTCAATGAGTCTCCATAAATCAGGCGGGTTGTCTCATTTGCTGTGATATAGCCAGCCTGGCTCACCGGGCTGAAGGTCCAGTCGTCAATTCCTACATAATCAATCTGATCCCCGTTTTGGGTAAAGCTCTCCAGCAGCGTGGCCTTGTTTTCATGCTGAAGAATATCCACATCCGGCCATTCGGTTTTATAAAAGGTAGCTCCATAGCCAAACGAGCCCATAAGTGAAAATTTATTGAGAAAAGCTCGAATCGGACTTCGCTTGATTTTTGTTTCGCGATCCGGCTGGTAGGGATTAAAGCCCTGCTGCGCGTGTCCGGCCAGCCAAACGAAAAACACACATAAAAATAAAGCCCCCTTCCTTGCCACAAAAACTACTTTACGGTAAAAGTTTGACAGAACCCACGGAAAATGACTAAATGATCAATCTTCAGCTTTCTTCCTATTTCCAATATCTTTTCATATTCGATCTGTGAAATCTTCTTTTGAATGGTGGTCTGCTCGATATCATTAATGAAAAATGTAGACATATATTGTGCAAAAATATAGGGAGCATGTAAAAGGTTTCTTTCAAATTCAAAATCAGGCACCCGCTCTTCATGGCCCTCAAACACCTCCAGTTTGCCCAAGTCACAGGTAAGCTCAATGACACTATGCAGTAGCTCATAAAAACGATTCCGCCACTCGTTAAAATTCTTAATAAAAAACTTCAGCGTATATACCACCGGATCCGACTGAAGAAAATATCCGCCTTTCGACAACTTTCTGGCTTTCTGGTTGATCGCCATTTCTTCCATCAGGCTTATATTACCGTTGGCGAGCGCAAGCTCAATAGTTGGCGTGAGAAGCGCCATGGATAAAAAATCATGATTAATCATATCCAAAAGCTGGACTTCACCTTCCTTAAACGCAAGTTTTAATTTTTCCACTTTCTCTTCCACTCCTTCAAAGCCCAAAATTGCATTCACTTGATCTTCGGTAAACATGTCGCCTAATTTTTAGCCTAAAATAGTAATTATAAAGTCAATTTCACGTATTAACGGTAATATCCAATGCTGATGTTCACATACGGGGCACAAAAATGTTCAAAACCGAACACTTATGAAAATAACCAGTCACATAAATCCACTATTCTATTTCAGAAATAGCATTTTGTTTTCTGGCACAATTATTACCTTCTACTGCAAAGATATCAATTCCTATGATCAACCTTAGTCAAATCACCAAATCCTACGTAACGGGAAAACAGTCACTGAAAGTATTAAAAGGCATCGATATGGAGATTGGTGCGGGCGAATTTGTCTCCATTATGGGGTCTTCCGGATCAGGTAAGTCGACGCTCCTTAACATTTTGGGAATACTGGACGAATACGATGGTGGGAAATACCATTTGAATGGCACCGAGATCTATAAACTAAAGGAAAGCAAAGCCGCCTACTACCGCAATAAGTTCCTTGGTTTCGTATTTCAGTCTTTTAACCTTCTCAACTTTAAAAATGCCCAGGAAAATGTGGCATTGCCACTTTATTATCAAAAAGTAAGCAGAAAAAAAAGGAATGCACTGGCATTGGAATATCTTGATCGCGTGGGACTAAAAGAATGGGCCCACCACATGCCGGGTGAGATGTCAGGGGGACAAAAGCAACGTGTCGCCATCGCAAGGGCCTTGATTTCCGACCCAAAAGTCATCCTCGCCGATGAACCAACAGGGGCACTGGACACACAGACTTCACACGAGGTAATGGATATTTTTAAAGATGTTAACAACCAGGGCAAAACGGTGGTAGTTGTAACCCATGAAAACGATGTGGCATCAATGACCGATCGTGTTATTCGACTACAGGATGGCGTCATTTTGAGTAAAAATTACGAACTGGCTTTTGCCTAACCAACTAAACACAATCCAATGTTTGACATTGACAAATGGCAGGAAATATTTTTTACCATTGATAAAAACAGGCTTCGATCTTTTGTCACCGCCTTTAATGTAGCCTGGGGAATATTTATTCTCATCGTTTTAATGGGCTTTGGCGTGGGTTTTCAAAATGGGGTGAGAAATCAATTTGCCGATGACGCTGTAAATACCATCTTTTTGTGGAGTGGACGTACCAGCGTGGCATATAAAGGTATGCAGCCCGGGCGCCAGATCAAATTTTCCAACGAAGACTACCAAGCTATCAAAGAAAAAATTGATGGAATAGACCACCTGACAGGAAAATTCTATGTGAGTGGTGAATTTACGGTAAGGTATGAAGACAAATACTCCTCCTTCAATATCCGATCTGTACACCCTGATAATCTATTCATTGAGAAAAGTGTTTTAATGGAGGGACGGTACATTAATATGAGGGATGTCAAAGAGAAAAGGAAGGTGGCTACCATTGGCGAAAATGTGGTGAAAGTGCTCTTTGGCAATAGAGATCCTCTCGGAAAATACATTGCGGTGAATGGGATAAAGTACCTGGTGGTGGGAGTATTTACCGACCCCAGCAATGACCGGGAAACCAAATCAATTTATATACCTATCTCAACGGCTCAGATTGCCTATGCTGGTGGTAACAGGATCCATGATTTTTCGTTAACGACCGGCGATGCAACCATCGAACAAAGCCTGCAGATAGAAGACGAAATACATACGTTGCTAGCCAATAGCCATAAATTTGACAAGGGAGACACAAGAGCGATCGGCTCCTTCAATCTTCTTACAGAATACACCAAATGGATGGGGGTGTTTGATGGTATCCGCTTCTTTCTTGCCTTCATCGGAATATTCACGCTGGTTGCGGGCATTGTCGGTGTAAGCAATATCATGCTGATTGTGGTAAAAGAACGTACCAGGGAAATTGGTGTTCGAAAAGCGATAGGTGCCTCCCCTAATTCGATCATTGGACTGTTTCTAATGGAAGCGCTGTTTATTACGATTATCAGTGGATACGTTGGAATGATTTTGGGAATGCTGTTCATCGAGTCCGGTTGGCTGACCAAACTTATGTTGTCTTTCGGGTTTCCGGAAAACTTCTTTATAGATCCCCATGTTGGATTTAGCAGTGCGGTGGTAGCCACCGTAATCCTTGCCATTAGCGGAACATTAGCTGGCTTTTTCCCTGCCAGAAAAGCATCGAAGATCCCTCCAATTGAAGCCTTGAGAGACGAATAATTAAATCCTGAAGATCATGTTTGACTACGATAAATGGCAGGAAATATTTGCAACCATTAAAAAGAACAAGCTCAGGACATTCCTTACGGTGCTGGGTATATTCTGGGGTATATTCATGCTTATCATTCTCCTGGGCGCCGGGAATAGCTTTCGTGACGGTGTGACCGGATCTTTTAATAATTGGGCAACCAACAGTGGCTTTATTTGGGGCCAGCGGTCCACCATTTCCTATAATGGATTCCAGCCCGGCAGGTTTGTGTCGTTCGACAATTCGGATACAAAATTATTAAAAAGCAGAATCCATGAGTTACGATACCTGGCGCCACGAAACCGCCTCGGCGGAAACCCGATGGTAATCTACAAAGACAAATCAGGTCAATTCGAAATTTTCGGTGACTATCCTGATTATGCTAAGATTGAGATGCAGGTGATGGAAAAGGGGCGATTTATCAATGAAAGAGATGTAGCCGAAACCAGGAAAGTTGCTGTCATCACAAAAAACATCAGGGATATACTATTTAAGGATATGGAACTGGACGAGATCATTGGCCAATACATTTCCATACAAAAAATCAACTTCAAGGTAGTTGGCGTCATCAAGCCTGAAAACACCGGAGGGAACCAGCGACGTATCAATTCCATATTTATTCCATTTTCCACCTTCCAAAAATCGTTTGGGTATGGTGATCGGGTAGGTTGGTATGCGTATTCGGTGAAAGAAGATTTTGACGCAGAGGAGAGTGAGATGCGGATGATCAACTTATTAAAATCCAACAATAACATAAACCCCCTGGACGAGGATGCCATTGGTCACTTTAACCTCCAGAAAGAGTTTGAAGAGATGAGTGGCCTGTTTAACGGGATAGAATACTTCGTCTGGTTTGTGGGGATAAGCACTTTGTTTGCAGGAATTGTGGGAGTGAGCAATATCATGCTGATCATTGTCAAGGAACGTACAAAAGAAATCGGGATACGAAAATCCATGGGAGCCACGCCTCTCTCCATTATCAGCCTGATACTTCAGGAAAGTGTTTTTTTGACCATGGTTGGTGGGTACTTTGCCCTGATCCTGGGACTGCTGCTACTCGATGGTATGGCGCAGGCAATTCCACAGGGAGATGATGTGCCATTCGCTGCACCTTATGTAAATCCGCTGATAGCATTGGGTGCGCTGGCAATACTGGTAGTCGGTGGATTAATCGCAGGAATATTGCCTGCCAGAAAAGCAGCTTCCGTCAGTCCGATAGAAGCGATTAGAACAGAAGGATAGAAAATTAAAATAACGCAACAAATGAAAAAAGTAATTCGAATAATTCTTATTGTCATTGCAGTGGCGAGTTTTGGCTATTTGGGCTTTTTTGTCTATAACAAATCTGAAAAGCCAAAGACAGTGTTTGAAACTGACTCGACCTTCGTGACAAATATCGAGCGAAAAACCGTGGCTACCGGTGCCATCAATCCCCGAAAAGAAATTGAGATTAAATCGCAGGTCTCGGGAGTGGTTGAAAAACTCTTCGTGGAAGCGGGTGATGAAATTCAGACCGGACAACTCATTGCCAAGATCAAAATCATCCCGGATGTGGTGGCATTGAACAATGCCGAAGCCCGGCTGAAAGAGGCCGTCATCAATTACAAAAACTCGGAAAAGGAGCTTGACCGCCAGAAGAAATTATTCGAAGATAAAGTCATTTCGGAATTTGAATACAACCAATACCTGTTGACCTATAATCTCAACCAGCAACAGGTGGACGCCGCCGAAAACAACCTGGAACTTATCAAGGAAGGAGCCTCTAAAAAATCGGGAGCGGTTTCCAATTTGGTTCGCTCCACCGTATCTGGAATGGTGCTCGACGTACCGGTAAAGGAGGGAAACTTTGTGATCGAAACGAACACCTTCAATGACGGTACCACCATCGCCTCTATCGCTGATATGAGCGAGATGATCTTCGAAGGAAAAGTGGATGAAGCCGAGGTAGGAAAACTTAAAGAAGGGATGAATCTGAAGCTCGTCGTAGGAGCTCTCGACACCGTCGCCTATGATGCAAAACTGGAATACATTTCACCTAAGGGAATTGAAGAAGAAGGCGCCATCCAGTTTGAAGTCAGAGCTGCCATCACACTTCGGGATGACTACTTCCTGAGAGCAGGATACAGTGCCAACGCAGACATCGTTCTGGACAGGAAAGAGCAAGTACTCGCTATCAGGGAAAGCAATATAATTTTCGAAGAAGAGAAAACATTTGTTGAGTTAGAAAAGGGGGAACAGGAGTTTGAAAAGATAGAAATCAAAACCGGAATATCAGACGGTATTATCGTTGAGGTAATTGACGGCCTGGCAGAGAATGATCGCATTAAAAAGCCCGCATAAATAATTTAGTCTTGTCTAAAAATAAAATGTTAAATAATTACGTTTCAACAGCATAGCTTAATTTAAACAAAGTAAACATTTAATTCACTTATCTGAATCAAAAGCCAGTCACTTCACAAGAGGTTGATTGGCTTTTTTTGATTGATGTACTAAATGCGGGTAGAGAAATACGGATGATTCCCTGGGTAAACGCTTCCGGGATCTGCGACTGTGTCAACAACCTTGCCTCCCCTACTCCACCGTGCGTCCCCCATGTTTTGTGACTCCACAAAACACCAGAAACTCCGGCAAGCAAAACTACCGTCAGCATTGGGTAAAGCCCAACGCGATTAAATCAAACAATGGAAAAGCCCTGAAAGTGCGTAATAAATTTAGGTGCAATTATCTCGCCCCGTCGGGACTCTGAATGGGTAATTCTTGACAGCTAAAGGCTCCACTTTTAGCTATTGATTTTGCTCCTTTGGATCTCAGATTTGACCTTGGAATAATTAAACTCACCGCCGTTTTTTGTGTCCCAAAAAACACACCACCTAGCTCGCATACTTCACCCGACCATCCACAAAAAACATGTCGATCTCACCCTTGTTCTTTGCCTGAATCTTACCACGATGGGTACAGAAAAAATTGTCCTTTACATAGACGAAAGTTTCCCCGGAAACATTGATCCTTCCCTCCTCGCCGCTCGACTCCATACGGCTCGCCACATTAACGGTATCGCCCCAGATATCGTAGGCAAATTTCTTCCTTCCCACCACACCGGCGATGACCGGCCCAGTGTGAATTCCAATCCGGACTTCAAAAAATTCCTTGCCCTGCTGCTGCATTTCACTCTTCCTTTTTTTCATAAATTCAAGCATCTCGATACCAGCCCGCACCGCATCCATCGGATTCGTTTCGTTAGGGAGGGGTACTCCGCCTGCGCACATGTAACCATCGCCCATGGTCTTAATTTTTTCCAGGTTGTGTTTTTCAATGATATTGTCAAAAGCATTAAAACAGGTATCCAGTTCCCGGATGATTTCCTCCGGACTCTTCCGTTCTGAAAAGCGGGTAAATCCCTTGAAGTCTGCGAACAATACCGTCACCATTTTATATTGCCTCGGGCGGGCGCGGCCATTCTCCCTGAGCTCCAGTGCCGTCTGTTTCGGAAGGATATTGAGAAGCAGTTTTTCCGACTTGGCCTTTTCCTTTCTGATTTCCTCCTGGCGCTTTTCCAGCAATTGCTTTTGGTTGAGGATCTCCTTGTTCTTCGACTCGAGCTCCCGCTTGGCCCGCTTGGTAAAGCGATAGGCGCGGAAGATGATGATCAGGAGAAAGAGAATAAAACCCGATATGATGATCAGGTAGCTAAGCTGGTCTTCACGCGTCCTGATCAATTGCTCTCCTACCTTCACCTCGTCCTCTGCCATTTGCAGTGCCAGGTTTTTTTCCATCAGTTCGCTCTCCTTCGTGGTAACAGCTTCGTTTAGCTGTTGGATGTTCTGCTTGGTATGCTCAAGGGAGTCCACTGCCCTGGAAAAATTAACATAGTTTTCATAAATCGAATTGTAATAATCCGCCCTTCCCGGTTCGTCGTTCACTCCATAGATGATCACCAATAGCCTGGCGGATTCCATGGCCACGTCTTTCATATTGGCCCCCTGGGCAAACTTTAATGATTTATCCAGGGCTTTCGCAGCATCATCATAATTGTCCAGCTTGTATTCACATAACCCACCGTAATAAAAGGCCAGAATGTGCTTTTCGGTTAGTTTAAGTTCCGAATCAGAATAGTGCTTAACCGCCCGTTTAAAGTTCTTTTGTGCTTCCCGGTATAAGTCTTCCTTTTTACCTGCATTCTGGACGGTCTCACTATACAAATACGTAGCGTAGCCAAATGCATAATAAGCTTCTGACTGGAGGTCTACATCATTTGTACGCTCGCTATCGTTGATACTGTACTCAAAAAACTTCTTGGCAAACTCATAGTCGGCGGTATCGAGGTAAGCGTAGCCAATATCCATCGCAAACTTCGCCGATTTACCAAATTCCTTTTGATCTTTCAGGAAAAGGTATTGATTGATCCGGGAAGACTGATCTATTTTTTGCCCATAACCGGGATGGGTGCATAGTACGACAATAAAGGAAAAGAGTATAAAAAATCGAAGTCTCATCAGTGTGTATTCATGATCATTTCAACATAAAATTATCATTATTTACACCGGGGAAAAATAAAAAAGGCAACTTGATGAAAGTTGCCCTGTAATATTTAATTCTGATTGTTCATTTTCTGGGAAATCTTTGCCCAGGAGTCGCGCAGTGGAACGGTCAGGTTAAACACCGGCTTGCCTTCCCTGGAATCGGGATCGAGGCAAAAATAGCCTTTCCGCTCAAACTGGTACTTTTGCTCCACCTCAACATGGGCAAGTAACGGCTCCCCTACCGCATTAGTGATCACTTTTAAGGAATCAGGATTCAGAAATTCTTTAAAGTCCTTTTCATCGTCGCCGGAAGGATCTTCCTCCATGAACAGACGGTCATACATCCGCACCTCCATATTGACTCCATATTTGGCCGACACCCAATGGATGGTACCCTTCACCTTCAGGCCGCTGGTATCATCGCCACTCTTTGATTCGGGAATGTATTCGCAATGGATCTCAGTGATCTGTCCATTCTCATCCTTGATTACATTTGTGCATTCAACAATGTAGGCATATTTTAAACGCACCATATTACCCGGACTTAATCGGAAATACTTTTTGGGCGGATCTTCCATAAAGTCGTCGCGCTCGATGTACAGTTCACGTGTAAATTTTATTTCCCTTTTCCCTGCTTCTTCATTTTCGGGGTTATTGGTAGCCAGTACGGTTTCCTCGGCTCCTTCGGGATAATTGGTCAACACCACTTTGACCGGGTCAAGTACTGCAAGCGCCCTGTTTGCTTTTTTGTTCAGGTCTTCGCGAACGGCAAATTCCAGCAAGGTAGGATCAATTAAATTATCTCTTTTTGCCACGCCCACTTTATTGCAGAATAATCGAAGCGCCTCGGGCGTATAGCCGCGTCGTCGCATTCCCTTGATCGTGGGCATGCGGGGATCATCCCAACCGCTTACATATTTCTCTTTCACCAGTTGCAGGAGTTTTCGCTTACTGGTGATGGCATAGCCCAGTTCGAGCCGTGCAAATTCGATTTGTTGCGGGCGGTATTCACCCTCTTTCAAATGATCGACCAGCCAGTTGTACAAAGGCCGGTGAACTTCAAACTCCAGAGTACAGATAGAATGCGTAATCCCTTCAAAGTAATCACTCTGCCCATGGGCAAAGTCGTACATCGGGTAAATGCACCAGTTATCGCCCGTACGGTGGTGGTGGCCGCGCTTGATCCGGTATAATGCCGGGTCACGCATGTGCATGTTCGGAGAAGCCATATCGATCTTCGCCCGCAATACCTTGGCACCATCATGGAACTCGCCTTTCCTCATTCGCTCAAACAGATCGAGGTTTTCTTCCACCGACCGGCTTCTGAACGGACTTTCCTTTCCGGGAACAGTAGGTGTTCCCTTGCTCTCGGCAATTTGCTCGGCCGACGAGTCATCCACGTAGGCCAGGCCTTTTTTGATCAGCACTGTGGCGAATTCATAGAGCTTATCGAAATAATCCGAAGCGTAAAAGATCTTATCGCCCGGATCATATCCAAGCCACTTCACATCGTCCAGAATCGCATCTACATATTCCGTATCTTCGGTGGTGGGATTCGTATCGTCAAAGCGCAGGTTGCACACGCCATTGTATTTTTGAGCCAGGCCAAAATTCAACACGATGGATTTCGCATGCCCAATGTGCAAGTACCCGTTTGGTTCGGGTGGAAACCGAGTGATCACCTTGCCCCCATTCTTGCCCGCCTTGATGTCTTTTTCAATGATCTGCTCAATGAAATTTAAAGACACGTATTCTTCTGTGGCTTCCTTCTGACTCATTCCTTATACTTTTTTCTTATGTATGAATAAAATACAAATGCAAATTAAACTAAAGTATGTCTCTTATGTGTTATTTGGGTTGAATAAAAATCGAAAAAAATGAGCCTGGACATTAAAACAGACTTCATCCAGTTTACCACCAAAGGGGAAACTGATATCATCGACATCACCGACCAAGTGGCTTCCATAATTACCCGATCGGGCTTCCGGGAAGGAAATGTGACCGTCTTTGGGATAGGCTCAACTACAGGCATAAGCACCATCGAATACGAGCCCGGCCTGGTACATCACGACATCGCACTCTTCTGGAACAAGATCGCGCCCTACGGACCACAATACCAGCATAACCAAACCTGGGGTGACGATAATGGCGCAGCCCATGTGCGGTCGACTACCCAGGGAAGCTCACTGACCGTTCCTTTTGTTCAAGGGGAAATGTTACTTGGCACCTGGCAGCAGATTATCTTTATCGATTTTGATACACGGCCAAGGTCGAGGAAAGTGGCGATGCAGGTAGTGGGGAAATAGTTATTGGGTTGTTGGTTATTGAGTTATTTAGGGTTTCAAACTAGTGTTAAGTCAATAGTTAACTGTCAGTTAGGGTTCGCAAAAAGTCACCTATATTCCCTCCCGATAGCTATCGGGAAGAGGGGTAGGGGAGTGTTATTTAACAAAATCGACTTTTTACGAACCCGAATATAGACGGTTGACTTGACACTAGTTGTAACATCCGCTCGATACCTGCTCAAAACCCACAGTCCACCTTTCCTATCTATATTTGAATACATTCTTCTGATATATTATTTTATCTCTAAATGCTTCGATCGAGCGAATACTCTATTTGACGGTAGGTCGTAGGACCGCTGCGCTTAACCTACGACAGAGCGAGGGCGAAAATTCAAAAATTTTGCATGGCAAAGGGATGAAAAAGGTAACATCAAATAGTAGGAGATACTGATACACTTATTGAAAAACGGGACAGATCAGAGGTCAATAAAAACACTCTTAGGTCACAATTCATCCCGGACCACTGAGGTATACACCCATGTAGCGGTGAATGGTTTGACGCAAATTAAAAATCCATTAGATTAGGGGGTATATAGCGGATATGTTCCACTAGTGGAATATACTCGGATGTTGACTACCATTATTTTCTATGAGCATAATTCTTCGAAGACAATTTGTGAACAACGAACCAGATGAGTATGAATTACTTGGTTCAAAGCAAACTTCTGAGGTAAAATCAATTTTCAAGCAATATCCATGGGAAGAGCAAGTTGCAAAACATCTTGAACTTGTAGAATCTCATGCTTTTCCTTCATTAAACTTGGAACAAGGGAACCGCGAACTAGTAATAAGCGGCTATGAATCTGACAGATTCTCAATTCAATTCCTGTATAAGAAGTTAATCAATAAATCTAAATTGGTTTATGATTTAACCAATGATGAAGTATCGGATTTAATCGAAAAGTTCTCGCTTGAATCAACAACAGAGTTTCTGAGAACTCTTAACAAGTTTAAAGCTATTGAAACCACTTTTCTACAAAAGGTCTTTGGAGCATTTGGTAGAGGCAAAAAGAAAATACATTCAACTAACGGCAGGAACAATGAGTCTAGGTATAAATTTACGACTAAGCGTTTAATATACATGTTTGGATGGAGCCTTCTTTATTTATTGATGCCACTTGCAATAGATATAATGGTTGGAAACAAGTTTAATTTATCTGTTTTCTTGATTTTACAAGGTTTCTGCTCCCTACTTGCTTTACCTGGAATAGTAATCTCAATAAATCATTTTAAGCGAAACGGAAAACTCAAACTTCACTTTCAAAAAGGTGAAAACAGATTCATCACAATAATTGGGGACAAAAAGCAATTATTTGACAAGAAAGACATTGTCAAAGTATTTCGGTACGTTTCAAATTCTAACAATTCACCTTGGAATGGTTATGAGTATTCAATTCTACAGTTTAACAATGGTGTGGAACTATGGCTCTCAAACATACTTATTAAATCAGAAGACCTTGACAAGCACATAAGTTTTGTGGATATGGAATTAAAAAAACAATGGATACCGTTGCTGAAATATACGGTAGTCAATCGAGTAGATGGCTCCGCCAGCGATAACTGACGGAGTGCACCTCTCACACCACCGTACGTACGGTTCTCGTATACGGCGGTTCGTAAAGCATACACTTACCGCTCTTTACACCAGTAATTGCTTTCCGGTACTTTTAGGGTAAGGCTATAAAGATGCTATGATCAGTATTCCTTACCGAATTTTCACTTCACTTTACGTTCGGTCCTTCCCCATCTTGTGAGACCTCAGCAGTTCGTACTGCTCGTAGCCGATAGGTACTATGACCTCTGCTGACTTCTCAGAATCGTTTCCAACTCCGAGACCTCCCTCGGTAAGATGAACATCCTTGTATCTAAGCCTGCCATATCTACTATTTCGGCACTAT
>JBNLGG010000063.1:0-24047 GCA_050305935.1 Cyclobacteriaceae bacterium | reverse complement strand
TTGTGGGCGTTAGAAGCTTGCGAGGACCTGACCTTAGTACGAGAGGACCGGGTTGGACGTACCGCTGGTGTACCAGTTGTCTCGCCAGGGGCACTGCTGGGTAGCTATGTACGGAAGAGATAAGCGCTGAAAGCATCTAAGTGCGAAACTCACCTCAAGATGAGGCTTCTTTAAAGGGACGTTAGAGACGATGACGTTGATAGGCTGCAGGTGTAAAGGTGGTAACATCATAGCCGAGCAGTACTAATTACCCGTAGATTTTCTAAACACAAAGAGATATTCTTAATTTATTCTTGCCTCTTACCTTACATCATGTAAAATATTTAGTGATTGAGCGATCGAATGATTGAGTGATTGAGAAACATCAAATCACACGATCCAAAAATCGGCTATAAGAAACTAATGGTGGTTATAGCGAGGGTGTTCCACCTCTTCCCATTCCGAACAGAGAAGTTAAGCCCCTCAGCGCCAATGGTACTGGGATAAAACCCGGGAGAGTAGGTCGCTGCCAATTTATTACTTTAAAGCCTTGTTGATTCGTTTCAGCAAGGCTTTTTTTTATGAACCGAAAATATACGTTGAACAACTACCGGAAACAACAACCAACTCCCGCTACCCTACTGAAACCTCTGTGAAGATAAGATTAAATTCTCCGGAATCTGGACGTTACTCTCAATTTGGAAATTTGGTTGTTGGTAAAAACGACACGGCTGGTCCCAACAAACATTTTAATCCAATTTTGCTTCAGTTCCGTAGGCGGTGCATTTAAACCACCAGATGAAGAATTATTTTTGGCCGGATGAATGGTTTGATTTAGACGTACGTGTTTAATTGACGCTATTTGTCTTTTTCCGACTTACCTGTGACAAAGAAACTTCCCAACATTCCTTTCAATGTGTTAGAATTACGGATATAGGTAGGTGAGTTTGCCACCTTTTCAGGAAAGGTTTCCATGTGAAGAGTCTGCGTTGGAAATGCAAAATTAACCCCAAGTGCTTCAGCAAGCTTTATTATCTCAATTAAAATCTCGTGCCTAGCTTTCAGTTCCGCACCCCAGTCAGGCACCTCAAAGAAAATATAAAACATCACATTTAAAGAAGAGGCAGCCATATCATTAAGATAGACATGATAATTTTCTTTTCTGGTGTTGGGGTGTCGGGCGACTATTTCACGGAGACCGTCAACAAAAGCTTCTATCACCTCAGGAGGTGTGTCGTAAGTAATCGCAATTTGTGTGTAAAACCGGCGAAACTGCCGCAGGCCATGATTATCAACCAGTGAATCAACAATTCTGGCATTGGGAACATAGGTAACAGAATTCCTGAAAGTTCTTACCCTTGTAGACCTAAAGCCAACTTCTTCAACGGTACCATCAATGTCACCTGAAGTAATCCAATCCCCAATTTGGAAAGGCCGATCAAGAAAAATCATAATTGAGCCGAAGAAATTTTTAAGTGTATCCTGGGCCGCCAGGGCAAAAGCAAGTCCCCCTATTGAAAGTCCGGTTAATAATGGGATGATATCAATATTCAGGTTATTGAGAATTGCCAGACCACCTATAATCAGAACGAAGATTTTTAGGGTCTTTCTAATGATGGGCACCAACTGATCATCAAGTGTGCTCTCTGTCTTGGTAGCAAGTTTTTTAAGGTACAAACCAAAAATGTCCACTATTTTATAGAAAATAGCAGTAGCAAAAATTGGCCACGTAGCCTTTAGTAACAACATGATATAATGATTCATAGTGATATCAAGCTGTACCACAGGCACCAGTAAAATCAGAATTGGATAGATGATCAAAATACTAATTGGGCGGGCAATTGGACCAACTAATTTTTTCACTACCTCATCGTAACCCTGTTTTAGCAGAATTTTGATAATAATCCGCCGGATGATAAAGGTAAATAGCTTGTGAATCAGGATACAGAAAAGAACAATGATGAGTATGGTTATGCTTTGCCAGGCTTGAAGTCCAAATATTTTCTTGGTTCCTATTCTTGGTAATAGATTCAACAATTTATGAACTCCAAAGGGATACACACTTTTGTAAAGTCGGTTTACATCTTCAATGGTATTTTCTGAGTAATACCAATTGCTGCCTACTTTCTCTAAATAGATTTCCGGAAACTTTGGTGTAACATAGTACCTGTGTTTATCATGTAACGAATCGTAGTAGTCTGGCTCTCTGGGTACATCTTCAAATTCAACTATTATCCCCTCCCCTTTATAAATATGCATGAGCTTTTCCACAAGATCTTCTGCTTCGTCTAGCGAGTGGTTTACCGGATTGATGACTTGTGCGGCTATTTCAGGCTTTCGATTGTCTTCAGACAAATATTCAAAGTGAGCGGAAAGTGTATTATAAGGTGTTTTGGTATTGATCTTATCCACCGTTTTTTGACCGTATGCAAAAGAATGAAAAAGAAAAATGGTCAATAGAAAGCTGATTCCTATCCTCATAATAAGTATGTTAAAGATTTACTAAGAATTATTCTTTAGCGGAGAGAATCCGCATGGCGTTACCAAATGATTTATAAATGTGATAAGTTTTCTCATTTGAATAATAAAGAACACTTATCGGTTGACTACTTTCCAAGGGTTCTAAGTTAAGTAATTCACCCGACTGATCGAAAATATATGTGAACTCCTGCTCCTGATCGGTTACGATGATCAACTGGTTATTAGCAGAGAAATAGTAGTATTGAACCGCAAGGTTTTCTGATCCGATGATATTTTTTTCAAATAGTAGTTCGCCATTTATGTTTAAAAAGCTCAAGGTATTATACTCCCTGCGAACCAGTAAAAAGGTTTTATCAAGAGCGTCTTTCACAAGGAAGAAAGTACTTTCTTTGCTGGGTTTGTATAATTGTTCCCTTTTTATAATTGCTCCATTTAAATTGATGACAACCAATTCACCACTTTCTGTGATGGTAGAAATCTGCGTGTTGGTAAAGTTGTCGCCTGTCTGAATGAACATCTCACCGACAATCTTGTCCTTGTAATCAAAAGGGAAACCCGATTTCATTTTCCCACGCCTGTTCATAATGTTCAGGATGCCATTCTTCTGGAGTGCAATCAAGCAGTCACCACCTTTTACCCTAATGTGAAGGCCTGGAATAGCCAATTCACCCGATAGATTTCTTGGAGTCCATCCATCCAGGTTTTCTTTGCTTTTGTCAAAGAGAAAGATGTCCCCACTCTGTTCAGAAACCAGTATCCGGTAATCTTTAGTATTATCGTAGTCTATTACATTTAGCGAGCTGATTTTGACGCCTTTTTTCATTACGATAGGGTAATCCTCTACTAGATCTCCATTCCGGTCAATTAGATAGATTTTATCACTGGTACCGAATAGAAATTGGAGTTTCTTGTTTTTATAAAAATCAATTTGATAAATATCAGTCGTGATCTTGCTATCCAAACTGTCACCCCACAATACAATTCCTTCATTTGAAATGAGGTACAGAATGTTCGACTCATCCTGAACGAGTGTTTCCCACTTTCCATTGTTGTGGTTTTTTACCAAGTAAGGCTTTGTGCAAATGTTTTTAGAAGTGTAGGCGGTAAGTAGGTTGTTGAACCTGCTCACTGTCGTGGATGGGGCTGATGATTTATGATGTCCGAAAGCAAAACTCGTATAAAAATCTTCGTCGAGATTACTAAACTGAAATGCCAGCCTGTCGAGGGATTTGATTTGTGGTTCGTAAATTTTAAAAGTGTTCTTCCATTCCTCATTCAGGTAACTGACGATATAATTCCAGGCCTTCTCAGTGTTTACGATAACAGTAAAATTAGATTCTCCAAGCGTGTTTTCAAGGAATAAGCTATGACGCACATTTTTGCCCCAAACTTCCTCATCCTCGTTTGATTTCAGGAAATTTTTTATGCTCCTGGCTGAATTTCCTACCAACAAGTAATTTTCGAAGGTCGTGATGTAGGAATTTTCAAATCCAGAATAAGACTTTCCGAGAAACAGCTGAGGCCATTCATTGATTTCCAATTGTATAATCTTCTTGCCTCCATACTCCTCTGAAAATATCGAATCGTTATCCTCCTCTTCTATTTTCTGGGCCAGATTCTCAACTGATGTAAAAGCATCATCGGCATTTTTTGTTTTTAGAATCAACACTCGTTCACCTTTTTCTACCTGGATAGCTTCCATTATCGCCAGCCCGGCTTCTCCATCAAACCAGTCAAATGAATATTCAAACTTCGACTGAAAATCCAGCCAGTCATTCAAGTGTTTGTCATCTGTCGACGCCCAATATTTCCCGGCATTTTTTTTCCACTCTTCCAGGTCGGTTACCGACTGATGAACGAAAAAAGCTGTGTTTTCAGGCAAATATTTTTGAATAGTCATTGCTCCCGGATTTTGATTTGAAAACATGCTCAGAAAAAAACCGGAATGACCGGCGGGCATTTTTGAGGTGCCATTGAAAAGCAATTCATTATCCGTGATTTTAAAATCTAAAAATGCGTTGTCTGCCATTCGTACCAAATCACTGAATGGAAATGACTTGTTCTTGTCAAGGAAAATATCAATCGCTGCTGCCAGCCTGCTGAAGTCCAGGTAAATATTTCCTTCGTCGTCTTCCAGCTTGGATATTTGATTTAGATCAGCAATTTTTGCCGAAAAACTATCCTTATAGCCCCGGTTTAAGTTTCTTATCACGTCTTCGATGAGTAGAGAAGAAAAACTTCCCACCAGGTAGTTCTCATGAATGAGATAGGTAAATTTCTTTTCCTCTCCTTGTTTTTTGATTTCGGTAATGGTGTAGTCGAGGTATTGCCGGTCGGCGCTGGCATAACCCAGGTTACTTTCTACTGCACTAAAAATTCGATTAATTGTCTTTTGATTTTGGCTATTTGTCAGGTCGAGGTAGTAGGCAACATCAAATGTCGTGGCGGAAGTCACGTGGAAAGATGCGATGAATGTAAAATTTCGAAATAATTTGTCCAACGAACCGTCCTTACCGCTAATGCTGTCGAGGTATCTGATTTCCTGCTCAGCATCTTTAAAAAAAGGGATGCGCACTGCCGAGTTCCACATCGGTCGGGAGGTGAGATTATTCCAGGCATTGCCCGCATTGGATGACTCATAGCTCAGAAACGCCGTGGACGGCACCATTTGCCAAATGTCTGGCCTTTTTTGATAATAATATTGATAATAGAAATAGCCGCCGGAGCTTAAGATGAGCAATATAAAAATGCCAAAAAATAGTTTTTTCAAAACAATTGGTTTTACGCAAGTTTAGGTCAATTCAGGCTTTTTGTCAATTTTCTTACGAATTGGTTGACTAATTATTTTTTCCTAAAATTACGATTGTCAAATTATAGCGGATGTATGGTCGAAGAAGGCTTTAATATCATTACCACAGGTGGCCTTAATTTATTTGGAAAAGCATTTTTGCCCGAAGGTGAGCCAAAGGCAATTGTTTGTATTGTTCATGGATTAAGCGAACATTCGGGCAGGTACACTCACGTGGCGAAAAAATTTACCGAAAGCCAAGTGGGGGTTTATATCATCGATTTACGGGGACATGGAAAGTCAGAAGGCAAGAGAGGACACGGATCCATCTCGAAAATGCTTTATGATGTCCAGGAGTTGGTGGTGCTCGCGCGCCGAGATTTTAATGACCTTCCCATATTTCTTTTTGGTCACAGCATGGGGGGAAGCCTGGTGGCAAATTACCTTATCCGGCTGATTTCAAGTGAGATATCCGGAGCAATACTTTCCTCCCCTTGGTTTGAGCTGGCTTTCAAAGAGCCGTCCTTTCAGCTTTTCCTTGGCAAGATCATCAAGAACATATTTCCTGCCACAACTTTTTCTGATGGGTTAAAACCGAGCCAATTGGCTCACGACGAAGAAGTGGGGATTGCCTATTCCAAAGATCCATTGGTACACAGCCGCATATCTGCCAGACTATTTTTTGACATAAAAGCCGCCGGAAAGTTTGCCCTTGACAGAGCGTCTCTTATTGAAATCCCGCTCCTCGTGGCTCATGGCGGAGACGATCCCATCACATCAAAAAAGGCAAGTGAGGAATTTGCCAGCAAAGCGGTTAAGTCGGAGTTTAAAATTTGGAATGAGAGCAAGCATGAATCCCACAATGACCAGCATAAAGACGAAGTGGTGGCCTACTATGTTAATTGGGTTTTAAAGAAGCTTACATAGGTTTACATTTTTTAAAAAAGGAAGGGCATTTCAGTGGGATTTTATTTGGTTTTTTTTCTTTGATACACTCGCTTTGATTGAAATCGAGCTCCCCCTATTTATTTCTGCATTGTAAGAGAAAAACAAATAATATTATTTGATCGTCTTACTTACTTTGCTAATTTGACTGCAAGTAAACCACACATTGTATGCCGGATAAGGTGAAAACGAAGAACAATTCCAATTTTAATATCGCCAAGAATGTAATTGACAATACTCTTCTAGCGGAAATATCGTGGGAGGCCTGCAACCAAGTCGGAGGAATTTATACTGTGTTGAGGAGTAAAGCTCCCTCCGTCACAAAGAAATTTGGCGACAATTACTTTCTCATTGGCCCTTATTTACACCACAATGTGGCCATGGAATTTGATGAAGAGAAAGATGTTGATCATCCTGCCGCAAGGGCTGTCAAGAAAATGCAGGAGTTGGGCTTTGATATCAAGTTCGGAAAGTGGCTGGTAACAGGTCGGCCAAACATCGTCTTGATAAATCCTTTTTGTGTGTTCGATAAGCTTGGGGAAATAAAATATCAATATTGGGAACGCCACGATGTTTCCTTTGAAACCCATGATAACCTGATCGATCAGGTGATGGCATTTGGGTCGCTCGTGAAAGTTTTTTTTGATGTGCTTTCTAACAAGCGTACAAACAAACACCAAATCGTAGCTCATTTTCACGAGTGGATGGCGGGGATTCCCATTCCCGACATGCGATTTGAAAACCTTCCTGTCGAGATAGTTTTTACCACACATGCTACGTTGTTGGGAAGATATCTTGCGATGAATGACCCGGAGTTTTATAATCATCTTCCATTTTTCGACTGGCAAAAGGAAGCAAAGTATTTTAATATAGAACCACAGGTGAAAATTGAAAGAGCTGCTACCCATGGTTCGCACATTTTTACCACCGTCAGTGAAGTGACCTCCAGAGAATGCGAATACCTTTTGGGAAGAAAGCCGGATCATATCGTCCCCAATGGGATCAATATTGAGCGTTTTACAGCATTACATGAATTTCAAAACCTGCATAAATATTATAAGGAGAAGATTGACAAATTCATCATTGGGCATTTTTTCCAGAGTTACACATTTGATTTAAACAACACGCTCTACTTCTTTACAAGTGGAAGGTTTGAATTCAGGAATAAAGGCTTTGGTACTACCCTTGAGGCCCTTGCCCGGTTAAACCACATGATGATTCGTGATAAGATCGACAAGACGGTAGTGATGTTTTTTGTTACAAAACAGCCTGTTTATAGCATCAACGCAGATGTACTACATTCACGGGCGATGATGCACGAGCTGAGCAATGTATGTCAGGAAATAGAAAAACAGGTAGGGAATAAGCTTTTTTATCACGCCGCCGGAATACCTGAACAACGCCTCCCCAATTTGAACGACTATGTGGAAGATTACCTGAGGCTAAAATTCAGGCGTACCCTGCAGTCATGGAAGTCGCATCGTTTGCCCTCTGTGGTGACACATAATTTGGTGGATGATAATAAAGATGAGATCATTCAGTTTTTACGTGTGGCAAACCTGGTCAACAGTAAAAATGACCGGGTCAAGATTGTATATCATCCGGATTTCATTACCAGTACAAACCCATTGTTTGGAGGGATCGATTATCGGCAATTTGTAAGGGGATGTAACCTGGGAGTTTTTCCAAGCTATTATGAACCCTGGGGGTATACTCCATTGGAGTGTCTGGCCAGTGGCATTCCTGCTGTGACAAGCAACCTTTCCGGCTTTGGCGATTATGTGGAAAAACATATTAAAAATCCAAAAGATAAAGGGATTTTCGTAGTAGACAAGGTGAAGCAGAATTTCGATCAATCGTCCGGGCAACTGGCAAATATGCTGTACAATTTTGTAAAACTTGACCGACGTGAACGAGTCGAGATGAGAAACCGATCGGAAGCATCGTCTTTATATTTCGACTGGGAATATTTGATAAAATACTATTATCAATCTTACAATGAAATATTAAAGCCTACTGGCGTTTAGTTTTCTAAGGAACTCTGCCGGTATGGGTTTGATTTTTCTTTGATCATAGTCAAAGAAAACAATGCCTGTTTTTACTGTCGCCACTTCTTGGCCATTAGTTTTCTTGGAAATGCGGTAGATAAGATCAAGTCCAACCTTGCTTATATCAGCAAAACCTATTTCAATCAACAGCACATCGTGTAAAAACGATTCTGATTTATAGACCACAGCCGCATCTGTGACGATCATTCCTACACCATTTATGTCCATTTCATTTTGATATCCCAATTCATTCAGGAAGCAAACCCTTGCTTCATGAGCGATCGTCAAGACCTTGTCGTTGCTTAAATGATTGCCATAGTTTAGATCATTGACCCTTACCTGGAGTTCGGTTGTATAGGAGAATTTTTCAGGGATGTGTATCGAAATCCTCGCCACTGTTTTTTTTTATTTTAATTCTGAAAGAAACTGAATAAAATGCGGTCATATTGACATATAAACTTAAAATGTTTTCGGTTTTGATGACAATATTGCCTGAAAATCATGTTTTGTTGCCTTGGTTAAAAATTTGATGAACCAATTTAGCAATTGGAAAAACAGAAGATAAAAGAAAATGAATTTTAATAATTATACAATTAAGTCACAGGAGGCGATTCAGAAAGCGATTGAAATCGTGGGCGCTAACCAGCAGCAGATCATTGAACCCTCTCACATCATGAAGGGGATATTAGCTTCTGATGAAAATGTCATTTCGTTCATTCTAAAAAAGCTGAACATTAACCGGCTTCAATTAGACAATAAGCTGGACGAGCTGATCGATTCGTATCCGAAAATTTCAGGACAGCAGCCGCATCTTTCAAATGATGCCAATCAAGTACTTCAAAAAGCTAATGGTTTCCTGAAGGAACTCGGCGATGAATACGTGGCAATTGAACACTTATTGCTGGGATTAATAGACGGCAAGGACAAAACAGGACAGATTTTAAAAGATCTCGGGTTTAATAAAAAGGATGTTTTAAAAGTCATCAAGGAGCTGCGAGGGGGAAGCAAGGTGCAGGATCAATCAGCTGAGTCAAAATACAGATCATTGGAGCGCTATTCCAAAAACCTCAACAAGCTTGCGGAAGATGGAAAAATAGACCCCGTGATAGGGAGGGACGATGAAATCAGACGTGTTTTGCAAATTCTTTCCCGAAGGACCAAGAATAACCCCATTTTATTAGGAGAACCGGGAGTAGGCAAAACTGCCATTGTGGAAGGAATGGCCCAAAGAATTGTCAATGGCGATGTGCCTGAAAATTTAAAAACCAAGACGCTAATATCACTCGATATGGGACTGCTGGTAGCTGGGGCCAAATACAAAGGAGAGTTTGAAGAACGGCTAAAGGCGGTAATCAAAGAAGTGACAGACTCTGACGGGGAAATTATCCTTTTCATTGATGAGATACACACTCTGATCGGAGCCGGAGGTGGTGGTGAAGGAGCCATGGACGCTGCTAATTTATTAAAGCCGGCATTGGCGAGAGGAGAATTGCACGCGATTGGAGCAACGACTTTAAAGGAATACCAAAAGTACATAGAGAAAGACAAAGCGCTTGAGAGGAGGTTTCAGACAGTTATGGTAAATGAGCCCAGCGTCCAGGATACAATCTCTATTTTGCGAGGGATCAAGGATAAATATGAGGTGCATCATGGCGTGAGAATCAAAGATGATGCGGTGATTTCCGCTGTGGAAATGTCACATCGCTACATCTCAGATCGGTTTCTACCTGACAAAGCCATAGATTTAATTGATGAAGCTGCCTCCAAACTAAGGATTGAGATTGACTCAATGCCCGAGGAGTTGGATGAGTTGGAGAGGAAGATAATGCAACTGGAAATTGAAAGGGAAGCTATCAGAAGGGAAAAGGACAAGGAAAAGGAAAGTATTATCAATAAGGAGCTTTCCACCCTCGTAGAGCAAAGGAACGATCTCAAGGCCAAGTGGGAAAATGAGAAATCGGTCATCAAATCGATCCGGGAAGAAAAAGAAAACATTGAGCGATTTAAACATGAGGCCGAGCAAGCGGAAAAAGCCGGTGATTTTGGCAGGGTGGCAGAGATAAGGTACGGAAAGATTGTAGAGAGTGAAAAGCGTCAGGCAGAGCTACAAAAGCAGTTGGCTGAAATGCAACAGGATGACGTTTTATTGAAGGAGGAGGTTGACAGCGAGGATATTGCTGAGGTAGTGGCCAAATGGACCGGAATACCTGTATCTAAAATGATGCAGACCGAACGTGAAAAATTGATCCATCTGGAAGATGAATTAAAGAAAAGAATTGCCGGTCAGGACGAAGCCATTGAAGCCGTGTCTGATGCCGTTAGGAGAAGCCGTGCCGGTCTTCAGGATCCAAAAAGGCCGATTGGTTCATTCATATTTATGGGAACAACAGGGGTTGGAAAGACAGAATTAGCAAAAAGCCTTGCCGAGTTTTTATTTGATGATGAGAATAACCTGGTAAGGATTGATATGTCAGAATACCAGGAGCGTCATGCAGTCAGCAGGTTGATTGGGGCCCCTCCGGGGTATGTGGGATACGATGAAGGGGGACAATTGACTGAGGCTGTGAGAAGGAAGCCATATTCCGTTGTCCTGCTTGATGAAATAGAAAAGGCCCATCCTGATGTTTTTAATATCCTCTTACAAGTGTTGGATGATGGCCGGTTGACTGATAACAAGGGGCGTGTGGCCAATTTTAAAAACACTATTATCATCATGACCACCAACATCGGTTCTGGCTTGATTCATCAAAATCTGTCAGTTTTGAACTCAGAAAATTACGATGCCGTGCTCGATCAAACAAAAAGACAGGTGCTCGAGTTATTAAAGCAGTCGGTGCGCCCCGAGTTTATTAATAGGGTGGATGAACTAATAATGTTTCGTCCTTTATCAAACAAAGACATTCGTAAAATTGTTGATATACAATTCAAGATCGTTCAGAAGCGTTTGATGGAAAATAATATAAAAATAGAGGCCGCAGATGATGTGTTGGATTTATTGGCGAAAGAGGGCTTTGACCCGCAATTTGGCGCAAGGCCGCTTAAAAGGGTCATACAGCGGGAAATCTTGAACAAATTGTCACGAGAGATACTTTCTGGCACAATAAAAGCTAACTCCATCATCGGCATAACGTTAAATAAAGAGAAGAACATTGAGTTCTTAAATTTAGATGAAGTAGAAATCTAAGTTGGGTTTAGGGTTGTTTGGTTAAAGCCGGGCAGTTTATTTGTCCGGCTTTTTTTTATCTTTATTTCTTAAACAACTTTATCCTTGAAGACTCATTTTTTTTTATTCTTGTGGCTGGTTGTGTGCATGCCAACTCACAGTGAGAGCCTTGATGATAGCCTGGCAGTTAAAGACTCGAAAAAGCAAATTAATTTTGCTCCGTATCCCGCCATTTATTATTCACCTGAAACCAAATTTGGATTTGGTGTAGTTGGGTTTTTAGTGATTAAAGATCCCAGCAAGGAAGAGTCTGAATATTACCGGCCAACTTCCATTTCCCCTTATTTTTTATATACTCTGAGAAATCAGGTGTTGTCGGCTTTAGATGTTGATTATTATTTCGGGAATGGAATGAACCTCAATACGAAATTGAGGTATTATAATTTCCCTGACAATTTTTACGGTCTTGGAAATAGCAATGATCCGGAATTAAAAGAACTATATACCAATGAGTATTGGCGATTAGAAGGTAGGCTGCTTAAACCAATCAACAAAAAATTGTTTGCCGGGATTCGCTATTACTTCCAGTCAAATAATTTATATGGTTTTGAAGACAACAGGTTGCTAGGTCAGGACAATTTTCTGGGCGAACAAGGCGGATGGTCAAACGGAATGGGCTTTTCATTTTTAATGGATACGCGAAATAGCACCCTGTATCCTACGAGTGGTTGGATGAACAGGCTGGAGGTGACTTTTTTTGGTAATTATCTGGGAAGCAACTACTCATATACCAGTTATCTGATTGATTTGAGAAAATATTGGAATATAAAAAATGAAAAAAATGTGCTGGCGTGGCAGGGTTATTTGAATTTAACATCGGGGACGGACATTCCATTTTATAATCTTCCGAGAATAGGGGGGGATGACAAATTGCGCGGTATCGCCAACTCAAGCTTGTACATCGACAGGCAAGCCTGGTATACGCAGGTGGAATACAGAAGGGACTTGATTTGGAGGTTTGGAGGTGTTTTGTTTACTGGGATAGGTGATGTGATACATACTTTTGCGGATGCCGATGTGCAGGATGTGAAATATGTGGCAGGTGTCGGAGGCCGGTTTCAGGCGCTAAAGGACGAGAAATTTAACGTACGGCTGGATATCGGTTTTTCAAACGGCGGTCAATCAGCCTTTTATTTTTCGGTCAGGGAAGCATTTTAACCAAAAATAGCATGAGCAATGAAAAAGCCAGGTGTCAATGGTCAATAGGACATTTTGATGAATATATGAAATATCATGATGAAGAATGGGGAGTACCGGTTCATGATGATAGAAAGCATTTTGAGTTTCTGGTGCTGGAAGGTGCACAGGCTGGTTTGAGTTGGAGCACTGTACTTAAAAAGAGGGAGGGATACAGGAAAGCATTTGTAAATTTTGATGTCCATAAAATTGCCAAATTCGGAGAGAAAGATTTCGATCGAATTATCCAAAACCGGGAAATCATCAGGAACAGACTAAAAGTCCGTTCGGTGATCAATAATGCCCAGCGTTTTATTGAGGTTCAAAAAGAGTTTGGCTCATTTGACACTTATATATGGACTTTTGTAAACCATAAGCCGATTAATAATCATTGGAAGACGAATAAGGAAATACCTGCCAGAACAAAAGAATCGGATGCATTAAGCAAGGATCTTCAAAAAAGGGGATTTAAATTTGTGGGCAGCACCATAATTTATGCCCACATGCAAGCTTGCGGATTGGTAAACGACCACACTGTGGATTGCTTTCGCTACAACGAAGTACAGAAATAGGTGTTAAAAATCGTTTATGATAAGGTTTTTCTTTGACAGCCTTATGCTCCACATTCCCCTCAACTGGTTCATTGCGTAACCGGTAGCTTTATCTTCGGGGTATAATTCTACGATTAATTGATGATTTTCGGGCGAGATTTCCTTGCCCACTTCTCCGTGGCATCGAAGGCATAAGGGGTTGTTTATTAGAATTGGCTTAGTAAAAAGCAGGTAGCCGTCGTGGGGATCCTGGATGTTTGCTTTTACTTCTATCCCTTCATTGATGTTGAATTGATATGCCTCCAAAAGAGAATACTCCAGCGAATCCGGCTCGTCGCTTGGATTGCGATACTGAAAGGAAACACGTTTGATTTGTGCATTATATTTTTTTTCGAGAGAATCCACTACCGGGAGTGCATTTAGTTTGCAAAATGAAATCGCCTCGGGCACGCCACCACTTTTAATGGCAACTTGGAGCTTTGAAGAAAGGGCTAATTGAGATCGAGTCGCAATGCTATCTCCTATTTGTAGCGCTTTTTCAAAAAGATCGGCTTCAGAAACTTTTTTTATCTCCCTGCTTTTCAGTTCTTCTTCATAAGTTGATTTGTCTACCTTTTTACCCGAGCAGGCAAATAGCAGACAAACCGAAAATAAAACAACCAGAGGTCTCAAAGTCAATTAAGTTGCGAAATGTTGGAAACATACATCACATAAATGAGGCTTTCATGAATGGAATCCCTTACCTGTCCTATCAAACACCAGGTCTTAATTGTGTTTCCTTTTTTATTCTTCATTTCTATCAAACCAGTCCAGGAAGTTGTTTCAGATGATTTGTTGCTTATTTCATTCAAGATGGTTGGTGAATTCAACAAATCTTTGAATGCTCTTCCTTCCAGGCTCTCTGCATTGTATCCTAATATCTTTTGCACTGCATTTGAAGCTTTTATGATATTAAAATTGGGCGTTAGTTCAAACACAATGGAAGTATCCAAAATGATTCGCTCTCTTGCTTCCCGATCATTTTGGTCACGCTGAATTTTTTCCTGAGTGGCCTGCAGCTCTTCCATGTTTTGACGCATTTCTTCTTCCTGAGCACGCATTTGTTCAGTCATCATAGTGGACTCTTTTAGCAATTTTTGAGTTCGCTCATTAATCTTCACGGTCGAGATAGTTGACGCAATAGACTCAGATAGCTGCTCGACAAATTCTACCTTGTGTTTTTCAATCTCGTTAAATGAGGCTATTTCAATGACACCGTGGATATCATCATTGGTTTTCAAAGGAACAATTAGCACACTTCTGGGATTTGCTGATCCCAACCCCGAAGTTATCCTTACGTAGTCATCAGGAATATCCGTTATATAGATCGTATCTGCTTCAAGCCAGGACTGACCTGCCAGCCCTTCGCCCTTATGTACTTTCTTGTCGATGAATTTTTTCTTATTCCAGGCATAGCAGGCGGTTAGCGTCATTGTCGGTTCACCTGATTGAGATTCCTCATTATCATCTACAATGAATAGTGCTCCCTGGTTGGCATCAATATATTTTACCAGGTTGGTTATGATTTCGTCAGACAATTTTTCATAGTCGTTGCTAAAAGTTCGCAATATCTCACTGAATTTTGCCATACCGCTAGTTGACCAATTCCTGATATTGTCTTCATTGGCAACTTTCTTCAGATTGTCCCGCATGTCGATCAGTGCATTACCGAGTTCGTCTTTATCACTAAGTGGCTTGAAGTCGCTATCGTATACGCCGTTTCCAATGTTTTTGGCGAAGTTGGCTATATCGCTGTAGCCCCGGGTCATGTTATCAACGGATTTAGCCATGTCGCCAATTTCGTCGCTTGAAAACACCGTACCGTTCTCATTCACCACTAACTCTCCCTGGCCCATCTTGTCAACAATCGTTTTTAAGGTCAAAACTGGACGGGTAATGGCACTTGAAATCAGGAATGCTATCAATAAACCTATAAAAATTATGATAAATAGGAGGACTAATGTCGTGAGGGTAAGTTGATTGGATTTATTTAAAAGGTTTAGATCGGCGGCTTTTTTTTCCGCGGTAATTTTATCCTTGTATTTTTCCAAGCGTGAAATTAAATCAGCCGAACGCGGTAGTACCTCTTCACTGATGGTCTCTTCCGCAAGAAATTTCTTAATGGGATCCTCATAGTCTTCAAAGTCAATGAGCTCATTCATGATGCCTTTTTCAATTTCTAGTAAAGCCTCGAAATCAATCATTACAGAATCCATCTGACTGATGGCAGATGTATCGTTCAGTACCTGAAACAACTCTCTCACGGCATATTTCAGATCCGGGTATTCCACATTGTGAAGTTGCTCCAAAGCCTTTTTGTCGTCATCATTTGTTTGCAGGTATACCCAGTTGGTGATTAGCATCTTTGATCGGTTGACCATCAGGATGAACTCATCTGCCCGTTCGCCGGAAGGATTGACTTCGTTGAGGGATTTATTGATCAATGTTTGATTTTCCTTGTTAGTGATAATGATGTAGGTGCCAAAAGCCACAAAAATTAAAATCAAGCTTAAAAATCCTAGTATTATTTTCCTCTTAATTGTAAATCTAAATCCCTTCATGAAGATGTATTGTGTGTATCAAATAAATCAATTGTCAATAATTAACAATTTCAAAAAAGCTTTGAAATAAGTGAGTGAATTTTGCAATCAATGATGCCTAAATCCATATAATTATAAAAATGATAGAAAATTGGGTAAAAAAAAAGATTGTCATCATCATTTGACAATCTTTTTAAATTTTATTCTAAAATGGGTTAAATCAATATAGCTAATTTTATAAGATCGCTTGATATTTTTAAATTAGACTTTTCCGTTTCCTCCCTATTTAACTCAAACCTTAACTTTCCGTCGACCACAATAAAATTGATATTACTTCCCTGTTTTGCCATTCCATCTTTTTCCGTGATGATTAAGGTAGAATTGTCTGCGAGTCTGGATTTAACAGCTGCGATGGAACTGCTTTTTTCCAAAGGAACAAAAAGCATGTGACAGGAATTAATCTCATTGACCGATTGGAAGATGACGATTTTAATGGTTTGAGCACCCACCTTCTTTAGAGCGGCCATTTTGTTCAGGTTTTCTGTGATGGGCGAATCCCCCAACACTCCGATGACAAAATCACCTGATTGTTTGTCGGTGGGCCACTGTATGTACTTTGCAAAGTTGTATATAAAAATCTGATAATAATTGTAGATTTGCGCTTGCGAATAAAATGAAAACAGTAGGATTCCCATTACGAGCAATAATTTTTTAATCTTCATAATATAGTTTCTTAAAAAGTAATGGGTTTGTCAAAAAGTGGTCAGTACCAATATATGCTACGATCTAAACCAAATTTGATGCCACAAAAATTTGAAAGAGTGTGCAATCTGATGAAATCAATACATAAATGGCGTAATAACATTGTTTGGACATTTTTAAGCTGTAGAATCGATAGTGACAGAGTTATATGATTGAAAAATTAGAAGAAATAAAGGCGAGGTTTGAAGAAGTGAGCCAGCTCATTGTACAGCCTGAGGTGACCTCAGATATGGCAGTTTTTACTAAACTCACGAAAGAATACAAGCATCTTGAAAAGATTGTAAAAAAGTACGAAGAGTACAGGCTCGTAACTGGAAATTTAAAAAGTGCCAAAACCGTGCTGGAAACCGAGAAGGATGAGGAGTTTAGGGAAATGGCAAAAATTGAACTTGATGAATTAGTTCCAAAAAAGGAAGAACTGGAAGAAGAACTCAAGGTAATGCTTATACCGAGAGATCCAAATGACGATAAGAATGCCATTCTGGAAATAAGGGCCGGAGCAGGCGGTGACGAGTCTTCGATCTTCGCCGGTGATTTGTTTAGAATGTACCAGCGATATTGCGATGATCAGGGATGGTCGCTGGCCATAAATGAATTTGTGGAGGGAACCGCCGGGGGGTATAGTAGAATTGTTGCCTCTATTACTGGGGACGAGGTTTATGGCAAGCTAAAGTTTGAATCGGGAGTACACAGGGTGCAGCGGGTGCCAGCTACGGAATCCCAAGGCCGGGTCCATACATCAGCGGCGAGTGTCGCCATTCTCCCCGAAGCAGAAGAAGTCGATTTTAAGCTAAACCTGAGTGATATCAAAAAGGACACGTTCCGGGCTTCCGGAGCGGGTGGCCAGCATATCAATAAAACGGAATCAGCAGTGCGCTTGACCCACATACCTTCAGGTATGGTAGTAGAGTGTCAGGACGGCAGGTCTCAGCATGCTAACTATGACAAGGCGCTTACCGTGTTGCGATCCAGATTGTATGAAATTGAGGTGAAAAAGAAGAATGCGGAGGTAAGTGCCCATAGAAAATCGCTGGTGGGGAGCGGTGACCGGTCAGATAAAATCAGAACCTATAACTATCCGCAAAGCCGGGTCACAGATCATCGAATAAATAAGACGAGTTATAATCTACCTGCCATTATAGATGGAGACCTTGATGATTTTATAGAGGCGCTACGAATCGCTGACAATGCTGAGAGGATGAAGGCAAATCAGTAACCTTCACTATAATTAGAATTAGATTTGAAGAATTATTACCTCATATTTTTATTACTTCCCGTGTGGGTTTGGTCATGTAAACCACTAAACGAGGAGATAGACATAGGCTATCATGGAGGTTTGACCTTGTCTCAGGATACCATTCGTTTTGACACCTTGTTTTCAAGTGTGGGAAGCACCACGAGAAGGGTTTACCTGCGAAACACCCACAACAAGGCTTTAAAGATTTCCGACATCACACTTGGCAAGGGTAGTAAATCTCCCTATACCCTCTCGATAAATGGTGATTATAGAAAGTCATTTGAAGGTATTGAGATTCTTGGTAATGACAGCTTGATGGTATTGGTTGAAGTCTTGATTAACCCGATGGATCAGGACCTACCTTTTTTGGTAAGGGATTCGATCGTTGTAACAACTAATAATACACAGCAGGATATTAAGTTAATTTCCTGGGGTCAGGACGCCTATTTTCTGGGGGACTCCGTTTTGGCATGTAATTCGGTGTGGCAAGGTAACAGGCCCTATGTGTTGTATAAATCTATCCTCATCGACAGCCTCTGCACACTTCTGGTGGAGCCGGGTGTGTTGGTTTATTGCGCACCAAGGACTAACATTCTGGTAAAAGGGTCTCTCCAGATGAAAGGAACTTCCGAAAAAAGGATCATCATCAGGAATGATCGCCTGGAACCACATTATGAAAATGCGTTGGGCCAATGGGGAGGGATTTATTTTCTTGAAGGGAGCAAAGAAAATCGAATGGATTTTGTGACGATCAGAAATGGCCAGATTGGGCTGAGGGTGGGAACCCCGGACAACGACACCGTCCCTGATTTGATTGTCAAGAACACCATCATAGAAAATATGAGCCAGGCAGGGCTTTTGAGTTTTACTTCCGATGTTTATTTGGATAACACACTTATAAATAATTGCCGCGAATTGGTGGTGGGAAATTTTGCCGGAGGTAATTACACCTACTTAAATTGCACGTTTGCTAATTATTCCTTTGATTTCATCCGAAAAACCTCGGTTTCATATTTTTCAGATTACATTGTTCTGGATAATGATGATGTTTTGAGGGAAGATATTAATCTCTCGATGGTCAATACCATCATACATGGGGACTTGGAAAATGAAATAGAATTGGATTTTACAGGCGAAACAAGGGCAGAATTGTTATTGGCTTACAATATTTTAAAAACCAACAATCAAGACCTTGATATCAATGAGAACCAGCTAAATGTGGATCCTAAGTTTAAAAACCCATTTAATTACGACTTTCACCTTGACACACTTTCTCCAGCGATAGATAGGGGTCTTGATATTGACTTGCTTATAGACTTAGACAGCGCCATCAGGGATGGTACTCCCGATATTGGTGCCTATGAATACCTCGCAAAATGAGCCGCATGTTAAGTTTGCAAAAAGAAATAAACCTACCTGCCTTCCCAAGGGGGTTTCATCTTATCACCCGGGAAGTCTTAAATGCAATACCTGAGATTAATCAAATCGCAATTGGGACCCTACAGGTATTTATAAAGCATACTTCCGCCGCACTCACCATTAATGAAAATGCCGATCCTACCGTGCGAAAAGATTTTGAAAGTCATTTCAATAGATATGTTCCTGAAGATGCTCCCTACTATCAGCATAACTACGAAGGAGCAGACGACATGCCAGCCCACATAAAGTCATCTCTTTTGGGAGCTGCTGTGTTAATCCCCATTACAAATGGAAAGTTAAACCTGGGGACATGGCAGGGCATTTACCTATGCGAACACCGAAATTATGGAGGATCCAGAAAAATAGTGGCGACAGTTATCGGGAGCGAACGGGAATAAAAAAGACTGCCTCCGAATGAGGCAGCCTTTTAATATGATAAACAGCTAACTAAATTCTTTTACCGGGTGACATATACATCCTGAATGTCTTCTAAAAACAAAGTGTACATATTCTGGTACAGTAGTAAAAAATTCTCCGCACTCGAATGCTCAGGATATGGAGCATAAAAATGGTCAGAACTTAGGTTTTTTCCAATCATTACGTAGGAAATATTTGCCGTCGCCCTATTGGAAAAAATTCCTTTTGCTAATTGATCTGTCCACCAGTTAGTAGACGGAACCTGGTTATATCCGGTTTCAGTGATGGCCGTAACTTTTCCATGTCCGGTACCGATTTCATTTAGAACCAGCAATTTCCTTGATAACTCCAGTGCGAAATCCTGGCTTCCTGTGTCGTAGAGATTGAGGCCGATGATGTCAACGTATTCATCGCCGGGGTAGTATTCCATAAATTCAGTCTTCGAGTGGAAAGCATCTGTAGAATACGCAAAAATCAGGTTGTTTATGCCCTTCTCTTTCGTTAGATAATCTACCGTGAACTTCCAGAGGCTTTTAAATTCTTCAGGCGAGCAATTTTCCTTTGACCACCAGAATGAATCACAGCTGCCTTGATGAAAAGGCCTGAAAATGATAGGAATTATCTTTTTGTCGCCTTTACCGATGTTCAGTTGGTTGGCGAAATTCGCAATTGCATCAAGCTGCATTTTGAACCTGGCATGATTTTCACCTTCAGACAGTATCGACGCGACAGGGTTAGTGCCGTCTGCAGTCGGATTGGCCATTGACCAGCTAATGGTGTTAATACCTCCGCTTTTATAGCTTAGCTGGATCCAATTGACCATCATGTCAAAGCTGATACCATCTCGGTTTTCCTTTTGAATACCAATATTCTCAACATCCCAACCGAATACCGCCGGGAAGTCATTGCACACTTCCATAATATCAGAACGGCCATCTTCAAGCTTCCAATTTACCCCTAGCGCCAGGTCGTCTTGGTGCCCAAACATCACCCCCTTTGTTTTGATAGTACTAAGGTTTTGATAAAGCGTGTTCGTTTTTTCTGTGGCATTTTTATTTATTAACTCATATCCGTTAGCTTGCGCGTAACAAAGTGTTGATATGGTTGTCAGGGAAAAAAAAGCCAATAAATAACCTGTAAAAATTATAAATACCTTGTTCATAGGTGATAATGATTGTTTGATTGAAGTGTAAATTTAATAAAAACATTTATTGTATATGAAATACATGCTGTTAAGTAACTCCACGATGCCGGGAGAAGCCTACCTGGACTGGCCAAAAGAGCATATTCGCAAATTCCTGGGGGAAAAGTCTCTTCGGTTACTTTTTGTTCCATTTGCCGGGGTGACAATCAGCTACGATGAATATTATAAGGCCGTGGAAAATGGTTTTCAGGCGATCGGTCACCATGTGATAAGCTTGCACACGGTTGCGAATATGGCTCTGGAAATTGAGAATTGTGAAGGAATCATCGTGGGAGGAGGGAATACATTTCAATTAATTAATCTATTGTATAAAAATAATCTGATAGCTTCCATTCGCAAAAAGGTGGATTCAGGCGCTCCGTTTATAGGGTGGAGTGCCGGGTCAAATATTGCAGGTCCGTCGATTATGACGACCAACGATATGCCTATCGTAGAACCACCATCATTTGCGGCTTTAGATTTCTTTCCATGGCAAATTAATCCGCATTACACCGAAAAAACCATTGCCGGACATGGTGGCGAGTCAAGAAGCCAGCGCATCATGGAGTTCTTAGAAGTAAATCGAGAGAGAAAGGTAATTGGGTTGCCTGAAGGAATGTTTATTCAGCATAACAACGGTCAAACAATTCTTGGAGGCACAGGCGAAGCGAAATTGTTTATGTGGGATAAAAAACCGGTTGAGCTTACCGAAGGCGATCAAATCAACCGGTTTTTATGATTACAAATTTCTTATCCAGATATTTCTGAATCGCACCTTGTCCCCATGATCCTGGAGGCGAAGAGGCATCTGTTCAGGATGGGCGACGTAAAAAGGTTTTCCAATATACACCGTGGGACCTTTCAATTCCACATGATTTTGGATCAGGACACCGTTATGAAAAGCAGTAACATAAGCTGGCGAAACCAATTCCCCATTTTTATCAAAAACCGGTGCCGTAAATACCACGTCGTAAGCCTGCCATTCGCCCGGGGGATTGCTGGCATTGGCGAGTGGGATGTGTTGTTTATAAATACTTCCTGCCTGGCCGTTTGAATAGGTCATGTTTTCGTAGGAATTTAACACTTGTAACTCGTATAAGCTCATTAGGAAAATCCCACTATTACTATATCCCTGACCGCTTTTACCTTCCATTTTAGGTGCCAGCCATTCGACGTGCAGTTGAAAGCTTCCGAATTTCTCTTTGGTCTCAATCGCTCCATTTCCTGGTTTAACCACCAATTCTCCATTTTCAATTGTCCATCCGGCGGGTTGATGTGTAAAGTTTTTGTCTAATTTGGCAATGTTGCTAGCTACTTCTTTCTCAGTAGTAGGCTCACCTTTAAATTGTGGATTTTGCCATTGGTCAAGGGTTTTTCCATCGAATAATACTATGGCGTCTGATGGTGCCTCTGTGGTCTTACCTGGCGTTACGACGGCCGGTACCGGTTCCCATACTTCAGTCTCTTTTGGCTCTATTTCCTGCGAAAATGCAGGCAGTGAAAAAATGGTCAGAATTATCAAAACAGATTTCTTCATTTTTTTACGTTTTATCCAATAATTTTTGGTCCCTGCTTATTCACCTGGGACACATACACTTCACTTTCTATTTCCAATTTAGCAAAGACCGTACTCATTTCTTGCCCAATTTTTTCAGCGGTGTTTTTTGAATCACTCAACGCAAAAATGGAAGGGCCGGATCCTGAAATTCCAGCACCTAAAGCCCCAGCTTGAATTGCGGCTTTTTTTACATCGTCATAGCCGGGAATCAGGATGGACCGGATAGGCTCCACAATATGATCATGAAGCGACCGGCTTAACAAGTCGATGTCAGGTAAAAGCAATCCGGCAATCAGCCCGGCAACATTTCCGGATTGCTTGACAGAATCCTTGAATTGGATTTCTTTTCGCAATATCTCCCGGGCGTCTTTGGTTTTCACCTCTATCTGCGGATGAATTAGCGTGGCAAATAAACTTTCAGGAACAGGAAGCTTTATGGTATCTAAGGGATCATAGCTTCTTATCAAAACGAACCCGCCAAACAAAGCTGGCGCTACATTATCAGCGTGGGCCGCCCCGCAGGCAGCGCGCTCACCTTCCATGGCATAGGGTAGAAGCTCCTCCATTTTTTTTGGTCGCCCCATCAATTCATTGATGGCAAAAATTGCTGCCGCAGAACTCGCTGCGCTGGAACCAAGCCCACTTCCCAGGGGCATCATTTTATGTATTTCGATATCAATTCCCTGATCGCTTTTCAGGTCATTTAAAAACAATTGGATGACTACGCTACACGTGTTTTTTTCTGTATCATAAGGTAATTTTCCGTCATCTCCTGTTATTTTTGAAATGGCTACTTTTTTTGAATCCGTTTTTTTTAGGATGATTTCATCACCAGGCGCATCCACTGCAAAACCCAGGATATCAAATCCACAAGTGACATTGGCTACTGTAGCCGGGGCAAAAACTTTGATTTTTTCCATTATGGGCGAATATATAAAAATGAGATCAATAAGTGGTTATGAAAACAATATCGTTCAGGATATTCGCGGAACGTTTCAGATTGTGACTGCATTCTTTAAATTGGCTTGAATTTAAAACCTTATCCATGTTCCCGGTCAAACAAACGAACGAAGTAGAAATATACGACCCACTTCTTTCTGAGAAGGACGTGAGGTTATTTGTCAAAAGGGAAGATCAACTGGACGAGGTCATTTCAGGAAACAAATACCGGAAACTAAAATATAATATTGAGAAAGCTGCTTCCGATGGCCATCAAACATTGCTGACCTTTGGAGGGGCATATTCTAATCACATCCATGCCCTCGCTTATGCAGGCAACAAATATAGTTTTAAGACTATCGGGATTATTAGAGGCGAGCGAATTGAACCCCTAAACCCGACCTTAAAGGACGCTGAAAAATTTGGGATGCACCTGGAATTTATAGATCGGGCAGCTTATCGCATAAAATCAGAAGAATCTTTTATCGATGAATTGAGAAAGAAATTTGGGGATTTCTACCTGGTGCCGGAAGGAGGATCCAATATCTATGCTGTAAAAGGATGTGTGGAAATTGTGGATCAGATACAGCAGAGCTTTGATTTTAGTTGCTGCGCTTGCGGAACAGGTGGAACACTTGCCGGTATCATTTGTGGACTAAAAGGTCGCGCCAGGGCTATCGGCTTTCCCGTTTTGAAAGGCGGCGAATTTTTGTCAGATGAAATCGAACAATTAGTCTTTGAATATTCCTCAAAAAGATATAA
>JBNLGG010000062.1:0-24077 GCA_050305935.1 Cyclobacteriaceae bacterium | reverse complement strand
GGCAATTTCCCGTGAATCTATCAATACCCCAATGTCATAATCAGGCAAGCCATATTCAGCCTCAAATTTCTTCCTGTATTCTTCGGGCAGGATCGGCAGTTGCCCTTTAATTTCTTCAAGCCACTTATCAGTAACTTCCACGGGGCTGAGGTCTGGCTCCGGGAAATATCGGTAGTCGTTCAGCTCCTCCTTTTCACGCATCCCGGTTGATGCTCCGGTAGTCGGGTCATAGGTACGCGTTTCAGATATTACTCTTTCTCCTTTTTCGATTATTCTTACCTGCCGATCTATTTCATGCTCTATCGCATTTTTTATATGCTTGATAGAGTTCATATTTTTCAATTCCACCTTTTGGCCAAGGGTTGTAGAACCTTTGGGCATGATCGATACGTTAGCATCACACCGAATGCTGCCTTCTTCCATATTCCCGTCACATATATCCAGGTACCTGACCAGCCGCCTCACTTCGGTCATCGTAGCGGCAGCCTCATCAGAATTGGAAAGATCGGGCTCTGTGACTATTTCTATCAATGGTACTCCCGCACGGTTTAAATCTACCAGTGTGTCTGTTTCACCGTCCAAATGCAGTGATTTACCAGCATCTTCCTCAACATGTATCCTGTTCAGTTTTACATGTCTTTCACCCTGGTCGGTTCTGATCAATACCGTGCCGCCTACGCAAATCGGGGTTCTGTCTTGTGTTAATTGATAGCCTTTAGGAAGGTCAGGATAGAAGTAATTTTTTCGGCAAAAGATGTTATGCCGGGTAATTTTGCAATAACAGGCAAGCCCCATTTTGATGGCATAATCGATCACTTTTTTATTTAGCAACGGAAGGGTGCCCGGATGTGCCAATGAAATCACACTAATATTCGTATTGGGGTCACTGCCAAACTGTGTGGAATCAGCTGCGTATATTTTACTTTCAGTTGATAATTGTGCGTGAATTTCAAGACCAATTACTACTCTGTACTTATCCCTGGGGTTGGTCATTATTACTTTACTTGGTTAATAGTCCTTCGGAAAATTGTTCTTTCGCCTTCTCGATGACGGAGGAAAGCCCGGCCAACTCTTTGCCACCTGCTGTGGCAAAAAACGGCTGTCCGCCGCCACCGCCTTTTATTTCCTTAGCCAACTCGCGAACAATTGTCCCGGCATTCAAATCATACGTTTTTATCAAGTCCTCCGAAACAACCACGGATATCATCGGAGAACCTTTAATATCAGCCGCCAAAACTAATAAAATATTGTCAACTTCATTTTTTAATTCAAAAGACAGCTTTTTAAGCACATCCGCGTTTGGCAATGTTACCTGCTCCAGGATCACATTTGCTCCATCCACAGGCTGAGCTTTTTTCTTGAGGTCTTCTTTAATTACCAGCGATTTTTCCAACTGGGCACTCTCCAATTCCTTCATCAGCGAGTTTTTCTCTTCTAATATCTTCTCAATCACCTTGACAGGTTCTTTCGGATGCTTAAGCAGTTCTTTTATTTCCGCCAAAAGATCCAGGTTTTGATCCACATATTCCTCGGCTCCTTCACCAGTCACAGCTTCTATTCTCCTCACTCCGGCTGCGATGGAACTCTCCGAAATAATCTTAAACATTCCTATTTTGCCGGTTGCTGCCACGTGAGTTCCACCGCAAAGCTCCACAGAATAATCCGCATCAAAGGTAATAACTCTCACAAAGTCCCCATATTTTTCACCAAATAGTGCCATCGCTCCCAGGCTTTTTGCTTTCTCAATGGGAACATTCCTTTTTTCATTTAATGGAATGTCCTCGCGAATCTTCCTGTTGACGATCTGTTCGATTTCCCTGAGTTGCTCTTTTTCGATTTTAGCAAAATGCGAAAAGTCAAAGCGGAGTATTTTATCGTTTACCAGGGACCCCCGCTGCTGCACATGCGTTCCTAATACTTGTCGCAACGCCGCATGAAGAAGGTGCGTACAACTATGATTATTTTCCGTTTTCCGCCTCTTCTTCTCATCCACCACACAAGTAAATGTAGCTCCGGGATCTTGCGGAAGTTTATCAGCAAAATGAACGATAAGATTGTTTTCCTTTTGCGTATCCAAAATGTGGATGGTTTCCGTCTTGCTGGAAATAAGCCCGGTATCCCCTACCTGACCCCCGCTTTCCGCATAGAAGGGGGTTTTATCGAGTACAATCTGGTAGGTCTCCTGTTTCTTCTCTTTAACCGTCCGGTAGCGAAGAATTCGGGCGTGTGAAGATAGCGACTCATACCCGAGAAACTGAACCTCCCCGTCATTGACTATGATCCAATCACCCTTTTCCTGCTCACCAGCCGCTCTTGAGCGATCCTTTTGCTGCTTCATAGAAGTATTAAACTCGTCCATATTAACAGCCATGTCTTTTTCCCTGGCTAGCAGGATGGTTAAATCAATCGGAAAACCATAGGTGTCATATAATTTGAAAGCAATTTCACCTGAAATTGTTTTACCACCTTTTCGAGATTCTTCTTCAAATATCCTGATTCCGTTTTCCAGCGTCCTTAAAAACGAATGTTCCTCTTCCTGGATCACCCGGGACACAAATTCCTTTTGCTGGACGATTTCAGGAAAGAAAAATCCCATTTCACTCGCCAGGACTTCCGCTAATTTATAAATGAAAGGCTCATTGAAATTCAGGTAGGTAAATCCATATCGGATAGCCCGTCGCAGAATTCTCCTGATGACATAACCAGCCCCGGTATTAGAAGGCATCTGGCCATCAGCAATGGCAAAGGAAACAGCCCTCACGTGATCAGAAATTACCCTGAACGCAATATCTGACTTTTCGTCCTGTCCGTATTTCTTGCCCGAAAAGGCTTCTAGTTCTTTTATTAAAGGCTGGAAAACATCGGTATCGTAATTAGAAGTTTTACCTTGTATAGCCATCACGAGCCGCTCAAACCCCATGCCGGTATCGACGTGCTTATCAGGAAGTTGCTCCAGGGAACCGTTGGATTTTCTATTGAACTGAATAAATACCAAATTCCAAATCTCAATTACCTGCGGATGGTCAGCGTTCACTAATTCACCTCCCGGCACTTGCTTCACCTCCTCATCCGATCGCAAATCGATGTGGATTTCTGAGCAAGGTCCACAGGGACCTGTATCCCCCATTTCCCAGAAGTTGTCTTTCTTATTCCCATATAAAATCCGGTCTTCCGGCAGGTATTTTTTCCAGAAGTCTTTAGCCTCCTGATCACTTTCTAAATTGTCCTCTTTGTCACCCTCAAACACTGTGGCATAAAGGCGATCTTCGGGCAGGCCATATTCCCTGGTTAAAAGCTCCCAGGCCCAGTCGATCGCATCTTTTTTAAAGTAGTCGCCAAACGACCAATTGCCCAGCATTTCAAACATCGTGTGGTGGTAGGTATCAATACCAACTTCCTCCAAATCATTGTGTTTTCCGGAAACCCGAAGGCATTTTTGTGTATCAGCAACTCGTGTATTCTCAGCCTTTTTATTCCCTAAAAAATAATCTTTAAACTGGTTCATCCCGGCATTGGTAAACATCAGGGTAGGATCGTCTTTCACTACCAATGGAGCAGACGGAACGATTTGATGCTGTTTGTTTTTAAAAAAATCTAAGAATTTTTGCCTGATTTCCCTTGAATTCATCTATAAATAGTTTAAAACGATCTAATAATTGCCTTTTTTTATTCAAAATATTTTAAATTGCGGGCTATTATATTTTTATTTAATGTTAAATTTTATTGAATTTTTACCAATCAACTAAAAACACCGCAAAATTAGCAGATTTTACCTTAGTTTTAAATGGCTAGAATAAAATATTACTACGACACCGAAACCTGTAAATATGAAAGGGTAAAAATTTCACGTTGGGATGTTTTTCTAAATGCATTGGGATTTTTTACACTTGCCTTAATTCTTGCTGTTGGGATTGTTTCCCTTTATGCCAATTTCTTTGAACTTCCACATGTTACCCAACTAAAAAAAGACAACAAGGAATTGCAGATGAATTACGAGTTCCTAACGGATGAAGTAAAGACCCTCCAAAATGTCCTCAAAGTCCTGCGTGACCGAGATGACAACATCTACCGTAAAATATTTGAAGCTGAGCCTATCCCCCAATCCATACTTGAAGGTGGTGTAGGAGGTTCTAACCAGTACGAACACATCCGAAACAGTAAATTGGAACGGGAAGAACTCATCCTCGATTCGTATGAAAAAATTGACAAATTGAAGCGTCAGCTCTACATCCAAATGCGCTCTTATGATGATATTGAGAAAATGGCTGCCAATAAAACCAATATGTTGGCTTCCATCCCATCGATACAACCCGTAGCTAATAAAGAACTTCATCGACTAGCCTCAGGATACGGAATGAGGATGCACCCCATTCTGAAATACAAAAGAATGCACAATGGCATTGACTTTTCCGCAGACCCGGGAACTCCAATATATGCCACTGGTGATGCAACCATTAAGCGTGCAGGCATGAGTGGTTCATATGGCAACCTCGTTGAATTAGAACATGGATTTGGCTACACTACACGATACGCTCACATGAGCAAAATTAATGTAACAATAGGCCAAAAAGTTAAGAGAGGTGATATTATTGGATTTGTTGGCAATACAGGATTATCCATGGCTCCCCACCTTCATTACGAGGTCTGGTATAATGGAAATGCGATCAACCCGATCAACTTCTTCTATTCAGATGTTTCAGATGACGAATTTGATAAACTGATCGAATTAGCGAACAGGGATAACCAGTCATTAGGCGGCGGATATTAGAATTCTTTTCAGACATGCGAAATAGTTCGGTATTTTTTAAACTGCTGTTGTTTTCTGTACTATTCTATGCCTGTAAATCACAGAAAAAACTGACATCTGTTTCTCAGCAACCAGCGGTATCTGACACCATTGTGCAAGTACCAGTCGAAATTAAGGCCGATACCTTAGTCATCTCAGAAGATAGTGTAACAGAGGCGACTATCGATTCCTTGGTCGAAAAAAAGGATACTATTTTAGAAACCTCCAAAAAAGACACTATCACCGTCATTGGAGTTGGCGATATCATGCTGGGCACTAACTTCCCTGACCCAAATTATCTGCCACCGAACCGAGGAAAAGATATCCTGGCCGGAGTGAAAGATGTATTGGCAAATGCCGATGTGACCTTTGGCAATCATGAGGGGGTAATTCTCAACGATGGAGGCCAACCCAAATATTGTAAAAACCCGGATATCTGCTATTTATTCCGGTCGCCGGAGTACCTGACTCAAAACCTGGTTGATGCGGGATTTGATGTGGTCAGCCTAGCCAATAACCATGCGGGGGATTTTGGCAATGAAGGGAGGAAAAATACAATGACTGTCCTGGACACACTGGGAATTGCCTGTGCCGGCCTGATTCAAAGGCCATATACTTCCTTTGAGCTAGATGGCTTGAAATATGGCTTCGTGGCATTTGCGCCGAATACAGGTACGGTGAGCATTCATGATTTAGAAACGGCAAAGAATTATGTCAGACACCTGGATAGCCTGAATGATATTGTTATCGTCTCTTTTCACGGGGGCGCGGAAGGAAGGGAGCATCAACATGTTACGCGAAAGGCTGAGACGTTTTATGGCGAAAACCGCGGTAACGTTTTCACGTTTTCACATGCCCTCATTGATGCCGGTGCAGATGTTATCTTCGGTCATGGCCCCCATGTCACAAGGGCAATTGAAGTCTATAAAAAACGGTTTATTGCCTACAGCCTTGGAAACTTTGCGACTTATGCCCGGTTTAACCTGAGCGGTCCCAATGGTGTTGCTCCAATAATTAAGCTTTACCTGAATAATCAGGGAGAATTTTATCAGGGAGAAATCACCCCCATAAAGCAAATTGGGCCTGGCATTTCGGTCATTGATGAGGAGAAAAAAGTGATAAAATACCTGCAAGAACTTACAAAAGCCGACTTCCCTGAATCCGAAATAATTATTGACGATTCCGGTTTAATTAAGTATATTCAAAGCGAAAATTGACAGAATGCCGTACAAAGAAAAAGTAATTGAAAAGAAGTATTTCTCCATCGGTGAGGTAGCAGAAATGCTTGATGTTGCTACTTCTCTTATTCGATTTTGGGAAAGTGAGTTTGATATTATCAAGCCAAAAAAGAACAGAAAAGGCAATCGTCAATTTACAAAAGAAGACATAGAAAATGTCAAATTAATCTACCATCTCGTCAAAGAAAAAGGCTATACCCTGCAAGGCGCCAAAGATTTGCTCAAGAGCAATAGCGGCAATGTTAAGGACAAAATGGAAATGATCGAAAGCCTGAAAGAGGTGAGGGGTTTCCTGAAAAGCATTTACGATTCACTCCCTTAATTAAATTCTTATAATGATGGATTCCAGGCTGAGCCAGGTAGCTTTAACGCTCATACCGGGAATTGGAAATATCATTACAAAAACACTCCTCAGCCACTTCGGGTCGGCTGATAGCGTTTTTAAGTCGAATAAAAGCAAACTCATTAAAGTTCCAGGAATTGGCGAGAAAACAGCGTCCTCAATCCTCGCCTTTAAAAATTTCAAAGAAGCCGAACGAATCATCTCAGATTGCGAGAAGCATTCGATAGACCTGTTATTTCTCACTGACGAGAGATTCCCAAAGCGACTCAACGAATGTGTGGATTCCCCTATTTTACTATTTTACAAAGGGAACGCCGACCTGAACAATTCAAAGATCTTAGGAATTGTGGGCACTCGACAGTCCACTTCCTATGGCGAAGAGTTCATTGAAAAACTCCTGGCAGAAGTTGCCCCTCACTCTCCGTTGATCATCAGCGGGCTAGCCTATGGGATAGATATCGCTACCCACAAAGAAGCCCTTAAAAACAAGCTGCCAACGGTAGGCGTTATGGCGAGTGGCATGGACATCATCTACCCCTCCAGCCACCGAAAATATGCGCATCAAATGCTCGAAAATGGAGGTATTCTCTCTGAATACACCATCGGCACGCAGCCTGATGCACACCGATTCCCGGCACGCAACAGAATTATCGCAGGAATGGCAGACGCAATTTTGGTTGTGGAGGCTTCGGAAAAAGGTGGCGCTTTGATTACAGCAGAAATTGCCAATAATTATAACCGGGAAGTGTTTGCCTTGCCAGGCAATGTTACTTCAAAAACATCTCAAGGCTGCAATAACCTTATCAAGTACCACAAAGCCCAAATTCTTACTTCCGGATTGGACATAGAATATTATCTGAATTGGGAAATTGGAAAAGTCAATCAGCTTCCCGAAGAGGAAGATCGCAGATGGCTGGAAAAGCTCAATAATGAGGAAAGAAACATCGTTCAAACTATTATTGATGCGAATAACTATATTCAAATTGACGAATTGAGCTGGAAAACCAATATTCCCTTAAACTTTCTGGCAACACATCTCCTAAACCTGGAGTTTAATGGAATAGTGAAACAAATGCCCGGTAAATTCTTTAGGATCAAGTGAAAGGCTACTGTCATGTCTGGCACACTATATGATATTTTAGGACTTCCAAAGGATGCGTCCCAGGCGGATATAAAATCGGCATATCGGCGACTGGCAAAAATTTATCACCCCGACACGGCAGCGAATGAAGCATCCTATCACCAAAAGTTTCTGGAAGTAAAAAACGCCTACGAAATTTTAAGTAATCCGTTAAGGAGGATCAACTATGATGAAAGCCTGGACAGGCCATACGGTACCTACCATGAGCGGGAAGCCTATCGACGGCCTCCTCCACCCTATTACTATCAAAGTCGCCGAGCGCCAAAATATTCGAAAAGGACCTATTTGTATGGCGTTTTGTTCGTAGTGGGGATTGCCATTTTTGCCTTTTCTTTCCCAACCTACCTAATGATCAAAAGTGCCAATACACATTTTAGCCGGGGGATTGCTTACTACGAAGCGGGCATGTATTCTCTGGCGCTTGATAATTTTACAAAATCTATCAATGATATGAGCGGAAAGAGTGGCCTGGCAAACTACTATCAGGCGTACATTCTCTTTTACCATTACCATAATTATCAAATCACAAATAAATATATTGACCTGGCCCTGGAAGATATAGACGATGATTCCCTCCGTTCCGAGCTATTTTGGATGAAGGGAAAATGTTTCCATTTAGCAGGAAAAAACAACGAAGCGCTATCATTTCTTGCAGAAGTTAAGGATTTCGGTACCGCCTATGACAGCTCGCTTTTTTACACCGGTATCATCTATACGGTGATCCAACACAATTTTCAGGAAGGGCTGAATTCTTTTGAAAAGGTGCTCGAGAGAAACAAATACCAAACAGAATCCACCTATTTCAAAGCTTACTGTCTACAAAAACTGGATCATCACATCCAGGCCATTGGTATTTACAATGAACTGCTCGATCGAAACTATGAACCCGGTGCTGTTTATTTTCACCGGGCCTTATCAGAATTAAAAATAAATCGACGGGATTCTGCCTGTGTCGACCTTGATAGCGCTATTCAATATAAGGTGGTAGACGCAGAAAAGTTAAAGAGCATTTATTGCCCCTAATATTGCACATTTTGACAGTGCTTCTTTATCTCATCAAATGCTTTTAAATCCCCCATTTCTCCCGCAATGCTTAAATCAGCACAACCTTCCTCCAGCATACCATATTCGATCTTGATAATTCCCCTTAAAAAAAATGCATCTTTGTTCTGTGAATTGATACCAATCACTTTGTCACAATCTTTGATGGCATCACTGTAGGAATCGATCTGAAGTTTAGCCTGGCCTCGTCGGTAAAAAGCGTCAATGTTATTAGGGTTAAGTTCAATGCACTTCGAATAATCTCCAATAGCACCCTTAAAGTCCTGAAGACCATGTTTAACATTTCCTCTTTCGAGGTACGCCTCAAACATCTTTGTGTCCAGCGCCAAACATTTATTCAAGTCTTTAAGTGCCCCCTGGTAATCTCCCAGATCTTTTTTGATCACCCCTCTGACAAAATATGCGGTCGCATACTTGTCATCTACCTTAAGTGCCTGACTGAGCTTTTGCAATGCCTCAGAGAACTCATTTTTCTCATAGTATTGCTTTCCCTCTACGGTCAATTCCTCTGCTACTGATTGGGCTAACACTCCCACTGAAGTAGCCATGATTGCCATCATTAATAATACCCTCATAATTCTAAAATTTTTCATTTCAATCAAAATTAACAAGAATTGTGCTGGAATATTATGGAAATTAAACGAGCATCATACATCATAGGAGAGGTTTGGGCTCAACCATTTTTCGACTATTTCCTTATCGAGTTTCTTCCTCTCTGCGTAGTCAATCACCTGGTCTTTTTCAATCTTTCCTATACCGAAATACCTGGATTCCGGGTGCGAGAAATACCAACCGCAAACTGAAGCCGCTGGGTACATAGCGAAATTCTCCGTCAACCGAATCTGTGTATTTTCCTCTGCTTTTATCAGGTCAAACAGCTTTCTTTTTTCGAGGTGATCAGGACAAGCCGGATAGCCCGGGGCAGGACGAATGCCGCTGTAACTTTCTTTTATCAATTCGTCATTGGACAGCGCCTCTTCATTTGCATAACCCCAGTATTCTTTCCTTACTTTTTCATGGACGTATTCTGCTAAGGCTTCAGCAAAGCGGTCAGCCAGCGCTTTTACCATAATGCTATTATAATCGTCGAGATTGTCCTCATACTCCTTCGCCAGCTTTTCTGCGTTAATTCCTGACGTCACCGCAAAAGCCCCGATAAAATCTTCTTTCTGTGTTTCTTTTGGAGCAATGAAATCACTTAAACTAAAATTAGGCAGGTTACTGGCTTTCTTGCTTTGCTGTCGCAAGAAGTTTAGGGTGACCAGCTTTTCGTTAGTATCAACCCGGTATCCCTTCCCATTTTGATGATATTGATAGATCTCAACATCATCGTCATTGACAGTATTTGCGGGCAAAAATCCAATCACTGCTTCAAGGCCAAGTAAATCTTTTTCAACCAGTGTATTTAACATCGTCTGGGCATCGTCAAAGAGCTTTTGAGCTTCTTTGCCCACTACCTCATCACTAAGAATCTGTGGATACTTACCGGTCAACTCCCACGTGATAAAAAACGGTGTCCAGTCAATGTAGGGCACCAGATCTTTTAATGATATTCCTGTCAGTTTTTTTGCTCCCAGAAAAGAAGGCCGTATGGAAGAAAAACCTGTCCAGTCAGGAGAAAATTTATTGGCACGTGCTTCATTGATGGTAATAAAATTCTTGACACCTCTTTTCCTTTCGTGGTCCTCCCGCAGCTTAGCATAGGCTTCTTTATTTTCCTTCGAAAATTTATCCCTTGCTGACTGGTCACTGTTCAGAAGGTTACTTACCACGGGAACGCTCTTTGAAGCGTCCAACACGTGGAAAACGCTGTTGCTATAGTTAGGATCAATTTTAACGGCCGTGTGTATTTTTGACGTAGTTGCTCCTCCTATCAATAGTGGCGTTTTGAGCTTTCTTCTTTCCATCTCCTTCGCTACATATACCATCTCATCCAGTGACGGGGTAATCAGACCGCTCAAACCAATGACATCCACTTGTTCCTTAACCGCAGTATCCAGGATTTTATCCAGGGGGACCATCACACCGAGGTCAATGATTTCGTAGTTGTTACATGCCAACACAACTCCGACAATGTTTTTTCCTATGTCATGTACATCTCCCTTCACAGTGGCAAGTAGAATTTTTCCCTGTGACTGGGAGGAGGTATCATTGTTTAAAAGTTTTTCTTCTTCAATAAACGGGATCAGGTATGCAACCGCCTTTTTCATCACCCGGGCGCTTTTAACCACCTGAGGGAGGAACATCTTCCCGGCACCAAATAAATCTCCCACTACGTTCATACCGTCCATCAAAGGCCCTTCGATTACCTGAAGCGGGCGGTCAAACTTCTTTCTTGCTTCCTCAGCATCCTCTTCAATAAACTCAACAATCCCTTTAATAAGTGCATGGGAAATCCTTTCATTCACCGGCAACTGACGCCAGGAATCATCCCGCTCGAGCTTTTTGCCATCGCCCTTTACTTTATCAGCATATTCTACTAACCTTTCAGTGGCATCCGGCCTCCTGTTAAAAAGAACGTCCTCCACCATTTCCAGGAGCTCTTTAGGCACTTCTTCGTACACCTCTATCATACCCGCATTCACGATTCCCATATCGAGTCCGGCCTTGATGGCATGGTAGAGGAATGCGGAATGCATCGCCTCCCTTACGACATTGTTCCCCCGGAACGAGAAAGAAATGTTACTTACACCGCCACTGACTTTTGCGCCGGGTAAATTGGCTTTAATCCATTTTACCGTATTGATAAAATCTACCGCATAATTGTTATGTTCCTCAATACCTGTGGCAACAGTCAGAATGTTTGGATCAAAGATGATATCCTGCGGATTGAAGCCAACCTCATTGACAAGAATATCATAAGATCTTTTACATATTTCAATTCGCCTTTCATATGAGTCTGCCTGACCATTCTCATCGAAAGCCATCACGACAGTAGCTGCACCATAGCGCATGATCTTTCGAGCATATTCTTTGAATTTCTCTTCCCCTTCTTTGAGGGAAATGCTATTCACAATCGACTTTCCCTGAAGGCATTTTAGCCCGGCTTCAATGACAGACCATTTGGAGGAGTCAACCATCACCGGTACTTTTGCAATGTCAGGCTCAGACGCCATCAGGTTCAAAAATTTCACCATTTCCACTTCGGAATCCAGCATACCTTCGTCTAGGTTTACGTCGATCACCTGGGCGCCACCCTCCACCTGCCCAGCCGCTATTTCCAAAGCTTCGTCGTAGTTCTTCTCTCGTATAAGACGGGCAAATTTTATGGACCCAGTCACATTGGTCCTTTCACCAATATTGACAAAATTGGTGCTTTCTGTAATAGTAAGTGGTTCCAGGCCACTTAGGTTGAGGTATTTTGATTTTTCTACGAGTGTCCTTGGTTTATATTTTTTTACTGCATCGGCAATGGCTTTAATGTGCTCTGGAGTAGTACCACAACAACCCCCAACTATATTAAGCAGACCTTCCTTCGCATAGTCTTCAAGTACCTTGGCCATGTACTCCGGTGATTCGTCATACTGCCCAAATTCATTTGGCAAGCCTGCATTTGGATGGAGGCTCACATTGACATGGGCAGTCCTGCTCAGGGTGTTCAGATACGCTCGCATCATATCTGCTCCTAACGCACAATTAAGGCCTATACTAAATAATTTACCATGCGACAATGAGTGCCAGAAAGCTTCAGTCGTCTGTCCCGAAAGCGTCCTTCCACTGGCATCTGTGATCGTGCCGGAGACCATGATGGGGAGATCCAGTTTCAGCTCGTCCAAAAGCTCCGTCACAGCAAAAAGGGCTGCTTTGGCATTTAATGTATCAAAAATAGTCTCAATTAAAAGGATGTCAACACCACCATCTATGAGCGCTTGCCCCTGCTCCTTATATGCCTGTTTTAATTGGTCAAAGTTTATATTTCGAAAACCTGGGTCATTTACATCCGGTGAGAACGACGCCGACCGGTTGGTCGGGCCAAATGAACCGGCAACAAACTTAGGAGAATCGGGATTGACCTTATTAAACTCATTGGCTACTTCCTTTGCAATTTTTGCCGATTGAAAATTAATGTCATAAACATACTTTTCCATCTTATAATCTGCCTGTGCAACAGAAGTAGCAGAAAAAGTATTTGTAAACACAATATCTGCCCCGGCATCAAAATAGGCCCGGTGGATTTCCTTAATGATAGCCGGTCTTGTTATGGACAATAAATCATTGTTTCCCTTGAGTGGCGACGGGTGATCTTTAAAAATTTCCCCTCTGTAATCTTCCTCCTCCAGCTTGTAGCGCTGTATCATGGTTCCCATGGCGCCATCGAGAATCAATATTCTCTCTTTTACTATTTCTTGTAAAGTCTTCAATTCGCAGTAAGTTTAAATAAGTCTTATCGAGAAAGCCTGTTGGAGTGGACACTTATCTGCCTTGATTTCCAAGCGGGAGTTGGCACCAAGTATAACCAAGGTTGCCAAGACTTCTCAGGGCCCGATCCCTCAGTCTTTCGTGATAAGAATTGCAAAATAAGAATGAAAAGTATTCTTAAACAAATAGTTACCAGAACATTTTCACCTGTTCTACTTCCTCAAGTTTTACGTTGAAAAACTCCTTGTGGACATTAAAGGGTTCAGCCCCCGGTTCCGTTTTTATTTCGTATGTACCATCTTCCCTCATTATATAGGTGTTCACATTATCCTTCATGTTATAATGAAGAATATTGACGCATTGTTTTCTCAGCACCGGATCAATAATCAGGAATAGCGACTCAATCCTCCTGTCAAAACTTCGCACCATAACATCTGCGCTTCCCAGGTATACTTTAGGATCATCATTGTTTTGAAAATAATAGATCCGGGAATGCTCAAGGAAATTCCCCACGATAGATATTACCTCCACATTTTCGCTAAGTCCCTCTCTTCCGGGCCGCAAACAACAAATACCCCGGACAATCAGCTTGATGGGAACACCGGCCCTGGAGGCCTCATATAATTCGGAAATCGTTTTTTTGTCCTGAAGGGAATTAATTTTTATAACAATTCCACATGGAAGCCCTTTTCTCGCATTCTCGGCTTCATTTTGTATCAACTCAACGAGCTGATTCCTCATATCTTTTGGGGCTGTAATCAAGTTCTCATAGACACGGGGTACGGAATGTCCGGTAATTGCGTTAAAAAACTCCGACACATCGTGGGCATACATTTCGTTGGTAGTCAATAGCCCCAAATCCGTGTAGAGTTTCGCCGTACTTTCATTATAGTTTCCGCTAGACATGTGGACATACCTGGTCACCTTTTCACCTTCCTTTCTGACGATCAGCATTAGCTTCGTATGCGTCTTCACATTGCTGATCCCATAGATCACAAAGCATCCTGCGTCTTCCAGTTTTTTAGCTTCACGCAAATTATTCTCTTCATCAAAACGCGCTTTCACCTCGAATAACACCGAAACGTGCTTCCCGTTTTCCGCCGCCTTCAATAGGGCATTCGTAATCCTCGATTCATCCGCCAGACGGTAAATGGTAAGTTTTATGGAAAGTACCCTTGGGTCTTCGGCCGACTTCTCAATCAGGTCTAACAACGGCTCCATATTATTGTATGGGTGGTGCAGGAGGATATCTCTCTTCTTTAAAATATCAAAGATGGCATCTGCTTCGCCTTCCGGATAGGTAACAGGCTTGACCGGTGCATGTGGTTTTGGCAACCTGTCTTTTAAATAAGAACTACCAATAATTTGCCAAAAGCGGGAGTAGTCAAAAAGGTTTTCTTTTGACACATAGAAAAAATTGTCGTCCTCAAGCTCCCATCGCTCCTTCAATATCTTTTTCAACCATTTATTTGGCCGCTCGTCAATTTCAATTCTAACTACCCTTCCCGTTTTCCTTGTCTTTAATTTTCTTTTCAGTTCCTCAAGAAAATTAGCTTCAATATCATCACTTTCTTCCAGCGTGAAATCGCCGTTCCGCGTAAGCCTGAAAAGGTTAATAGAAACGATTTCAATATTGCGAAACAGCTTATGAATATATCGTCGGATTATTTCTTCTACCGGAACAAACAGTACAAGGTCATCCCGTTCGATTTCATAAAACCTTGGAAGGTTTTGCGGGATCTGTATAAAGGAAATCTTTTTCTGTTGCGTATCTTCCTCCTTATTAACCGTAACCACCCCGTAGATGAGTATCTGGTTCATCAATATCGGAAAGGTATGATAGCTGTCATACACCATCGGGGTAAGCATAGGAAAGATTGTTTTCTTAAAATAATCCTTCGCCTCGCTGATTTCCGCCTCGGTCAAATCTTCGAGCCTGCCAATGACAAACCCGTTCTCTTCAAAGACAGGTTTTAGCTTTTGAATATAATAATCCCGCTGATCCTTATTAAAGGCATGTGCTTCCTGAAATAATTTTCTCCTATAGGGAATTTCCCTAAGGCCGGAGTAGTCTGTTCTTTCTTTTCCATAATCCAGGTAGTTATATAAACTTCCTACCCTGATCATAAAAAACTCATCCAGATTGGATGCTGTAATGGCAAGGAACTTCAAACGCTCAAGCAGTGACCTATCAAGGTGTTTGGCTTGATCCAGCACCCTGTTGTTAAACTGAAGCCAGCTTAAATCCCGGCTAATAAACACGCTTTCATTAATCTGCTGCGAAATCTTGTCTGTGTGCGCCATGTTAATTTCCTGGTAGTGTTAAATAAGATGGCCTTTTGAAATTCAAAAGGCCAACCATTGTTCGAATGTATATTTTTATTTTCTAAATATCGACCTTGGCATATTTTGCATTGGCCTCGATAAACTCCCTCCGCGGGGCCACTTCATCACCCATCAGCATAGAAAACAGGTGATCAGCTTCGGCCGCTGATTCTATGGTCACCTTCTTTAAGGATCTGTGTTCAGGGTCCATGGTAGTGGTCCATAGTTGTTCCGGATTCATCTCTCCAAGACCTTTGTACCGCTGAATATTGACAGAATCTTCTTTTCCATCCGGTGCCAGCTCCTTCACTATAGCTGCGCGTTCCTCTTCTGTCCAGCAATAGCGCTCTTGCTTACCTTTCCTGATCAAATAAAGTGGCGGTAAAGCGATATATAAGTACCCGTTTTCTATCAGTTGTTTCATAAACCTGAAAAAGAAGGTCAGGATCAATGTCCTGATGTGGCTACCATCGATATCAGCATCGGTCATAATGATGATCTTATGATATCTTAGCTTTGCCATGTTTAGCGCTTTGTCATCATCCTCTGTGCCGAAAGTAACACCCAGGGCAGTAATGATGTTCTTTATCTCTTCGTTATCGTAAATTCTGTGTTCCTGAGCCTTCTCGACATTGAGGATCTTTCCACGTAGCGGGAGGATTGCCTGAAAACTCCTGTTTCTCCCCTGTTTTGCTGACCCACCAGCGGAGTCACCCTCCACCAGGTACAACTCACACACAGCAGGATCGGTGTTGGAGCAATCGGCTAATTTGCCGGGCAGACCAGTGCCAGATAAAACAGTCTTTCTCTGCACCATTTCCCGCGCCTTTCTGGCTGCGTGACGCGCCTGTGCTGCCAGGATCACTTTTTGGACAATGGTTTTTGCTTCCTTTGGATGTTCTTCAAGGTAATATTGAAGCATTTCACTCACCGAGGAATCTACTGCGCCTATGGCATCCGAATTGCCTAACTTGGTCTTTGTCTGACCTTCAAACTGGGGCTCTGCCACTTTCACAGAAACCACTGCCGTCAACCCTTCACGAAAATCATCTCCGTTTATTTCAATTTTCACTTTGTCCAGTAATCCGGATTTATCAGCATAAGATTTTAGTGTCCTCGTAAGTGCACGCCTGAACCCCGAAATATGTGTTCCTCCTTCGATCGTATTGATGTTATTGACATAGCTCACCACATTTTCGGTAAAGGAATTATTGTAAGTCAATGCAACCTGCACTGGAATTTCCCCCTTGTCATTGTCAATATAAATAGGTGAAGCAATAAGTTTTTCCCTACCTGAATCCAGGTAATCGACAAATTCTACCAAACCTCCCTCGCTAAAGAATTTTTGGTGCTTAAACTTGCCCTCCTCGTCAGTATCCCTTTCATCAGTAAGTTCGATCTTGATTCCTGCATTCAGGTAAGCAAGCTCTCTTAAACGATTAGCAACTGTAGAGAAGTTATATTCAGTCACAGTAAAAATAGTATCGTCCGGAGTAAAATGAACGATGGTTCCGGTTCGATCTGTATCGCCTATCTCCTTGACGGAATATTTGGGAACTCCTCTTCCATATTCTTGTTGATATACCCTGCCATTCCGATGGATTGTAGCCACCAACACAGTAGATAAGGCATTCACACAGGATACCCCCACACCATGCAATCCACCTGAGACTTTATAGGTATCTTTATCAAACTTACCACCGGCATGTAAGACAGTCATTACTACTTCAAGTGCTGACTTCTTTTCTTTTGGGTGGATATCCGTAGGAATACCCCTTCCATTATCCTCAACTGAAATTGAATTGTCTTTATGAATAGTAACCTTTATCAGGTCACAATGACCGGCAAGCGCTTCATCGATGGAGTTATCAACCACTTCCCAAACCATGTGGTGAAGCCCTTTAACACTAACATCCCCAATGTACATCGCAGGTCTTTTTCTTACAGCTTCAAGTCCTTCTAAAACCTGAATATTACCTGCTGAATAATCCCCTTTCTTTTGTTCTGGTTTCTCACTCATAGCTTTTTAAAAAAATAATCGCAAAAATAGCATTTTATAGCGGATTATCACCCTAAGTTTTATAAAAGGTAGTCCTCTAAATCATTAATCTGCTTAAACAGGAATACAAGCTAATATCGCCCCGTACTTAGAAGAACCAATGTACATGAATATTCTGTTTCTATTCCTTTTTGTCGAGCTAAATCCCGGAGTTCTGTGTTTTCTGTGCCGGGATTAAAAATTATTCTCCGCGGATTCAATGAAAGGATAAATTCATAATGTTGCCCTTGGTGGATAGGATTTATATAGAGTGTAACGGTATCCACATTATCAATTGCAGGATGATCAAAAATCGAGAGAATTTCCTTTCCGAATATTTTTCCTTTTTTGATTCCTACGGGCTCAAATTCCATTCCCTGATCGTACAACATTTGACAAGCGGTGTATGAATACCTTGAAGGATTGTTGCTCGCTCCCAGAACCACTGTTTTTTGATCAGTCAACATTTTATATGAAATTTTATTCGCAAAACTATCTGAATTAATTACTTCAATCATCATTTTGCATACAAATAGATATTTTTCTATTATTTTCGCGCAAAGTTTGGAACATGGGAAAACTTGTTAAACGAATTGCCGTAGGCATGGATCTTTCGGCAATGGATGAAACGGTCATTCGCTTTGCTGAGTTTGTGGCGAGGCGAAACAAATCGATAGAAGTCTACTTTATCCACGTAGTCAAGTACCATAAATTTCCGGAAGAATTAAAAGGAGAATTCCCAGATATTGAAGACAAGGTTTTTGAAGACAAGGAAAAGGAACTACGCGAAAAGGTTGAAAGAGTCTGGGACAAACAAACTGACATAAAAAAGATCTTCCTTGTTAAAAAAGGAAAGATCGCTAAGAACCTTCTCAATATCTTAGATGCCAATGATATTGACCTTGTTATTATAGGTAAGAGTACATCTTCTAAAGAGCGGGGGCTCCTCGCCCAAAAGGTCGCCCGTCTGGCCAACAGTCAGCTGTTAATTGTACCAGAAGGTTGCGAGCCCAAGTTTGTAAAACTGTTAGTACCCATTAACCACTCCGACAACGACAAGATTGCCATTGAAAAAGCCGTTGACATTGCCCGGTTAACGGGATCAGAGGCGGAGATTATTTGCCAGAATATCTTCAGTGTTCCCACAGGATATCATTACACCGGAAAAAGCTACGATGAGTTTGTAGAAGTAATGAAAAAAAATACGGAGAAGAAGTATAAGGCCTTAATTTCCCAAATCGATATCTCAGGAGTAAAAATCCGACCGGTATTCTCGCTGGATAAAAATGATGATTCCATTGCAGAAGTATATGAGCTTGCCCTCAGGGAAAAGCCAGATACGATTTTATTAGGAGCCAAGGGCCTTAGCTCCACCACCGCTTTATTCCTGAGCAGCATTGCAGAAAAGCTCATCCAGGTAGACACTAAATTTCCCATCAGAATTGTGCGTGTGAAGGGTGATAATGCCAGATTGATTGATTTTATTAGGAAGATATAGGAGCTTTATTTGAATATAGCCGGGATTTACTGGCTATTTTTCTGCGACTAAAATGGAAATGTCTTAATTCGCGATTCGCGAATTGCGAATAATGGTTTATCTTTACGCCATGAAAGAACATAAGGGCATGCGTTCACATGACATTGTCATCTTGTTAAAGATGGTAGCTCTGGCTGATCGTCCATGGTACAACAAAGACCTGGCCCAACAATTATTCATTAGTGCATCAGAAGTTTCAGAATCGCTGAACCGATCTAGAATTGCACGATTGATTAATTCTGAAAAAGATCGGGTTAACGTATCGGCCTTTATGGATTTCCTTGAAAAGGGCCTCGCCTATGTATTTCCTGCTGAACCAGGAAGAATTACTATTGGAATCCCCACCGCTCATTCATCACTCCCTTTATCTCAACACATTCAATCCGAGCAAGGTTATGTATGGCCTTATGCAAAAGGAACCATGCGAGGAGAAGCCATCACACCCTTACACCCAAATGTTCCTAGGGCAGTGGAAAACGATCCTGTATTGCACGAATTATTATCATTGACTGATGCCCTTAGAGTTGGTAGGACACGGGAAAAAAACCTGGCTGTTGAATTATTAAATGAGCGAATCTATGCCTATTAATACCATCGTCAACTTAAAGGTGGTAAAACTGGTGGCAGAGGCTCTTGGCAACATCAAAGGTGAGGTATTGTTTGTTGGAGGAGCTATTTCCAGTTTGTATGCCAATGATCCGGTCGCATTGGAACCAAGACCAACGAAAGATATTGACATTTCTGTAAAGATTGCCTCCTATTCGGAGATGAACCAATTGTCGGGAATTCTGGCCAAAAAAGGATTTCAACCATCACTGGAATCAAACATTCTTTATCGATATAAGTACAATGATATCCCTGTTGACTTCATCCCAACTGAACCAACACCTTTGGGGCCTACTAATTCCTGGTTAAAGCCCGGATTCCGCGTGGCAGTGCAATATGACCTTGATGGTATTACAATTAACATCCTGCCCGTGAGCTATTACCTGGCCTCAAAATGGGAAGCTTTTCTTTCCAGGGGCAAGAATGACCCCTTGGCTAGCCACGACCTGGAAGATTTTATTTATGTAGTGGATTACCACCTGGAAATTGTTGACTCTATCTCTACCTCAGACAACACTGTAAAAACCTATTTGAAAAAAGCTCTACAATATATTTTGGATCAGAAAAACCGGGATGAATTCATTGAAGCACAACTCATCCCTTCCATCGCATCACAACGCAAAAAAATGATTATAGAAAAGATGGAACAAATCATTCAGGCTTAAGAAGTCATTCGCCAGCGTTTTCCCGGAACAACTATTACGAAGGTTATCGGTTACTTACAGTGAAATATCGCATATCGCGATACGCGATATTTTCCTCCATGCCATGGTTCGAGTCTCCTCGAACCAATTTCTATCTGGAGTATGGATGAATTAAACCTGGTGAACGGATTGTGAAGACACAATCCATGGCGGAGGCCATAAAGACACAAAAGATCCATTGACATATTTCCAGGCCGAATGCCCTGCCCTTTCCACCCACTCAATTCCCCCTTATCTTAAAAATATCTTTGGGCGATTAAACCTTTTCAACCATCTTGCATCAAAGGGTCAACTATTTTTAAAAAGGATTGGAAGACCAGGAGCTTTTAGAAAAAATCAAGTACTCAGAAACCCGCAACTTTGGGTTCAATCTGTTGGTAAAAAAATATCAGCAAAAAATCTATTGGCATATCCGTAAGATGGTGATCGACCACGATGATGCCGATGACCTTGTACAAGATGTATTTGTGAAGGTTTGGAATCACCTGGACACCTTTCGAGAAGACGCACAACTTTACACCTGGATCTACAGGATTGCCACGAATGAATGCCTTAATTTTTTGCGAAAGAAAAGGACGAAATTCTTTCTTCCCATCAATGATATGACGGCTGAGCTTTCGCATTGCCTGGATGCTAATCCATTGATTGACGGTGACGAAATTCAATTGCGACTACAGAAGGCTCTTTTAAAACTGCCGGACAAACAGCGGCTGGTATTCAATATGAAATATTTTGACGATATGAAATACGAAGAAATATCCGAAATCACGGGCACGAGCGTAGGCAGCCTGAAGGCTAATTACCATCATGCGGTGAAAAAACTGGAAGAATATTTAACTTTAAATTAAACCTTTGAAAATGACCTGTGTCAAAGGAACAAAACGGCGACAATGAAACTGGACGATATACATAAGAAGAACATTTATAAAGTACCCGATGAGTACTTTGATGACCTGCCGGGAAGGATTCAAAAAAGGATCAGCGAAAAAAATACTCCCAGGGAATCTTTCTCCTTTAATTGGTCGCTGACAACAAAAATTACCTTACCGGTAGCAGCGATGATAGCCATTGTCCTGCTGGTAGTATTAAATCCAAGGGAAAACAATTCGACAAACTTGAGCTATGAGGCGATGCTTGAGAATGTTTCTTCTGAAAGTATGATAAGCTTCTTAGAATTGGAAGACATAACAAGCGACGATATAATTCATTCCATTGATGTTCAGCAATTGGATGAAAATTTTCAGGATCTGGAACAATCATATATTGAAATAGAAGAACAAATTGATGACGAGCTCCTTGATGCCATCATCAATGAATACGATCTGGATATTGACAACATTTAATAGAAGAGATATGAAGAGGTTAATAGTGTTGGTTTTTTGCCTTATGGCCAAGGTGGTTTTAGCGCAGGACGGTCCGAATATGGATGAAAGGTCAAGGCAGGAAATGATGAAGAGGATAGAAGCGGCGAGGATTGCCATGATTACGGAAAGACTTGAGCTGACGCCCGAGCAGGCAGAAAAATTCTGGCCGGTTTATAGGGAGTTTGCGGAAGAGAGGCGGGTTTTGCGGGAAAACCTGAGGGGACTTAAGGAACAGGCAGACGCCGGGGCCAGCGAGGAAGAAAGCAAGGCACTGGTGGAAAAAGCTTACACCATCAAGCAAAAGGAACTTGCACTGGAAAAAACGTATTCGGAGCGAATGATGGGGATCATTTCTGCCCGGCAGCTCATGTCATTAAGGCAAGCAGAAGACGATTTCAGGAGAGTGCTTTTGGAACGACTTGAGCGGAGAAGGGATGATCATATTCGTCGACGGGAAATGCAGGACCTAAGGGAGGAATTTCAAAAAGATAAACAAGGAAACTGATTGAACTTCCCGGCTAAAGAAATGATGCGGTTTGTTACCGGTAAAATCATGCTTCTGATGTTACCGGTTTTTGTGTTTACACACAAATCACTAGCGCAACAATCGTATTTCGACTCTTTGCTAAACGCTACCCTTGCTCAGGATTCTATTTTTCTGGATGAACTGATGGCCAATGAATCATCCTCCATCCTAGACCTTCTTGATAGCATGATCATGCTGGGCGAACCGAAATCTTCGCTTTCCGCACGTCTTAGCTATACAAGCAACATTGCTTACGCGGGAAGGGATTTTGGTGTGCAGCAATTTGGGTTTGCTGCGGGGCTCGCCTACTATCATAAGTCGGGGCTATTTACAGGTATCAATGGATTTTGGAATAAACAGGTCACACCACAATATAATCCAACAACCACTTCCCTGGGCTGCATTGGAACCCTGGGGAAAAAATTCTCCTACATCGTAAATTATGATCATTATTTCTATCGAAAAGATGAACAGGATGATTTGCTTGAATCGTATCCATTGACCAATGCCGTTTCAGTTTCCGCATACCTTGATTTTAAGCCCCTCTCAGTTGGAGCGGACTATAGTTTTTTATTCGGTGAAGAAACCGCCAATCGTATACGATTTAATTTCTTGAAAAGGCTTAAATGGAATGATCGATGGATCTTTGACCGGATTTCATTGTCGCCAGGAGCCTCTGTCCTGGCTGGAAATCAAAACCTTTACACCATCAGTCAAAGTTTTCAGGTCAATGAGGAGGAAGTCCTGAGGGCGCTCATCGATGAATATGGTTATTTATCTTTGAGAAGATTATGGAGAAACAACAGGAACTTATTCAAACTGCTTTACGCAGATAAGGCCCTCGAGCTTGGACAAATCGTCCAGGAAGAAACGGAAAAAAATGTCTTCGGCATCATGAACTATTCCGTTTCTGTTCCCGCATATTTTTCTATTAAAAATTTCACCCTGGGTATTAGCTACAGCCTGAACATTCCGGTGGCCCTCCCGGGCGAAGACATCGAAATTGAGCCCAACAGTTATTTCAATGTTTCTTTGATTTATAACCTCTTTTTCAAGTAGATTTACCCTGAATACCAAGAGGCGATCTTCATGAAACATTATTCCCTTTTTGAACTTAACCAGGAAATTTCGGCAGTCCTATCGGCACACCTTGAACCTTCCTATTGGATCGTGGCTGAGATTAGCCAGGTGCAGGTGAATCAAAAAGGTCATTGTTACCTGGAGCTCGTGGATAAGGAGGGGAATAGTATCAAAGCCAAAATGCGGGGAACGATCTGGTCCTACACCTACCGCAACCTGATTACCTGGTTTGAAAACATGACCCGCCAAAGCCTTAAAGCCGGTATGGAGATACTTTTCAACGCAGAAGTTCAGTACCACGAGGTGTATGGTATCAGTCTCAACATCCGGGATATCGATGCCAATTATACCCTGGGCGAACGGGCGAGAAAGCGTGCCGAAACCATCGAACAACTGAAAGAAGATGGGGTGTTTGACATGAACCGCCAGTTGGTGCTTCCCCTCGTCCCGCAGCGGATCGCTGTAATCAGCTCGGCAACGGCGGCAGGTTTTGGGGATTTTCAAAATCAATTGAACAGCAACGCTCATCACTATCGATTTGAGATAAAATTGTTTAACTCCATGATGCAGGGCAATGACGCTGAAAAATCGATTATCGCTTCACTTCATGCTATTTTTGAGGAAGTAAATAAATTTGACCTGGTGGTAATCATCCGGGGGGGCGGAGCTTCTACTGACCTTGACTGTTTTGACAGCTATGAACTGAGCGCCCACGTAGCACAATTTCCTATTCCCATTATTACTGGAATCGGCCATGATCGCGATGAAACCATTTGTGATATGGTAGCCCATACCGGCTTAAAAACGCCGACCGCTGTGTCTGAATTTCTCATTTCAGGAGCCAGGAGTTTCGAGGATCAATTGGACAATTGTTTATCGGAAATGTATTATAAAATAAAACAGGTGGTTTCGGATGAATCGCTTGCACTGGAAAAATTGCTCGGAAGGATTTACAGAGGTTTTAAGGA
>JBNLGG010000061.1:0-24292 GCA_050305935.1 Cyclobacteriaceae bacterium | reverse complement strand
TCCACCCTCATGCCAGTGGTGGGACGAAGAGAGCGTTTGTACTGGCGATCCAACCGTTGTTAAGGCCTTCGACCGTTAACAAGCTTTGTTACAGCCGAAATTTCAGCCTAAGGGAAGGTCTTCCGACTCCGGTCTCCCGACTTCCGACTCCGGTCTTCCGTCTTCCGACTTTTTACCCGCCGAAGCTTTAGCGTAGGAGGGCGGACATCGGTCATCCAGACATCCGGCTCCTAAAAATAATACCTATGATACTCCCACTGGCCTTTTTTATTCACACCCTCTACATATACTCTTCCCTTAATCCTTTCAAGTATTTCGGAAAGTTCTTCCGGCGATTTAATGGGGATTTTGTTGATATAGCAGACGATGAATCCTTCGGATAATCCCATATTTTTTATTAAGCCATTTCTCACTTTTAATACACGTACACCATGTTCGATATTCAGCATGTCCCGCTCTACCTTGGAAACTTTTTCAAAATCGGCCCCCAGGGAATTGGAAGTAAATATTTCCCTTTTTAGGAGTTCTGTTGTTCCTTCTTTGTTGGTCAGAACCACCACAGATTTTATGATTTTATTGTTTCTTTTATAGGTGACATTTATTTGGTCGCCTGGCGAGAAGTAGCTTATTAGCTCCTCAAATTCTGAGCGGCTTTCAATCTTTTCACTGTCAATCTCAACGATGACATCGCCTTTTTGCAGCCCGGATTTTTCGGCAGCGCCGCCCTGCTGTAGATAGCTTAATACTACTCCGTTAAAACTATTCAAATCCAGTTTTTGGGCAATATCGCTGTCGATATCCAACACCTCACCACCAAAGAAGGCCTTCTGCACAATGCCAAATTTGATGAGGTCGTCCGCGATCTTTTTTACAATATCAGACGGCACAGCAAATCCATATCCGGCGTAAGAACCTGTGCGGGAGAGAATGGCGGTATTAATGCCAATCAGCTCACCTCGAAGGTTGACCAGCGCGCCACCGCTGTTCCCGGGGTTAATGGCGGCATCGGTCTGGATAAATGATTCCAGGGGAAAAGTACTTTTGAGAATGTTCAGCTCCCGTCCTTTGGCGCTGACGATGCCAGCCGTGACGGTAGAGGTGAGGTTAAAGGGATTGCCAACGGCCAGCACCCAGTCGCCCACTTTTACATCTTTTGATTTCCCTAGTTGAATCTCCTTTAAGCCGGTAGCTTCTACTTTTAGCACCGCCAGGTCAGTGGAGGGGTCTGTGCCTATTACTTCTGCCGAATAGGTTTTTTTGCCCACATTCACCTCGATCTGATCGGCATTGTCAATCACGTGGTTGTTCGTAATGATGTATCCATCCGACGAGTAGATTACCCCTGAGCCTGAGCTGATGGTTTGCCCGACCCTATCACCAAAAAAATAATCCATCCAACTGGAAGCATAGCGGGTTTCGCTGATGGTTTTCACATACACCACGCTATGTGTACTGATTTCCGAGGCTGCCACAAAATCGACACTTTCGGCAGCGATGGTATTTTTATTGGGATGGTATGAAAAGGATAGCGGTTCTTCATTGCGAATTAATTGCCCCTCGTCGGATGAAGGTTCTTTCTTATTTGCAAAAAAATCAGATTCATTTTTTTGAAGCGTCCATTCAAAGATGAATGCGCCTAAAATTCCTGAAAAAAAACCAATGAGAATTGTCCTGATCGTTCCTTTCATCTGTTTATAATTGTCTGTTTTTATTGGTACAGATGGAACCTCGCATTTACAATCATCATACTATGCGTGTCTCGTATCATGCTCGGTTTCATTTTCCTTTTATCTATTGATTATTGCTGCAAATAAAACATACCAAAATGAAATAGAAAAGGTTGCGGGGATTGCGTTTACTCATGGCATGACTTCAAGTCATGCCATGAGTTTATGAGTGCCTACGCTAGTGAATATGTCAATTAGTTGAAAAAACCAGATTTGAAAATGTCAACTTTGATGAATATTGGTTTAATTATCTGTTTATCGAACTTAAGAAAGAGATGATCCCCGTGACTTTTTACCATATTTATAACAGAGGAAACAACAAACAGGATATTTTTTCAAGAAGAGAGAACTACCTTTATTTTTTAAAGAAAATCAGGAAGCATTTATTGCCTCATTTGGATATAGTGGCATATTGCCTGATGCCAAATCATTTTCACATTTTGGCTTATACTAAAAGCGATATCGATCATGAGAAATTTAGTGAAGACCTTAAAATAATGTTGCGATCCTATACAAGGGCTATCAATAAGTAGGAGAATAAAACTGGGTCACTATTTCAGCAGAATACCAAGAAAAAGGTATTGGACGAACATACTCATGGCATGACTCCGAGTCATGCCATGAGTAGCTCAACGAGCCCGGAGAACTATCCCTTCATATGTTTCCACTACATTCACCAAAATCCAGTAAAAGCAGGGCTGGTAAAAGAAATGGAAGATTGGGAAATGAGTTCTTATAAAGATTATGTCGGACTAAGAGACGGCACGCTTTGCACTAAAAGCATAGCCTACGAGTTATTGGAAATCCCAAGCGCCGGGAATGAATTTATTGAACAATCAAAAAAAGTGAGGGTTTAAATTTAGTAATGATGGAACCTCAACTCGTTTTATTAATTCCACTGCAAATTTTAAATTTCTCCCAAAACAAAATAACTATCTTTGCAGCCTTATGGGAGTTCGATCATTACTAAGCAAACCATTTGCTGCGTGGATTCAGTATCAGACGAAAAAGTGGTCTTCCAGGCCAATAGAATCGCAGCAGCAGGTTTTCAATAACATCATAGAAAAGGCGAGGCATACTGCCTTTGGCAAGGACCATGATTTCTCCGGGATAAAATCCTTCCGGGATTTTCAGCAGCGAGTACCCATCCGGGACTATGAGCAGCTAAAGCCTTATGTGGAAAGGATCATTCAGGGCGAACAGGACGTTCTCTGGCCGGGAAGGCCCATTTATTTTGCGAAAACTTCCGGTACTACTTCTGGTACCAAATACATTCCCATTACAAAAGACTCTATTCCCAATCATATCAACAGCGCCAGGAACGCTTTGCTGAGCTATATCTCGGAAACGGGAAAGGCTAAGTTTCTTGACGGCAACCTGATTTTCTTATCGGGTAGCCCGGTATTGGATACAAAAGGACATGTGCCTACCGGTCGGTTATCAGGCATAGTAAACCATCATGTACCCGGCTACTTAAGAACCAATCAAATGCCCAGCTACGACACCAATTGCATGGAAGACTGGGAAGCAAAGGTGGAGAAGATCATTGACGAAACGATCGACAAAAGAATGACGCTTATCTCGGGTATTCCTCCCTGGGTGCAGATGTATTTTGACCGCATTGTAGAAAGGACCGGCAAGCCCATTAAAGATGTGTTTCCTGATTTTTCCATGTTCGTATATGGTGGGGTGAATTTTGAGCCCTATCGAAAGAAATTGTTTGATACGATCGGTAAGACCATCGACAGCATAGAAACCTACCCGGCTTCCGAGGGTTTTATTGCCTACCAGGATTCTCAAACAGCGGAAGGTCTCCTGTTATTATTGAATTCGGGGATCTTTTTTGAATTCATTCCGACGGATGAATTTTTTAACGAAAATCCGTCCCGGTTAACCATTGAAGAAGTGGAGATCGGAAAAAATTATGCAATTATTATCAATAATAATGCAGGTCTTTGGGGATACAACATCGGTGATACGGTGAAATTTGTTTCTAAAAACCCCTACCGATTGGTGGTCACAGGCAGGATCAAGCATTTTATTTCTGCTTTTGGCGAACACGTAATTGGCGAAGAGGTAGAGAAAGCGATGAAACACGCGCTACAGTTACATCCGGAAACTGAGCTGGTGGAATTTACAGTTGCGCCCAATGTGACACCAATAGAAGGATTACCATTGCACGAATGGTTTGTTGAATTCAGAAAGCAGCCCGACAATCCTGAAAAATTTGAGCACGACATTGACGAACAATTGCAAAAGTTGAATGTTTATTATGAGGATTTAATTACAGGTAAAATACTGAGGCCATTGAAAGTGATTTCATTAAAAAATGACGCTTTCAGGGATTATATGAAATCCATTGGGAAACTGGGCGGTCAGAATAAAGTTCCAAGGCTATCGAATGACCGGAAAATTGCAGAGGAATTGATTCATTTTAAAATGAATTAGTCGGAGAAAGTATGACAAAACATCTATGCGGGTGATTTGTAAAGTCAATTTCTATTGAATAATATCTTAAAAAGCTACTTCTTTATTTTTTGAATTTGAGGTTTTGGAAAACAGAAAAAAACATATCGCCATTCTCGGCTCGACAGGCTCCATCGGCACCCAGGCAATCGAAGTTATTCAACAACATCCCGACCAGTTTCAGGTGGAAGTGTTGACCGCTCAAAACAATGCGGATCTTCTCATCAAGCAGGCCTTGCAGTGCAATCCCAATGTGGTAGTGATAGGTGACGAAAGTAAATACCAGTACGTATTTGACGCCCTGGACCGCAAGGACATCAAAGTTTATGCGGGGGAAAAGGCCATTTCATCCGTCGTGGAAATGGATACCATTGATATGGTGCTGACTGCCCTGGTAGGGTATTCCGGATTAAAGCCAACATTAAAGGCAATCGAATCGGGAAAAAGCATTGCCCTGGCGAACAAGGAAACCATGGTGGTGGCCGGTGACCTAGTGTCCAGAACGGCTTTTGAAAAAGGAGTGAACATCTACCCGGTGGATTCCGAACATTCCGCCATTTTCCAATGCATCGTTGGTGAGTTTAACAATAAGATTGAAAAACTAATACTTACCGCTTCAGGCGGACCCTTCCGGGGAAGAAAGCGCGATGAGTTGAAACAGGTAACTGTAAAGGACGCACTCAACCATCCCAACTGGGATATGGGTGCAAAGATTACTATCGATTCAGCCAGCCTGATGAATAAGGGTCTGGAGGTAATTGAGGCGAAGTGGCTGTTTAATGTAGATGTTTCAAAGATCGATGTTGTCGTACATCCACAGTCGATCATTCACTCTATGGTACAGTTTGAGGATGGGTCGATCAAAGCCCAGATGGGCCTTCCCGATATGAGATTACCGATCCAATACGCCTTGGGATATCCCCGCCGTTTGAAATCTGATTTTCCCCGTTTCAATTTTTTGGACTACCCGTCGTTGACCTTCGAGCAGCCGGATTTGAAGACCTTCAGAAACCTGGAAATGGCTTTTGAATCACTGGAGAAGGGAGGAAATATGCCCTGTATTCTGAATGCAGCTAATGAGGTGGCGGTGCAACTTTTTCTGGAGGAAAAAGTTAGCTTTCTAGAAATGTCGGATATTATTGAGTCTTGTATGGCAAAAATGCCGTACATTAGCAGTCCTCTTTTTGAAGACTTTGTAAACACAGATAGAGAAACACGAGTAAAAGCAAAAGAATTTAGTAAATAATGGATGTTTTAGGAACGCTAGTGATGGTAGGCCAGTTTGTCTTGGCCTTATCTATTTTAATAGGAGTGCACGAATTTGGCCACCTGATCACGGCCAAGATGTTTGGGATGAGGGTAGAGCAATTCTCCATAGGTTTCCCACCAAAAATTTTCAGCTTTAAATACGGCGAGACTTCTTATTCTATCGGCTGTATCCCATTGGGTGGATTTGTGAAGATTTCGGGAATGATCGATGAGTCGTTAGATACCAAACAACTTTCAGAAGAACCAAAGCCTTACGAATTCAGGGCCAAGCCCGCCTGGCAGCGATTGATCGTGATGATGGGAGGGATTATTGTTAATGTGATCGTGGGCATGGTCGTGTTTGTGTTTCTGGTGTACATCAATGGCGACACCTATATTTCAAAAGAAGATCTCAACAGAAATGGAATTGCTGCCTATAGCATTGCAGAAGAAATTGGCTTAAGGGACGGAGATAAAATTGTTTCAGTAAATGGAAACGACTACGAGAGAATGAAGGACCTGCTGGACTATGATGTTTTGCTGAGTGATCATAGTTACTACGAAGTAGAAAGAGCGGGTGAAATCATTAAGATCCCAATTCCGATCGATCTGATTGAGAGGCTGAGCGATGATAAAAATGACGAAGGATTTATTGGCTTTAGGACTACGTTTTGGGTGGATAGTGTAGAAGAGAATATGGGGGCGAAAAATGCAGGAATTCAAAAAGGAGATTTAATTATTGCAGCAAAAGGAACACCCGTAACCTATTTCGATGAACTTCAATCGGTTTTGAATGAATCAAGAGAGGAAGTAGTGCCAATCGAGGTTTTACGGGAAGGGGCAAATGGGCAAAAAGATACACTATCGTATGATGTTCAGGTTAGGGAAGATGGGAGAATAGGCATAGCCGTATTATTTCCATTTAAGCCAACTCACGTTTCTTATTCCTTCGGCGAATCACTTTTAGTTGGACCAAAACGGGCTTTTCAATCAGTCATTGTAACTGTACAGGCATTTGGCAGAATGTTCCAGGGAAAATTAGATCCACGTAAATCTCTGAAAGGACCTGTAGGAATTATGCAGCAGTTTGGCTACGAGTGGGATTGGTTCCGCTTTTGGTCATTGACAGGACTATTGTCCATGGTCCTTGCCTTTATGAACTTTCTTCCAATCCCGGCATTGGATGGCGGGCATGTAGCTTTCTTATCTTATGAAATTGTTTCGGGAAGAAAGCCATCTGATAAGTTTTTAGAAAATGCTCAGAAAGTGGGAATGGTTATGTTACTACTTCTGATGGCCTTCGTGATTATCAACGACTTCTTATAAGATAGCAGGAGAGCTACCAGTCTTCTTCCTGTCTTCTTTCAAGATATAGCCGCTCAAGCTCTTCTTTGCTTGGGCGGTATAATTCAAATTCCACACGTCGGTTAAGAGCCCTGTCCGCATCGGTCTTTTCCTCCACAATCGGCCTTGAGCTTCCGTAGCCAAATGCTTCCACTCTGTTTTCAGGCACCCTTCCGAAATAGGTGATGTAGTCCATGATATTAGTTGCACGCTGCATGGATAGCTCCTGGTTAAAGGTGGCGCTTCCTTCAGAGTCAGTATGACCGGAGATTCTTAGTTTGAAGTCAGGGTTGTCCAGGAGGAAATTGGCCAGCTTGTCGAGATCAAAGTACATGGCAGGCTTGAGATCTGACGATTCATTATCAAATTCAATAGAAGCAAACTTCATCTTACTGGAAATCGATTCCGTGAACTTGTTGATTTCCATATCTCCTTCCAGGTAAAATATTTCCTCGATCCTGAAAAATTCATCTCCCTGGATGATCAACAAATATTGACTGTTATTGATCAGTGTAAATTCAAATGTTCCATCCTTGCTCAGGTATTGCGGGGCTACTTCCACACCATTGGTCATGTCGATGAGGGAAACAATTCCCCTTTCAAAAGGATTTCCTGTTTCCGAGTCAGCAAGGGAGCCGGTGAGTGTCGTAGTGGCCAGGGGATGCCCTTCCATCGGCAGGGGAAATGAATAGAGATCAAGGTTGTTCAGGTCGTTTTCTATGGATCGGGCATAGAATAATTTATTGGATTTAGTGTCTATGGTAAAATAAAATTCGCTACCCGGGCCATTGATTAACGGGCCGATGTTTTTTGGTTCACTCCAGCCATAATCGGTTTGATTGGCTTTATAGATATCAAACTCGCCGAAGTTCAAAATTTGTCCATCTGAGCTGAAATAAAGAACCCGGTGAACGGGATGGTAAAAGGGGCTCAGATCGTTTTTCCGGGTATTTATGATCGGTCCTGCATTTTGAGAAGGCATCCATTCCCCTTTACTGTTTTTATAGGTGAAATAAATATCTGACAGACCAAAGCCGCCTATCCGGTCGGATGCAAAATAAAGCGTATCTTCTGTGTGGTTTAAGGCGGGGTGCGAATCCCATCCTTTACTGTTAATGCTTGTGCCTAAATTCCTGATATTGCCCCAAGTGGAGTCTTCCTGCATTTCGGCAATAAAAAGGTCACAATTTCCATAAGAATCAGGTGCGTCACATCGCGAAAAATACATGGTCTTGCCATCCCTGCTGAGGCACACACTTCCCTCATTGAAAATGCTATTGATGTCTTTCAATGGTTTTGCTTCCTGCCATTCGCCATCTTCCTGCATGCTATAAAAAACATCTTCGTTAGAGATCATCTGGGTGGTACCCGGGATATACACCCTTTTGGATGTAAAAAGCAGCAACTGGTCATTGATGGATAACACCGGCCCATAGTCTGAGACATTGGAGTTGATCTTGAAACCCATGTTTCGCTTGACCCCTTTGGGTGGCTGGATCGTATCCACATCCTTTCGGTAGTTCACTAATTCATAATAATAATCCAGGGGCACATATTTTTCCTTTTCGGAGGTGCTGATGGAATCATAATAAATCTCCAGTGTTTCGAGGTTTATGTCTGGTCGATGATGTTTGAGGGCTAGTTTGTAAAGGAAGACAGCATTCTCAGAAGAGCCAAACAATTCTGTCAGCTTGGCATACCTCCAGAGCATTTCCGTGTTTTTATAAAAATTCTGGATGCCGAAATGTGAGATGTAGTCGCCCAGTTCTACGAATAATTTTTGCCAGTTGCCCTGTGATTCAAGTTGTTGAATAGATTTTAATTTTTTTTCGTTGTAGTAAAAAGGTATCTTATTGACATTATCGAAGAGTAATAGTTGATTTAGGGGGAGGGAATTGATCTCTGTTTCAGTTTTATCATCGTCGATTTTCTTTTTTCCAAGAAATTGACCAAAACTGATTACACATGAAAAGGTTAGAAAAAAAAATGCCAGCAGGCACCTGCCGAAAATCATATTGGGATTTGTTCTAATTTGTCAGTTTTAAAGATTAAAACCGGCTAAATATGACATAATTTTATAATTAAAACAAGTAAAGAGTATTTGGCATGAGCCTTGCGAAACATGCACGTCGGTGGTTAAAATAATATTGAATGTCATAATGACATAACGGGGTATTTTATATGAGTAAGAAAAAAACAGCAATTTTTAATACATATTCACTTTCCAGCTACACAGACGAAGAATCGGGCGATATTATTCAATTGATTTCCTCTGATGAGGGTTCCGGTGTACAGGACGATCAAATTCCTGACAATCTGCCAATACTTCCAATACGAAACACCGTGTTGTTTCCAGGGGTTGTCCTTCCGATAACCGTAGGGCGTCAGAAGTCCATAGAATTAGTGAAAAAATCGTATCGTGGTGACAGGATCATAGGTGTGGTTGCTCAAAAAAACAATAAAGCCGAAGATCCTACTTTTGACGACATTTACCATGTGGGAACCGTCGCCAAAATCATCAAAATGTTGGTCCTTCCCGATGGGAACACCACTATTATCATCCAGGGTAGAAGCCGGTTTGCCATTACAACGCACATCGCAGAAGATCCTTTCCTTCTGGCCAATGTAAAGCTGCTGACTGAGAAGAAATTCAGCAAAACAAATAAAGAAATCAAAGCTCTGCTTCAATCATTGAAGGAGGCTGCCATAAAAATTCTGCATTTAAATCCTGAAATACCCCAGGAAGCGCAGATTGCCCTTGAAAACATTGAGAGTCCAAGTTATCTCACGCACTTCCTTTCTTCCAATATCAATGCGGAAGTGGCTGAAAAACAGGAGTTGCTGGAGATGAATGATTTCATGAAGCGGGCAACGACTCTTCTGGAGTACATGCTGAAGGACATTCAGATGCTGGAATTGAAGCGCGAGATCCAGAACAAAGTACATACTGATATCGACCAGCAACAGCGGGATTATTTTTTGAGGCAGCAAATACGGGTACTTCAGGATGAACTTGGCCAGGAAGGCCCTGATTTCGAATTAAATGTATTGAAGGAAAAGGCCAAAAAGAAAAACTGGTCCAAAGACATCGAAGAGCATTTCCAAAAGGAATGCGATAAAATAGCCAGAATGAATCCGGCGTCGGCAGAATATCCTGTCCATATGAACTATGTGGAGTTCCTGGTAGAACTTCCCTGGGGATCCTTCACAAAGGACAGCTTTGACTTGGCCAGGGCAAAAAGAATATTGGATAAGGACCATTATGGTCTGGAAAAGGTAAAGGACCGGATCCTGGAATACCTGGCAGTCCTTAAGCTCAAGCAAGATATGAAAAGCCCGATTCTCTGCTTGTATGGCCCTCCGGGAGTGGGAAAAACATCCCTGGGAAAGTCTATTGCCAAGGCATTAAACAGAAAATATGTAAGGATGTCCCTGGGGGGTGTACATGACGAAGCGGAGATCCGCGGCCATAGGAAGACCTATATCGGGGCCATGGCAGGCAAGATCATTCAACACATCAAAAAGGCTAAGTATTCAAACCCGGTATTTGTTTTGGATGAAATAGACAAGGTAAACTCCGACTTCAGGGGAGATCCATCATCCGCTCTGTTGGAAGTATTAGACCCTGAGCAAAACACATCCTTCCTTGATAATTATTTGGAAGTGGAATATGACCTTTCCAATGTGCTTTTCATTGCCACCGCTAATTCACTTGAATCCATACAACCGGCCTTGAGGGATAGAATGGAAATCATAGAGATTAACGGGTATACGATTGAGGAAAAGGTACACATTGCTAAAAAGCACCTGGTCCCCAAACAGCGAAAGGATCACGGCTTAAAGGCGGGAGATGTGAAATTTTCTGATAAGGCACTAGCGAAAATAATTGAAAATTATACCCGCGAATCTGGTGTCAGGAGTTTAGAAAGGCAGATAGGAAAGGTCATCAGGAATACGGCAAAGTCTGTTGCCATGGAAGAGGCATATGAGAAAACAATTAGTGACAAGAAGGTGGTAGAAATCCTGGGAGCTGAAATTTTTGACAAGGAGATTTACGAGAATAATGAGGTCGCTGGTGTAGTGACTGGGTTAGCCTGGACACAGGTAGGTGGCGAAATCCTTTTTGTGGAATCAAATCTTAGCAAAGGGAAAGGTAAACTCACGTTGTCGGGGCAGCTAGGGGATGTGATGAAGGAGTCTGCGATGGCTGCATTGTCTTATTTAAAATCGCATGCCGATGAGTTGGAAATCCACCATAAAATATTTGACAACTATGACCTTCACATCCACGTGCCGGCAGGGGCGGTTCCTAAGGACGGGCCGTCCGCGGGAATTACTATCTTCACCTCGCTGGCATCTGTGTTCACACAGCGGAAGGTGCGAAATAAAATTGCCATGACTGGTGAAATCACACTGCGTGGCCGTGTGTTACCTGTTGGTGGGATTAAAGAAAAAATTCTTGCGGCAAAAAGAGCAGGCATTCAAGAGTTGATCCTTTCGGAAAAAAACAAGAAAGATATAGAAGAGATAAATCAGGCATACATAAAAAACCTGAAAATACATTTTGTGCAAAATGTAAATGACGTGATCAAGATAGCCTTGTTAAAAGAGAAGGTGAAGAACAATATTAAATTCGAAATTTCTCCGGAGAAAGAGGAATTGATCAGAGTCTGAAGTCGATAATTTAAAGGTCAATTCTTGAAGAATTGGCACTTAGTTTTATTAGATATACATAGAGAAATTTGAAATAATCAGTGATGATGTTAGAAGGAAAAAGCCTTACACCACGTGAAATTGTCCATGAGCTGGATAAATATATTATTGGTCAGGCAGATGCAAAAAAGAACGTTGCCATTGCGCTTCGTAACAGGTGGAGACGGATGAATGTAAAGACAGAAATTCAAAATGAAATTATCCCAAATAATATTTTGATGATCGGCGCCACTGGTGTGGGAAAAACTGAAATCGCACGTCGGATTGCCAAAATCGCAGACGCTCCTTTTGTAAAAGTGGAAGCATCAAAATTCACAGAAGTGGGCTATGTGGGGAGGGATGTGGAAAGCATGGTGCGCGATTTGATGGAACAGTCTATTAACCTGGTAAAAACCTCCAAAAAGGAAATCGTAAGGGAAAAAGCGGAGTTTATAGTGGAGGAGATCATTCTTGATGCGTTAATCCCACCGATAAAGGGCAATCCGTCTATGTTTGCAAAGGCTTCAGAAGGCAGTTCAAATGAAGATTCACAGAATCTGAGCGATGTGGAGCTAAATGAAAAGACACGGGAGCGTTTCAGGGAAAAGATAAGAAACAGGGAGCTTGAAGATCGCAAAATTGAAATCTCGGTTAAAGCTCCGGGCAATGGAGGAATTGGGATGATAGGAGGGGGGATGATAGATGAAGCATCCATGATCAATCTCCAGGAAATGATTGGGAATATGATGCCGAAAAAATCCAAACGCAGAAAAGTTACTATCGGCGAAGCCCGAAAGATATTACTGGAGGAGGAATCGGCAAAACTGATCGATATGGATGAGGTGAAAGAAGAGGCAATTTCCAAGGCAGAAAACTCCGGTATCATTTTCATTGACGAGATAGATAAAATTGCCGGGAAAGGCTCAAAGGGGTCCGGTCCTGACGTAAGCCGGGAGGGTGTGCAGCGCGATCTGCTTCCTATCGTGGAAGGCAGCGCCGTCTCAACGAAGTACGGTGTAGTCAAGACAGACCATATCCTATTTATTGCCGCGGGAGCATTTCATGTGGCAAAACCCGCCGATCTTATTCCTGAATTACAGGGTAGATTCCCGATACGAGTTGAATTAGACAACCTGACCAAAGGCGATTTTGTCAGGATACTCCAGGAACCAAAAAATGCTTTGACGAAGCAATACAAAGCTTTGTTTGGATCCGAAAAAGTAGAGCTTGAATTTAATAGTGATGCCGTCGAAGAGATCGCTGAAAAAGCGTTTCAGATTAATGAGGAAGTGGAAAACATTGGTGCCCGGAGATTGCATACTGTATTGAGCAAGCTACTCAACGAATTTCTGTTTGACGTTCCGGATGTCATTGGAGAGAATGCAAAAATTGTGATCACAAAAGAGATGGTAGAGGAGAAGCTTTCCGGCCTGGTTAAAAACAAAGACCTAAGCCAATATATATTATGAGGGGATTTTGTTAAGCTCTTTGAGATTCGGGAGGGTGACGGTGAAGGTAGAACCCTGCCGCATCCTGGACTTCACTGAGATGGCTCCGTATAATTTTTCGATCGTTTCTTTCACAATATAAAGCCCCAGCCCCGAACCGGAATTATCCTGATGAGCCCTGTAAAACATGGTGAATATCTTTGAAATGTGTTCATCAGCGATCCCCATACCGTTGTCCCGAATATCGATCACGGCTTTGTCGTCATCGGCAGAAACGGTTATTTCAATCATGGGGTTTTCCTGCCTTGGGTTACAATATTTGATCCCATTGGACACCAGGTTATTTAATATAATCCCCAGCCGTTTTTTGTCAGAGTAGAAATCAGCCTTCATGTCAATGTGAACCCTCTTTTCTATGATATTTGAGTACTCAGAAAAGTGCTGTCCTTCGATGATGTATTTTATCAGCTCCTCAAAGTTGATTTTTTCCACCAGTAATTCCTGCCTGGAATTTCGGGACAGGTTGATGATGTCCTGAATGAAATTGTCAAGTTTTCTGACGCTCTTCTCCTGTAGGGTGATGTAGTATTTTTGTTTTTCCACATCTGTCTCCATTTGAAGTAGATTTATCAACCCTAAGATGGATGTTAAAGGAGCCCTCAGGTCATGAGAGACACGATATACAAAGCTATCAAGCTCGCTGTTTACTTTTTCCAGATCGCGGTTTTTCTGGATCAATTTTAATTCAGACTTTTTAAGGTCTGTGATATCTTTCGTAAAGATGGCAACCCCTTTGATTTTTCCTATTTCATTAATGGGAAAGGTCTTAACCTCCAGGATTTTAAGTTGGCCTTCGTCATTTATCTCATCGACGAATATTCCCGGTTTTCCTTTCAATGCACTGTCATACCGGCTTTTCCATTTTTCCTTTTCGCCTTCGTTTTTTATCAGCTCCAGGACGTTCCTGTTTATCTCTGGAGCTTCGGAATTTCTCTTGATGAATGTAGTATAAAAGTGATGGTTAAAATCTATGAGTTCATACCTGCTGTTAATCAGCCAGGTTTCACTGTCTGAATTGTCTAAAATAGAACGAAGGTTAGACTCCTTGTCAATAATGTCCACAATGCGCTCCGCAACTTTCATCTCAAGATTTTGATTGAGGTCGATCAAGTCGGAGATGATATCCTGCACATCGTTCTGGATAAGATTTATCACATTGATTAAATCGAAATATGGATCATCATCATTGATTTTTATGGGCAACGGTTTAAAGGTACTGTCCCAGGAAATCTTTCCTATCGTATTATAGATCTGAAGTGTGCGGTCGTTGTGAAGTTTTTCGACTTCGAGGATCTTCTTGACAAGGTGCTCTTTTGAGAGCTTTTCCAGTTCCTCACGTTTACTCTGAAAGGGTGACTGATACCCTATTTTTGCACTCTTTTTTTTCCTGTCGGGCCCCATGAGTTTGGCCAATGCAGCCGGGACGCTTTCCATAGCGTAGGCTGTTTTGATTTTATCAGGAAAAACAATCATATAGAGCTTGAAAAGCATCTTTAAGCTTCCGGATACTATCAACACCTCCTTGTCGATATAGTTCTTGAATAGTTCTTTTACTTCGAGAACCTGCCTCCTTACTTTTACACCCAGCTTTTTAACCGAAGTAATATCCCAAATGAAGTGATACTTTTTTTGACTTTCTGATTCGAAGATCTGTTTGAGTATTCTTGCCCCATTTTCTATATCAGAAAATGTAGGTACGCCAGAGGAAATCGCAACTATGATATTTGGTTTGACAATGAAATATTCCGTATAGTAATTGCCATTTTCATTGATATTGACCTGAATAATTGGCTTTACTTCAAGTGCTATTTCATCGTGGTGGATGCGATCTTGAAACTTCCAGTACTTCTCAACATTTGTATTACCTGCAATATTCAAGTTTAAAATTTAGCTGTTTAAATAAATTTTGTATCGTGAACTAAAGATGTATAATTGAAAAAAGATTCCTAGTTCAACTTACATAAATTAAATGAGAAAGTAAAATTCAACTTTTTCTTCTAATAATACCATGGAATGTTCTCGATTGTAATTTGCAGCTATTGATTCAACTCTTGTTGTTTTGAAATGAAGTCCACTAATTGTTCTACATCCAGACTTTTGGCAATGATCTTTCGGTGACTGTCTATAACGTAGATCTTTGGGGTATGATCAATGTAGTAATCCGCCCTGAAGTTGGATTGTGTATACGGATCGGCCACATTGATAAAGGTCAGGTTAAATTTTTTGATAAAGTCCTTCCATTTTTTTGTATCGGTATTGGTGGAGGCGGCATAAACTTCCACACCCATATCAATCAATTGTGATTCGTAAATTTTTTGAAGCTCTGGGGTTTTCTTTTTACAGTGCCCGCAATCGGGGTCATAGAAGTACAATACTACAAAGTCATTGTCGAGTGAATACAAAGGCACTACATTCTCACTGGTGTCCAGGGCAATAATATTGGTGGCTTTATCGCCAATGAGCGGCTTAAGCTCCTGTACACGCTTGGCGATTTTCTCAACGAGTTCCTTGTCAGCCCAGTACGCCTGTCCAGTGAGGTAATAGCTTTCGGCGAGATCTACAAATACGCCGTCCATCCCCATAATTTTTGATGTCTCATATTTATTGGAAATTGACACGACACAGTACCTGAAAACTTCCTTATTTGCTTTAGATTTTTCAATTATAAAATGGGCTGAGGCAATAATGGAATCGGGATGCTTATAGGTAAGCTTTTCAAGGTATTCCTCAATTTTTTGGTACAGAATAGGAGAACGCAAAAAAGCCGGTTCTGAAAAATCCAGGTTGTCGAAGTAATGCTGACGATAGTAATTAAACCGATAGGAGGGATCGATCTCGTTGCCATTTTCATCGGTTGGACTTTCTGGAACTTGTATTTCTATGGTGGATTTAATCAACTTCGCTACAAAAAGATCAGGGTTTTCTTCAATAATGTTCGCCCTATAATCTTTCACCTTTTTATCGAGGGCCACTAATTCGGCCTTATATTTTTCTTCATTTGCCTTGTCGCTTTTCATCCTGGCCGAGAGATCTGCTGCCTTTTGCTGGTTTTCACTCATAAACATCTGAAAATTCCTGAAAATGGTACTCTCTTCCGACCCGATGATTTTCATGTTTTTTACCAGGTCCGTCGTATCGGTTTCTATCGAAATTTTCTGAGCATCGACGATGATCTCAAAATAAATGCTATTCGGTGTGTAGATAAAATAAATCCCTTTCTCAAGGGTATCAGGTTTTTGAAATGTGAATAGGTTACCTTTTTGAATTTTCGCAGTATCCTGGACAAATTTTTTCTCCCCGTAAGGGTAGCCCAGGTAACAAACGGTGTCCTTTGTGTTTTTTATTTTGACATCTATTTTATAACCCGCCTGTGCAAAACCAAGGGCTGGTAGTGCAAAAAACAATACTATTGACAGAAACTTCATATTCATTTTATTGCTCAATTTTCTTTCCAAATTTATCTAATGCTTTCAATAAATCCTCCTCAGTATCAATACCGAATGACTCGTGTTGTGTAACTCCGGTCTTTATTTTAAAGCCATACTCAATCCATCTTAGCTGTTCGAGTTTTTCAGCTTCTTCCAGGTCGCCGACGGAAAGAGTCGATATAGCTTTGAGGATATCAGTTCTATAGGCATAGATAGACGCATGCTTGTAGAAGATGTGATGTTCCAGATACTTCGATTTTTCGACATCACGAAGATAAGGTATGGCTTCCCTGCTGAAATAAATAGCTTCGTTGTTTTTGTTGATGATCACTTTGGCCACATTGGGGTTGAATAGCACCTCAATATCGTGAATCCTCGCTATCATGGTAGCGAGTTCGGTTTTACCATCTAGTAAAGAAGCACATTGATCGATCAGCTCGAAGTGGATAAACGGCTCGTCACCCTGAATATTAATAACATAGTCGTAGTCTTCGTTAAGTTTTTGTATTGCCTCAAAGCATCTTTCCGTACCCGAAGAATGGGATTCACTCGTCATGACTGCCTCCCCACCAAAAGAATTTACCACATCAAAGATTCCGGTGTGATCGGTAGCCACGATCAGCCTGTCTAATAGAAGTGATTTTTTTGCCTGGTTGTAGACTTGCTGCACCATGGGCTTCCCCTGAATATCTACCAACGGCTTGCCGGGAAACCTCGTGGATGCATACCTTGCCGGAATAATTCCCAATATCTTCATTTCTAGCTTTTCCCTATCCCTTTAATTCTTTCACTTTAAATGATGTGCCGCTTTCATCGATTACGACCACCTCTTTTCCTTTTTCAATATATTCCCCCCGCGTGTAGGCATCATAAATCTCATTGTCGATCAAGATTTTACCGCTGGGTCGGAGAACTGTATAGGCTGTCCCTTTTTTCCCAAGGAATTTCTGCTCGTAGAACCGGGAGGTATATCCTTTTTCCCTGTCTTCTACCCCCACTAATGCCACCCTTTTGAATGCCTTGGTCTCGGTGAACTTTACACCTCCGAAAAACAGGGCCAGAATACCCAAAACAATAGCTGAAATGGTAGTGGCTGCCGCAACAAGAAAATCTGCAAATTTAACGAACGAAAAATCAAAGTTGTCATTGTTTAACATTACCAGGATCAATGAAAATACCACCAGGGTGATCCCGGAAATGCCGGCCACCCCAAAACCCGGTATGACAAACACTTCCAACATAATAAGAATTACCCCGACAAAGAAAATGATGATCTCCCAGTTTTCGGCAAGCCCATTGAGATAGTATGGCACAAAGTACAAAACCATCGCAATAATCGCCGCCGCCAAAGGAAAACCAACACCGGGGGTTTGCAATTCAAAATAGATCCCACCAATGATCACCAGGATTAATATTCCGCTGATGAAGGGGTTGAGAAATACCCGGATGATTTTTTCGGTTGAGCTTAGTTCAAATTCCACTAATTCATAATCACCAAAGCCACACCTTTCCAGGACATCAGCAACCGAATTTCGCTCGCCTTCGCAAAATCCGTAATAGATGGCTTCAGAAGTTGAAAATGTCAGGACGGTTCCTGCGGGGGCGATGGTGTCGAGATCAATATTCTCATCTACCATTGCCTCCGCTATTTTTGGATTACGCCCTTTGGCCTCAGCGGTTGATCGCATCATGGATCTCATGTAGCTCTGATATTTGTCCGGAGCTGCTTCGCCCGAACCCCCTACTACTACTGTCGCGGCGCCAATACTCGCACCAGGCGCCATGAAAATGCTGTCGCAAGCAATTGAGATCAAGGCTCCCGCCGACGCCGCATCCTTGTTTATGAACACCCAGATGGGAATTTCGCTGTTTAAAAACCTCGTCCTGATGTCATCGGCATCGTTCACGGCCCCTCCGTACGTATCCATTTCTATCAAGATCAGATTGGCATTGATTTCTTTTGCACGGTCCAGCGCCAACTCAGTGTAGCGGTTCATGCGGGGGTCGATTTCGGCATCGATCTTCACGAGGAGGACCTTGGTGGAATCCTGAAATGCCGAGGCAGCCGACAAAATGGAAACAACCAAAATTATTGTTGTTGCCAGCCGATGTAATAATGGAAGTTTCATTGTTAGCTTTGAGTTGTCAATGTTATGTATGAATTATACACGCAATTAAACACATGCGTTGTTTTCTTTTTTGAATTTGTAATAAAATTGGCAGGAAATTAGTTAAATCAGGTAAAGAATCATCGAGGCTAATGTTGAAAAACTATTTAGCTTCATGATTTATTTATAATTTAGCGAACGAAAAATCACACAAAAAATGAATAGAGTAGCGGGGTTACTAGTTGGTTTTCTGATGGCGGCGATGGGTAGTTGTTATGCCACCACTTTTGCTTATGATTCGATTGGCACTACCAAAAAAGCCGGAAAAACTTTTATCATTCATCAGGTGGACGAAGGGGAAACATTATTTTCACTCAGCAGACGGTATGGAGCGAGTGTCGCCTTAATATCGCAGGAAAATCCCGAGGCCGAGGGTGGCCTGAAAATTGGCCAAAAGCTGCTCATTCCTGTGGTGAAAAAAGAAAAGAAGAACACCAGTGGGCTTGTCCACAAAGTGAAGCCTTCAGAAACCCTGTATTCTATTTCCCGCCAATATAACGTAAGCACGGAAGATATTAAAAAATGGAACAAATTAAGTGACAATACCATCAGTGTGGGACAGGAGTTGTTGATCAAAGGAACAGGTACCCCTACAGCGGCGGTGGAAGCGACAAAGGCAGATGTGGATTACAGCGGTAAGAAAACACACACGGTCGCAGCATCGGAGACGCTCTTCTCTATAAGTCGGCAGCACAATGTCAGCGTTGATGATCTTAAGAAATGGAATGGCTTGGCAGGCAATGACCTGTCCATTGGCCAGGTGCTGATTGTTTCCTCCGGCATTAAATCCGCTGTGACGTCAAACTCCAGTATGTTACCGGTGGCAGTGGAAGAAACCAAGGAAACAGTGGAAGAAACCAAGGAGACAGTGGGAGAAACCAAGGAAACAGTGGAAGCATCAACGGAAGCTGTGATTGATGTTTCCGAGATTAAAACTCCTGAGATGGCAGTTGGTCCCGGCACCGCCAATCAAACAATGGATAGCAAAAAAATTATCGAGGACGGATTTGCCCAGGTGATTGAGGGCAGCAGTGAAACGAAGAAATATTTGGCCCTCCATAGGTCTGCACCCGTTGGGACTATCATGCAGGTAAGGAATAAAATGAACAACCAGACCGTGTTTGTCAGAGTGGTAGGCGTACTGCCAAATACAGGTGACAATAACAAAGTACTCCTGAAAATTTCCAAAAAAGCATTTGATAGACTCGGTGCAGTGGATACAAAATTCCCTGTTGAGATTTCTTATGTGCCTTAAGGATTTTCTGGCAATATGCAGGGAAAGTTAAGGGACTATCTGGAGGAGAAATACCTAAAGTTTAATCAACCGGGTTTTATCGCCGACGATCCCATTTGCATCCCCCACCGGTTTGTAAAAAAGGAAGATATTGAAATCGCCGGTTTTTTTGCGGCCATTCTTGCCTGGGGCCAGCGCAAGACCATTATAAATAATAGCCAAAAATTATTGAAATGGATGGACGACGATCCACATCGTTTTATTCTCCATCATTCTGAAAATGATTTAAAACCCTTCGGGAAATTTTGCCACCGGACGTTCAATGGCACGGACACCCTTTATTTCATTCATTTCCTGAAGTATGTGTATTCTGAATTTCATTCCCTCGAAGAGGTGCTTGTCCGTGGAATCCATCCCGATGATGAAACAACCGAAAATGGATTAAATGTGCTGCGAAAGCTGTTTACCAGTTTGCCGGAATTTCCACCAAGAAGTGGTAAGCACGTCGCTTCTCCCGATCGAAAATCAGCTTGTAAACGAATGAATATGTTTTTAAGATGGATGGTAAGGAAGGATGAACAAGGTGTGGATTTTGGAATCTGGAAAAAGATCAAAGCCCATCAGCTTGTTTGCCCACTGGACGTACACGTGGAAAAGGTAGCCAGAAGACTAGGTTTGGTCCAGCGTAAGCAAAGTGATTGGCTAACTGCCGTGGAACTTACCCTGCAATTAAAAAAGATTGATCCCGTCGATCCCGTACGTTTTGATTTTGCACTATTTGGCATTGGTATCGAAGAAAAAGAAATGACGTTTTGATACTTACTTCGGTTTCCTGTATCCGGGGAATTCCTCATCAAAACCTTTCCAGTAATCCTTCACCGTATTTTTCATATCCTTCTGAAGCCAGAATATTCCCAGGAGGTTAGGCAAGGTCATCAAAGCGATAGTGATTCCTGAAAACGTCCAAATGATCGTAGTATCCATGAAGGAAGCAACGAAAAAGCCACATACATATACGATTCGGTAGTACACCACAGATTTTGCACCAAACAGAAAGGTCATCGCCCTGTCTCCGTAGTAGGACCATGAGATCGCCGTTGAGAAAGCAAATAGAAGTAAACCGATGGAGACAATGTATTTTCCCTTTTCTCCCAGGAAACTTCGGGCAAAGGCCCGTGTAGTTAGTGGTGCAGAATGAACCAGCGATTCTCCTTTAAAATAATAATTACCGGAAGTTACAGCACCCTTATTTACGGTAATAGCGCCTTGGTACAACTGGTCGTCGGATGCATACACTTTAACAGATTCGGCGATTGACCTCGCGTGGAAAAGGGTAACTTCATTTTGAATAATGCCATTAGACACTCCCAAATCACCTGTAAAAAAGGAAATGTCGTCGCTTCCGTGTAAAAGGTATTCGTGAAGTTGTTCTTTTTGGCTTTCGTTCTTATCGGACCATGTGCCTTCGAGGACCTTGAGATCAGACAACTCGAATTTGTTCACAAATTTTTCGGTCCACACGCCGGATGATAAAAGTACGAGACCGGTAAGCGAACAAATAAGGATTGTATCAATGAAAGGCTCCAGTATCGCTACCATTCCTTCGGAGACTGGTTCGTGTGCTTTCGCGGCAGCGTGCGCGATGGGTGCTGATCCCTGTCCTGCCTCATTGCTGAACAAGCCCCGGTTAACTCCCCGGTTAAAAGCAAAACTGAAATTGGCTCCCAGAAATCCACCCATAGCGGCAGTTCCGGTAAAGACATCTGTAAAGATGCTCGTAAATGCCGGACCAATATTTTCAAAATTATAGGCAATAACTGTCAACGCTCCAAGAAAGTAGATAATGGCCATGGCAGGCACGAGCTTTTCGGTTACACTGACTATTCGCTTAATCCCTCCGATGATGACAAGTCCCAATAATACCGCCAGGATACCTCCTGTAAGCATCTTGTTAAGATGGAAAGTGGCAAAAAGCGAATCGCTTATAGAGTTAATCTGTGGCAGGTTTCCTGTTCCGAAAGAGGAGAATACCGTCGCAATGGCAAAAATCACTGCGAGCCATTTGAGGTCAAATTTTTTCCCAAAGAGTAAAAAATTTGCATTTTTCATGTAGTACATGGGGCCACCCGCTACATTTCCTTTTTCGTCAAACTCCCTGTATTTGTGGCTGAGTGTGACCTCAACAAATTTTGTTGTCATGCCCAGGAATGCGGTGACCAGCATCCAAAACAATGCAGCAGGTCCTCCCAGATGTATTGCAAAAGCCACTCCTGCAATATTTCCGGTACCCACAGTTCCGGATAGTGCTGTAGACAATGCTCCAAAATGGGAAGTGTCACCTGTATCGCCATGCTTGTCAAATTTTCCCATCACTGCCCGAATGGCATGCCGGAAATACCTGATCTGTGGAAATCCGAGGTACAGTGTAAAAAATGCCCCTGTAAAAAGTAGTACATAGACGAACCAGTCTGATCCACCGATCCAGCCGTCAATCTGGCTAAGAACCTCGTTAAGCTTTTGCATTCTCCTGTAGCATTTGAATAAACCGTAAAGCTAAAAAAATAATTTTAGCCCAAAAGGTATTTTGAATGAACAAAGCGATCAGGTTTTTTACATTATCAGTTTATAAAATTATCTTCGTGCTTTAATTTGAAATTGACAGTTTGACGAAAAATAAATTAGGATAAATAATGGAATTGAATAGACTGGTCTTAGAAGACAAACACATAGAACTAGGGGCCAAAATGATGCCTTTTGCGGGGTTTAATATGCCGGTAAGATATTCTTCTGACAAAGACGAACACCTCACAGTGCGACAGAATGTAGGGGTGTTTGATGTGTCCCACATGGGCGAATTCTTGATCAAAGGTGACAAAGCCCTTGACCTGGTGCAGTCGGTTACGTCCAATGACGCTTCGAAGCTATCACCTGGTCAGGCACAATATTCCTGCATTCCAAATGAAAATGGGGGAATAGTAGATGATTTGCTCGTGTATTGCCTGGGCGATAAGGAATATATGTTGGTAGTAAATGCTTCGAATATTGAAAAAGACTGGAACTGGATAAGTTCAAAGAATTCGTTCGGCGCATTTATGGAAAATGTCTCGCAGCAATACTCTCTCCTTGCTGTTCAAGGTCCAAACGCTATGTCGGTCATCAAAAAAATCACAGATGTGGACGTTGAATCGATGGGCTACTATACATTCAAGAAAGGCAATATTGGAGATATTTCCAATGACGTGATTATCTCTGCCACAGGCTATACCGGCGCAGGTGGTTTCGAATTATATTTTAAAAACAAGTATGCAACAGCTATTTGGGATAAGCTGTTTGAGGCAGGAGCGGAGTTTGGTATAAAGCCTATTGGATTGGCTGCCAGGGATACGCTTCGCCTGGAAAAAGGATATTGCTTGTATGGAAATGACATTGACGACACTACTTCGCCGATCGAGGCGGGTCTGGGCTGGATAGTGAAGTTTACTAAAGAATTCACTAATTGGGATGACCTGAAAAAGCAAAAAGAAAAAGGTGTTTCCAAAAAACTGGTTGGCTTCGAGATGGCGGAAATGGGAATACCCCGATCCAACTATGACATCACCGATCCCTCGGGGAAGATCATAGGGAAAGTGACTTCCGGAACCATGTCACCCAGCATGGGCGTGGGCATTGGGATGGGCTATGTGCCTGTCGAATTTTCAAAGCTCGACACCGATATTTGCATATTTATCCGCGGTAAGCTGATCAAGGCGAAAGTAGTCAAACAACCCATTTTCAAAGGTTAGTCAGCGTGAAAAAAGAACTGGAAATTTGCCTGACACCCGATTTGATAGAACTCTATGACGTGAGGGGAAAGGTAGTGGTGGTCGTTGACATTTTAAGAGCTACAAGCAGTATCGTTACCGGACTTGCCCATAAAGTTAATTCCATTCGCCCGGTTTCCACCCTCTCAGAATGCAAGGACTTGCAAAACCAGGGGTATTTTGCTGCGGCAGAGCGAGGAGGCATGATGGTAGAAGGCTTTGACCTGGGCAATTCCCCCTTTGGCTTTATGATGGAACAACTGGAACAGGCCGATGTGGCGATGACTACGACGAATGGGACCCTGGCAATCAATAAGTCAATAGGCGCCAAGCAAATAATCGTTGGCTCTTTCCTCAATTTTTCTTCGGTAGTTAAGTATTTGAAAATGCAACCGAATGACATTCTCATCCATTGCGCAGGTTGGAAAGGCAAGATCAACATGGAAGACACACTTTTTGCGGGAGCCGTGGCGGATGAATTGGCGGATTTCTGTGATTTTAAAAGTGATGCGGTTGCCGTCGCCCAGGCGCTTTTCCTTCAAAGCAAGGGGGATTTTTTAGGCTATATGAAAAACAGTTCCCATGTGAAGCGGCTTCTAAAGCTAGGCCTGGAAAAAGATATAGAGTTTTGCCTTCAAATGAATAAGTACAATGTCGTGCCCGTCTTGAAGGGAGAC
>JBNLGG010000060.1:0-25146 GCA_050305935.1 Cyclobacteriaceae bacterium | reverse complement strand
GCCAAAACAATATTTCACGCCCTCATAACCATCTTTCAGCAAAAACAGAATCGTTTGATATAGAACCACCAAACTGATGCTAAACGCCTAACCTTTATTTCGCGGTTCACAATGTCGCAATCGCCAGAGGGCGTATCGTGGATCGTCGTGACATTGCTAACTTTTGAATTATTTCCAAAAGCGGAGACGTAAAATTCCGCTGCCTCTTTCGCTTCCTTGTCAAACCATAAATGTGGAGTGATCTTTTTCATCGTTCCTTTTAGTTTAGTTGTATGATATTGATAGTATTTCTATTTATCCACAGGAATCCAAATTTCCATACCTCCCAGTCCTTTCCCGGGGTCAAATTCCTGACCGTACCGTTCAAAAAAGAAATTGGCATTTTCGGGTTTTCTAAAATCCGTGTCCGGGATCCACTGGTGAAAGATCGCATCACAGGTTTGGCGGATCGTCGACACATGGCCGTTATGCTCAAATACGGCATACGAAAATGAGGGGAGTTGTTTCAATTCCAGTCCTTCCGGGAGTTCTGACGCGTCCATTTCTTCAGATATTTCCACACCGCACACATATTCAAAGCCGTTCCCGTTTTTCCGGTCAATACAGAGACCATAGGCTACATTTTCTTTTTGTCCCGGAATGGAGCAAAAATAAGCGCTAAATTCTGTCCATTGTGTTGATATGTTCATCATCTCCTTGCCGAAAGTATATTCCCTTTTTAGTCCGGCAATGATCATCGGATTTACGTTTTCCTCTACTCGATTTGGTTTGATTTTTTTTGATGGATCGGTAGTCATAATATTTTTATTTTGGTATCAGCATTAATCTTCCTGTAAAATGGACAGAATGTTTCCGGCAGGGTCCTTAAACCAGGCAATGTCAGGCCCCATGTTTTGCGCTTTGCCGCGAAGGATCCCTTTCGCATCCGTTTTGATCTCGCCTTCGTATCGCTCAAACGCCACGCCTTTTCCGGTAAGGGTATCGACGGCATTGTCTATATCATCGACAGGAAAGTTCAAAACAGTGAACGTAGCCGGTATATGATCCGGTTTGGGATAAATGAGAATGGGGTTATTCCCATCCGGATGTAACTCAATCAGACCTATAGGATTGTCTTTCACCCTTATTCCCAGCGTCTCACTGTAAAATTCTTTTGCTTTCTGAATGTCGTTTACCGAATAGGAACTGAATGCTTTGGTGTGTTTGATCATGGTTTCTTCTTTTAGTGATTGAATGCTTTTTCGTAGAATTTCTGATTTTTTCAGGTTATACAAATGTACTGTCCTTTAATGGATCATGAGATGTGTAAATCTGCCATACTTAAAGGCCGATTGTGACAAAACCCAATGAGGGCGGTATTTTAATAGTTTTGCATTCTATTAAATAAACAGCATTAGTCCCCGGACTCCGTTCCGGGGCCTGCCACTCATGCAATGATGCTACTAGAGGCAGATTTCCCTTGGTTGATTTGCTCAAATGAGCCTGGTGAGCAGATAAGTGAGAGACCCCTGCCTTGCCGTCCGGCAGGCCGGAACGCACACCTGCCGGACGAGGCATGGAGTCCGGGGATTTTCTTTTTTTTTAGTTCAAACTACGAACACTCCCATACCTTCATTACCAACCAGGTGCTTTATAGAATGCGAGATATCGTCTACATAAACAATTATTGCATTCTTATTGAAAGGAAAGATTTAGATAAAAAAAGAACAGAATTTACGTACGGATAAGGATAATTTTTTGCAGATGCTGCTCGTTCAACTTTCCCTCCTCAAAAATCTAAGTAATGAAGGGGACGGATTATAAACATTTCGATCGATTGTGGTCCTAACTTTCCCTTAAATTACCCCCATCCGGCAAAACACGTCCATGAAAAAAGTGTAAATGAATTAAAATACTATTTTTTTTGCGGTATTAAATCGAGAAATAGATTATTAACACATCTTTTAAAAACATGATAAACAAGCAACAAAGAAAAACTATGAAATCAATGATTAAACCCTCCATAACCACCCTGATGCTGGTCGTTTGCATCTCTTTTACTACCAATTTGACAAGTTGCAAAATGAGCCGAACGGCTAAAGGAGCAACGATCGGGGCAGCCGCGGGGGGCGCATTGGGGGCAGTAATCGGTAAAAAAGCTGGGAGTACTGCTGTTGGGGCCATTGTTGGTGCCGCAGTGGGGGGAACAGCAGGTGCCTTGATTGGCAGACATATGGACAAGCAGGCAGAAGAATTAAGAAGAGACCTTGAAGGCGCAACGGTAGAACGAGTGGGCGAAGGAATCCTGATAACCTTTAATTCGGGTTTGCAATTTGATGTTAACTCCTACAATTTAACCTCCGTCACCAGGGAAAACCTGGGGGATTTCGCCAATGTGGTAAACAAATACGAGGATACTGACATTCTGATCGAAGGTCATACGGATAGTACCGGTTCTGATGAACATAATCAAACACTGTCTGAAAACCGTGCAGAATCGGTAAAACGATTCTTAATTAACCAAGGTGTCCTGGCCAGTCGCTTAACCTCGGTAGGTTATGGGGAGTCCCAGCCCATTGCAGATAATGAAACTGCTTCGGGTCGACAACAGAATCGAAGGGTGGAAGTAGCCATCTACGCCAATAAAAAGATGCAGCGTGCCGCACAACGCGGGGAATTGTAATAATAAGAAGTAACACGAATATCTGTTAGGGAGGCAAGGTCAATGAATTCCGGATATTTTTCCTCTTTGCTTTTTTCTAAAAAAAAAGCAGTAGTTCCCGGGTCCAGATAGCCATCGGTACCCGGGATCTGCTACTCAAAGAGTGATATCGTCAAGCGCAAAATTCCATTGGGTTGATCTGCTCAAATGAGCCTTGGCGAGCAGAGAAGTAACAGACCTCTGTCTTGCCGCCAGGCAGGCCGGAATGCCCGCCTGCTGGACGAGGCATGGAATCCAGGGATTGTCTTTTCATTTTTGCTTGGGGATAGATATACTGATAAGCGTATAGGAATCCGGCTCTGATTCCACCTGTATTTCCCCGTTTAGTTTGCTGAGTGTCTCCTTCACAATATATAAACCCAAACCGGATCCATCTGATTGTACCGTACCACGGTAAAACATGGCAAATATATTTTCCTGGTGTTGCGGGTCTATTCCTATGCCATCGTCCTTTATTTGAATTTGGTATTTATCTTTGCTATTTGAAAAACCAACAATCACATTAGATTCTTCGGCATCGATTTTCCTGTATTTAATGGCATTAGAGATGAGGTTCTGCAAGATGATCTTTAGCCTTAGCGTATCGGTTTTGATCTTTTCTTTCTTAGAATAGTTCTTTACAATTTTTACTTTGCCCGAATCAAATAAAGAGTTCATTTCGCTCAATACCTCTTCTACTATTTGATCGAAGTATTTGGTATCTTTTTTAACTTCAAAACCCATATTTCTGGAGAATTGAGTGAGGCTCCTTATCACTTTTTCCAATTTTTTAACACTGTTTTCCATGTGCCCAAGATGATTCAAGAGCTTGTTGTTTCTGTTTTCCAGCCTGGTGATATTTATCAATCCTAAAATGGATTTTAATGGGGCGGAAAGATCGTGTGAGGCACTGTAAACAAAACGATCCAGCTCCCGGTTGGCTTTCAAGAGCTTTTGGGTGCGCTCCTGAACTCTATTATCTAACTGCTCATTTATTTGTTGTAACTCTTCCTGAGTATCTTTTAGCTTTTCATTGACTTTGTCTACGTGGTTTTTTTGTTCAAATAGATCTTCCAGAGTGGAAGTTAATTCTTCATTGGTAGTTTCGATCTCATCTTGTTTCTCCTTAAGTTCATCAATCAGCGATTTCAATTGCTCCGTTCTTTCCTGAACATTTTTCTCCAGTTTGATATTGTTGTTTCGTAGTTGTCGTGTTCTGATGAAAAAGAAAAGATAAACCAGCCCCGAGATACACACACCGACCAAAACCTTAAACCCTATCGTCTGACTAAACGGTGGTGTAATCACAATTCTGATTGACTTACCCTGCTCGTTCCAAACGCCATCATTATTTGACGCCTTAACTCTAAAAGTGTATTCCCCCGGATCAAGATTTGTATACGTTGCTTCTCTCTTATTTCCGACATAATTCCATTCTTTATCAAAGTCTTCAAGCTTATAGGCATATTCGGTTTTTTCATTGTTTGTGTAGTTGGTAGCGGTAAACTCAAAGGAAAAAGAGGATTCTCTCCAGGATAATTTGATTCCCTCTGTTTCACTTATGTGTTTTTCCAGGGGGGACCCGGGAGTCCCAAACGGGACTGATTTGTTGAATAATCTGAAATCTGTGATATAGACTTTTGGTATATAGTTGTTTTTGGATCCGGTAAGGCTGTCGGGGTAAAAAGAACTTATACCGTTATATCCACCAAAATATAGCCTTCCGTTTTTTGTCTTTAAAAAAGATTGCTCAAAAAACACATTTCCTTGTAATCCGTCGCTTTTGGAATAAGTGTGGAATTCCTGGCTTTTTTGGTCAAACCAGCAGATACCATTATTTGTTGATATCCATAAATTGCCCCTGTGGTCTTCTACAATTGCCTGAATATTGTTGTTAGGCAATCCGTTGCTCTCATCATACACTTTAACTATGGTGCCATCCTGTTCAAACAAAAAGAGGCCTTTGCTCCTGCTGCCAGCCCATAACTTGCCGTCTTTGTCCCTGCAAAATGCACCTATGTCATTGTCCGGGAATTCATCATAAACCGTAAAGGAGTTGGTTAAACTGTCGTAAAGACTAATTCCGTTGCGTGTGCAGATCCATATATTTTTCAGGGCATCTTCATATATCAGCCAGGCATCATTATGGCTTAGTGATCTGGGGTCATCAGGATCGGCAGTGAATCTTTTAACGACTCCCTTTTTTTTGTCAAATATTTCCACACCATGATAGAAACTACTCAACCAAAATTTTCCCTGATGGTCGATGAAAAAGTGCCAGATAATATTGGATGAGATGCTTGAGTCGTCCGTTGGATCCGGTGAATAGCGATGGAATTTTTTCGTTTGTCGGTCATACCGGTTAAGGCCGGATCCCCAGGTTCCTACCCATACGTCGCCATCTTTATCTTCCGTGATACAACGGATAACATTGCCGCTGATACTATGTGTATTTGAAGGATCATGCGTAAACGATGAAAAATCACCCGTTTTCGGATCATAGATATTAAGTCCTCCTCCATCCGTTGCAATCCATATCATTCCTTCGTCATCCTCGTACAGATATCCTACAATATCGTACGCAAGGGAGTTAGGATTTTTAGGATTATTTTTTATTAATTGAATTTTGTTGCTCTTGGGATTATAGTAATTCACGCCACCTCTTGAGGTGCCCACCCATAAAATTCCTTCTTTGTCCTGATGTAAACATAAAATCCCATTGGTATTAAGCCCATTTTCAATTTTCTCATCCTGTACAATATATTCAAATGTTTTGGAGGCCATGTTGTAATAGTTAATCCCTCCCTGGTCTGTTGAGATCATTAAATGATCTTTATCTACTTGTATGATGTCACTGATTAGGTTATTGTTAATGCCCCTATTACCACTGTTTGTAGCGAAATGATTAAACTCACCGGTAGCTGGATCAAATGAGAATAATCCATTACCAAATGTACCCACCCATATTTTATCTTCGTGGTCAATACATAAGCTTTTGTCAATGTCTTTACCCAAATCAACAAGTGGGGCTCTGTATGCCTCAAAATCTCCGGTTTCCGGTTCGAATCTATAAATAGCCGCATCTTTTGTAACAGCCCAGATATGTCCTTTGGAATCTTCCTTGATTGACAATATGCAATTGGCCAGGTAATCATTATCTGACGCTTTTATCCTGAAACGCTCATAACTATTCTCCTGGTAGTTCCATTTTGTTAAACCTATTCCATTGTTATATGAGGTCCATAAATTCCCCTTTCTATCTTCGAGAATAGAGGTGACGTAATTGTTGTCATTGACGGAATCTGCACTGTGTTTAAATACTGTAAATGAATCATTTTCGCGATGATATAAATTCAGTCCATTCATGGTTCCTATCCATACATTTCTTTTGCTGTCTTCGAAGATATGCCGTATGGCGTTGTTGCTAATTGACTCCGGATTGCTATCAACATTTTGATATATTGTGATGTTATTCCCGTCATATTTATTAATACCTAACCTTTGTGTTCCAATCCACAGGTAATCTTTACTGTCTCGGTATACAGTATATATTGTGTTGTCTGAGAGGCCATCCTCTGCTGTAAGATAATCGAAATTCCACCTGCCTGACTGAGCTTTAATGCAGTTTACTTGCAAAAAAATTAAGAAGATTATGATGACACTCCCCTTCATATAATTTCGCCTAATTCACTTTAAAAAAAGAGGACCCATTTAATGCGATATTCTGCACACGAACTTAAATTGAAAATCAAAAAGCTTAATTTGGTATTTTGCATTTCACAAAAAAGAAAATGTTGAAATAATTTATAGGATAAAAGCATATCAAACAAACTAATTTATATTTTGTTTACAACCCAAAACCTTTAAACCATAGCATGACTATCAGGTTTTCAGCGATTTACAAGTATCAAACAAATGAGTCATTCCATTTTTTTTTAACTAATGTCAGGAGTCGTGTAGGAATAACTTTGCGGATGCTAGGCGCTATTTAAAGCAAAGAAAGATGAATACGAATCTTATAAAAATAGACGTTCGTGAGACTTCGTTATACTGGAAGAATAAATCCTGATCGATCAAAATTACTTTCTCAAACTGGGAATGCTGCTATTTGATAAACGTTTGCAGTCCATTCGAACCTGGACCGCAATGATGGACGGGAGATGACATTGGCAGTCTGTAAATTTATAACAGGACTATTCCTTTTACCTGTAAACTTTTTTCAGGACGAGTCAGTCTGTCCTCTTTTTAAACCCCTCTCCCCTCGCTACAGCTTAAATGTAATGGGCAGCACCATGACTACGTCTACTTCCTTTCCATCTATGGTGCCAGGTTTCCATTTTTTAAGTTTTTTCATCAAGCGGATCGCCTCATCATCACATCCGGCTCCGATGCCCTTTACGACCTTGATGGAATCCATTTCCCCTGTTTTAGTGACTACAAAACTCACAAATACCCTACCGCTGACGCCTGATTTTCTGGCTTCGTCAGGATACCTGAGATTTCTAAAAACATCCTTATAGAAGGCCTTCATTCCCCCTGGATATTCCGGCTGATTTTCAACGATCAATTTATTGTCTGTTTCACTTTGACGGGTAGAGTCATTCATTAATAATTGGGCGCTATCCATCTTGAAAGTCACTTTTTTTGAAAGATTCGAATTTAAATTCTGCAGCAAACTACTAATATCAATCTCAAATTTGGGGAAGGTAAAAATGATGCTCACATTATTAGCTATCTCATTCATATCCCTGCAAACTTCAGGAAAATCAGCAGGTGCGATTTCTTTTGTTTTGCTTTCGAATTGATAAGTCATTTCGATGGTCGTCGCGTCAATCATCCGGGAAGTTTGTGAGTATTGGAAGGCTACGTTTTCGACAAAGATGTCTTCCGGATCAAACGTGATTGCCGATGGCAGCTTAATAACGGTCATTTGTTTATATCTGGAAGGGTAGTCAAAATACGCAGGGTTTTTCTTTGACTCACAGGCAGCCACATACACATAATTATAAAGGTTAGCAGGTTCATATGTGAGGGTTCTTTTTCCGTTCAATGCCTCCTGATCATTATCCCAGACATCTGCCATTGTATAATTTTCCTCCGTCTCAATGATGTTGTGCTCTTCATCTTCTTTTATGATCAATTTCTGACTTTCCTGGATCGAAGGGAAAACCAGTCCGTAGGGATATTTGAAAGCATCAGAGATTTCTTTCCGTGAATAGTATTCCAGTAATTGCCTCATAAAGTCCGCCCGACCCCCTCTCATTTCAGTTGTGATCTTCAAGGTCGCGGGTTCTTCGTAAGAGGAAATATCCAACTCCTCAAATGCCGTGTACCTGCTCACAGAATCAACAACCTTCATGGATGTTAATTCGGTCGTCCCTTCCTTAATGACCAGCGCCTTTTCAAAATCAGAGGTGATCATCTGATTAAAAGATCCGCCCTGATGTGAATTAGTAGGATCTATCCAGTAATCCTCACCGTTGAAGTTAAAATTGACAATGCAATGATCGAAGGCATAACCACTTGGCAGAAGATGCGCGGTGTTTTTGAGCATGGTGGAGTTCACAAAGGCAGGATAACTCTTTTCCAGGCCAATTTTCCGTAACATAGACACCATTAACAGTGACTTATCTTTGCAATCGCCAAAACGCTGGGTAATGGTTTGATTGGGTGAAAAAGGTTTAATACTTCCAATCCCGGACTCGATTCCCATGTACCTGATTTCATTCTGTACGAAATCGATAATGGCATCTATCTTTTCTTCAGTATCATATTCCGGATAAAAAATTTCCTCAAATACCTTTTCGATTAGCTTGTCTTCATCCTGATCGAATATGCGTAACGCCCACTCATTAACGCCCGCCCAGGAATTAGTACTGCTTACTTCCAAATAGTCATATGGAATAATCCAGCTAGGAAGGGTTTCTTCTATTTCCAGGGCCTCCACATTTATTCTTTCTACTACCAGCTCTGTATTGCCATCCGCGTTACGCTGCGTAACTTCTCCCTGCCTGCAACCATTACATTGGTATGTATATCTTTGATCAGAAGGATATATCATCCGAACGAAGATTTTATCAATAGGATTGAGATCTTCTAAAGGCATTGATCGGTATTGGGCGCCCTCATAAATGGGGTTTATTCCTTTTAATGTGTAGGCGATTTCCAACAGGTCATTTTTTCGAAGGTCTTCGATTACGGCCAATGCAGTTACTAATCCGGTATAAATATTCGATTGCAGCTCCTGCTCATTTTTCACATATTCAAACGTTGTTTCGCTGGTTTTATCAATAGCACTACCATTTCTCCATACAATCAATTTGTGGAAAATGAGGTGCTGGTATGCAGTGTCATAAGGGATTGACAACTGTGAGGCATTGGAAACACCACTGCTGGATACGATATTTTGAACGAAATGGAAATAGGTGCTTTTTTTCTCAAAGTTTGTTTGGTAATCCACCAGCTTGTAATAAACACCAGATGTGACATCATATTTAGATACCTGACTTTCGGATGGATATTCAATTTCTGTTACCCAATCAGCCGTTTTTTGGTAAACGATTTCCTGCGCAAGCACTGTATGATGGCACACCGCGAGAATTAAAAAAGATGCATTTATGAGGGCAAATCGTATCATGTTTGGGAGAATTTTATCCGGGTTAAAAAATACCTGATCGTTTTTTTTGGGACTGGGAAAAATTAATTGGGTTCTGGTCGCCATTCTTTTAAAACCTTACCAGAACAAATAACAAAATAAACTGAGATTATTCAAAAAAGATTGTTCAGGTAATAACAGCTGCTTGATCCCGAAAGCCTGCCAATAACTTTACATACGGTCAACTTTAGAAAGTTAACCGTTTAACTTTTTGGAGTTGAGCGTATGAGTTCGCACATCTGTTCACTTTCTTAGGAGATGTTTGGAATTTATAATCTCAATGAAGTAGCTTGATGACACTTTTAAAGCAGATACGGTTGTTTATGCGTCTCCAATATTTGTGGTTCATCCTCTTTTTCATCCTTATCGGAATGTCCTTTTGTACCCCGAGGGTCTTTCTTGATCCAAACGATGCTTTGCCTACGAAAGTCAAGATTTTTCCGAATAGAGAGGCACTAGAAATGGTAGAAATCAGTTTAAAAACATGGCAACATGCACTAAAATTCAAGGTGACAAAGGATACACATAACCTGGGTGAATACAAGGGAAATTGCGAGTTAGTGGATTCTACCCTATATGACCACTATGATAAAGCGATTATCACCCTTACGAACTGCTTGTCCTGGAACCTGGATGAGGATCCACCGGAAGAACCTGAAGATTTCTTTCATTTGCTGTTGCATGAAGAGGAAAGACAGCAACCGGAAGTACAATACTGGCTAAAGTACCTGGCATTTGTCACCAAATGCGATGAGCAGGATCGGCTGGCAGTAGACATGATTGAAGACATTAAAATGTATTTTTCAGTAAAAGATCCGAATGGCAAATTATGTCTGAGGTTAGTCTATCTTTTTCAGCCGGCTGAAGACTGTGGTTTTGCATTGGTAGATCGATTGGTGGTGAATTATTGAAAGGTTCTTTATTTTTAATGTCACCCGGGCATAGACTCTGGTCCGCCTCCCCTCCACCGGTGAAAAACGGCGGATCTGGGCGACGGTTTATTCCTTTCGTTACCGAGACTTCGAAACCACTGCTTCCTAATTAGTTGGGGCGAAGAATCTTTGCTTTCGATTATAGGATTCAATCTGGAACTTGCATAATCCCAAGCAATAAACCCCTGGGTTCGGTGACTTCACTGTTTAAATAATTTGGTAAAACGGATAAGCAGGCATCCCATCCTTTGTCAAAATGACCTAGCTTTTTATACCTCGTTTGAGTTTTCAGGCCGGATCGTGGTTGATCAACTTTAGCTTTTTTTAGGTTATCATTCATTCTCCTTCGATCGAAAACGATAGCAAGTAGAAGGAGAATGGAAGTCCTCTTTCGTTTTTGAAACGAAATGGAGATTTAGCAAAAATATAGCTCTAAAGAAGAGTAATGATTATTGATTCATCATCTATTGTTACAAAATTAGTTAATAGCTAAATTCCGTAGCTGAAACCATTACGCTATGAAAACCCTTTTGGCTCCCTTCTTCGCAGCATGCCTGATGTGTATGTATGGCTGCTCACCAACTATGTATTCAAATGTGTCATACAATGCACCTTTATTCCATAAGCAGGGAGAGGTGAATATCACAGCAGGCTATAGTGAATCACACAATCCATCCACCGGAGAGTTCGGTGAAGGCATTGCCCTGGGATTCGCCACCTCGGCAAGCGATCATACCGTTTTGACAGCTTCCTATCTGAATCATAGTAATAATAACAACGACGGCAATAACTGGAATGGAAAGGGCTCCTATGTGGAATTGGGAGTTGGTTGTTACACAGTTTTTGGAAATGAAGAAATGGGAGCAGCAGAAATCATAGGTGGTGTTGGGTATATGACTATTAAGAATAATCGGGAGAGCGAATATATCGATACTCATCTGTTAAAGACATATATCCAACCAACCATTGGCATTTCACATAAAGTAATCGATGTCGCCTTCACTCCAAGGATTTCCTACATTTCCTATTTGTACAGTGACTACCAACTAATTGACGCATCCGAGCAGTTTGAGGTCCGAAATTTTTTTTATAAAAAAAAGAATACACTGGTGCTGGAGCCTGGGATTACAATTAGGCTTGGATACAAATATGTCAAGGTGGATTTCCAGTACGGGTCCTCAAGTTTCAGTTATCAAAGTTCCAACGTGGAAGACTTTGAGCCGTATTACAGTCGTTATATTCACCTTGGGTTAAATTTTCTTATCACCGACCGGTTTTTATTACCGGAAAAAGATGAATAATGAAAGACAATGGCTGTCACCATTTTACCCTAATACTCCCTATACACTCCGTCCAAATACTGATTCGCTTCCGCCTCAGCGAATTGGGCTTTTTCAGCATCCCAGTGCAGGGTTTGGTTTGGAAATCGTCCGGCAATGACACCCAACAAAATGGTTTCCGTCAGCCTTGAAGCATAAGAAAACGGGGCTGTGGTAGTGTCTTCCCCCAGGCAGGAATCGACAAACTGATGATAGTGCTTTGGACCTTCGGATTCGTAATTTCGGACCGGTGTGCCGAGTTTGTATTTTTCGATTTGCGCGGCATCCAGCTCCCTGTACCTGCTGTTGACAATGAGCTTGGGAAGTTCCATAAAATGAGGCAGCAACAAACGGCCTTTCTCACCTACGAACAGTGCCCCTTGATCGGGTAAGGGGCCATCTTTCGGCATTAATAGTTCTTCATCATAGGTCGGTGCTCCCTCCCCATCGTACCAAATCCACGTCAGTTTATCTGTAGTGTACTTGGTGCCCGGAAATTCATAAGTCACTTTGTTTTTTTCAGGGAAGCCAAACCCGTTGGGCTCACGGCAACTGTTCGTGATCGTCAGAGGAACATCAAGCGCCAGTGCGTTGTAGGGCGTATCAAAAATGTGTACGCCCATGTCTCCAAGGGTGCCACAGCCGTAATCCATGATTTTTCGCCAATTGCCGGGATGGTAAAAATCCTTTTTGTAAGGTCTTTTGGGAGCCGGTCCCTGCCAAAGATTCCAGTCCAGGGATTTTGGGATAGGATCGCTTCCTTCGGGTTTCGGCCCGTCATAGCCCCAGTTTTTGGGTGACCAGGCATGCACCCTGCGTACCTTACCAATGATTCCGTCCTGGATAAGCAAAGTAGCCAGTTTATAATCATAAAATGAATGAACCTGGATTCCCATCTGCGTGACCAGCTTCTTTTCTTCCGCCATCTTTTTCATTGCACGGGCTTCCGACACGTGGTGGGTCAAAGGTTTTTGACAATAGACCGCCTTATTCCTTTCCATCGCCATCATGGACGCCGGTTCGTGATGGTGATCAGGGGTGGCCACCACCACCGCATCGATCTCATTGCTCATCTCCTCAAACATCTTCCGGTAGTCCGAATAAACCTTTCCCCTCGGATGTTTTTTCATTGCCTCAGCTACATTGTCCGCATCCACGTCGCACAGCGCCACCACGTCTACGAGTTTATGAGACGAAATATCCCGCAGATCCTCCATTCCCTGAAAACCGAGACCGATATGGGCTGTTCTCAGTCGCTTTGATTCATTAACATTAGAAATGAAAGATGGAAAAAGGGTTATTCCGGAAGCTATGAGGGCAGTAGTTTTAAGGAATTCTCTTTTTTTCATGGCGGTGCTTTTTAAAGTTTTTTAATCTTAATGTTTCTGAACCAAATCGGACTTGCATGGTCCTGAAGGCCTATGTATCCGGATTTGAATTTCCCATAATCAGGAGCATCTTTCCATTTGCCCGAATTCTTCCTTTGGTACCAATCGTCTGACCAGGGAACAAAGGAGACGACTTTCTTCTCGTTAAGCCAATACTCGGCTTTTTCCGGGGTAAATATGATCCTTGTGGTATTCCACTCTCCTACCGGATGGAGGACCTTTTGCTCTTCGTCCGCCGGATACATGGCATAGTCGGCTCCGGTTTTTTGCAGGGGATGAAGCTGCGAGGGGTTTTCAAAACCGACGCTTGTATTGTACTCGGTGATGTCGTGAATGCGGGCATAGTTGGCATCGTCTATCAACTGGTATTCGGGACAAATGTCTGCCGGGCTGGCATAACCTTCCTTCACATGATAAAAAATACCGCTGTTCCCTCCTTCCGGCAATTTCCATTCCAGGTACAATTCGAAGTTATCAAACTCTTCCAGGCCATAGATGATATCAATCCCGCCGGTGTAATCCTGCTCCATGCCTAATTCTGTGTCAAAGGTCAATTCACCCTCTTTGATGGTCCATCCCGGAGGAAGCTGATCACCATTATAGGCACGCCATCCTTCAAGTGAAGTGCCGTCAAAAAGCTGTATCCACTCTTCATTTTCCAGTTTTGATGTTTTTACACAGGAGGAAATCATCAAAATCAATATAACTATGCTCAGGTATCTTTTCATTTTGATGCTTTTAAGTAAAAAAGCCCTTGGAGGTTCTTAGTCAAAGATAGCAATATGATGGAAGGAAACCACTGAAAAACAGAGAGATGATGGTGGGAATAGGAAGAAGAAATGCTTTTGTGAATGCGATGGATAGTGGAAGGGTCGAATGGAAAGAAAATAGTCTCCGCAACCTACTTCCGAATGATCTTCATGGTGTGTTCCCCATCTATTTTGATAATGTAAGTGCCTGATGGAAAGGTAGAAAAATCAAAGGAGTAACCCTGTAACAACCCGTCGGCTACCTTCCTACCTGTGTCATCATAGATCATAAAAGGATTGCCAATTAAGTTTTTGGACGGATATATCGTGATAATATTTTCTGTCGGGTTAGGAGCCACCACAGTCTCTTCATACAAGCTGGTTTCCATTTTGGTTGATACAAAAGGTTCTGTCACACTCTCGCAATGGATATGAACCCTGATATCGTAGCTTGTCCCGGGCCTTAAGTCATTTAGCACCAGATCTGTTGTGGTGGTTTCCTTGGTAGTCCAATCATTGCTTCCTGTGATGGAATAATCCACCAAATAGGGAGCACCACTATAATTGCTCTCCCATGAAAGCGATGCAGAGGTATAGGTAATATCATGAACATTTACATTAAATGGCGTATAGCACTCGGTGTTAAAGAACCTTGTGTTGACATTTAAGGTATTGATACATATTGGAGCTACGGTGACTAAATAGGTGGTGCCGGGAGATAAATCATGGATCAACACAGATCTTGCATTGGTCTCAACCGTTCTGGCTGGTCCATCTATCGTCGCATAGGTAATCACATAACTGTCTGTTTCGGATTCATCCTGCCAAACCAGATTCGCAGAAAATGGGGTAATGGATTGAACCGTTAAAGCAGAAACTCTTGGACATGGTGTGATAAACGAAGTATAGATATATTCAGAGTGGATATTGGTACATCCCAGCTTACCGCGCACAAAATATTTTTTCCCGGGAATAAGGCCATTCAATGTGTTTGATGAATCCAATATATCCCACGAGATGGAATCTTCACTGTATTCAAATATTGGCTCACCTGCGTAATGGTCGGGAGCGCTAACTGTTGCGCTATTGTAGGTCAACTCCTTAATCGTTATCGTTCCAATGGTTGGACAGAGAGTAGTAAATTGAAGATAATTAAATTCAGTGGGTGTATAACATCGCCCTCTGTATCGTAGATCGTACAAGGTGCCTGGCAATAGACCCGTAATCTGATTATCAAAACGTCCGGCAGTGACCCAGATGTCTTCGCCGCCGACAGAATACTGGACTTCAAAATCACTCAGTCCTGATGCCTCATATGTCACCTGATCGATCTGTACATCACTAATTTGAAAGGTTTCCAGAGCTACACATTCGGTGGTGAACTCGATAAAATGATACCCGGTAAACCCTAAATAACAAGTTGCTCGTGCCCTGAGCTTATAGGACGCGCCTGCCGGAAGGTTGCTTAGCGATAACGTATTAAGCCGGCGCCAATTCGTTGAGTTAATAGAGGCATATTCGATCTCAAAATCTTCGATGGTTGTATTCGCAGGTAAATGGATGGTAGCGCCGTTCCTTTTAACTGAAACGGTAATTAGCGAGGGATCCAAACAATCATTTGGAGTATTCTGCCAGATTTCAATCTGATTTCCTTTATAGGGATAAAAACTATAGCGGAGATTATTGATAACCTCGGGCCGACCATCTCCATTCAGGTCTGTGAGGATAACTTGCGACACCACCTCATCTTTATTTTCATTGATGCCATAGTGCTCAAAGAGTACCAGGGACGAGTCGGTAATTGCCAGCCCGTTTTCGGTGTTGTTTTTTAAGAATATAAACCTGCCATCGTAGTCCCCAACCAATAAATCTACCTTGCCATCCCCGTTAACATCCCCGGGCTGTATCGATCGAAGGATGTTTCCATCTGCTGCAATCACAGGTTTTAATTGAGAAATGTCCTGTCCCCTATTATCAAAAACCACTATTTTATCCGTGTCATAATGTGAATAGGCAGTTATGTCCTTCCAGCCATCATGATTGAGATCTTGCGCAACATAATTTGAGTACCTTCCACTGATGGTGTCCTGAATAAAGCTTTCTTGAAAATCAAATACACCAGGTTGGCTATTATTTACAATGATCGAAAAAAAATCGGTATTATATTCAGAAGCCAATAAATCCGGTTTTCCGTCATTATTTATGTCCTCAGTCGTCATAAACCTGAAATACCTATGGGGAAGCACCTGCTCATGTCTTAGAGCGAAACCATCGTCTGACAGGACTCCTTTGGGGTTTAAATTTCTAAAAACTGCCAATAACGAACTATCCGCAGAAATATACCCGGTACAGGCGAAATCAATGTGTCCGTCATCATCAAAATCTTTGAATTGGTAATTTCTCCAGTTTCCGATTGGTACATCCACCGGGACTCCAAAATATATATAGCCCGGCACGGAAAAGTTAGGATAAATGCGTAGCCCCTCCTGATTGTACCCAACAACATCTGACAACCCATTCCCATCAAGATCCACCAGAGAAAGAAAGTAGAATGAAACATTGATGGGAATATTTGCGGGAATAAACGATTCATTGCTGATGTCTTCTCCTGTGTTTATATTTTGGAAGATAGTGATGCCATCAATATGAGAAGCTACGATATCGGGTCTTCCGTCACCATCCATATCTCGCACTGCCAATTGGTTAACGTTACTTTTGGATACGGTAAAATCATTATACGTCGCCCGAAGCTGGTAGCCGCCCCGATCAAAATCTCCAGAATATGTAGGAACAAATTCAATTACGGATTCCGCGGACAATCCCGATTCTGTATCCAATACGATTACAGGCCCAAAGGATGCCCCCTGAGGTACTTCCACCTTTAATTCTGAGGTACTTCCGGACAGGACTGTTCCCCGACTGCTCCCAAACCATACGATATTTTGATCTGCTATCGGATTGAATCGCATCCCCGTAATTGTGATCTCCTCACCTACCATAGCCACGACGGGTGTAAAAGAGGAAACAACAGGTTTCAACGCTGTAAAAAAACTAACCGAATCCGTGGCTGATGAGGCAAAATCATTCGTCGCCACCAACTTGTAAAAATATGTCTCCCGCGACAATAACCCCGTAACATGGGCCGATACATCCAGGTATTCGGTGGTATCGGGCAATGGAAAGGACGGCGTAGACAATTCCATGGCTGATGTCGAACCATAAGCAAAATAAAAAGAGGTGGCTCTGCTATTTGGGTTTACCCGGCCATATAAAATGGCACTGGAATCTGTTACATCAACCGTATGTTTAATATTTACCAAAGGAGCCAGCGAAATGGTTGTGAATTCCCGGCTTGCAAAAGAGCTGCCATTCTCATTGATGGCAACCAGTCGAATATAATATTTGGTTTCGCTTTGCAAGCCTGTAATTGTGTCTTCAACGGTACCGTTGTATTCCTTCGCTAAAGTAGAACTACCATACGCAGTAGTGGTGCCATATTCGAAATGATAGGATACTGTAGCGCCTCTGGGCAACAGACTTCCATTTAACTTTACAGTAGTGGCTGTGATGTCAAATATATTCAGCCCGGTAATAATGGGCTCATCGATCACCCCTACTGCATCCCAGGCTTTATCTACTTCTTCATATGCTTTTGAATCTTTTCCATATAGATCGGCAGTCGCCAGGAGCGAACCAATGCGGCAATCAAGATAATCTGACGTAGAAATGAGATATTCATTTAAGTTGCGATATGCAATATTGACCGTGGTATCCATGCCGATCGGATCGATGGAATAGCTGACTTCTTTGTCGTTGATGCCACTGCCACCTTCGCACAACAGATAAAACCAAAAGTTCTGTACACCCGAATTTATATGTACACCCCCATTATCTTCATAGCCATTGTACCAGTAATCACCCCGATAGGTATCAGGTTGCGATTTATGATTTGGGTAGCTAAGATCACGTATACCTCCTGGCCTAAAATGCACCGCCATCTGCCAGGATGCCTCATCCCCTAGTGTATTGAATTCAACCGCCTTACTAAATATGTCAGAAAAGGATTCATTCAGGGCGCCGGATTCATTCCGGTAGATCAACGCAGCCTCATACTGTGTTACACCGTGGGTAAACTCATGACTCACTACGTCAAGCTCTACAGGTGGGTTATTATTACTCCCGTCACCAAAAGCCAATAATTTTCCAGTCCAGAATGCATTGTCATAATCATCACCAACATGTACATAGGAATTAATGTACTTGCCACCGTTGTTGAAACTGTTGCGGTTATGTTCAGTAAAATAGTATTCAAAAGTTTGCTCGACTGCCCATTGAACCGATACCGCTGCTTGTTGCCTGACAGAAATATAATTGTTATTGGAGGATGAAATTATGGGGCCATGGGTCTCATTGGGAAAGAACGCCAATAACAAAGGATTTTTGTTGCCAAAATCACGGACTCCAAATCTTCCCCCGTTGGCAGACTGGCCATTGAGCGTGGAGGAGCCATTGTCATTCAAGTCAACCTTAATGGTTTTAGTGCCATAGTAGTTTGTCAATCCTGTTCCGTTACCATACTGGGGAGGTGGTGGTCCCAGACAACTTTTCACCAGGCTTTCCTGGTTAATGATTTGGCCACTTTGCGCATCCACTGAAATCCTCCACCGTTCGATCAACGATACATCTATATCAAATTGATAGGCCACTGCAAAGCTTCCGGGGGAATATGTGTAGTCCTTTGAAACAATTAACTTTTCACCGGTTCGGAATATGGTGTCGTTTGTCTGTAAATGTTCCACCGCTATTTTAAAAGCATCACGTTCACTGATTGAGGTTGAAACGCCCTCCAGGGATATTTTTGTCACGGCCTTTCCATTAACGGCGGTGATGTACCCATTCCGTTCGTGTATGCGGTATCCCAGGCCCTTTATGGGTATATCCTGATAATTTTGCTGCCAAAAGTGATGCCGCATGCCGATGTTATCCAGGCTGGATTCCGTCTCGGTAAATGTGAAGGTCTCCGGAATGGTGAGGGTCTCATGAAAATTGGCCTGAAGATCATTATATGTGACGGTCTGTTCTGCGAATTCAAGGGCCCTCGGTGCTTCGTAGACCCGGTCTTTTGGGTAGTATGTTTTTACAATCCCATTTTGTGATGAACGAGCCGCCTGCTGAGTAGCGCTGAGCGGTTGTTGTGCGTATGCATTTCCAAAAAATATCGAACTGCAAACTAAAAAAAGGACGAGATGTTTTTCCATTATTTAAGTATTTGCAACCAGTTTTTACAGGTTGTCTGCTCTCCGATTTTAACCTGAACATAATACACTCCCGGATCAAGATCCTTTCCATTCCAGTCATTTTTATAATCTGCAGATTCGAAGACAACTTCCCCCCAACGGTTTAAAACAATTAATTGTATGGTCATACCTGCCTCCAAGGGTGAAATCAATGCCGAACCGAAGGCCACCTGGAACTCGTCGTTTAAACCGGGTGAACCGTTCGGAGTGATTACGTTGGGTATCAACACATTATACACAGGTATTTCAACCGTTTCGCCAAACCCGCAATTTTCCTTTTCTCCCATGAATTTCAGCGAATATGTTCCTTCGTTCTCATAACTATGCACAACTTCGGATTCTGTGGAGCTTATTCCATCTCCAAAGTCAAATGTATAGACAATCTCATCCTGGTCAGGAGCGAAATTCTGGACAAAAACTGCCGGCAGCCCCGTGCAGTTTGCTAGTAGCTGATAATCCCAATCCAGCTCCACGCGATTAATCACTCTTACCAACAGGGTATCCTTTCTGATGCAATTATTGGCATCGGTAACCGTCACATAGTATGAAGTCGTGTTTACTGGCTGAACAACCGGTGAGGACTGGGATGACGTAAATTCACCTTCCTCTGTCGTCCATTGATAATCGGCTCCTCCTGTAGCGGACAACTGGAAGGAGGATCCTTCGCAAATTTCGCCATCCTCCCCAATAGTGATCTCATCTTTGAAATAATGGATGGTTTTCGTCGCTACATCGGGATTATTGCAGGATGCAGAATTAAAGGCCTTTAGTTTCACCTCATACTCACCTTCTTGCTCATAGCTGTGAAAGACAACGGATGTATCTGCATCAGTAGTCTGCAAAAGCGTCCCATCGCCAAATTCCCAAAGGTAGTTTTCGCCATTAATACTTTGATTTTCAAAAAGTATCGAATCGGGGAAGCATACATTGTTAAAATCGGGAGTTGAATAATCCGGGCTAAAGGTTTGAAAACCTGCCTGCACATCCAATATAAGATAAAGGTTGACCGTGTCGGTTTTCGAGCATCCATCGGCATCAACGGCCGTAACAAAATACGACGTAAGGACATTTTCAGGCCAGACTATGGGATTTTGCTCGGTGGAGGAAAATGAGGGATCGGTGCCTGTCCAATAATAACTGACAGCACCAGAGGCTGTCAATTGGTAGCTTGCCCCCTCGCAAACAAATGCATCGTCACCCACAGTAATATCTTCCTTAAAGTAGTTAATTATCTTAATCACCGAATCAACCTGACTACAGGTGCTAAGGTCTGTAATGATAAGTTTCACTGGGTACTGCCCTTCCTGCTGGTATTGGTGGTAGAGCCATTTTGGGTCTTCATCGGTTTGCTCAACGATGGTGCCGTCACCAAAATCCCATTTGATATCTTTTCCACCAATACTGATGTTTTGAAAAACAATGGTATCAGGGTAACACACATTGTTAAAACCGGGCATTGTCCAAGTGGTATTATTGGTTTCGAACAGCGCACGTAGGGAAGATAAATCAAATTTAAAGGCTGCGTTATTACAGTTCAGGCTTCGGTTTACCCGTGAATGGGCATTTGGCGTGGTAGGAAAATCTGAAGAGGCCTGGCCGGTTTCATTGCCATACGAGCAACCTGAGCAAACGGAATGATACACAATGCCATACTTGTCAAAACGGGAAGTCCCCCCGTCTACATGTGTTTTTGAAGAATTGCCCCCTAAATACGTAGAATATACTAGTTGCGTAGCATTTCCATTCAGGACCATAAAATAAAAGTCGGAGCCCGAGGTCGTCTCCTGGTAGGCATCTTCTGTGATAGGCATCCCCTCCGTGGTGCTCTGCCAAAATCCTGTTTGCGGACTAGAGTTTACAAATCCTCCCCAGCCAGCCAGGTAAATATTATCGCAATCATTCACTAAAAAGGCCGTTGGAGAGATGTTGGGGATGACCAATCCTCCGGTCGTGCCTGACCCAAAAACGGTAGAAAACTCCAGGGTGCTTAGATCAGGAGATAATTTCTGTAAGAATTGCCCACTGCCCGGATTACTATACACACCAGGGGTGATTGGCATATTTCCGGCAGTCTGGCCATAGCAAAACACACTGCCACTGGAATTCAAGTCGATAAAATATACCTGATCAAATGATAGCGTACCGGTAAACGTTGCATTCAATAGTGTGCGGCCATCTCCCGAGATTCGAACAATCCATCCATCAACAATCCCATTAAAAGTTGTCTGATAGGAACCAGCGGTCATCGGAAAATCTGCGCTGGATGTACCTCCCGCCAACACAATGGTGTTATTCATGTCCAGTTTAATGGAATAAGCCGCATCAAATTCCGACCCCCCAATATAGCTGGACCAAATAAGGGAAGATAAATCCGGGTTGAATTTTGCCACCACTCCATCGGTAATGCCATTAAAGGTGCTGTCGTATCCATTAACAATGGGAAAATCGCTGGAGGCTGTGACCGAATTGACATAAACGTATCCTAAAGAATCCGTGATCACATCCCCTCGCATTTCATCGCCATAATTTACCACCAGCGGGCCACCCGATTGTTTAGGCGTGTTTAACCCATCGTTCCCCGATCCTCCCAGGTAGGTTGACCCGATCAGCTGATCACCTGTAGATGTCAAGCGGGTCAATGCGATATCCCACTGATCTTCCGTATTGAAAACACGATTGAATATATTGGTGCCAAAATTAAAGGTTGAGTCAAAAGCGCCAGTACTGGTAGGAAAATCCGGTGAACTGGAGATGCCCAGCACAATTAAATCGTTCGTTGATCCATCTACCACCAGGCTCTTGGGTGAGTCGTTATTAGAGCCGCCAAGATAGGTAGCATATAAAAGCTTGGTACCGGCAGAATCATATTTCAATATACCTATGTCAAATTTTCCGTTGTTGGTGGTTTGGTAGGCACCTACAGTGGCGGGAAATGCCCCTCCAAGATCTTGTTTTGTTACACCGGCTGAGTAAAGTGTCCCATGTTCACCGGGTGTTGCGGTACTCCCCCAATTATCCGCGGTGGAACCTGAATAGGTAGAGAAAATTAACAATGGATCAATCACGAGCTCACTGCATTCGTCATAATCCTCCGGAAAAGAAAAGGTGACATTATTATTGGTAAGCCTGAATTCACTGGCAACAAACTGCTTCGTATGATCCCTGAATTGGTATGAAACCGGTTTGAGCTCAAGCAGCGAACCCACCATGGTTTCTATTTTTAGATCGTCATCCCATTTTTCAATGGTGGAGATGCCGCAATATTCAATATTAATTTGTGAAGGGTCTGCCATCGGCATGACCATGAAATCATACTTCAAATTTTGTCCATTGGAAGAAATGCGAAAGTCTATCCCATTATATACATTTTTATACACTATGGTTTCGTATGCAAGGACATTGGATTTCCATTTACAGGTATCGCTCCCAACAAAATAATTGTAATAACCGTCCAATGGATGCTCCAATTGAATTTTTGCATCTTTATTTGCTCCTACAAGATTGATTTGAAAATAATGTGCATTGATAGGCTCCTCAATATGGCGGCCTGTAGCTTCACTGATCGCCTCATGGCCTTCCATGTGCAGTTCGTCCATTTTGTCCATATCGAGAAGCTGTACATGAAATCCCGTAGCAGATACGCCAAGCCGACCTCCCGGCACCATTGCCTGAAAGTCTATTTGTTCATTCCACTGCCCTTTATTCTCAATGAATCGGAGGTTTTGATCTTTTTGGCTGAATACCTGAAGAGAAATGAAGAGAAAAAAAATGACTAAAAACCGCATAAAAGTCGAATGTAAAAAATGACTAAAAGTCGTTATAATTGTTGCAATTATACGAATAAATTAATTAACCACCGAAAGTAAAACGGAATATAGCACCTGTGACTGTCTATATAAATAGTTCCCACAGACCTTCATTTTTTTCATCAAAAAAAAGGGTTGGCGCCATTAACTTTTTAATGGCGGCATACAGGTTGGTGAAATTGGATTGCGGGATGTGAAGCGGGATTTTGTAAAGACGGCTATCCTTCTTGTCAAAGGGACAGGGTATTTTGGATTGATGAAGATACGGAGTAAGCGTAGAAGGACAATCTACTGCAATTCGCGCAAATTCATACTCCTCAAACAGCAAGGTCAATGTTGTGTTTGTCTTTTCAAAAAACTCAACGGTAGAGGCCAACCGCACCCGCGATCCTGCCCTCGACTTACCCTTCTTATTCAAATATTTAATCTGGCTAAACCCCTGCTTTTTACGAGTCATATAGGCTGAGAAAGTGGTGTGATAAGTATTTTCCTTTCCTTCCATGATACATAATGCTGCATTCCCAGATTCAATACTTAGGTACAATACCAAAGATTCCGGATCTGTTATTACAAGCTTTTCATTGATGGCTAAATGCAGTGGCAGACGGATATAACCAATAACTTCGTGATGTTCATTTTCAAGAATTACCTGATGTTTCTGGTAGTGATATTGATAGAATGGAAAATTGTCCTTTACTTTTTGGAACAGATCATGTATGGGTACATGAAATAAATTGACTTGCTTTTGACGCATGAATGGGAAATCGTTTTCCATGGCAATATTAATCTTCATCTCCCATATCAACCAATTTTTAACACAGTTACATTATACATTCCTCATGAACCGAAATTGAACTGCCAGGTGGATTAAGGTGGCTGTGTAATCAGAGAGGTGGATGGCGTTGATATTGCGAGTTATGATTCTTTTAACATTTCTCACCAGCCAGTAGCTGCTAAACTGCTGAGTAACGATCTCTTAACTCACAAATTCTCGCTGAAATCGATTCTTGTCCTTATATTGCAAATTAGAATATCCAGTCTCCTTTGTTTCAGTATATCATTCTAGTTAGAAACTAACCACCTATGTACACCAAAAAGAAATACAGTACAAAACTTATGTTCCTCTGGACGATCCGGGAGATCCGCTTTTTCCTGGTCTGGGGGTTGATCATTGCTTTCCTCTATGAATTGATAGGACTTCAATGGCTGCGTTTGCCCTGGACTGCCCTCGCGCTGATAGGTACGGCTGTCGCTTTTCTGATCGGTTTTCAGAGCAATGCGGTGTATGGGCGGTTGTGGGAGGCACGCCAGATTTGGGGTAGCATTGTAAATGATTCGCGGATGTTTACCATCATGGTGAAAAACATGATCACCAACGAATATGCCAAAAGTCCTATGAGTGAGGAAGAGCTTGAGGCACAAAAGAAAACCATTGTTCGACGCCACATTGCCTGGCTTACCTGCCTGCGGTATGCTATGCGGGAACTCCGTCCCTGGGAAGCCTATCGGCGAAATAAAAAAAACCAGAACTGGGTGAGTATGATCCATATCCCGGAATTAGAATCGACACTTGAAGAAGATTTAAAAAAATACCTTTCGAAGGAAGAGCATCAAAAGATCATGGCCAGGACCAATAAAGCAGGGTCGGTACTGGAATTCCAAATGAATCATTTACGGGAATTGAAGGAAAAAGGCATTATTTGGGAGTTTTCCTTTCTAGAATTGGAATCAAAAATATCAGATCTGATTACCCACCAGGGGAAGTCGGAGCGCATCAAAAACTTTCCCTACCCTCGTCAATATGCTACCCTTGGCTATGATTTTGTCAACGTATTTGTACTGCTACTGCCCTTTGGCGTGATACCGGAGTTTTCGGACCTGTCGGTGAAGTTGTCGGAAAAGTTCGCAGTCGTCGGCCCTTATTTTGTTTGGCTTGGAGTGCCTTTTTCGGCTATTGTTTCCTGGGTATTCAATACCATGCAGCGCATCGGGACGGTGGGAGAAAACCCCTTTGAAGGCTCGCCAAATGATGTGCCTATTTCCACCATTTCCAGAGCCATTGAGATTGACATTCTCGAGATGATTGGGGTGGACAAGTCAGAAATTCCTGAGCCTGTACCGATGAAAAAAGATGTGCAGATGTAGGAGGCAAGCGTAGAAGATCAAATCACTTCCACGCTCCTAATATCATTCCCATAACCGTCAGGGCTACAATGGAATAGCCCGCATTGATTAGAAATAATTTAAAAGATCTTCTTTCAAACAGGTAGTGCGTTCCAATAAAAGTGGCTACCCATCCGAAACCAGCGAGAAAACCATA